>CAJWVZ010000014.1 GCA_913048385.1 uncultured Gammaproteobacteria bacterium | reverse complement strand
CTTAATTCTTTGCATTAACTAACTTCCTTTTTTTAATTTACCTTTGGTAAGTGGGCAAGGTATGAAATCTTCTTCGCAATTACTGCTCATTCTTTGTCGCTGAAAGTAACTTAAATTTTAAGTCAGACAGATTATTTAACTGTAATGAGATCGAATAGGACTCTGAACCGATCTGTACATCGGGAATATCGAGCAACCCAACTTTGCTATAATATATAGAGCTAGGTACGTCAGGCAGGGTGGGCATTTCGATGCTGTCGGCAGATAAAAACTGAAAAACGACCCCAGAAGCAGTGTTTTCAATCAGCTTAAGATCCAGCACATAACCCTTATCTTCTATGATTACTGAGGGTATCGAAAGGGTGTTGTCAGAGAAAACTGCTGCACTTCTTTTTATTGATGTTTCAGTAACGAAATTTATATTTGGAATTATCGATAATTGCTCTTCAATCGGTAACCTTAAAAACGCATGGAATTCACTGTTAAATTGATCGTAAGTTAAGCCGAAAGTGTCTTCAAACGCACCTACATATGTAAGTGCGTTTATCTTTGGCCAGAATACTTCATGAAAAGCATCGATGTTACCGACTTTTTCAGTGAGGTAAGCTGTAGCCCACATTCCAAAAGTATATGGATCACATACGTTACCATAATTTAATTTTTCAATTCTAAAATTAGGGCAATTTGGGAGCATGCTCTGGATGTCATTCATTTGTCCCCGCATTAATTCTTTTAAAGGGAAATCTATAGCTGAGCCTTGATAAATACCATATTGTGATAGTTTTCTTATTGTAAATTCACTTATGTAATTTGCAGATCCCTCGGAAAAAGCCGTCGGTCCATACTCTGGCCTCACTGTATTGTTTGTTTCATCTACTATTTCCCTTTTCGAGAACACGTGCTGCGCCTGTACAACGTGGTAGTACTCATGAAAGGCAAGGACGGCATTTTCGTACTCTTTAATATCATAACCATCACCTCTGTTAGTGGCTGGGTCGAACTGAAAGGGCCAAGAAGCTTGGGTCGCTGTATAGCCTGAATTTCGTCTCATGCCAGCGTTTGCAGAACCACTCGGCGGATTAAGACTAATTTTCCGATACTGTTCCATCCACCCTTGATAAGTACTCAGGTCGCTGGTGAAGTATGTGCCATTTGATAAATCATTTTTCCATTTCAGACTAGCATGAGGGTGTGCAGTTTGAGTTAAACAGATTGATTTAAGCCGATCTAAGTTTGTTCGTTCACCCTCAAAATAAAAAAGTTGTCCTCGTTCGATTCTTCGGTCACACCAAGCGTCGGCTAGTCCAAGCATTGCATCAATGTCTTGACCCACTGCCCACCACTCCCACTCATACCTTCCGAAATAATTTGCAGCAAGGTTAATGTTCTCTACTAAACCGTCTCTATTAAGTTTTGAGATATCTGCAGAAGTAAAAGCTTCGGGGTAACTGTCAACCTTTTGACCCCAATCGTCGGTATCCTTGAAAGGGTTAAAAGGGTATACGTCGCTTACATCGGGAGTACCGTCTCCGTCTGAGTCCAAGGTTTGTGCTATTAATATTCTTGGTAGGAAAACCATTAAAATAACTAAATAAAACATTCTGATTTCCGTCCGTTTTTTTATTTATTTGTAAAAGCTGACTAAAGAGAAGCAATACATTTGATTTCTATTTTGCAATCTGGCAAGACTAACGAGGTAGTGCCAACTAAAGTTTGAGAAACTTCAGGTTTGCATCCATATATTTTTTCTCGCGCTGAAAATATTTCGTCAACATTTGCCATGCATTCATTAACATCCGTGACGAACCAAGTTTCATCGATTATGTTTTCTAAGGATGCTCCAAATTCATTCAGCACATTTTGTATATTTTTGTAGCAATTCTCCATCTGTTCTCTAATGCTTTCCGGAATTTTTCCCTCTGCGTCATCTCCAAGTTGTCCAGCAAGAGTCAGGATATTTCCAACCTGAACACCTTGAGAGAAGAAATCTGAATATGGGCCAGCTCTAAATAATTTTTTATCTATTTTCATTACCTACCTCTTCTTTCAAATTTATCTTTTGTAAGTGGGTTAGCCTACTATAACTATTAACCGCAGAGCCAGACCCTCCCCACCGCTAAAAATCAGGGCCACTTGTTATATATACACGTGGGGCTCGAATGGTTTTTGGAAGGGTCTATTTAGGCCGAACAAGTATATATGGTTAGCAAATGATTAACGGTGTTTCACTTTGCAGGTTGAAAGGGCATCTACCGAAGAGCCGAGTAATCAGTCGCATTCATAAAAAAAAGTTCTCTTTTGACTGGAACATTATATTTTTCCCGTAACATAAGCCACTCAGGATCAGATCGAAAACTGGCGAATACTTCATCTCTTTGCTTGCCATCTTTGAAAGCTAATAACCAAACAATGGTATTTGGATTGTCTAACCTCTGCCAAAACGCTATTAGCTCAGCCCCATGTTTTTCAAGAAGAGAAGTCTGTTTTTCCCTAAAGCGTTGATGTAAATCGTCCACTCCACCTCTCCCAGCAACAGAGGGCTCTGCGGTATAAAACCGAAGCTCAAAACACCGAGAATCAACAGCTACGTTTTTAGACAGCTCATCTGGCAGTAAGACGCTTGGTCCACACAATGCTTTTGCTTCTTGTGCTATTACCGAGATTGGCACTACGTTTATCAAGAAAAAGAAGAAAAGTGTTCTCATTTGAATTCCCATGGCGATGAATTTTTTTAAATTTACCTTTAATAAGTGGGCTAGCCTACTATAACTATTAACCGCAGAGCCAGACCCTCCCCACCCCTAAAAAGTTATCCACCCTTGGTATAAGGGGCAGGGACTGTATAGTTTTGGTGGGAGTCTGTTTAGGTCAAACTTTGAGGTTTATGGTACGTAGGATGATGCGTAGATACTTTATAATTAAAATAAACATATTTAAGTATATGAATTATATAGTTTATTTAGATATTTTAGAGTCTTCTCCGGGGCACACCTATATTTGCTAATATCTGTTCATTCCCGCGCATTAGATCTAATTATCAGATCAGGCAACACTACCCCGAGCTATCTCAACACCACCCCTACAGCCAAAATATTTGCTTGTCTGTGTAACTTCTGGATTGTAAAGTAAGGCCTACCTAGAGGGTGGGATATTCTGTTGGACCCTTATGGGTACTGCCAGCCAACTCGACACAAAAACGGACAATTGACGACCTAAAAAATCTGTTATTCACTAGCTTAACTATCGCAAGCGGTTGTGGTGAGTTTGAAGAATTAGTAAGTTAAGGTGTCACAATCCGTCGGTCTGAAGTTCGAACTATCATGGACCCACTACCAGGCATCTCCCACCTGTTTAAAATAGGTTCCATTGCATCTCTATAGATACTATTCTGTTCTCCGGAAGCGGCGCTTTCGTTAATTATAATAGTACGGACCCAAATTTATTAAAGGCGATTCTAGAAAAATAGATGAAAATTTCCCTCGCATTCCGTCTTGTCAGTCTCATAATCATGTTACCTGTGGTGATCAATGCTCAGGTCGACTCCGCTTCTCGCCAACCCAATATCGTATTCATTTTTGCCGATGACCTTGGAATCGGGGATACAGGTGTCTACGGTAGTACAATTATCGATACGCCGAATATAGATGCGCTTGCTGCCGATGGTGTCCGGTTTACCCAGGGTTACGTGTCTCATCCCGTCTGCAGTCCGTCTCGAGCCGGACTCTTAACTGGCCGCTACCAGCAACGGCATGGCTGGGAATTTAATCCAGCTGGCCGCGACACGGAAAAAGGGCTTTCACTAGATCAAGCAACGATAGCCGATGAACTGGGCGAGCGTGGTTACGCCACAGGCATGATTGGCAAGTGGCACCTTGGGCAACAGGAACAATATCATCCAATGAGCCGCGGCTTCGATGAGTACTTCGGAGTGTTGGCGGGAGGTTCTCAGTTTTTCGAGACTCTGCCTGAGGGTGGTGCCTATGCAGGGACCCGCGGGGTGCCGGTAAATCGATCGGCCGTTAACGCAGTCTATCGGGGGCGGGAGAGAGTTCAGGTCGATGAATACCTTACCGATGTCTTTACCGAAGAAGCCGTCTCTTTTATCGATCGCCATGCAGATGAGCCCTTCTTCCTTTACCTCAGTCATACGACTCCGCACACACCATTACAAGCTACCAAACCTTATCTCGATCGTTATGGCCATGTGCAGGACATGGCCACGCGAGTGTATTCCGCCATGGTTTCGTCACTTGACGACAGTGTCGGAGAAGTGGTCGAGACACTGAAAGAGATCGGCCAGTATGAAAACACGCTCATCGCCTTCCTCAGTGACAACGGCTGCGCCGGTTATATTGATGATGCCTGCTCCAATCTGAATTTCACTGGCTTCAAGCGGTACCACCAGGAGGGAGGTATACGCATTCCATTTTTATTGAGTTGGCCCAACGAATTGCCCGGGAAAAAACTCTATAACAAGCCGGTTATTTCCCTCGACCTGATGAGCACATTTACCGCAGCCGCAGGTGACAGGGTCGAAACCGAAGACAGTGTGAATCTTATCCCATTTATAAAGGGGGAACGAAGCGACGATCCCCATGAGTTCTTGTTCTGGCGCGCCGGACCTACTCAGGCAATCAGGGATCAACGATGGAAACTGATCAAATACAAGCTAACGGATTTTACTGAAGCTGATCTGAACGATACCGGTAGACTTGATCCACCGATGGGCGGTTGGGCGACGGGCACGCCGCTGGGTCTGATCACCCTGCTCTACGATTTACGGAATGACGCGCAAGAGTCAAAAAATGTGGCCTCGCAGTACCCCCACATCGTAGAGCGACTAGAGGCCGAGTACGCCAAGTGGAATGACGAATTGCCCGCGCCTGACGCGACAATATTGCCGGCGATTCGTTCTACCCTGACTGATGTTGACGGCAAAACAGTACAATTGATCTTCTGAGCTAGCTCCTGATCGCCAAATTTGACTGCCTATTCTGATAAGAATAAAAAGGTAAAATTTTTACAGTAAACCATAATGTTAATCTCATAGTGCTAACATTATGGTAATTGGGCTAACCTGCTATAACTATCTACAACCACTCTAAATTTTGCGCAAGAACTACGTACTTCTATCGATTGAGAGTACCCGCCGCTTTAATACTAACGCTTTAGAGTTTCGGATTGTCTGTAATTAACGAAAACTAAGATAATCCACGAGGCGCAGATGATACTAGTAACTATGAGCCAAGAATAGAGAAACAATTTAGTTCCGCTTGGCAGTTGCTGGGCTAGGTAAAATTCTTTAGCCGATGCCGCCAAAAACGGTTCTGGCGAGTTCAATATAAACCAAGAACTCAATGATAGTAGGGCAGCAACTGTGCAAAAAGCTTTGGTCTTAAGCTTATGACTCCGACTAAGACGTTTCGCAAAGAGAAAAACCCCGGATAACGATAAGAATGACAGAATCAAACCAAAAACAAACCAGATAAATTTGCTTGTCAGGCCGGCAAAATTGCCAAAGTGCAGCGGGTCAGCCATATTTGACCAATACCAATATGCACTGAGATCCTCCCCGTATTGATTATATACAATCTCTCCTGACTCAGGGTTCAGGTAAATTTTATTTGCTCGATTACGTACTAGGAGATTGTTCGTTTGCCCTACAATATAAAAATACCCACCGCGATTTAATGATACATAAGCGATTTCGATGTCTGGGCGAGCTTCACGGACGACTGCTAAGAGCTCGTTAAAGGGGAGAGTATTGAGTCCGCTATATTCTCTGGGCGGGATCGGTACAACCGCCCCCGCCGTCGCAACATCTGAGTACGCAAAGATGTTATCGATATGAAGGGAGCGGACTCTCTCGAAAAGATACCAGGCGCCTGTGAGTGAAATGATTAAAACAAACCACAACGCCCACAAGCCGGCTAACCGATGTAGATTGCTAATAAAAGTTCTCACTGTACGAGCCGACTTGAATTCAAAAAATCTTCGCCACCAACGCTTATAAAATACGAGAGAAGTAATCAGTGAACCAATCAAGGGAATTGACGACAGGCAAATTAAGTAAAAACCAAAGCTCCCAGTAAAAAGACGTCTATGAAAGTCCCGAAGGTAACGCTGTATATTCAAAAAAGGAGCTACACCGGTAATTTCAAGTGTATACGGATTAACATAAACCCTTTTAGATTGGTTTTTTTCATTGCGTATTGATAATTCAGCAGCAAAATTCGAATACCGAGGTGAATATACGGTCTCAACACTGCTATTGGGGAATGTGTTAGCGACGCTCTGATAAATATCCTCTAAACGGCGAATCTCGCCTATGGCTTGGACCCTCTGATCTGGGTTAAATAGCCAATCGAGTTCATATGATATAGTAGCAAAAGTACCCCCCCAGCAAACGATAAAAAGAAGTAGACCACTGAGTACACCCAACCAGCTGTGCCAAATAAACCACAACTGCGATTTCTGGTTTTTTTGCGCTGGGCCTGCATCAGGCTGCGCTTCATATCTCATAATTGGCAATTTAACTACCTGGAGACCGGGGGTAAAACTGGTGTTTCCAAGACAGTAGCTTTTTTCTCAGGCTCAGGCTCAGGCTCAGGCTCGGACCGAATTTTACCACGCTGATACAACCTCCAGGTCAAGAATCCAACCAATCCAGCGGAAATTATGATCGCAGCATCAACACCTAATAAGGCTATCTGACCGCTGTCGATTGCCGACATTAAAGCCTTGTTGAAAAATATAAGGTCAACGGAGACTATTGAAACGCAAATGAGAGAAAAACAACTGAGTAAGTTAACCAGCGCCTTTCGTCTGTTTCTTGCAAACCAAATATAGACCGTTGCAAACAAAAGGCTACCGACAAAGCAATTCACTAACATGTCAGCTCTGTTAGCCATGCTGACTGGAAGAATTCTCTCAGCTAAAAAAGAGATGGCAGTGGCGACGGCTAACCCAGCGGTGCTGGCTAGTGTAAAGCGATCAATAAAAACTAGCTTTGCGCTGCTCATTTTTCCTTCGCGCTGTGAAACCCAAAGCAAATTTCCAGTAACAATCAGTGCGCAAACTGCGATGCCGAGTAAGAAATATATGGCCCGAAGATCAAAACCAGCAAAATTACCAAAGTGAAGTGAGCTGACTACACCAATACCTTCAGTGACAATATTAGGCGTATTGCTTGGTTCACTATAGTTTATGCTCTGATCACTCAAATTGTAGGAAATACTGTAGCGTCCACCTAAACCCTCTGCAGTATCTCCAAAGATTTCAAAAGTAGCGCCGCTGTCACCGTAGTTTGTAATCCTAGCTTGGGCAGGGACAGTGCCCCATTTTTGCAGTTGTTGTTGATAAAGGTCATCGATCGGTGGGGATTCCCAAGGCTCATTCGACCATTCAGAGGCCGATGAAAATATTCCCGCATCTGAGAGCAATGCATCAACGTCACCCTGATACAAAATGAAGGCGAAGGCAACCTGATAGATAATGACTAAATTAAATATTAAACCTGTAATCGCTAGCATGAGGGTATATGGCAGGGAAATTACGCCTATGACATTGTGTATATCGAGAAGCTGACTGCGTAGTCTGCCCTTAGGGCGATAACGGAAGAACCCTCTTACCATGTCTTTAGCGTGAATTAGTACACCCGAAAAAATGGTATAGAGAAAAGCTAGAGTCACAAAACCAATTAGATAGTTGCCTAGAGGCAGATTCAAACTGTAATGTAATCGATACAAAAAATCCGCCAAGAAAAAGTTATCAAGGCTACCCATAATTTGCCCACTGCGCGGGTCAATGAGTAAATATTCACTTTCTTTACTCACCTTTTCTTCATCGAGATTAACGTATGCTCGATAGTAGGGTTCTTTCCGCGTAGGAGGATATACAATCTGAGGTTCTCGAGGGTCGTACGATCGGCCTGACAGTGTCATTTCGAACACTTCGCTCACGCTCAAATATTCCGCTGGGTTATAGCCATCAAATTGGAAATGCCCCTGAATAGCCCAAAGCTCGATGTCGTGGCGAAAGAAACTGATTGACCCCGTGAAAAAGACAACAAAAAGCATTGAGGATATTATTAATCCAAGCCAACCATGTGCTTCAGTATTTCTTTTGATGAAATCTTTGTCCATGAAGTTCTCTCCGAATTACAAGCCAGTTATTAAGGACTAACCAAAAAAACAAGCATCGCATTGAGGCCTGCTGTCACCAAAAAAAGTCCGCCCACCCGCACCCAAGCCTGTTTTCCGCAATCACTGGCATAGCTCCACACCATAACAGCGGCCCAAACGATCCAGCCCAATATCAATCCGATCATGATTCGGGCGTCCGCAGTGAGTGGTAGGGTATAGTAGAATGTTGCCATCACTGATATTGAGATCAGTAGTCCTCCTAATACTCCAGCGAAACTCTTGGCCCACATTAAAAAAGGCCCATATAGAAAATAGCTATCGATAGGGCGCCGCCAGCCGAACCAAACTGCCAGAGGCTCAATTGGAAATGTCCCAGAATAAAAATCGTAGCGAGCCATGCTGCCATTACATAACTTAAAGCCAACAGAAATGCTGACAGCGAGGAGTAGCTGCCTAATAGAAACAGCCATGCAGTAAAAAATAAGATTACAAACCCCCCCCAGCCCGATAACTTAGAGAGGGGGCGTTTAAGTAACAATTGCTGCTTAGAGGAACAGTAAGCGGTTAAGGCAGCAAGCCAAAGGAGAGACACAGCAATTATCATGGCAGCACTATTATTAAGTTAGTTCGAGTAATTATAATGGGAGCAAATTTTATCTACATTCGGACCTAAACGCCAATGATAATCATTACTAATAACATTCAAAGTACATTAGCTTTTTCATATTCGAGAGGGCCTGTCTCGCATTGTCGAATGTACTTGGCGGGGAAAAGGGATCTAGCTGAAGCTGATAATTATGGGATTTGCCAAATTATGGGGTGCGAGAAGTGCGGTCGTAATCAGGTCAAAGGAAAAGATTAATTCGTTCAGGAGCTGGCGTTAAGCATGAACGACTGCCTGTGAGATGGTGAAAATATGTATACCTCCATCTATATCACCCTCAAAATCATCCGGCCTTGCTATTGATGATAGGATGCTGAAGGTTTTAAACGCCAGGTTTTAATTAGCAATCAGCTCTTTTTTAACATGTGTAAGGTATTTAAAGTCAATCGCGCCTTCTTGAGACGTGATCAATTCCAAGGTAATTGAAAAGGTATCACTCTTGATGAGAAATAGAGGTACTGACAGCAGGCCGTCGCTATATATAGCTGTGTCAACATAGTTTGACGATTCTGTTTCTATGGCTGATTGAAGAGAAAAAACTAAACTTCCTGGGTCAGTCAACTCTAGAATTAATTCGTAGTTCTTGCCTGCTGCTTTGACAGCAGGGAGAATTAATTGTCCTGAGGAAGCTTCGTAACTTGCAGGGACGTCAGCTTTTGAAACAGGTTTCATGTCAAAAGAATCAAATACAAGAATTCTATTCTGAATCGTTTCGTTCACAAGGGATACAAGGCTCTGGGTAAGACGATCGGGTCTAAATTTAACTGCATAATAAAGCGCGCAACTTTCCGCAACATCCTCTCTTTCCGGGTAATTTTTGGCGTAAATAGAAATAAATTCATTGTCTAGATTTTGAGCATTAGACCATGCATTACCATAAACTCGGGAATCTAATGATGTATGGCACGCTTCATGAAATAAAGTTTCCTCAAGCGCTTCGCCATGATAACCCGTACTGTCGGTGTGGATTAAAAGGTTATCATTGCCCCCACCAAAGGCTTCATCTCCTTTGTGTATCCAAACAGTTTTTACGTCGGTTCTTAATAATTTAGGTAGTTGGCCAATCGCCCTCCCGTAAAATTCTGCCTTGCTTGCCGCCTCATCAAAATCAAATTCCGGATTAACTTGAATCTCAATTGCATTACCATCGAGATAAAAAGCAGAGAACATAGTCGGGTTTAAGGTTAGCCACCCTCCCGAACCGTTGTTTGCTCGACGGTCGAAAATCGGTCTTGACTCAGAAGAAATAGGAGTAATTGTTATAAAAGAAGAGGGGTCTGACGGTGTAATAATATCACTATCAACCCATACTGTTCCGGAAAACGGTGGGGCTGCATGAGAGCTCATTGCGAAAAGGCTGACAACTAAAATAAAGGCAAGCAGTATATTCAATTCAAATTCACCTTTAGTAAGTGGGTTAACCTATTATAACTATCAACCTAAGAACGATACTCCCTCACGTTGTCTAAATTACCGGCTTTTGCATATTCTCTGGTTGGTTCCTGAATAATTTTAAGTGGGGATCTATTTCGTAGCATTAAGTATATTGCTTGCCAATACGAGTGATGTAACTTTTTGTTGGTCATTACGTCTGAATCGCACAAAGAATTCTTCTGCATAGAAGGCTTTATGATCGGGTGCGAAATAGGCATCATCTTCCGGGAGTGGACTTAATGTTATCGGTGAACGCAATGGAAAATCTGAATTTAGATCGATCAAGGATAAACGCCCATTCAACGCCATTGCGTAATAATTGAAGTAATGATGGTCGGTAAAAATTTTCTGGTATTCTTTATAGTCTTCAGTCGCCGAGTCTAAATTCTTTAAAAGTGAAGTCCCAATAATTTCAAAGAGGTTTCGCGAAATGCTTGGGCTAGCATCCCAATTCACGGGTGCATCACTGCTGTTAGCTAGGACAATGACGCCAATTTGGTTTTCATTATCCATTAAAAGCTCAGCGCTAAACCCATCAATTCCGCCGCTGTGACGGACGAATTTCCCGGTCCGAGAATACCCTAATCCGTTACCTCCGATATCAAAGGCATCTGAGAGCTGAGTGATGCCGGATTGGATTAATTTCGGCAATACAATAGAGAGCTGTGCCCAATGTATTTGCTGCATATACTCCAAGGTATCGCGATCTAATATCTCGGTCGGGTCCCCAGTGAGTGTTGCAAAGTGCCAAGCCACGAAGCGTGAAAGATCCTGAATATTAGTTTTCAATCCTGCGGCTGGTATCCCTATCGCTTTTCCCATATCCCATCTACTAGTATTGTTCCTGCCATTCGCTGTGTTTCGTGAGTAGCCGATCGCCGCTCCATTTCTGAGTGGAATATCAAAAGAAGATGCATTCATACGTAAAGGGGTGAAAATGGTGTCCTTGATATACTGGGAGTAATCTTTCTGGGCAACTCTTGCGATAATTATCCCACCAAGGCTCATCGCAAGATTTGAGTAATGAAAGCGGCTGTTGGGTGGGTGTATTAATTTTTGTTCGCTGAGACCCTCTAAAATTTGAGTCAAATCTTTTATAACAGGGGAAGCAGATGTCAAGAGGTAGTTGTTATTGATAGGGAGCCCGGTTGTATGACGCAAAATCGATCGAATGGTGATTAATTCAATATCTGTTTTGCTCGACTGCAGTTGGAATAATTCTGGGATGTATTGCACCGCTGCATCATCGAGTTCGATCTGTCTTTCTTTAATGAGCTGCATGAGGCCAATAGCCGTAAAAAGTTTGGAGAGCGAAGCGACCGAGTAAAGAGTTTGGTCAGTTGCGCGCACCTTTTTTCTAATGTCGCTATAGCCAAAGGTCTTTGCGTATACCAATTCTTGACCATGAACTACGCCGACGGAGACCCCAGGCAGATCGAATGTGCGCGTTAGGTTTTCCATCCAGGCCTCAAATAAGCCTGTTCTGCTATGAAAAAGTTCAGAGCGTTCAGCAGAATTTGCTATAGAAGCAGTAAATATGCCGGCTAAAACAATTAGTATAGATGCGTATTGCATGTATACCAACATTATTCGCTGTTTTGTTTGCTGACACATAGCTTATCCTTTTGTAGTCTACATACCTCTTTTACCCGACTGAATTACTTAGGAAGCGGCATACCACGTTTTTGTAATATTTCGACGAACAACTTGGATGCGTTCACTCCGGTGGGAAATCCTGAATAAAGGGTTACATGAGCAATCAGTTCTGATATCTCTTGCGTAGTTACGCCGTTATCTAAGCCACGCGAGAGGTGCGCTCGCAATTGGTCTGACTGATAGCCGGCTAATGTTACAGCGATGGTCGCTAGACTTCGGTCTCGGAGAGATAATTGATCGCGAGTCCAAGTTTCACCGAGAACTAAACCGTCGATTAACTCTTCTAGGTAGGGAGCACCGGGAAAACGGCCAGCTGGAAGGGGGAGTCCTCTGCCTGAAAAAACTGCTGCCGCTATTCTTGACGCGTTTACTCCAGTGGGGAAGCCAGAATAGAAAGTAACATGAGTAATTATCTCTGAGATTTCATCCTGCGTTACGCCGTTATCCAGCGCTCTGCCGACGTGGTAGCGCACTTCGCTAGAGGCATATAATGCGGTGCCAACAGCTACAGTAATCATACTTCTATCCCGAGGAGATAATTCGGTTCGCTTCCAAGTTTCCGCATAGACAACCTGGTTCAGTAAATCTCTGAGGTAAGGTGTTTGCGGGAATGCATCTGGGAACTCAAACTCAGATTCTTTATGCGTTTGGCGAGGTGAAGCTTCGGGTGGTATGGCAGGAAGGTTGCGCTCAGCAAAAACTTCAGCCGCAACCCTTGCAGCATTGACACCAGTTGGGAACCCCGAGTACCAGAGAACGTGGGCTATGATCTCTGATAACTCTGTTTGAGTAATCCCGTTATCTAAAGCGCGACCCATATGAAGGCGAAGTTCGTTCGTTGCATATAAAGCTTGATTAACTGCGACTGTAATCATGCTGCGATCCCGCTTCGAAAGGTTCGACCGCTCCCAAATACCAGAGTACAGATAAGTGTTTCTTACTTGCCCCAGATATGGAGATCCATCATAGGCGCCGGATGGTGGGGGAGGCTGCTGGGCATAAGAGCAGGAAAAAGCGAGTAAAAATGTAAATGTAGCAAACCACGTTGCAACAGGAGAAAGGTAAAGTTCAAGTTTGGTTTTCAACATTTCGCGTCCTTTTGTTTTTTTTAGACTTCATTGATCATCGATATTCTATTGAGCTTTTAAAAATATTCAACCAAATGTAATAGAGGTTTTAATTTCTGTTTGTTGCGGTTATTCTCTCGGAGAAGTTTGATTAATTGCCTTAACCTGTGGAGTTCTTGATGAAAAAATTATTAGGAATGTTTGTCTCAATGTTCATTGTGTCTTATAGCTTTGCCGGGCCAATCGTTGAAACCTTTGAGTGCACGTTAAATGACGGAAAAACGATGGAGGACGTCAATAATATGGTCCAAGTTTTTTCGGATTTGACAAAGAAGGCCGGTATCGCGGACAGCTATGTCGCTCATGTTGGATTTCAGCAAGTTCCAATAAAAACCAATTCGGTTAACTGGATAGGAATATCACCATCTGCAGTCGATTTTGGGAAGGCTATTGACTGGTTTACTGGTACTGCAGACGGTGCTTCTTTTGCTGCCCTGTATCAGTCTGTCTATACTTGCGAAAATTCTTTTATGACCTACATAACAGCGTCATCATCTGATTAACAAGGTATCTGTATCTTAGTTACATTGTCTATGTGCTAGGCAATCCTGTGATACTCTCTGTAGGCTGGCGTCCAGAAATTATGCTCGATAGCAGTGTGTAGTTCGTTATCGGTCATTTCTCGCGCCAGCTCCTGTTTTATTGCGGTCTTCGCTACCACTGATGCAATCTTGCGACTGATTTCCGTTAAGGATGTAAGAGGTGGCAAGATGGCATTTGTCTTTCCCTGTGAATTCAAAGATAGATCAGCGAGAGTCCTACTGGCCGCCATTAACATCTCGTCACTGATTAACTTTGCATTGCAAGAAATAACACCTAAGCCTACACCGGGGAACACGTAGCTGTTGTTGCATTGTGATATCTCAAAAGTTTCGCCGTCGTACTTAGCCGGTTTAAATGGACTGCCGGTGGCAACAATGGCTTTCCCATTAGTCCATTCTAGGACGTCGTGCGGATGGGCTTCAGCATGTTGGGACGGATTGCTGAGAGGTAAAATGATGGGTCGAGAACAGGCCTTCACCATTTCGCGAACAATGTCCTCAGTAAATAAGCCTGGTTTGCCCGAGACGCCAATTAAAATAGTCGCTTTGGTATTCTTGATTACATCCATCAAGCTTGGGTGGTTATTATTCGGGGCAAGATTCCATTTGTTTATCAGAGATAAGGGTTGAGCAAGATTTTTCATAAAATCTCGCAAATCGTCCATCCCATCAGTGAGGAGGCCTGAGCGGTCTACCATAAAAACCCTAGCTCGGCCCTCAGCATCCGTTAAACCCTGAGCAACCATCGCTTTGATAATTTGTTCCGCGATACCGCAACCTGCTGAGCCAGAGCCCACAAAGATTACGGTCTGCTGCTTTAGCTCCTCGCCTTTTTTTTGGCAAGCAGACAGAAGGGTCCCGAGTGTCACTGTTGCCGTTCCCTGGATGTCATCGTTAAAGCAACAAACTTGATTGCGATGGCGCTTTAGTATCGGCATGGCATTTGGTTGAGCAAAATCTTCAAACTGAATCATTACTCCAGGCCAACGCCTCTGTGCTGCGTCGATAAATTGATCAACGAACGCGTCATATTCGGATTGTTTTATCCGTGGATGGCGTGTGCCCATGTAATGAGGGTCATCTAATAAAGTCTCATTATTGGTGCCTACATCAAGAGCTACTGGAAGCGTATATGCGGGGCTGATGCCACCGCACGCGGTATAAATAGCTAATTTCCCAATAGCGATACCCATACCTCCAATGCCCTGATCGCCAAGTCCTAAAACACGCTCTCCGTCTGTTACTACGATGACCTTCACTTTATTTTTTGTAACACTTCGAAGCATCTCATCTATAAATTGCCGCTCTTCATAGGATACAATTATGCCCCTGGCGCTACGATAGATATCAGAAAAGTGCTCGCAGGCCTCGCCAACCGTGGGCGTGTAGATAATCGGTAGCATCTCGACAAGATGTTCTTTCAGAAGCCCATAGAAGAGGGTTTCGTTATTGTCCTGCACTGCTCGCAAGTAGATGTGCTGATTAATTGGCTCATCAAAGCTCTTGAACTGCATATAAGCTCGTTTTACTTGATCTTCAATGTTTTCATACCTTGGAGGTAAGAGTCCGATGAGATTAAATGCCAGACGCTCACCCTCAGAGAATGCTGAGCCCTTATTCAAGAGGGGTGTTTCCAGTAAGGAGGGGCCTGCATGAGAGATATAGATCGGCTTGGTGTCAGTCATTACTTTTAGTATTCTCTTAGAATTTAACTAGCTTGTTTTTATATTTAAGTTGAGCTGTCGATTTGGATAAAATTTGTCCGAGGATACTCGTACTTAGGTATTAAATTAATGCAGTTGCATGATTGAGTACTTAGGGTCGGACTTTAATAAGGGATTAGGGAACTTTATTGCAGATACTCTGGCATCATAGGCCAAAGAGCACTCTAAAGGGTACCTGTATGCCCAAAGTTTGAATCAGGAGTAATCCAAAGATTCCGCAAACCGCGAACATGCTCGTCGAATCAGTTGCTTTAAATCCGGAACCGATCATTTTGATAATCACCCCAAATCCCATAAAACAGACCCAGCCCCAGAGGACCCAGCCAATTAGTGAAGATATGTATTCGATCACCATTTTCTAATTACTCCTTTCTTATTTTTATTTTGGATTCGCTAGGATCCTATATTTGCAATTTGTTCTTAGAGGCGGTTTCTCCAACTGGAAGGACAATGCCAACGCGTTTGCAATGAAACTGACTGTTGCGATTTAAGAACTATTTCACTTGCGATATTCATTTATCTGAGCAATATTTTTATCGTATCGCAAATAAGCCTGCAGTAGCTACATTCATAATAAAAACTTTTCTCTTTGTATCTAGTTTTGTGAAAAGTTATGTTAACTTTATTCTGGTAGGGGCGTTTTAGAGGTTTTATTATGAGGTTTTCTCGGAGAAATTTTTTTGCCTACACTGCCTACCTCGGCATATCTGGGTATGCGCCATCTTTGCAAGCGCAAACAAGTCTAATTCTGAAGCCAAAACATCTCGCATCAGGTATGACAGTAGGGCTTGTGTCGCCGGCGAGTAATGCTGCTGAAGATGAGTCCATACTAGCGTCGATGGAATTTGTTCGCTCGCTGGGTTTGAAGGTAAAAGCTGCACCAAATTTGTTCGCTCGGGCTCAATATCTAGCGGGGAGTGACGACCAGCGAGCTGCCGATCTTAATTCATTTTTTACTGACCCTGAGGTCGATGCTATATTTTGTACACGTGGTGGATATGGGACCCCAAGAATACTTCCTCTCTTGGACTACGATGCTGTTTCGCAGAATCCAAAAATTTTTATGGGCTATAGTGACATTACCGCTCTGTTGAATGCGATACATGTTAAGACTGGCTTAGTTACATTTCATGGGCCAATGGCATTTGAAAATTTTACAGACTATACGTATCGGGAATATCAAAAAGTAATTGGGGCTCCATCAGATTCGGTTGAAATAGGTTCGCCACCTGAATTTGAAATCAAACCTGGGCAGATCGATAGAGATAACAGATTAACAACAATTAACCCAGGAGTTGCCGAGGGTCGGTTAATAGGCGGTAATTTATCTCTGCTCGTTACGTTGCTTGGAACCGAGTTTGAGCCAGATTTCGAAGGTTCGATATTGTTTCTGGAGGATGTGTCTGAGCCCGCCTATAGCATAGATAGGATGCTTACTCACCTCTGGCTTGCCGGAAAGCTCGAACAAGTAAATGGTATAGTTTTTGGTAAGTTCACGGACACGGATTACACCCGAAATACCTTCAGTGTTGAGGAGGTCATCCGTCTGAGATGCCAAGGATTAGGTGTGCCTGTTCTGAGAGGGTTAATGATAGGCCACACATCAGATCAGACAATAGTACCCATAGGAATTAGAGCCGAGCTCGATGCAGATGTCGGCACATTAACGTTACTCGAGAGTCCTGTTACATAACGAGAGGAAGCCCATTATGTTGCTAAAAAAGATTAAATTGACTCTTTTGATATTAAATTTCCTGGGAATATTGAGTGGGTCTCTTTTTGCACAAGAAGATTTATCTCATGCGTATCCGAGAGAGGGCGTGCGGACATTATTTGAAAATGAACGCGTTTTTGCGTGGGATGTAACTTGGTTGAGAGGGGTTGAACAGCCTTATCATCGCCACCGATATGATCTTGCCGCTGTGTATCTCCGTTATGGACCGATTAGAATCACAAGACTAGATGGAACTGTAAATCCACAGAATCCGCCGTTTGAGATTCCTCGGCCTTTTTTTCAACCTGCAGATGTGATTCACAAGGAAGAGATGGTTGGTTTTCCAGGTGATGTACCTCAGCGATGGGCGATCATGTTTGACCTAAAAGATGTCTCAGGTACTTTTGTGGAGCCGGTCTCAGGGAGTGTAGCGGCTTTTCCTAGGGTGGGTTCTAAATTAGCAATAGATAATGAACGGGTTTTGGAATGGGTGCACGGTTGGGAGCCTGAAGGAGTTGATAGCCTTATGACTTATGAGAGGGACTCGTTGCAAGTTATGACCGCACCCGGGATTTTACAATATACCTTTTCGAACGGTGCGTCATTGACTGAGGCCTTTGCAACTGGAGAAGCTCGATTTATTTCAGCCGGCACTGTTCGTGCAGAAAAAGCGATATCAGGGACACCGAAGGCTGTTACGATTGAGTTAAAGTGAATAAAAGCCTGAGATAGTTCTCTTTTGGCCGGTGATACTGTTAGGAGGCAAGGTGCCCTAGGGGCTGAACTACTCTGATTTTTTTTTTGAATTAACTCTTAGCGATTGGGTTGCACTGTCCAGTCACTGTGGTAACTAAGGGGATGATGGTATTGTGATTAACGTATAGGAACCTATTATCTTTAGTCGAGAGGTGCAGTGTACTTTGATTCAAGTCGCCTCTTTCAAAGGTTCCATCACGGCAAAAAATAACTGATCCTGCAGTGCGACAGCTACCCACATAGCTGATGGTTTGTTCGACCATTTGGTTACCGACTGTCGAATATCCGCGAGTTGTATCGACCATGAAGTTCGTTTGGGATCTCACTTCATTGATCACAGTGTCGTATCCCAATGAACTAGATTTTTCAGCTTTACAAAAATAGATTGCCGCCTGAGTCTCGGCAGCTAAGAGAGAGCAAAAAAGTGCAAATAATTTGATTTTCATGGCCGTACCGTTTGATGATTGCATAAGTTTCACGGCAGGTAACGTTTTAAATAACTTTGTGGATGACAATAATTTTGATTCGGAATAGGGCCAGGAAATAAATTAATTGGCTGGAAGTCCGTTCTTTTATTACGGAATAGGATTGCTTCCAGTGTCCTAATATCATGGAGTATAGAATGAAGATTATAATTCGGTGTAGTTACTTTGTGTTGTTCTTATGTACGGTATTGGGATGTGCTGGGGAGAAGACAATACAGACTATAGTTCCAAGTGTGCTCTCCGTTGCGGTGACTTCAGATTCTCCGATCAGTCAATATGATCCACAACTTTGGATTCGACAATATATTGAAAAATTTGCAGAGGAAGAAAAGTTGCGGGTCGAATGGAATGTTGTGGCATTTGACGGTTCTTGGACCCTTGCCAGTAATGATTCTGTTGATTTAGTTGCGACGAATGTTGCTAGTTTCTCCGACCGAGTGGTTCCAGGGTCTACCTTTTCTGATCCATTTCTTTATGAACGACGAGCCTTGAGAATTAGGCCGATGGACGCGGCCAACTTCGAGACTATTGCGGACTTTGTTGGGAAGAAGGTTGGCGTTGTTTCAGGAATGGCTGCGGAAATTGACGTAAATCGGCGTGCTCCGAGTGGTGTAAATATCGTAACGACGACGAGTTTTGGTGAATTGTATTCAGACTTTGAGCTTGGCCGTCTTGATGCTGTCGCGGAGGCTGAGTATTACGATCTTTCGGGGAGAGTAATCCCATCGTATGGTGATGACGTTGTGCTGATTGACCATCACGATCTTAACCCAGGATCAAGGGAAGAGTCAGTTTTTGTTATTCGCGATCAAAGCAAGGGTCTTCTTAAAAGTTTGAATCGATTCATAAAGAAAACTTATTTTCCGTTATGAATTGGGTTAGAGACTTCGTCCTACATGCAGACAGTTGGATAAAAAATTGAGTATGAGTAGCCAGTTCAATTGGATTGATCAAGATCTTCCATCCGCTGCTCATTTGTCCTCCGGTTTCCCCGAGTTCATGGTGTTGCTTGACTGCGAAACGACAGGTGGTAATGCTAACTACCATAGAATAATCGAAGTTGGTCTCATTGTGATCGAGCATGGCGAAGTCATTGAGGAGTGGCAGTCGTTTATTAACCCAAATACTATCCTCCCAGAGTCGATACAGAGATTGACAGGAATAACGCCGGGTATGCTGCGCGATGCTCCAAAATTTAGTGCTGTCTCGGAGTGCCTGTTAAGTAAGATCGAGGGACGGACTTTAGTAGCTCATAATGCTCGCTTTGATTATAGTTTTCTAAAAAATGAGTTTGAGCGAGCCGGTATTAATTTTCGAGCTAAGCCTTTGTGTTCAGTTAAATTTAGCAGGAACTTGTATCCTCAATTTAAGCGTCATGGGTTAAGTGAAATTATCAAAAGGTTCGGTTTTTCTATTCAAAATCGGCACAGGGCACTTGACGATGCTAAGACTATTTACGATTTCTTTCTCCGTTCTTCTCAGATATTCTCTAATGATGAAATTTTAGCGACCTGTAAGACAGCTCTCAAACTACCTGCCTTGCCTGCGCTACTGGATATAAAAGAAATTGAGAAGCTTCCTGCCCGTGCCGGTGTCTATTATTTTTATGATCAGAACTCAGTGTTGCTCTATATCGGAAAAAGTGTGCACCTTCGGAATAGAGTAATGAGTCATTTTTCATCGGATCACAAAAACTCAAAAGATTTGCAGATGAGCTCTAAGATAACGCGCATAGAATTTGAACTGACGCCCAGTGACTTTGGAGCACAAATTCGAGAGAGTAATCAGATTAAGTTACTTAATCCCCTATACAATCGACGCCTGAGGAAGGTAAAGAAATTGTTTCAGTATCGGTCTGGCTTAGACGATAGGGGATATCTTCGGTTACAAATTGAGACCGTTGAAATGGAAGCTACTCACGACGAAAGCCACTTTGGCCTGTTTCGATCGCGTCGGCAAGCGGCGAAACAGATGTTGAAATTGGCTGATCAATATTTTCTATGTCATCAAATGTTAGGCATAGAGGCCTTCGACAATAAGCTATGTTTTCGCAGTCAATTGAAAAAGTGTTTTGGTGGTTGTTGTGGCATCGAGCCCGCCGAGACATATAACGAGCGCGTAACGGGAGCCATTAAAAACTATCAACGCAAGCAATGGCTGTTTTCTCATGCTGTCGTTATTGAAGAGGCTTCCTGTGAAGGCCCTGGCGAGAGCGTTTGGCACATGGTTGACCATTGGCGTTACCTAGGTCAGGTGCGTTCACTAGAAGATATTCATGATCTGGGTTACACGGTTTTGCGGCCGGAAAAATCTAATCGAGGCGCTATTTTAAACGATCATATAATAACTCAGGTTGGTAATGAGGATTGTTTGGAGCAAGAAGTTAGATTTGACTTTGATATCTATTGCATCCTCGTGCGATTTTTATTGAGCAAAGAGAAAATGGCACTCAATCGTTTAAAAATCTGGCCAATAGAGAAACTGTGCTCATAGATCGAGTTCTGATGCTTACCTCATTCTGGGGCGATTCGACGTTTACTTTTTTGTTCCCCTGATCATAGACCACCAATTGTTGATTTGATCGGGGCCAATTTGCCTCAATGCTACCCATTTTACATGCTCGGTAAATTCCTTATCAGGATCTAAGTCGATCGCCCATAGTGGGCTGATCTCATTGGGTACAGCAGAATAACGAATGTCAATAACCCTGTAAGGGTTCAATTGGTCGACAGCTAGATAGTCGTTGGAAAACCACTTAAATCTTTCGACATCGAGCGCTTGTTGGCTTTGAAGGTCGAGCCACGATAATTGTGTTGAGGTATCTAATTTTTTAATACTCCCCCCAGGAATCACTTTTCTTTTAAATCCGACCCTCGCGGCGTCAACATAAAACTGTCCCTCGCTCTCATAGATAGTCTTCCAAACTAATAGATTGGCAAAACCGGGTTTCGCCTCAAGTCGCTCTACGGTGTGTCCTCGAGAGGCTGCTAATTCTTGCCCAACAGATACTGCGCGATCTCTTTGCACCAGCCCCAGTAATAAATATCCGATAGCCCAGATGAGGCCCATCTTTGACAATAAGCGGCTGTTTTTGTAAACACTCAAAGCAATAAAGATTAAAATCGGAAACGTGAAAAAAGGGTCGATGATAGAGATGTTGTTCCATGCGTGTCTAGAGGAACTGAGAGGCCAGAAGAGCTGGGTACCATATGTCGTGCAAGCATCTAAAAGTCCATGAGACGCATACCCTAAAAAACAATATAGGTATCCATTTTTGAATGAACAGTATCTTTTAAAAATGGGATAAAAAAAGGCAGCAACGATTAGAGAGCCGATCGGTATAAAGAATAGAGAATGCGTGAATTGCCTATGGAACTCTAAGAAAAGTAATGGGTCAGTTTTTGACGATATAAGAACATCGAGATCTGGTGCCATGCCGGCGACACACCCAAGGAAGGTAGCAATTTTTATATTGGTGTTTTTTGTTATCGATTGTGAAAAACTTGCACCGATGGCGGCTTGACTGACTGGGTCCATAATTTCTCAGGTATTGTCGGTTATCGAAAGGTTTTAGCTGGTCGTGCCGTTGCGCAAAGCGTTTGTGGTGTCCTTTATAATGTGTGTTTAGCCTAGAATCAGAGAGAAAAGCGCTCCTTAAGGAAAAGGGCGATGCCGTCCTCATAATTATTCCCAATAACAGCCGTGGCATACTCTTTGATTTGAGCTTTTGCGTTTGCGGGAGCATAACATTCGTCAGCAATCTCAAACATGCTCAGGTCATTGTCACTATCTCCGAAGCAAATCACGTTTGAAGCGTTTAATTGTCTTTTTAATCTGGAGACCGCTGCACCTTTATTGGCTTTGCAATGATGAATATCCATCCAGCGGTAGACATCGCCCTCTACAGCGGGTCCAGAATAAGCGATAAGTTCACTGTGGGATTCGATGTCTGTTTGTATCTCGTTAATCGTGTTTGACGCGCCAATCATACTTATATTTGTGACATTACTGTTTGCGGGTAAGCTTTTTAACGGCAGAATTTCGGCATTCGACCGCGAGAAATGCTTGTCAATTAATTGTTGTTCGATTTTATGTTTTGGCTTCGGATGATAAACAGAGTAATTTCGGCCATTGATTCCGTGAACAAAAGGCGCGATATTTTTCGACATAGCCGCATGCAAGATGCTGGTGATAGAATTTTCGTCGAGGAGATTCTCAAGTATTAATTCTTCTTTCGCCGGATCCCATATCGTAACACCGTTGTTATATATTTGAGGGAGATCAAAGTCATATCCATTTAGGATGCTGTGGGCGGAGAGCATGGAGCGCCCTGTTGCGATGGTATGCGCAATTTTTTTCGCTTTCAGGAGCATGAGAGTTTCTTTGGTGACCACCGACAATTCCGACGAACCGTTCAACAAAGTGCCATCAAGGTCAAAAAAAATCAGATCCATACGCAGCTATCCGTGTTGGAGGCAAAAGTTAGGTTCCGATGGCACACTGTTTTATTGGGTCGCTGAGCCCACAGTACCCTCAATAAATCCTGAGATACTGTCTTCTCTCAGGCGTAGCTTTCCAAGTGCGCCTACAATGTCGTTACTGATCGGAATTGCGCTGCATGTTATCTAAAACAGCGGCGATATGCGAGACTCAGAGCGTAGGCGGGTGAATGAACTTTCCGACTAAGCAACATACAAAATTGTGGCTGGTAACGCAATTGCTGCAACGGTGAAGGTCAGGCTAATGACCATAGCGAGCCCGAAGTTAATAAAAGTTTTAATACTGTGTGACACAAGTTTCTCCAAAAAAAGATTATACGGTCGGATAACGTATTGTCACCGCTTTTGGTTTTCGCCTAAACTACAAAGATGACAGTATTTTGTCTCATCCAACTTGGTCGTGCGGCGTTTTAACTTTTTAGATCAACAGTGCATAGATAACAGATAGGGAATTTTGTATGAGAAATGAAACGCAGGGATTTGTCGTCGCAGTGGTTTGCACATTTATTGTTTTGTTCCCACCGGTTGACTTTGCACAGGAGATCGTTCCTGTTCGTAATGAGGTTGCGCGTGTCGGGCAGCAAGAGGTAATTATGATGCGACATGCTTTCATTGAAGAAGGCGAATATACGTTTTGGGAGAGAGAGAGTCGACAAAAGGTTTGGCCCTGGTTTCAACGCCTCGGCGCTAGGATGATAGGTGACTTCAAAGTTATTTATCCTGAGATGAGAGATGAATCGCCCGGTCAAGATGAAGCGTTGCGATTTGCCCGATACGCAAGCTATGAGCACTGGCAAGCTACGCGTCGCGCCAGTGCGGAAAATCCGACAGGAGGTTCGATTGTTCTTGCGGGTAAGGGCAGTTTAAGTGCTGAAAGCGATATAGGCTTGAGCAATCGCAGAACGGTTTTACAGGGCTCAAAAGAAGCAGTCTTTCTGCAGGGTCATATGGCGCAAACTCGACCATTGTATATGCCTGGAACGAAGGAAACGTTTCGCGAGACGGTCGATTCTTTGCAGGATGATCTCCCAGCGCCTGTCTCGCACAGAATCGCGTTGCCTAATAATGAGATTCTGATTTTGCGATATCGTAAAATTAAAAAGAACGCCTTTCAGGAATTGT
This sequence comes from uncultured Gammaproteobacteria bacterium, assembly GCA_913048385.1. Classification (GTDB taxonomy): domain Bacteria; phylum Pseudomonadota; class Gammaproteobacteria; order Pseudomonadales; family Pseudohongiellaceae; genus UBA9145. The sequence goes on along the minus strand of CAJWVZ010000014.1, from coordinate 46,168 downwards.
ACGAAATAGAGAGAGATGGCGTCTGGCCTTATTTGGAAAAAATTGGTGGGCGCCCAGTAGGTCAGTGGAAGATCGTCTATCTGCCGAATGGTACTCCGATAGAAAGCTCTCAGTATGACGAGGACTATAGTCTAATTCGTTACGCAAGCCTTGATCATTACAAGGCTATTGATACGGATCCAGGAGCGCTGGGTGGTGACGGGCCAGATTTTCAGCGCCGACAGGAAGCTAAGTCGCAGATTAATGAACTTATCCTTAGTGCGACTCACAGAGTGCTGAAAGGCCCTTTATTTAGCAGCCCGCCGGTTTACGCGCAGCCTCACGATCTAAGCTTCAGGCACTCAGATTAAGAGTATCGAGTCACGCGTTAAATAGTGTGCGCAAGTGCGCATTGAGTAATCTTCCAGATGGATCGAGAGATTTCCTGAGTTCCATGAAATCTCTATATCGTGGATATAACTTGACCAACTCTTTATGCTTTAGGCTATGGATTTTTCCCCAATGCGGCCGACCTGCGTATTTCCAAAAAATGGGTTCAATAATATCGAAGTATGGAGCGAAGTCTTCGCTAGCAGTTCGGTGAATCGAGATAGTCGCGTGTGGGTGATCGCCATACGCCATACTTAGCCAATCTTGGTCTGCCTTAACATAACGGTACTCAAGGGGAAAAACTACATCTATCTTTTTGTCATAAATTGTCTTTAAAATTTCCCGCAAGCAATCAGCTCCAGCCTCCACGGGGACTGAATATTCCATTTCATTAAAGCGGCTATTTCTTAAATTGGATAGCAGTTTATACGATACATCTACTGACTCGCTCGGTTGGATACGAGACGCAGTTATGTTGGAAAGCTTTCGACGTTCCGCAGGCGTTGGGTTTGCGGTTAATCCTAACGACTCAGCAATCGAAGCGTCATCACTTGGCTCGGTCACGGCTTTTCCGATCGGATCATTGGTCTCATCCATTGACAGTGCTAAAGAATAGTCCGAGTAAACAAGCGGAAAAATTTCAAAATGTCGATGGTTGTTAGTGAGATCCGCAAAACTGTCGAGAATATCCTCGGTAGGCGCTGCCCATTCTCGTTTCTTTAACTTGTAAGATTCTCTATTTTGGATGGTTACCTCGGTCACTATGCCAAGGGCTCCAACGTTAACTCTTGCCGCATGGAGCATTTCCATATCGCTGGTATCAATATTTAATACGTTGCCGTTTGGGGTTACAAGTCGAAGCCCTATTATCATTGATGACAGTGCGGGGAGAGTCACACCTGTTCCATGGGTCCCGGTGGCCATTGCTCCAGCAATTGTTTGACGGTCAATGTCTGGTAAATTAATCATACCCTGACCGATAGTATCTAACTGCGCACCGAGGTCCCCAAGGCGTGCTCCAGCGCCAAGGGTGACCGTCATTGCTTTCTGATCGTAACTCCGAATTTGGTTAAGTTGATCGACGACAATTAAATGGCCATCGGTCGGGATAAGGGGGCTGAAAGAGTGACTAGAGCCTACTGGCCGGATTTGGCCGGAAGAGGACCGTAGGATTTTCCGGAGTTCACCTTCATCAGTGATATCGTGCCGTCCGGCAGGGCGGCATGTCTGACCGCCAGACCAATTACTCCAGGGTGTAGGGCCCGACATAATCGACGACCCAGATGCGTAAGCGCTAAAAAGAGCGGCTTTCACGCTCGCTGCTAAAAATACTCTTCGTGACGTTTTTTTCAAAATTCTCCCCCTGCCATAAACGCAATCATAGCCTTGAAATCTGAAATTTCACAGGACATGCAATAGCCTAAGGGCGGCATGGAATTGTATCCATACACGACATTTTGCAAAATTTCCTCTTCGCTCTTTTTCAAGCGATCATTCCAATTTTTCGTGTCCCCCATCTTTGGGGCGTTTGCTTCGCCGGTGACATGGCACAGCGCGCAACTGCGTGCCCACTTTCCCATCACTTGTTTATCCAGAATTGAGGTTGTTACGGCAGCATTGTTTTGTGCTGAGGCTGAGCTGAGGGATAGTGAGCCTAAGCAGCTCATCAAAGCCAGCGGTATCAGGATGACGGCGAGAGAATAATTTGGCTTCATTGGAGCGCTCTTTATTTATTCCTTAAAAATTTATCCTATCACAAATAATCTTTTTAATTGTTGCAAATGATAATCATTATCATTATCATTTGTTTCTGACTTCAACGGAGCTTTAAATGCTTGATCATGAAACGCCCCCGATAGAGATATTAATCGCATCCCTACTTTTTATGCTGACCCGCTACAACAACAAGCCATGTGAGCGTTTGCAAAATGCAATTGTAGAACACTTCGAAATGGTTTTAGAACATCCTAATTTGCATAACTCTGGATTAAGCAACACGTGTAGAAGGCTCAAAACGCATTGGGAGCAAATGCATCCAGACTTTGATGTTGACACATACTTTTCCACAATTTCAGAAACGCATTTAAGAAATCTCCATTGAGTTTAAAAAAAGGATTGTCTATGGATGCTCATAACTCCAATGCCTGCATCGTAAAAACCATCGCAAGAGGGCCGTTTACCTCGGTAACCTGTTGCGAGTGTTGCAACTCGTTCACATTACATATTGGGCCAATGAGTTTTCGAATGGAGCGGGAAATATATGAATCATTGTCTCAGATGATATTAGAGGACTACTTTAGGAAAAAAATACCGAGCCCAAAAACAACGCTCAGTAAATTTGGAGTAAACATTAAACTTTATTGAAGGTAGAACAGATGAGTATAGCAATTTGTGAACAGGCACCAGACTTTCAGGCAGCTGCGGTAATGCCGGACGGCACAATTAAGGAAGATTTTAAACTATCGGATTATCAGGGAAGCTATATAGTCCTGTTTTTTTACCCCATGGATTTTACGTTCGTGTGCCCGTCGGAAATTATTGCTCACAACAATAGAGTCAATTCCTTTAGGGAAAAAGGTGCACAAGTTATAGGTGTATCTATTGATTCTCAGTTCTCACATTTGGCTTGGCGAAATACTTCAACAGACAAGGGCGGGATAGGCTCAGTTGAATTTCCATTAGTTGCTGATGTGAAGCGCGAAATAATTGACTCATACGGAGTTGCTAATTCAGAGGGAATTGCGTTTCGGGCATCTTTTTTGATCGATAGGGATCGAGTTATTCAGCACGCCACGATAAATAACCTTCCTTTAGGGAGGAACGTTGACGAGATGTTAAGGCTGCTCGATGCCTTAAAATTTACTGAAGAGCACGGTGAGGTATGCCCAGCCGGTTGGAAAGATGGAGATGTCGGAATGGTAGCGACGTCAGAAGGTGTCTCGAGTTATCTTCGAGACAACGAAACGAAGTTGTAAGTCGGTTATACGCGACAGGCTTAGCCCTTAAACAGTTTGCGATTGTTCGTAAAAGTCGAGAGGCTCTGTTTGCTGTTAAGAACAATCACTCAGATGTCACAAATTTTTTAATTCATAAAAGGCGAAAAATATGTGTGAGGATTCACAAAGAATATTGTTGTCACGTAAATCAAGTTTTATACGCTCTCTACTTGCCTCTTCAGTTATTTTATCAGGCACGATAGTTGCGCAGGATTCACGTGTTCGCATAGAAGAAATAGAAGTCAGCGCAACGCGCGTCTCTCGCACTATCAGCAGTATTGCGGGGACGGTTTCTGTTATTTCTGAGCAAGAGATTGAGCGTCAGCTCGTCAATGACATTGATGATTTAGCGAGATACCAGCCTGGCGTGAGTATGGAAACTGCCAGTCGCGGAGGCCATCAGGGGTTTTCTATTCGAGGAATCGGTGGAAACCGCGTTCTGACTGTGATAGACGGCATTCGAAGTAGCGACATTTACGGCGCAGGGCCTTCATCTTACGGCAAGGATAGTTTTGAGATGGATGATCTAAAAGCTGTTGAAATAATACGTGGCCCTTCCTCTGTCTTGTATGGAGCTGATGCGATGGGAGGTGCTGTTTTACTTCGCACGAAAACCCCGCGAGATTATGTCGATGGAGAAAACCGAACCTATTTTTCTGTGCAAACTTCGAATGCCTCGGCAAATGAAATGACGAGGGTAGGTTTTACTGGAGCTTGGCAAGCTGCAAATTTTGGTACGATGATTCAGTATACAGCACGAGAGTTTTCTGAGTTTGATGTGAATGGTAAGGGTTCTTTGAATCCGCAGGATGGCGACTCCGAAGGGTTATTAATTAAGGCTTTTTGGGATATTTCAGACTCCCAGCAACTTAGTTTCCTCGTCGATCAGTACGAAGAGCAAAATGATGTGATGATGTTAAGTGACCTTAGCCGCAGTGTCTCTTCCTCGGTAGGTAGTGACACCACGAACAGGGATAGGTTTGGCATTGGTTACTCGTGGGAAGGGGATTCGGCACTCTTTGACGCGGTTGATCTTAAAATTCAAAAGCAAAATACAGATGCGCTGCAGCATACTGAGCAGAATAGGACCAGTTATTCGTTCATAGATCCGCGTAATCCACGTTCTTTTGCGGGAACATCTGCAGATCGTGTTACGGATTTTGAATTTAATCAGGATACGTTTGCATTCGGGTTGAATTTGCGTAAAGAGTATGTTGGCAGTGCGATTACACATACATTTGCGTACGGATTTAATCACGATGAAACTGACACAGAGCGCCCTCGAAACCGATGTGAGACGGAGATAAGTTCAGGTACAGTTGTTTGTGAAATTTCTGCCTACCCGATGGCTCCAACAGAAAATTTTCCAAATAAAACCTTTCCGGATACCACAACGGAGCGTCAAGGATTTTATGTTCAAGATGAGATTTCTTTCCCTGGACTCGGGCTGACTATAATCCCCGGTTTACGCTATGACAGTTACAAGATGACTCCAAGGGTTGATCCATCAGTGGACAGCAGCGGCATCATTGCTGGTTTTGGTGGATTTTCACTCTCCGAAGTTGATGTGGATGCGACGTCGGCAAGCCTCGGAATAATCTACGACTTCGGCGCGCAGTCTTCAATCTTTTTACAATATGCCGAGGGCTATCGGCCACCAAATTTTGATGAGTCAAATCAGGCTTTTGTGAATTTGGGTTACAGTTATGCCACCGTTCCCAATGCTAATCTTTCAGCTGAATCAAGTGACAGTTTTGAGGTAGGTATGAGGCAAAGTTTAGACAATGCGTTTTTAAGTATTTCTGCTTTTCAGAATAAGTATAGTGATTTTATCGAGAGCAAAGCTGTAGGTACTGCGGGGAGGATAGCTTTGTATCAGGATCAAAACTCGGGTGCTGCGACCATAAAAGGCTTGGAAGTAGTTTCTGCTTATTATTTGACTGATGATTGGAATATTCAGGGTTCCATCGCTTACGCTCGCGGAACCAACGACATTACAGATAGGCCGATAGACTCGGTCCAGCCGGTGACTACGGTTGTGAGTTCAAGTTACGACAGTCCAGCAAACAATTGGGGGGCTGAGTTGTTTATGACGCTAGTGCAACGGAAAGATCGCGTGTCATCCGACGAAGTGGTGACTGGAGACAATTATATTGTTGCTGATCTGCTGGGTTACTATACTTTTAATGAGTCCCATTCGCTCAGGGGTGGGGTATTTAATATATTGGATGAGGAATATGCTCGTTGGTCATCTATACAGGGTCTCAGCAAAGATTCGATCGAAAATCTCCAGAATGCGATTCAGCCTGGAATCAATTTAAGAGTTTCTTATAAGTATGAGTTCTAATATGTTTCAGGTGAATTTTCTGAAGGTATGGAAAGTATTGTTGGTAATGGCTGCGCTCTGTTTGATTCTAGCTAACTGCGCTACGCCATCTGAGTTGAGATCGATAGCTCAGAGTTCTGGCAAATTTGATTTTGAACAGCACGCAGACATGTCGTCTGCTAATGAGAATGCAAATGGAATTCTGATCATGGCCCACGGTGGCGGCAAGGTTTGGAATAAGCAAGTGGAGGATGCAGTTTTGCCATTAAGAGAGGAATATCCTGTGGCTATTGCATTCGGAATGGCTGACGCTGCCTCATTGCAAGGGGGGCTTGAGGAGCTGGAGTCGAAGGGCGTCAAAAACGTCGCAGTCGTAAGATTGTTTATTTCAGGTGATAGTTGGAGAGAGCGGACAGCGAAGATTTTGGGTTTAGCTGAGGGGGCGCCTGAATTTTCTAGTAAAAATAGTCAGACAATTAACATTGGAGACAACGAGTCTAGAGAGGAGCTTCACTCCGCATTCATGTCAAAAAGTTTTTGGAGAGTAGAATCGTCGGCTAAAATAGGGATGAGCGCCATTGGTCTGTCTGCTGCTGAAGAGATGGAAGCCGTAATTGGCGATCGCATTGAGAGTCTGAGTGAGCAGCCGGCTTCCGAGGACGTAGTGGTCATTGCTCACGGACCGGGCGATGACGATGAGAATCTGCTCTGGATAAACAGAATCCAAAAAATATTGTCCAAAGTACAAACCAAATTGCAGTTACACGACGTATCGACCTTCACACTACGTGAGGATTGGCCCGAAAAGAGAAATGACGCTGAAGTGGCTATACGCAACTACGTAAGGGAAGCCAATTTAGCAGGCAGATCTGTTATAGTAATCCCGTTTAGAGTGAGTGGATTTGGTCCGTATGCGGAATTGCTGCGCGGACTCGATTACCGGTCGAACGGTCTGGGCCTCCTGCCACACGAAAATGTAACTCTTTGGATTAAGAACCAAGCTCAAGAAATCCATCGGCGGCTTCTAGCAGGTGGGTAAATAAACGATAATTGAAAGGTGGAAAACATGAAAGTTTTTAGATTGGCAGCTATTACATTGACAGCAGCACTTACAAACGTGGTTTTTGCAGACAACCACGAAGTGCAGATGCTAAATGCAGGAACGGACGGTGTAATGGTTTTTGAGCCCGCGGTTTTGAAAGTTAACCCGGGAGACACCGTCACCTTCAAATCAGCTAATCCTGGGCATAATTCGGCCTCAATGGAAGGGATGATACCAGCTGGAGCAGAGAGCTGGAACGGTGGGATGAGCCAGGATGTAACGGTAACTCTGAACGCAGAAGGAGTTTACGTTTACCAGTGCACGCCGCATATGATGATGGCGATGGTCGGCGTTATACAAGTCGGAGCTGCAGGAAACTTAGACGCAGTGAAAGCAGCTGCGGCAGAGAAGAAAAGTGGATTTGTCATGTCTGGAGACAGATTAGATGGATATTTAAACTCGCTTTAAACAGTACGTTCAAAAAGGGGCGTACAGCCCCTTTTTTTATTTTGTTTTGATCGACACCGCGCTTGCCACCAACCAATATTCTTCTAAAGGATCATCACTAACTTTTGCGTGTTCTCGGCCGGCGTCCTCTGCGTAGTGCTGCAACTGCTCCTTTGTTAGAACAGTTTTAGACAATTCCCCGAAGATAGTGCCGTCTTGCATGCTAGTTTCTGTTGGAACAAAAAATCCGTAATCTTTGAAAGTCACCCTGGCATACTTGTCGCCGTCTACTAGTACCATCCAGCAACCCTTGGCTTGGCAAACCTCAGTTATTTTTCCTTCAATTTTCACCGACCCCTTCGCAACATCATTCTCTCCTAGAGAGGCTATTGCTTGAGACAACGATACAGTTTCCCCGCCTTCAGGCATTTCTGCACCAAAACTCTGGTAGGCGGGTTGACCATACAGGCCTGCGCCAATTAAGCTGCTGGAAAAAAGGACAACCTTCGCTATCGACATGAGCTTCATAATTTTCTCCCGAATCAGAATATCTGAAAGTTAATCTACGGTTGAGATAAAAAATTTTGTTTCAGGCTAAGTGAGACGCGATTAGTTTACCAATTCACGCGCGTGTGTACAGATTTTTCTTTCGGGTACGCTTCTTTTTTACCTACATAATTTTTCTTATCAGAACTGAATTATCGGGCAATGTTTACTTTAAAAGATTAGTAAAATTTAGGGGGCACCCATATACTCGATTTAATCTACACGGGTTTGTTTCTTTAAAAAAATCCCAAATCGTTTCATAAAGGAATCAACATGGATGCATACATCGCCGAATTATTGGGCACTTTTATTCTAATTTTGATCGGGGCAGGGGTGAACGCAAACGTTTCTCTCGCGAAAACTGGCGGTAACGACAGTGGCTATATCATAATTACAGCGGGGTGGGGGATAGCTGTGTTCGTCGCAGTGTTTGTAACTGGGGACGTTAGCGGCGCCCATATTAATCCCGCAGTTACAATAGGACTCGCAAGCGCCGGTGAATTTGCTTGGTCTGAGGTGCCTGGTTACATATTAGCGCAACTGATTGGCGCATTCTTTGGCGCGGTGGCCGCTTGGTTTCAATATAAAGATCATTTTGATATCACGGATAATCCGAGCGCTCAATTAGGCGTATTTAGCACCGCTCCAGTTATTCCAAACGTCTTGAATAATCTCTATTCTGAGGTGCTCGCTACTTTTGTTCTTGTGCTGGGTGTGCTCTATATAGCGAGCCCGGAGGTTGGGTTGGGAGCCTTAGACGCGCTGCCTGTTGGTTTGCTGGTGTTTGGTATCGGCATGGCGATGGGAGGGACAACCGGCTATGCGATCAACCCAGCTAGAGATCTCGGGCCGCGCATTGCTCACGCGGTGCTACCTATTATTGGCAAAGGAAGTAGTGATTGGAATTATGCTTGGATTCCAGTTGTCGGTCCAATAATTGGCTCTATTTTAGCGGCCATATTATACAACTTACTTCCGTTTTAGTTGTTCGGTCTTCTGGGACGCGGAAAATATGGATGCTGCGTTAGACAACTAATCGTCGTAGGAGTTTATTACTAGTTATTGGGTATTTCGATCAAAGTGATCGAAATAAATCACTTTATCTGTATGACGTAGTCGAATATTGTTTCATAGTGTCTTGATGTTTACTGTATGAAAGTTGATTGAGGAGAAAGAAATGACTAGACAAATTTTATTGTCATCCGTGATGTGCTTGATAGGACTTGGTGCCGTAACTATCAGCGGCGCTCAAGATCAGTTGGCGATCAACGAATATTGGTGGCCCAATCGGCTCAATCTTGAGCCGCTAAGAGAAGATTCTTCGTTTGACCCATCGGGAGGGGCATTTAATTATGCCGACGCCTTCCAAGCATTAAATTTAGACGATTTGGTCAATGACCTCACTGAAGTAATGACTACTTCACAGGAGTGGTGGCCGGCGGATTATGGGAACTACGGGCCATTTTTTGTCCGCATGGCTTGGCATAGTGCTGGAACTTATCGATCAATAGACGGTCGAGGAGGTTCCGATGGAGGCATGCAGCGATTTGCACCTCTCAACAGCTGGCCGGATAACGCAAATCTAGATAAAGCGCGTCTATTACTTTTACCCATAAAACAGAAATATGGCAGTGCAATCTCTTGGGCGGATTTAATGATTTTGGCAGGTACCGTCGCGATGGACTCCATGGGATTCGAAACACTTGGCTTTGCAGGAGGGCGTGTTGATCTTTGGCAGCCGGAGGACGTGAATTGGGGGCCAGAAGGGGAGTGGTTGGCCGCAGACAGAAGAGACGAAAACGGGAAGCTGATCGGGGCTCTCGGTGCGAGTCAGATGGGATTAATCTACGTGAACCCGCAAGGTCCCGGGGGCAATTCAGATCCTCAGTCAGCGGCAGATGCGATCCGGGAAACTTTCGGCAGGATGGCGATGAATGATGAGGAGACTGTGGCGCTGATCGCTGGGGGACACACCTTTGGAAAGGCCCATGGTGCGGCAAGCCCAGATGACTATGTCGGTTCAGAGCCAGAGAGAGAGTCAATTGAATCGCAGGGGAAGGGTTGGCTGAATAAATACGGCAGCGGGAAAGGCGCCGATACCATTACAAGTGGCTTGGAGGGCGCTTGGACCAGTAACCCAGTGGCGTGGACTCACGACTACCTCGTTAATTTATATGGGTATGAGTGGGAGCAAACAAGAAGTCCAGCGGGTGCGGTGCAGTGGAAGCCTATTGATGGCGCTGCTTCAAATTTAGTGCCTGATGCGCACGATTCTTCTAAGCGTCATGCGCCTATGATGTTCACTACGGATCTGGCTCTCAGGGTAGATCCGGCTTACAGGGAAATTACTTCTCGCTGGCTTGAGAATCCGGAAGAGTTCTCTGACGCTTATGCGCGTGCGTGGTTCAAACTGACGCACCGAGACATGGGTCCAAGCTCGAGGTACTTGGGGAAACTTGTGCCTGCTGAAACTTTTGTTTGGCAAGACCCTGTTCCTGCCGTCGATTTCGATCTTGTCACTGAACGTGACGTTTCTCGCCTAAAAACGGCGATTATGGAGTCAGGGCTGACGACTGCGGAGCTAGTTGAGACAGCATGGGCCTCGGCCTCTACATATAGAGGCACCGATATGCGTGGAGGTGCGAACGGGGCGAGAGTTGGTCTGGCTCCCCAAAGGAGCTGGGAAGTAAACAATCCAGAACAGCTCAATCGAGTGTTAGAGGTGTTGGAGGAAATACAGAGCAACTTTAATTCGAATAATCGCAGAAAGAAAATTTCGCTGGCAGACGTTATCGTGCTTGGTGGCGCTGCCGCTATCGAGTCCGCAGCAGGTAAAGCAGGAGTTGAAATTGATGTGCCTTTTGTAGCCGGTCGGACGGATGCGTCGCAGGATCAGACTGATATAGCGTCGTTTTCACTTCTAAGGCCGATGGCTGATGGTTTTCGAAATTACTTTAGCGAGGAGAGTCCGCGCTCGCCGCCAGAAATGCTTGTCGAAAAAGCGGCTTTGTTGGGCTTAACGGCGCCAGAGATGACTGTACTAGTAGGGGGGCTGCGTGTTTTGAACGTTTCCTCTAAAGACTCCGGTCACGGAGTTTTTACGTTGCAGCCCGGCTTACTGACCAATGATTTCTTTGTGAATTTAGTTGACCTTTCCACGCAGTGGACTCAGTCTGCGAGTTTGGCAGGGGTGTATGAAGGTCGTGATTTAGTTAGTGGAGAGCTTAAGTGGACGGCCTCGCCGGTGGATTTAATTTTCGGATCAAATTCTGAGCTTCGGGCCATCGCTGAGCACTACTCTTCGGACGATGCTCTTTCAGAGTTTGTTGAAGCTTTTGCGGCTGCGTGGGTGAAAGTTATGACGTTAGATCGCTTTGATTTAGAGTCGTAATCTGTCAGGTGAAGGATTGAGTCTTCAATGTTTCTGTTGGGCTCAATCCTCATTGCGTCAACTCTCTGTAAGATAAAGTTGATCGCATTGGGCTGGAACTGTTTGTGAGGAGGGTATTATTATCGTACTCGGTCCCTGTAGAGACGTTACGGTTTTTTGCAGGTACCGACATAAGATAGTGCATCTAGTCCATAGTCGAGATAGGTAAGGACAAAATTAGAATCGTCAGGGTGTATTGAAAAAATAGCTTCACCAAAAACGACGTCTTCTGCTCTGCACACAACGTAACCTTTGTTAATTTCGCATGCGCCTGCATATCCCTCGACATCTTCGCGTCGCCATCCCTTGTTCGTATCAACGAGCCAGTTTTGCAGAGTAATCTCCTTCGTATTCTCGTTCGAAGTTTTCATTCCAAATTTATTAATAGAAACGCCAGCAATGTCGGTGCAAAAATAAATGTCTGCCGCCGAGAGTGGTGCGCACAAAACTGCGATAGAAAAAATAAGAGTGCTGATGATTTTGATTATCATGTTGCTTGTTACTCAGCTGCGACGATGCTCTGCCGCTGGACACCCAAACCGCTTATACCTAGACTAACGGTGTCCCCTGGGTTTAGATAACTCGGAGGAGTCATTCCGTCGCCGACTCCTGCTGGAGTTCCAGTAAAAATAATGTCTCCAGGATTGAGGGTCATAAATTGGCTCAGATGGCTGACAATTTCCTTGATGTTGAAAACCATGTCAGCTGTGCTTCCTTGCTGTCGCGTTTCGCCATTGACTTCTGACCAGATAGAAAGGTTTTGAATATCGTCGATTCGGTCGCGCGTCACCAGATATGGACCGATGGGGGCGAAGGTATCCGCACTCTTTCCTTTTGTAAATTGCCCGCCGCGTTCTCTTTGAAACGCTCGTTCTGAAACGTCATGACCGATTGTAAATCCGGCAATGTGTCGAAATACTTCCTCCTCGCTTATGTATTGCGCGCGACGCCCGATTACGATTACTAACTCTGATTCGTAGTCAAGCTTGGAGCTATTTCGTGGTTGCACAACGTCATCAAATGGGCCTGAGAGTGCTGAGGTTGCTTTCATAAAAACTAGGGGTTCAGTGGGAAGGGTAACTTCCATTTCTGCGGCATGATTTACATAATTAAATCCAATCGCTACAATTTTCCCGATTCCAGTGAGCGGTGCGCCAATGCGTGGTTTGCCTGAGACAATGGGTAGGCTTTCGATTGGAGTCTGCGCTATCTGGTTAATAACTTCATCGGATAGCTGTTGTGGAGTTATGTCAGCGATGACGCTAGTGAGGTCTCGAATTTGATTTTGATCGTCAATGATACCTGGCTTTTCTTCCCCAATAGGACCGAATCGGACTAACGTTATCTCTGCAGCAAAAACACTTAAGTTGAGCATGGTAAATATATTTATTAGCGCAAACTTCATGAAGTTGTTACTCTGTACATTCATTCTCTTGTTATTCCTTTGTCGCGGCTAAAACCTAAGGCTCAAATAAACTAAATTGTGTTTTGAGCTATACTTTACCAGAAGAGAGTATACGCTTTCTAGCCGGAAAACCTCAGCGATATTTCTTCTAATTAGCCTTGTTTCTCGGATATTTTCGGTTGGCATTCCTTTGGCACATGGATCCCATGCCAGTGAGGGCATTCACGTCATCATTCGATGCTCAGTTTAGTTTATAGGTTTCTTATAAATAGCATATAGAGCATTATTGCCAGAGGGAACAACATTGACTAGTTCCCAGTTCGAAAGACCCTGTTTCCGCATCATAACTTCAAGCTTTTCAGCATTTTTACTTTTTTCATTTGGATCTGTAATAATCGTGCTTACGTAGTAGTCCCACTGCGTTTCCATCATATTCTCCGTGTAACAGTTGCCTTCTTAATTATTTTCCTTTAAAAAAACTAAAGACAGGACAGTATTTTTGTATGACCGATTTACTATAGCTAAAAAGATTAGAATAAATCAATAGAAAGGTAATAACTTAAAAATACCTGAAGCATGGATTCGAGAAATATTTTGCATATAAATATCTGATATTCAAAGAAGGTTTGTTCGAGGCGTTCGGTCTATTTTTTCGAGGTGTTGTATAAGTTTGGAAATTACAAAATTACCAACGACTCATCTTTTGGAATTGTTAGTTCGACAGAAAAATGCAACTCAATTGTTAAGCGTGCTGTGAAAGCCTGACGACACGGCTACCTTATTCCTTCTCTGGATTTTATTTTTTTGTAATATGCCCAGAGCAATCTTGCCGCAATGGATCGCCATGGAGACCAGGATTCTGACAATGCTCTCAGCTCTTTCTCCGTAGGCCTGGATGACAATTTAAAGAGAGATAGTGTTGCTTCTTGCAAAGCTAAATCGCCGGGAGCGAAGACATCTTGTCTACCGAGACTAAAAATTAGGTAGATTTCCGCCGTCCAGGTTCCAATCCCTTTGATTTTTGTCAGTGAACTTATTACCGTTGCAGTATCTTGAGCTCTGAGCGAGGCGTAGTCGATGTTCGCTTCAGCAAGGGAGCGAGCATAAGAAACTTTTTGTCGACTAAACCCTGCGTTTCGCAAATCTTCATCAGAGGCTGCAGTAATTGCTTTCGGAGTATCTAGTTTAGCGTCTTCAATACGATTCCAAATAGAATTCGCCGATGAAACGCTCAGCTGCTGGCTAACAATAGCATTGAGCAACTGTTTGAACCCTTCATCTCTTAATCTCAGTGGTATGTCTTCAGTAATCTCTATCGCATTTTTAAAACGGGGTTGTTCTTGCGCAAGCCAAGCTAGACCTTGCTGAATGCAGTCTTCAGTCTGGATAAGGGGCTCTTGAGTCATGTTGACTTCCTCCGGAACGTCTTGTTCTATGGCTAAGACTAATTGATATGTGGTATAAAATGGTAGAAATACGCCACTGAAAACTTATTTATCTGAAAAATATTGTAATTTGTCTGTGTAATGAACCGTAAGGGGAATAACGTCATGAAAAATCGATTTAATTTATTCATCTGTGCGCTATTGACGGGTCTTTTCTCGTCAGTGTCGCTTGCTGCAGATCTAGAGCAAATTGGAACCTTTGATTTTCCAACATCGGCCTCGGACGAGGCACAAGCGCACTTTAACCTCGGCGTGGGATATCTGCACAGCTTTGGTTGGAAACAAGCTCGGACCGAGTTCCGGAAAGCTCAAGAGATAGAGCCTGACTTTGCTCTCGCATATTGGGGTGAGGCGTTCACCTACAATCACCCCTTGATACCAGTATTGCAAGACCCACAGTCGCCAATAGATACGTTAGAACGGTTAGGCTTAACCTCGGAGGAACGACTTTCCAAAGCGCCAACAATGAGGGAAAAAGGATTCGTGCGTGCAGCTGAGGCGTTTGCGTTTACGGAAGGCTCTTTAGGAGAAAAGAGGTTGGCATGGATGTATGCCATGCAAGATTTATACGAAAAGTTTCCTGATGATCGTGAGGTAGCAGCTTTTTATGCAGTGTCGATGATCAGTGGTGCTACGGTTTCAAATGACGGTAGGGTGTTAAACAATTTCTTGACCGAATCAGGTACGGAAATCACGATGCGTGCTGGCGCGATTGCGATGGATTTGTTTAGAGAAAACCCCGATCATCCGGGCGCTGCTCATTACATAATTCATTCCTTCGATCATCCAACGTATGCTCCTCTTGCGCTCTCTGCTGCTGAGAAATATGCGAGTATTGCCCCCGCGGTATCTCACGCTAGGCACATGCCCACGCATATTTTTATTCAGCACGGTATGTGGAACAAGGTGTCTGAATGGAATGATTCTGCGTTCAACGCGGGTAAGAATTTGTGGGAGCCCGGCGATTCAGCTGGGGATCAAAATCATTCATCGGATTGGGGCCAGTATGGGGACCTTCAGCTAGGGGATTTTAAACGGTCTGCTCTTTGGATAGAGCGTGCGGGAGAGGTGCTAGCAAAAATGGCTGGAGATGCAAGGTCTACCGGAACGTTAAAGACCATGAAGGCGCGGCACATTATTGAGACCGAGCAGTGGGAGACGCGTGATATGTCGGACGACCTAAATACAGATGAATTGTTAGCACTTGGGTTGAGTGCTGCCCATCTGGGAGAGCTTGATTTGGCGCAAGAAGTTGCTGATCGTTTAGCAGACCTAGCGGCTAAAAATCCAAATAATACCAACTTGAACCTAGTCAGCATGGAAGTTAATGCACTGACGATGTACAAGCATGGCAAGGGACAAGACGCCGTGTCAATGTTGATGGAAGCGGTTGAGATGGCTGAAAATCAGTCACCACCACGAGGAGCTGCTAGCCCTTTGAAGCCGGTACATGAACTGGCAGGTGACGTTCTCCTTGACATGGGAGAGCACAAGCAAGCGGCCGAACTATATGAAGCCTCGTTGGGCCGGATGGCTAATCGCCCGAGAGCCCTTTTGGGTGCGGGTAGAAGCTATGCGGGCTTGGGCGATGAGTATAATGCGCGGCAACGGTACCAGGATTTTCATGCTTTATGGCAAGACGATAGCCTTGCGGAAGTATCAGAGGCAAAGGGTTATTTGGGGCTCTGATAATGAAGACGGAATGAGGGTGGGTTGACGAAGAGTTGGTTTACATTTTTCGTTAGCGTACTCTCATCTTTTTAGTACTCCGTCCTGAAGGACATTCGGTTTAGGCTTTGCTGTAGGCTTGAAATGGCATTAACGTTCCTTCCATTCTCAAATACTTGATAATTATTGGTGGCATTTTATTTGCAGCGAATCTTCGAAAGAAAGGTCATTACTCTGACCTTATATTTTAAACATTATCCTGAGCGTGCCTGCTCACGACTCTACCTAAAGATGTATATGACGATTTTTCCGGCTCGCCTGAGATGGAATCTAAGATAATTATCTAAAGTGTCGATTGGATCCTTAATATGTGATTAGGCTTGAGGCTTTTTAGAGATGAAAAATGTTAGATTGCTTCGCGAACGCATTGTCTGGATATGTTTGTGTGCATTGTTTTTGAATTCATGTGTTTTAAGGGAAGATATCGCCGCCGAGGTTGCCGGGACTTCAGACGAAGGGGTTTGCAGGGGCTGGATGAGAATGACGGAGAATAATTTCCTTGAAAAATATTATAAGTTCGAAATTGACAAAAGAGGCTTAGATTGCGAGGTTTATGGAGATGTTTTTGCCAGTAAAGTGAGGGCAGACAAAAGGTATTCCAAACCAATGCGAGCGATTCGGTACAGGTTCGAGATGCTTGCCTCCAGAGTGCGAACCTTATTGTAGATGAATTGCAATGGTCTGGACTCCGGCCGCTCATGGGAGAAAGATAGCGAGATCAGAAGCCAGACCTGCGTTTGCTAAACGATGTTACTCTACGATGTAGGCGTCAACAGTTATCGTATTCTCTCTACCATCGAATGAAATCAGGTCTAAATTTTTGCTTCCATCTGAAATATTTACAAAATTACGCATTTTTACTACCGACCCCTCTCTGCTCCAGATCCCACTGAAAATACCGCTCAAGACGGTGTCTTCATCGATAAATCCTCGGCCTTGTCCTGTCACCAGACCGCTTGTTCCGGAAGCGTCTATATGTAATTCATACGTAACATAGACTTTACCGTACTCTCCCATTTGTCCTTCTGCTGTTATAACTGTTGACTCGGCTCGAAACTCGACTGAAGTAACGTTCATTTCCGATCGATCTTGCCGCGCTTCAAATGACGCGCTATGGTGATCGGCGAGTGTGTGGGTCGAAGATAAGACGAGTAAAAAACTTAATATAGAGAGAGCTTTTTTCATTTTGGGTTCCTTTTTGTAAAAGAAGTATTGGTGAATTACTCTGTAAGCAAGAGAGCAAAGTTCCATAAAGATTATCATAGTGTTGAACGGAAATCATGGAAGGTCAGGGTCCGTCCAGAGTGTCATTCTTAATGAGTAAAGACTGTTGTTTCAAAAGCAGGTTTTTGCGGTGATTTTAGCTCTAAGCGTTATTTGGAAGTCAATTCGGTGCGTTGGTTCGGGGGGGTCTTAACATGCATTTACTTTTTAACTATAGCCTTCAAATTTGGTCTCAGAGAAAAACGAGTATTCGAAATTTGCCGAGGTTTTTATTCTTTCCATGTAGCGCCTTGCTTGTGGTTTATATGACCCTCGTGAGTTGTTTCGGGGAAGACTCTGTTGTCCTTAGTCTCAGTGATATTGAGTGGGGAGAAAGGGGTGGGGGTAATGGTTTTCCTGAAGGCCTGCAAACATACCGATTTGCAGAAGACAAGGAGACTGGTGGTATTTCATATTATGCTCGTTTCCCTGCGGGCTCTTATTATCGCAGCCATTGGCATACTCACGATGAAATAGCATTGCTGGTCGAAGGGCGGCTAACGTTTGTGATTGATAACGTTAGTCGCGAGGTTGAGGCCGGAACGTATTTTTTTATACCGGGTGGTCATGCTCATGAGTGGGACATGCGTGAGCAAACAGAAGATATTATCTTATTAGTGCAGAGGAAAGGTCCGCCAGATTTCCATTTCGCAGAATAAAATTGGCGTGGCGATTTATTCCCTGAACATGTTTATCAATTGGATCGATCAAAGTCATAGGGGAGGGTCTTTATTGATGTCTCGGAGTTGTATTTATCATCGATCTTAAACACAGCGCCATCTTTTGCTATGGCTACTGGTAGAATAGCTAAAAAGTGTCCTCCGGATTCATCGAAACTCTTAGCGATAATTTGATGTTCCGAGCCATCAGTTGAGACTATGTTGTTTCCGGTTTTTGCTTTAGAGCTTAACAAGAACAATCGCTTTTTAGGTGTTCCTCGATAGTACATCCTTGCGACGACTTCCTGTCCCGTGTAGCAACCCTTCTTGAAGTCTATTACGCGTGAGACGTCATAGTTGAGGAGCTGGGGTGTATACTGCTCGCTGATTCTTTCATGGATATGGGCGATCCCGCAGAGGATATCCTGATTGGTCCAATCAGTTTCGTCTTCAATCAGAGTTTTGGTGAGTTCGGGAGGCAAGCAACCATTTCGCAGCCAGATTTGTTCGCGCGCTAAAACACCTGAAGTGCAGATAGCTGTTGAGTTCTGGTTAGTGATAGCATCGCTTTCATTTAAGGGCTCTCCAGGCAAGTTAATTGATTTTCTCAGGGTATTTAAAGTCTCCGTTTTCTCTGAGATTAATCCGATAGCCAGTAAAGAGGTGTCGAGAGTAATGGATACTTTTGAAAAAACCGCATACTTTTGCAGAGTCGCGTGCAGGATTTTTCCCATACCATCGTTGCATTGCAGTATAATTTCATCGTCTATTTGTAAGGCAATAAAATCAGCGATGACTCTTCCTTTTATGTTGCATAGAGCGCCACGAATAGCTTTGGTAGCGGTTATTTTCTCAACGTCGCAGGTAACCTGACCTTGCAGGAAGACTCGTGTGTCTTCGCCGCTGACCCGCAGGAAGTCGCGACGGAGTTGAAGAATTTGTAATGACATTTAAATCTCGGAATATATCTAAGCGTTTAATAGCGGTTATTGTAAGCTAATTTGGTTAAAATTGAGACCTAGACCTTTCGGAAAAACGTAACAAAATTAATCAATTTTTATACTGTGAGAAAAGCCGAATGGAAAAGCTGAATCCACGAAAAATATTTTGGCATAGTCGTCGCGGAATGCTTGAACTTGATTTGCTACTCGTTCCATTCTCACAAAATATTTTTGCGAGCCTTTCTTATGAGGAGCAACTTCTCTACAGAGATCTTCTGGCTGAAGAGGATCAAAACCTATGGGATTGGCTAGTGATCGGTCAAGAGCCCTCTGAACTGCGTTTTGAGAAAATAATAGACCGTATTCTGATCGAAAATTCTTTCGGAGGTCAAAAATAAGGTCGGATTTTGTTCCTAGTTACTCATGAGTCTTCCCTACGACCGCTGGTGGGCGTGAGTATTGTATTTTCAGCTCTGTCTAAGATTTTTGGGTAATCTAAATTGTAGTGCAGTCCTCGGCTTTCTTTCCGCGACAGCGCAGAGTCTATGATTAACGAAGAAACAAGAATCAAGTTTCGAAGCTCGAGTAAGTCATTGGTAACGCGATGTTTTTCGTAGTGTTCCTGAATCTCGCCCTGTATTAATGTTATCCGTCGCTTAGCTCTTTTGAGACGTTCGTTATTGCGCACGATACCAACAAAATTCCACATGCACCGACGGAGCTCCTCCCAGTTATGTGCGACTAAAGTTTCGTCATCAGGGTACCTGACGCGACTGTCGTCCCACGGCCTCAGTGTTCCGCTGAATGAGGTCTGGTCGATTCGGCCTTTGATGTCTCGCGCCGCCGCAAAAGACATTACGAAACATTCTAGTAGAGAGTTGCTTGCCATTCTGTTTGCGCCGTGAAGGCCGGTGTGACTTGTCTCTCCGATTGCATAAAGGTTTGTAATGTCAGTCATACCGTTACGGTCCACCATAATTCCTCCGCAAGTGTAATGCGCAGCGGGAACTACTGGAATCCTGTCTTTTGTTATATCAATTCCCAGTGTGAGGCATTTTTTATAAATTGTGGGAAATCTTTCGATTATAAAGTTTGCAGGTTTGTCTGAAATATTTAAAAACACACAGTCGCACCCTAAGCGTTTCATCTCATGATCGATGGCTCGAGCGACGATGTCTCGAGGCGCTAACTCCTCTCGATTATCAAACATTGCCATGAAGCGTTTACCATCTGGAAGTTCCAATTTGGCACCTTCTCCCCTCAGGGCTTCCGTGATGAGAAATGATTTAGCGTGAGGATGGTATAGGCATGTTGGATGAAATTGGTTGAATTCTAGGTTCGCTACCCGGCAGCCAGCGCGCCAACCGATTGCGATGCCATCGCCACTTGCTCCATCCGGATTAGAGGTGTAGAGGTAAGCCTTGCTAGCGCCACCTGTAGCAAGAACTACAAATTTACTAGACATCAATTGCACATTCCCTGTGGCTTGATCGAGTACATAAGCCCCCACGCAGGTTTTGTTTAGAAGTTGGGTCTGAGTTATCAAGTCAATCGCAGTGCTTCCCTCGATTAGCTTAATGTTAGGATGTTTTGCTGCTTTTTTCTGTAATGTTTGAAAAATTGCTTTTCCAGTCGCATCAGTTGCATGAATGATCCTGTGATGAGTGTGGCCGCCCTCTTTTGTTAAATGAAGGGAGGCTGGTTGAACCTTTTTGCTGTTGTCTGAATTGGCGCTTGAACCGTCTGCGATCTCAGCCTTGGTTGTGAAGGGGACGCCCTGATCTATAAGCCATTCGACAGCCGTTGCACTGCCCTCGACGATGTATCTAATTATTTCGGGGTCGCCGAGATTAGCACCAGCCACATAGGTATCACTTGCGTGTGATTCAGTGCTATCGGTTTCGTCCAGGACGGCGGCAATTCCCCCTTGCGCGTAAAAAGTCGCTCCTTGGTGGAGGTCGCCTTTGCTGAGCACTGCTACTGAGCAATGATCAGCAGCGCGCAGCGCGAGTGTTAGCCCAGCAGCTCCGCTGCCGATTACGATCACATCGAATCTGGTATTGTCATTGAGCGCAGAATCTACCATAGTAAAGTATTTTAAATAATTGATATTGATGTTAATTTTTATAATACAAGAAATTTTTTCTTTTCAAAGTTGGTCGAGATTCGTATTTTATGTGAATATTGTTCGCATACCAATTAAACCGATTCTAACTTTTTTGAGAACTTTTGCATCTTGATGTTGTCAGATTATCAGATGCATTTGCTTCTAGGTTTTTTGCTCATCGGAGCAGCGTTACAAAACGGAGACAAATGTCGAACGATACGGATCAGCAGCTCGTCAATAGGGTTCTAGCTGGAAATAACTCCGCTTTTAATTTACTGGTACTGCGTTACCAAAGCAGGGTAGCAGGGTTGGTGAGCCGCTTTATTTTTGACAAATCGGAAATAGAGGATGTTTGTCAAGAATCGTTCATAAAGGCGTTTCGGGCAATCAAAACCTTCCGTGGTGATAGCTCGTTTTACACTTGGCTGCACAGAATTGCAGTTAATACGGCTAAAAATCATTTGATTTCGCGGAGTCGTCGCCCGCCCCAAACGGATATAGAGCTAGATGTTGCAGAGACGAGCAGCATATTAGTGAATAACGAGGGTCCTGAAGAAACTTTTTCGACAGCTGAACTTAAATTGGTAATAGAATCAGCGATCGATGGTTTGCCAGAAGAGCTGAGAACGACTTACACGCTTCGAGAGTTTCACGGGATGGCGTATGACGACATAACGAAAGTAATGGGATGTCCTGTTGGCACCGTAAGATCTCGTATTTTTAGAGCTAGAGATTTAATAGACAATAAAATTAAAGATTTCCTAAGCTAGTTTTGAAATAGTGAATATAGGCGAAATCCCATATAATTGGTTCATTGAGGGCGGCAGATGGAAGGCATGGTTTCGACAGATAATGAAATTCTCTCCGCGTTGCTCGACGGGGAGGCAACTGACTTTGAGTTAAGGCGCTTAGTCGCTGATGTTCATAAATCTAAGGAATTGGCAGAAAAGTGGCGTCGATATTCGTTGGTTCAGGACATTATCCATTCTCGCGACGTAATTCCGTCTCTTTCGCTTTCTGATCGAATCAAGGATTACATTGAGAAAAATCCGCAAAAGAGTAGGAGAGATTCCCGATGGATGTCTGGCGTTGCGAAGCTTGCGATATCTGCTTCGGTAGCTTTTGCCATTGTTTTTTCGATGCCTTATTTCTTGCCGATTTTGGAAGAGACGCAGTCCGTAGTTTTAAACTCTTCCTCAACAATAGAAGAAAACAATAATATTAGTTATTTAGAGTTATATTCTAAATCTGAACATCGGATTGATCCTGCCGCCAAAAAGCGCTTAGATGAGTACATATCAAGGATCAATTTTAACGGTGGAGTAACAGAGACTACCGGCCCGTTGCCAATTGAAGCTTTGAGAGACTCTCCCTTGTATCGACTCGTTAATGACACAGTCGACTTCCCGAGCCGGTAGGTTTGTTCTGGCCACTGAACCAAGTAACACCGGTGGTTGATCTGGCGAGAATGTGTCAGCGTTGTTATGGACAGTTCAAGAAGCAGTGGCCCGTTAATTGCGCGCTTTCGCAAGTGGTACATCACAAATAACTGCTGAAGATGTCCATTTTATGCTTCACTCAGACTGAGCTCTTGAGATACTTTTGACCGATCAACAGTTGAGAACAAAATTATGAAAAATCTCTACAGTGCATTCAAAGGCACTTTCCTCTCTTTTTTATGCGGTGTATTTCTTATCGCAAAGTTAAATGGGGCAGAACTCCCAAACTTTGCGGACTTGGTTGAGAAGCACTCCGCGTCTATTGTGGAGATTTCAACTCTGCGAAATGTGGAAATGCAAGCCTCAGGGGAACGCGGGAGTATAGACGAGCTTTTGAGGCAGTTCGGTCCTGGAGGGGTTCCAGGAGAGGATTCAGGGCAGGTTCCATTGAGAGCCCCGAGGCGCGCTGCAGTCGGTTCGGGGTTTATCATCTCCAGTGACGGATTCGTAATTACAAACAATCATGTTGTTTCTGGTGCTGATGAAATAAGAGTACACCTAAACGATAGGCGAGTTTTTGATGCTGAAATTATTGGGTTGGACGAGCCATCTGACATTGCCTTACTTAAGTTAGATGCGGAGGCACTTCCGTTCGTGGACTTTGGCGATTCGGATGCTGTTCGCGTCGGAGAATGGGTCTTAGCCATCGGGTCTCCTTTTGGACTTGAGTTTTCGGCCGCGGCGGGGATCGTCAGCGCAAAGGGTCGATCAGTTCCCGGGCGATCGAGTTACAACTATATGGCTTTTATCCAGACAGATGTTGCAATTAATCAAGGTAACTCAGGTGGCCCGTTATTTAATTTACAGGGTGACGTAATCGGAATAAATTCGCAGATTATCAGCAGCACCGGTGGTTCTAACGGGATTTCTTTTTCAATACCAAGTAATGTTGCAATGAACGTCATTTCGCAATTGAAAGAAGCCGGACGCGTGGAGAGAGGGTTACTTGGGGTCAGAATGAGAGAGGTAGATTTTGCCCTCGCTGAAATATTTGACATGGACATACCGAGAGGTGCCTTCGTCGACGGGGTGATGCCCGGAAGCCCAGCAGGTGATGCAGGTATAAAAAACGAAGATATTATTGTTGGTTTCAATGGTCATGACATTGAATATTTTACAGATCTTCCTTTTTATGTGGGTCAGTATAGGCCGAACACAGAGGCGGAGCTAATCTATTACAGAGGGGGAGTTCAGCAGAAGACGAGCGTTGTTTTAGGCAGCTCTCCGACAAATGAAGGCGTCGCTTTCAAAACCTCGGTCCAGCCAGCAAGGGTCAATCCGCTGGGTTTTCTGGTAGAAGAGCTCAGCGAAGATATCAAAGAGGTGGCCGGAATTGAAGGTGTAAGGATTGTGAAATTAAACCCCGGGCCTGGCGCCGAAGCGGGTCTCCGAGAGGGAGATGTTGTGGTGGCGCTGAATCGAAGCGAAATTTCATCTGTTGAAGGTTTTGCTCGAGTGGCTGAGTCTCTTCCCCGGAGCGGTTATATCCCCGTACGAGTTGTACGCGAGGGTCAAGGCACTACTCTTGCTCTGGAGCTTGCTGAATGAACGATGTGCAAATTTTTAATGTTTTTAAGAGTTGCTAGGAAAATTGATTACTTTTTGTGAGACTTTTTTGGACTGACAGTCCATTGGAGTTGGTGTAAGATCCGGTCTTCCGCGGAACTCTTTCGCACCTAACAGCTTTAATTGGCGAATAGTCTCTTGACTGACCTCGAACACATTCGTAATTTCTCAATAATCGCTCACATCGATCATGGGAAATCTACGCTGGCCGATCGTTTTATTCAGCGCTGTGGTGCTATTTCGGAACGCGAAATGGAGGCTCAAATTCTCGATACGCTAGATATTGAGAGAGAGCGTGGTATCACCATTAAAGCCCAGAGCGTTACCCTCTATTACAATGCACTCGATGGCAACCGTTACCAACTAAACTTCATTGATACCCCCGGCCACGTGGACTTTACTTACGAGGTATCTCGCTCACTCGCCGCATGTGAGGGAGCTTTGTTAGTTGTTGATGCAGGTCAGGGGGTTGAGGCTCAATCAGTGGCGACATGTTACACCGCAATTGAACAGGGACTCGAAGTGATACCGGTTTTGAACAAGATGGATTTGCCTCAAGCGGATCCTGAGCGTGTGAGGATAGAAATCGAGGAAATTATTGGGATAGACGCTCAAGAGGCTGTTTGTGCAAGTGCAAAAAGTGGTCTAGGGATAGATGATATTTTAGAAGATATTGTTACTCGAGTTCCAGCTCCAGTTGGTGACCGCGCGTCAGAATTACAGGCTTTAATTATTGACTCTTGGTTTGATAATTATTTGGGTGTGGTCTCGCTCGTGAGGGTCGTAGCGGGCAAACTAAAAAAGGGCGATAAGATAATACTAAAGTCGATTGGAAAGGTTCATACAGTTGACAGCGTTGGTGTGTTCACCCCTAAACGCCATGAGATGCCTTCGCTTTCGGCGGGAGAGGTTGGTTTTATTGTTGCCGGAGTTAAAGAAATCTTAGGCGCGCCAGTTGGAGATACCATCGCTCTTGCAAGCAATCCAGATGTTGATGCCTTAGAAGGTTTTAAGCGAATACAACCTCAGGTTTATGCCGGTTTATTTCCGGTTTCATCTGAGGATTTTGAAAGCTTTCGGGATGCATTGAGTAAGCTGACGTTGAATGATGCGTCACTTTTGTATGAGCCTGAAAATTCAGATGCGCTTGGGTTTGGTTTCCGTTGTGGTTTTCTGGGCATGTTGCACATGGAGATTATTCAGGAACGTTTGGAGCGTGAGTATAACTTGTCGCTGATAACAACTGCTCCGACGGTCATATATGAGGTGCTCATGACTAACGGAGATGTTGTGATGGTTGATAGTCCATCGAGGCTTCCAGCGGTAGCTTCGATAGAAGAAATGCGCGAGCCAATTGTAGTTGCTAATATCCTCGTCCCTCATGAATATTTAGGAAATGTTATTACGCTTTGCGTGCAAAAAAGGGGTGTTCAAAAAGATCTTCAGTTTGTGGGTAAGCAGGTGTCATTAAAATACGAATTGCCCATGAACGAAGTGGTTTTGGACTTTTTCGACCGGCTCAAATCGACCAGCCGAGGATATGCGTCGTTAGACTACCAATTTATACGTTTTGAAAAAGCTCAGCTCGTTCGTCTTGACGTGTTGATTAACGGTGACCGTGTTGATGCACTTGCGCTAATCGTCTTCCGAGACCATGCAGAGAGCAAAGGAAGAGTCCTGGTAGAAAAGATGAAAGAGTTAATTCCTCGGCAGCTTTATGATGTAGCTATTCAAGCTGCGATCGGAGGAAAGGTAATAGCAAGACAGACAGTCAAGGCCTTAAGAAAGAATGTTACGGCAAAGTGTTATGGTGGTGATATTACTCGGAAAAAGAAGTTATTAGAGAAGCAGAAAGCGGGTAAAAAAAGAATGAAACAAGTAGGTAATGTGGAAGTGCCTCAAGAGGCATTTTTAGCGGTCCTTAAAGTAGATGGATAGGTTTTTAAACATGAGACACGGTTAGTTCCTTTACAGCTAACAAAGAGAAAATTTATGGATATAGATATGTCGTTGGTGCTTGTGTGTCTTGTCGCGCTTTGTGGTGCGATCTGGCTCTTTGACCACCTTTTTTTATCCGGTGCGCGGACGAGAGCCGGAGAAAAATATTTAGAAGGCCATGGTTCCAGAGTTGCAAAAACTGTTCGTGAAGCGGAGCTTGAGGAAATATTAAAACAACCTATTTTTACTGAGTACGCAAAATCATTTTTCCCAGTGCTGATGTTTGTTTTGGTTCTGCGTTCGTTTTTATTTGAACCCTTTATGGTTCCCACAGGCTCGATGATACCGACTATTAAAATTGGAGACTTTATTGTTGTAAATAAATTTGCTTACGGATTACGGCTGCCGGTAATTGGAACAAAGATTTTTGATGTTTCCGATCCTCAGCGTGGGGAGGTAATGGTTTTTATTCCGCCTCATGAGAATAAATACTACGTAAAGCGGGTCGTTGGATTGCCAGGAGATACAATACGATATGAAAATAAAGCTTTGATGATTAATGGAGAACCCGTAGATAAAGAATATGATTCAAATATTGCGATACAGTATGGTGAGAATTCACTGAATGGGACTTTGCATAAGGAAATTTTAGGTGATGTTTCACACGTTACTCAGTATATCGACTTGGTCCCCGCGAATCGTGGGAGAAACTCATGGATAGTGCCACCAGGACATTATTTTATGATGGGTGATAATCGAGATAATAGTATGGATAGCAGGGTTTGGGGGGTAGTCAGCGAAGACAAAATAGTTGGACGTGCGTTTGCCGTTTGGATGCATAAGGACGCCGGTTTAAATTTGCCTACTTTTAGTAATAACCGAATGCTTGAGTAGTTGCGAATGCCTGAATTGCAGAAACTGCAAGTGATATTAGGTTATCACTTTAATGATCTTAGCCTGCTTACGCGTGCACTTACACACCGAAGTTGCAATAGAAGTCATAACGAGCGGTTAGAATTTTTGGGAGACGCTTTATTGGGCTTCCTGGTTGCTCGCAGGATCTATCAATTATATCCCGACCTCCATGAAGGTGATTTAACTCGGATTCGGTCAACGCTTGTTAATAAAGAAGCTTTAGCTATCACAGCCAGAGACATAGGAATTGGTGACCATCTTTATTTGGGTCTGGGGGAAGAAAATAGTGGTGGGCGAGACCGTGACTCTGTCCTGGCAGACGCTGTGGAGGCAATTATTGGTGCCGTTTATCTTGACGGGGGGGTTGATGCGTGTAGCGGATTTGTCAATAGATTGGTTGGTCAGGATCCTTGCGGCCACTCCGGGCGAAAGAATAATCGAGATCCTAAAACGGAGCTCCAAGAATTTCAACAGGGTTCAGGAAAGCCATTACCCAAATACTTGGTGCGTAGTGTTGACGGTGCTGCGCATGAGCAAGTTTTTCGTGTTGAGTGCGTTATAACTGGGCCCAGCGGATCTTTTTTTGGCAAAGGGAGCACCAAGCGTGCAGCTGAACAGATGGCGGCGAGTATGGCGTTAAAGAATTTAAAAGAAAAAGGATGAATTGCTTTAGGATTAGCTGTAACTGGAGGATGCATGGATACCCTCTCAATGAGCTTAATAGAACCTGGAAGTGCGCGTCATCCGTTGGACATAAAAAGGCCGCATAATAGATGGAAAAAAGGGACGCAATTAACATAGAGATTAGCCGTTCAGGTGGGGTGAACGATACTCACTGTGGTTTTGTCGCTATCATTGGTCGCCCTAATGTGGGCAAGTCTACGCTTTTGAATCACCTTTTAGAGCAAAAGATCAGTATTACGTCGCGGAAGCCTCAAACGACTCGGCATCGAATACATGGCATCACCAGCCACGGGAATCATCAAATTATATACGTCGATACACCGGGTTTGAATTTAGCTCAAGGGAAGGCTCTTAATCGTGCTATGAATGAGACTGTTTACAGTGTAATTAAAGATGTCGATCTCGTTCTGTTCGTTGTCGAAAGGTTTGTTTGGAACGAAGCTGATCAACGCGTGTTAGAGGCGCTCTCTCAGTCAGATGTTCGAACCTTGCTTGTTTTGAACAAAATAGACCTTGTTAAGGATAAGCGGCAACTCCTCCCGCATATTGATAAAATAAGAAATGTGAGGGCTTTTGCCGAAATTATCCCGGTATCAGCCCTAAACGGGCACAATTTAAGTGTCCTCGAGAGCACTGTTTGTGGTTTTCTTCCGAAAGGCCCTTTTCTTTTTCCCATTGACCAGGTTACGGATCGGAGTTCCCGTTTCCTCGCCTCAGAGCTCATCCGTGAAAAAGTGACTCGACAACTCGGTGATGAGATTCCACATGAAGTCACGGTTGAAATCGAAAAATTTGAGCAGCAGAATAAAATTCTACACATACATGGTTTGATCTTAGTCGATCGTAAAGGACAGAAGAACATTATCGTTGGAAGTGATGGGGAACGGTTAAAACAAATAGGCACGGCTGCGCGAAGTGATTTAGAGGTGAGTTTTAACACGAAAGTCATGCTTAATTTATGGGTAAAGGTTAAAACCGGATGGTCTGATGATCTAAGAGCGCTTAAAAGTCTGGGGTACATAGACCGTTAGGTACAGCTCCACTGAGTAGTATTATGAATTCAAAGGTCAGTCTCCAACCGGCGTTTATATTGCATCGATATCCATTTCAAAACACAAGCCTAATTGTGGATCTTTTTACTCTCAATTTCGGTCGTCAGCGGGCCATTGTGAAAGGTGGTCGGGCGAGTAAGTTTAAGTCACGTTCGTTACTCCAGCCTTTTCAACCTGTGTTAGTTTCACTGTCCGGTCGCGGTGAGCTTAAAACTCTTGTTGGAATCGAGAGCTCTGCGGCGTCGATTAATTTAAAGGGTGAGTATCTCTATAGCGGGTTATATATCAACGAGCTTTTAATACGATTATTAGAGGGCGATATTGAGCATGATTTATTGTTTCGAATTTACGAGGAAACCCTCTTAGGGCTGCAAGCTGGCGGTAATATTGAGACAATGCTGAGAGAGTTTGAACTCGAGCTGCTCTCGAATCTCGGCTATGGCATAAATTTAGATAACGATTGCTCCACAGGGGAGTTAATTGATGAGAGTGAGTGGTATGAGTTTAATGCTCAGTCTGGATTTGTGATTGATCGTAGCAGCGATAAATTACAGCACGCAAATATTTTCCTTGGGGCGCATTTAATAGCGTTACGTAATCGTCAAATTGAGGAATTAAGTGTGCTTCGCACGGCTAAACGAGTATTACGCTTGGCATTGGCTGAGCAGTTGGGCGGGAAGCCAATCAACAGTCGAAATCTTTTTGCTAAATCAAGCAAATTATGAGGAGTTTATGAGCAAGCGCAGATTTCGGCGAAAAAAACTGCCGCAAGAAATAGTTACTCTTGATATTGAGGCGTTGAATCATGAGGGGAGGGGCATCGCTCGGATAAATGGTAAGGTCGCATTTGTTGATGGTGCGCTAGAAGGTGAGAATGTCAACGCTAAATATGTTCGAAGGAGGTCGAGTTTAGACGAACTAAGCGCAGTTAATATCTCTAATATTTCTCCTCATCGGGTTGACCCGGCCTGCAAATTTTCTGGCCTTTGCGGTGGTTGTTCGCTTCAGCACATGAACACAACACAACAAATTGCTTTTAAAGAATCAGTGTTGATTGAAAAACTTAGGCAGGAACTTGGTGAGAACAAAACAGCCTTTAAGATGTTAAATCGTATTACGGGAGATCATTGGCACTATAGAAGAAAAGCTAGGTTAGCGGTAAGGGTTGTTGAAAAAAAAGGCGGCGCTTTGATTGGGTTTCGTGAAAAATACAGCTCGTTTATCACCGATATGGATGACTGTAAGGTTGTCGTGGCTGAGGTTGCTCAGTTAATTACACCATTGAAACAGTTAATAACTAGTTTAGACATGGGTGCTTTTGTTCCGCAGATTGAAGTCGCAGTTGGAGAGGAATCGATTCGTAGTAGTAAAAAAAAGGTGGCTCTTGTAATTCGACATTTGCAAGAATTCACAAGCACAGACCTTGCGTCTCTTTTGCAATTTGCTAATGACCATGCAATTGAACTGTATCTGCAACCGCAAGGTTTAGGTAGTGTGCATAAAGTATTTCCAGCAGATGGTTTTCTAAGGCTTGAGTACTTTTTACCAGCTTTTGGTCTTAGATTTCTTTTTCACCCAATGGATTTTACTCAGGTCAATGCTGGGCTGAATCGAGCAATTGTTAGTCATGCGGTCGATCTCTTAAAGGTAGCTGAGCAGGACACTGTTTTGGATCTTTTTTGTGGGCTTGGCAACTTTACTTTGCCTATTGCTACTAAAGCCCTATCTGTTGTTGGGGTTGAGGGTAGCCTTGAAATGGTTGCTCGGGGCATGGAAAATGCCGAATACAATAACTTAGTAAATACGGAATTTTACTCGGCAGATCTATCTAAATGCTTCAAGCATGAAAAATGGGCGGCCCGTGCTTATGATAAGATTCTACTGGATCCTCCGCGATCGGGTGCGTTTGAAATAGTAGAGGCCATATCGGCGATTGGCGCTAAGAAAATTGTATACATATCGTGTAATCCGTCTACGCTTGCAAGGGATACAAAAGTTTTTCTAGATAATGGTTATAGATTATTGTCTGCTGGAGTTATGGATATGTTTCCTCATACAACTCACGTCGAGTCTGTGGCAGAGTTTCAAAGGGAAGATTTACCTTTAGATGAGATTTAGAAGGAAAGGCTCTACGATGTCGGATTTAATTCAGAAAAACGAAGGCTTGGATTCATCAAATTTGAAAGAGCTTTTAAAGGTTGTTGCAATGCTTCGTCATCCCGAATTTGGTTGCCCCTGGGATTTGAAACAGTCTATTAAATCGTTGGTGCCACACACTCTTGAGGAGGTTTACGAAGTTGTTGACGCTATTGACAAAAATGATATGGCGGGGTTGGAGGATGAGTTAGGAGATTTGCTTTTTCAAATTGTGTTTTATGCTCAATTGGCGTCGGAGGAAGTCGTCTTTAATTTTGATGACGTTGCTAAAGGAGTAGTACGTAAGCTCGTGAGGAGGCATCCGCACGTTTTCCCTAGAGGGGAAATAACTAATTTTGGAGCGCAGCAAAAGATCTCGTCAGACCAAGTTGTTGCGAATTGGGAAAGTATAAAAGAACAAGAGCGTCAAGAAAAAAGAGAAAAAATGAATAAAAACGTTTCGGGAGATCGATTGCAGGAAAGCTTGCTAAGCGACGTACCAACAGCCGTGCCAGCGTTTGAAAGGGCAAGAAAAATGCAAAAGAAAGCGGCAAGTGTTGGATTCGACTGGAGTAGTCCTAAATTCGTTCTCTTAAAGCTTCGAGAGGAACTTGAGGAGCTTGAGGAAATCTATGGTGACGGAGTAGAAGTAGATGAGGCCCGCGTCAAGGAAGAGTTAGGCGATGTGCTATTTACGTGTGTAAATTTTGCTCGCCATTTAAAGATAAGTTCAGAGTCCGCTTTACGGGAAGCTAATCATAAATTTGATTCGCGTTTTCGTTTTATGGAAAATGAATTGCAGGAATTAAGTATTAAATTCAAAGACGCTAGCTCTTCAGACTTAGAAGCATTGTGGAATAAGGCTAAGCAGTCTCGACCTTAAGCTGCCGTTATGAGCGGATTTACATGTTATGGAAAAGAATAATTATTAGATGGAGGTTATCAAATGAAATTAATCCTTCTTGGTGCGCCTGGCGCAGGTAAGGGTACTCAGGCGCAATTTATCTGTGAAACATTAGGGGTGCCGCAGATTTCGACGGGAGATATGCTGAGGTCTGCTGTAAATTCAAAATCAGCATTGGGAAATCAGGTCGAACAGGTGATGGCATCTGGAGCCCTCGTGACTGACGAAATTATAATTGCGCTTATAAAAGAGAGATTACAAAAAGCGGATTGCAATAACGGATTCCTTTTCGACGGATTCCCGCGGACCATCCCCCAGGCCGAAGCTCTTGCGGAAGCAGGTATTGGTATTGACTTGGTTTTGGAAATTAACGTACCGGATGACGAAATCGTCAAAAGACTCGGCGGGCGGAGAGTTCATCCTGACTCTGGGCGTGTGTATCATGTTGCATATAATCCTCCAAAATTAGTTGACTGTGATGATGTCACTGGGGAGGCATTAATTCAGAGAGCTGATGACGCTGAAGACACAGTCCGAACTCGATTAAAAATCTATCACCAACAGACGCAACCGTTGGTTACTTATTACAAAGAATTAATGAGTAGCGAAGGGAAAACTCGGTTTGTGACTATAGATGGGGTTTCGGCTGTAGAAAAAATTCGGGATCAAATAGCTCATATGATTACTTCAGGATAAAAAAGTTTTTTGCTTTTTTTTTATACTTTTTAAAAGTTAAAAAAGAGTCATGCTAAATAAAAAAACTAGGCAGTCAGGTTTTGAACTGTGTTCTTTTTATCGTTTTTTTTATTTTCATACAAATCAACGTTTGATCTGGGGTAAAGTTAACGCGAAAAATAACTGCTGAATCCTTAAAGTTTTTTCCTAAACAAGCGAAACATAGAGTGATGCTGATTTTTAGCAGTTGTTTTTGTATGTAATAATATTTACTGCAAAAAAATAAGATAAGTTTTGAACAGTTGAAGAAATTAAGAGAAAGTAAAAGCGGGCACTTGTCCTAACTTAGGAGAAAGGAAATGGCTACAGCAAAACCTAAATCAAGAGCGAAAAAAAAACCAGTAAAAAAAGCGACTGTTAAAGTAGTGAGATCCCCAGCAATCACAAGTGCTAAGTCAGCACTATCGGCTTTAGAGAAGACTCTAAGCGCGGCAAAGAGGGAACTTGCTGCTGCACGGAGAAAGGTTTTAGCGGCCTCTAAAGCAGCGGCTAAAGCAAGAACCCCTGCAAGTCGCAAAGCTACCGTTGCGTCAAAGAATGCCTCTAAGAGGGCCTCGGCGAAGGTTGTCGCAACGAACGCGAGAATTAGAGCTGCAAAAGCTAGGATAAGGGTTGTGACGCTTGCAGCTCAAGCGCAGGCGAAAAAAGCTGCTGAAGCAAAAAAAGCTGCAGCAGACATGGATAAGGCGGTAAAAGCGTTTATTGCAAAATATAAGGCCGAAGTGGCTAAGTCTGACGCCAAGAAAGCTGCGAAGCAAGCTAAGAAAGATGCGGCGAAAGAGCGTCTTGCAGCGAAAAGAGCTGCTGCTAGAGAGAGAGTTGCAGCTAGGAAGGCAGCGGCCAAGGCCAGAAAGGCTCCTGCAAAGAAGAAAGTAGCAAAGAAAAAGGTTGCAAAAAAGAAGGTCGTTAAGAAAAAAACTGTCCGAAGAGCAGCTGCTAAGAAAGCTGCGCCAAAGAAAGTTGTTGCAAGGAAGAAGGCACCTGCGAAGAAGAAAGCAGTAGCTAAGAAGAAGGCGCCTGCGAAGAAGAAAAGGTAGGAAACAATGCCTGCCTTGATAATACAAGGCAGGCACGCATTGCGTAGTCATATGACGGGACCCATGGCGTGCCCGCGATCATGTCCGTCGTTAAGAGTGGAGTAATTGCATAATTACTTTTTAAGAAAACCCCTGCATCAATTGCTCGATGTGGGGGTTTTCTTTGTTTCACCAACAGGGTGTGGTTCCCGCCGTTTCACAAATAGCAACTGGCTTGGTAGGATTGAAAGTATGGAATTTAGTCAGCTCATACTAGCGATAGATACCTCTTCAGGCTGTTCTTTGGGCTTGTTGACCCCTTTGGGCAAGACATTTTGGGTTTCGCGGGAGGTGCGCAAATCAGCACACGAAATACTTCCTGAAATTGCGAAAATGCTGCAAGCCGAAAAAATTGATATCGAACAACTTAGTGCTATCACAGTAGCGACGGGCCCAGGATCTTTTACAGGCCTGCGAATAGGGATTTCCGTAGCGCAGGCCTTCGGTTTTGCCCACGATATTCCCATCGTTACAATTTCAAACCTTGCGTTATTAGCTTACGGAGCCAGTTTGAGAGATAAAAAAGCTAAATTTAATGAAGCTTTTTTCGTTGCCGCAGGGGCTCGAGACAAAGAGATTTATTTTGGACATTATAGATCCTGTCCTGAAGTCGGAATTATCGCTGTTATGCCTGAGATGGTTGTTTCTCTGGACGATGTTGTGTATCCAAAGATTGATTCTGCGCCTTGCTTTGTTGGAGACCCATGGTTTGATGGTTATGGTCAACAAATTGACTTGTTGAGTGCAGAAAAAGTGAGGCCTGAAAGTGGGCCTAAGTCAATAAAACATTTATTGGACTTAGGGAGGGTACAGTTTTTGGCTGGAATTCTTGTCTCGGCAAAAGAACTAAGACCTAATTATGTCAAGGAACATCTAGATTACGTTTGAGCTCTTATATTTTATTCCATAAATAAGAATAATCAAAACAGAGGAAGAGTTTTTCTAGAATGGGGTTTGAAAATTTATCTGAATTACAAATATTATTTCTTGCGTTTATCCAAGGCGCGACTGAGTTTCTTCCAATCTCTTCATCAGGACATCTTCTCTTACCCTCTTTGTTGCTGGGTTGGGCGGACCAAGGCCTATTGTTTGATGTTGTTCTGCACCTTGGGAGTCTGGTCGCTGTTGTTTCTTATTTTTGGAAAGAGCTCTCTAGCCTCTTCCTTGAATGGTTTAGAAGTGTTTTTAGGATTGATAAGAGTAATGAGCAATCAGATTTTTTTTGGAAAATCATTGTAGCCACGCTTCCGGCTGGTGTGCTCGGTTTCATTTTTTCAGATACGATTGGGAACGCCGCTCGTTCACTGGTAGTGTTGTCAGTGACTTCGATTTTCTTTGGCTTGTTGTTATTCGCGGCGGATAAATCAAGGACGGCAGCGAGTAGAACAACGAAAGTTTTTTGGTGGCAGGTTTGTATAATCGGTTTTGCGCAGGCGCTTGCTCTAGTGCCAGGTGTCTCTCGTTCCGGAGTAACTATAACGGCGGCATTGTTTTGTGGAATTACACGTGATGAAGCGTTGCGCTTTTCGTTTTTTCTTTCTGTGCCTATTATCATTGCGAGCGGGGGGTTTAAATTCTGGGAATTGCGTGGGGCTGGTCACACGTTCATTGAATTGCCGTGGATCCAAATGGGGTTAGCGTTTTTTGTTTCAGGACTGGTTGCTTTTTGGTGCATTCATCTTTGTATGCGGGTAGTTCCACTCATCGGTTTCTTGCCGTTTGTATTTTATAGAGTGCTTTTTGGACTTAGCTTGTTATTCTTGTTGATATGAAACCTAATGCGACGTTATTAAAGAAAATAGATGGACGGTTGACGTATTTGCCGTTTGAGAGTGAAAAGTCTGGGGTCTTTGTTGATTTTGAAGGTCAGAAATTAATGCACCGGGTGAGAGATAGGGCAAAGGTGCAAAGCCTTTCAAAGGCCGTAGGTTTAAAAAAACAAAAAGATTTGAAAGTTTTTGATGCGACGGCAGGATTTGGTAAAGACGCGTTTTTTTTAGCAAGTTTAGGCTGCGAGGTCAGATTGCTTGAGCGAGACCCTATAATGTTTGAGTTATTAGAAGATGGTTTTAGTCGAGCCCGGAGGAGTTCGAGTCGGACAGTTGTTGAGAGCATAGAACGGATGTCGCTTTTTGAGGGTGACTTTTTAAAAGCCAACTTACAAAATGGTGTTTGGGATACGGTTTATTTAGATCCTATGTTTCCAAAAGCTAGAAAGTCTGCGCTTGTTAAAAAGGATATGCAGGTACTTCAGACGCTTGTGACTGATGATGGCTCTGGATCTCAGATGCTAGCGCATGCGAAGCGCTTTGCAAGGAATAGGGTTGTTGTAAAGCGCGGGAAAAGCTCACCGTTTTTGAGTGAGGCTGAACCTGACATTCAATATTTTGGGTCGTCACATCGTTTTGATGTGTATTTGAGTCGCGCCTAGGCTAATTAATCTTTAACTTCGTCGTTTCGCAGAGGTGAGAAATAATTCTAAGGTAAATGTTTTTTAGAATCTCTAGATCCTCTGTCCGAACGCGTTCATTTATTTTGTGAATAGTCTCATTAGAAGGTCCTAGCTCTACTACCTCGGTTCCGGTTGGCGCTATAAAACGACCATCGCTAGTTCCTCCAGCGGTAGATTGAATTGTATCGAGGCCTGTCTCTTCTCGAATGCAGGTTTCCACTGTTTTGCGAAGCCATGAATTTGGAGTTAAAAATGGCGAGCCTGACTCATCCCAGGAAATTTTAAATTTTAAGTCGTTTTCAAGTAGTGTATTTTCAACGATGGCTCTTAATTCTTCGCTAGATATTTCTGTTGAAAATCGGAAGTTAAAGTCAGCTTTCAGCGAACCTGGAATTACATTTGTTGCACCTGTGCCAGCCGAAATATTGGATATTTGTAAACTCGTTGGCGGGAAATTCTCGTTTCCATTGTCCCAATTAATTGAAGTAAGTTTAGTAAGTGCACATACGGCGCTGTGAATTGGGTTATCTGCAAGGTGAGGATATGCGATGTGACCTTGAATACCAAGAACAGTTAAGGCGCCATTTAGTGAGCCTCTCCGTCCAATTTTTACAACATCGCCCAGTTGTTCGTTACTACTCGGCTCGCCGACAATGCAATAATCAATTTTTTCACCTCGTTCTTGGAGTAATTCAATGACTTTTCGTGTACCGTTTTTCGCTGGTCCTTCCTCATCACTGGTAAGAAGCACACCTAGCCTAATCTTTTCGCATTTGTTGTGGTCTTTCGATAAAAAATTTTCTAATGCGACTACCATTGCCGCCAAACTTCCTTTCATGTCTGCAGCGCCACGCCCGAATAGAACTCCATCCTTGACTGTCGCTGAAAATGGGTCTTCTCCCCACTGGTTTTTGTCTCCTGTGGGTACTACATCGGTGTGCCCGGCAAAAGCAAGTAAAGGGCCTTGATCACCCCAGGTAGCCCAGGTATTGATAACCTCACCATATTGCAGTGTTTCAACGTTGAACCCAATCGCTCGAAGACGCTCACCGATAATAACCTGACATCCCTCGTCTTCAGGTGTGATTGATTTGCGCTTAATTAGTTCTCTTGCGAGGTCTAAAGTTGCGGTCATGACCTTTTCCTTTCTCAATCGTTGTTGTGAAGCTCTGCGTTTAGTTGAATCTCAGCTGATTGAGAATTGATTAGGCACTCAACAGCACCACTGATGGAGTTTCGACGAAATAACAGGTCATCTTTACCTGCTAATTCACGTGCTTTAACTTGAGCGTTAACGTTTGTATTAACGTCAATAGTGGTTAGTTTGGTTCCCGCAGTTACATAAAGTCCTGCCTCAATGACGCACCTGTCTCCTAGAGGTATTCCTATGCCTGCATTAGCTCCAATAAGACAGTTTTTGCCTACGCTTATAATTTCTTTTCCTCCGCCAGAGAGGGTCCCCATGGTGCTGCAGCCGCCGCCTAAGTCGCTATTAGCCCCGATCATAACCCCTGCTGATATTCGTCCTTCGATCATGGCCGGTCCATCAGTACCTGCATTAAAATTTACAAAGCCTTCATGCATAATAGTTGTTCCTTCACCTAGAAATGCGCCTAGACGGACACGAGCACTATTCGCTATGCGGATACCTGACGGTACGATATAGTCGGCCATTTTCGGAAATTTGTCGACTGAATCAACGCTTAAATGCTTCCCAGAGGCTCGAGCCAT
Source organism: uncultured Gammaproteobacteria bacterium (assembly GCA_913048385.1). Lineage (GTDB taxonomy): Bacteria > Pseudomonadota > Gammaproteobacteria > Pseudomonadales > Pseudohongiellaceae > UBA9145. The sequence continues at coordinate 8,776 of CAJWVZ010000014.1, read as the reverse complement.
GAGTCGCCGCTTCGCTAAATCTTCTAGATCAATAGGGCCTTGGTTTGTCCAAGCTATATTTCGCAGGATGCCAAAAATTCTATCGATATTGATTTTGTGCGGACGGATTAGGCGGGAGGATAACAAATGTAATTTTAAAAAAGCTTCGGGTACAGAGAGCGGGGGAGAGTCTTCTTTTATAACACAAACAGTAATAGGACGATTAGTATTTACTAGCTGGGAAACTGTGGTTTGTAATTCGATTTCGTTTTTTTCAGCTAGCATCGAGATAAAGGTCTTTTGGTTTTCCTCACTCAGGTTGAAAAAAATACTGTGATCGGGAGTTTGTGGAGTAATAGATGTCAGAATTTCGGAGACTTGCTCGTTTGGGTTGACTTGAAAGACTGTGTACATGATTTCAATTACTTCATCTTGGCTATTTCTTGTATCTAACCCAAGACCAAACGCAAAAATATCTTCATTATTCATTATTTTCCTCTCCAGTTTTTTCGTTAGGACATGGGTTTGAAGCAGACGAGCATATTTTTTCAAAGACAAGCTCGTCATACCCTGCGTGCCAAGTTTCTTTTCGTTTTATGACTGGGCGCTTAATTAAAGATGGATAGTTAACAATTAATTCTAATGCGGTTTCATTAGTAATAGTTTCACGCTCTGTTAATGGAATTTTTCGCCAAGTGGTTCCCCGTCGATTTATAACAATGTGATGGCCCAGTTGTTTTAGCATCGACCGCGCTATCGATTCTCCACACCCTAAAATCCTAAAGTCATGAAAAGAATAATTTATATTTTTTAAATCAAACCATTTTTTAGTCTTTTTAATTGTATCGCAGTTTTTTATTCCATAAATTGTAATAATGTCTTTCTCTGCCTTCATGCACACCCCACCAAAATTTTCTAAGCTATTTTTTTTTCCAGTTTTGCTTTGATTCTTTTTTCTATTGTTCGTAAATTTTTTGCCCCTTTTAAAACATTGTTCTGTGAGTCAGTCACATAAAATAAATCTTCAACTCTTTCGCCCAACGTGGTGATTCTTGCGTCTCTGATTCGCAGGTCTTCTTCGGCTAGTACGCTCCCAATAAATGCTAAAATTCCAGGATAATCAGGGCAATTGATTTCAAGTGTTGAAAATGCCTTCTTACGGAAGTTGATTATTCGCACATAGATCTCTTTGCTAAACAGGCGTACGTTTGAATAGTCTCGAAATCTTGGTTTTAAATTCATCGGCCCTTTATTTAAAATAGTGGTTTGGATAATGTCGGTTATTTCATGAATTCGACTCAAATTTTCTCCAACTGAATTGCCATTTTTTTCTAAAACAATAAAAGTATTCATGCAGTTGTCGTTATGAGAGGTAAAAATGCGAGCGCCTTGAATGTTCAATCCTAGCCTTTCGATAGCTAATGTCATATTAGCGAACAAAAAGTCACTGTTTTTCGTGTAAATAAAAATTTGAGTTACCATTTCCTGTTCATTTAGATTTAGCTCTCGAATTGAGACAAGAGGGATGAGCTTGTTAAAATTTATGATTTCTTCAGTATGCCACGCAATGTTATGTGAGGTTTCACGAATAAAATACTCATCATCTGCATTCTCCCATACAGATGCGATAGCATCGTCTTTTATTTCGTTATGGGTGAGTATTTTGTAGGCTTCATCTTTCTTGTCCTCTATCAAATCTTTCCTATCAATAGGGTTTTCGAGTCCTTGTCTTAGAGCTTTTTTGGCATGACTGTATAGTTGAGCTATTAACGAGGCGCGCCAGCTATTCCAAAGTTCTGGATTGGTTGCTCGAATGTCAGCGACTGTAAGAGCATATAAATAGTCGAGATGAAGTTTGTCTCCGATATTTTCGGCAAATTCTTTTATGACTTCGGGATCTGAAATATCTTTTCGTTGTGCTGTCATCGACATTAAAAGATGATGCTTTACAAGCCAAGCTACTAGCTTAGCGTCCCACTTACTTAGGTGATGTCGAAGACAGAAATCCATCGCATCTTGTTGGCCTAGTTCTGAATGATTGCCGCCTCTGCCTTTTGCAATATCGTGATATAGGCCAGCGATGTATAGTAGTTCAATTTTTGGTAGCTTTTTAACTATTCTGGATGCGATAGGAAAGTCATTTGAGGCAGAGTCATAAGAAAAACGTCTCATGTTTTCTATAACTTGAAATGTATGAGCATCCACAGTGTAAATATGAAACATATCGTGCTGCATCTGCCCCATTATTTTTCCAAATTCGGGAAGATAACGACCAAGAATCCCGTACCGAGCCATTCTTCTTAGTTGGAGCGTCAGCTTGTGTGGGGACCTTAGTAGCTCGGTAAAAAGAGATGTGCAACGGATGTCTCTACGAAACTTTTCATCTATAAGATTCAGGTTTTCTCGAATAAGCCTGATGGTCGGTGCCGTGATTCCCATTATGAAGGTGTTTTGTGCAATGCTCACAAAGATTTCGATCAAGGTAAATGGGTACCTTTGAAAAATCTTCTCGTGAATAACTTCGATATAATTATTACGTACGTTTAGTCGGTTATTAACTTTCCATAGTTTATCGGGAGTGTCAGCTCTGAGAATTGTTTCTTCGAAATGTTGCAGAACAAGGTCATTTAGTTCTCGAAGCTTCGAGACCGAAAGATAGTACTCTTTCATTAATTTCTCTACGCCAAGAGTGAGTGAGTCATCTTTGTAACCGAAAATCTTTGCGAGTTCTCGTTGCTTGTCAAAGGTTAACCGGTCATTGCCTCGCCCTTCGATCAAGTGAAGACCATAACGTATTCTCCATAAAAAGCTTCGACCTTCTCTGATCATCCGGTCTTCAGCATCGTTTAACAGGTTAAGGTTAACAAAGTCGTCAAAGGTAGAGGCTCTAAACTGACGCATCGCAATCCAAGAAATGGTTTGTATGTCCCTCAGACCTCCTGGTGAGGTTTTAACGTTTGGCTGTAACGCATAGTCTGCATCGTCGTATTTTTGGTGTCGATTTTCTTGTTCGTGCACCTTAGCATGAAAGAATTCTTTGACAGGCCATACTTTCTCTGTCTCGATAAGGTCAGCAAGTTCGTGTTGTAAAAATTTTGAACCTGCTAATGTGCGAGACTCCATTAGAGATGTTGCAACTGTTATATCGTTGCGTGATTCCTCTGAGCATTGCGACAGTGATCGAACACTTTGTCTGACTTCCAAGCCAACATCCCATAACGCAGTGATAAAATTGGAGATGGCCGGTTTAAGATGCTCGTTATCGTCTGTTTTAGTGAGAATAAGTAAGTCAATATCAGAATATGGGAACAACTCACTCCTTCCAAACCCACCGACCGCTAAAAGGGCTATATTCTGATTTGGCCAATCTTGCTCTGCCCAGAGAAAACCGAGAAGTTGATCTATTAATCTTGCGCGATCACGAACAATACGTTCGATTGGTTCGCCGGCGATAAATCTCGAGTCGAGATTTTTGGTTACGGTTCTTAACATCTCTCTGATGCGCAAGATTGGCTTCGCTGACGCATCAGCGCTTTCTGCGGAAAGTTTAAAGTTTACAATATCTTGACCAGAATTCAGTTCCGCGCTATCCATTGGCTGCAACTTCTAAAGGGCTCAGAGCGTTTCATCCGAGCGTAAAGTTAAAACCTCAAAACCATCTTTGGTGACTGCTAAGGTGTGCTCCCATTGTGCAGACAGTCGCCTATCCTTTGTGCTCACTGTCCAGCCATCTTTTGCAAGCTTGGTGTGGCGACTCCCAGCGTTTAGCATTGGCTCTATGGTAAATGTCATACCCTCTTCGAGGGTAAGTCCGGTCCCAGGACGTCCGTAATGCAAAACTTGAGGCTCTTCATGGAAAACTCTTCCAATTCCATGGCCACAGTATTCTCGAACGATGGAGTAGTTATGAGATTCAGCATATTCTTGGATAACGTGGCCAATGTCGCCGAGAGAGATGCCAGGTTTGACTAGATTTATTCCAAGATAAAGAGCTTCTTGAGTCACTCTTATTATTCTTTTTGCATGATCTGGAGCTTCTCCAACAATGAACATTTTGCTTGTGTCGCCGTGGAAATCGTCTTTGATCACTGTTACATCAATATTAAGAATATCTCCATTTTTCAGGATCTTTTCGTTGCTGGGTATGCCATGACAAACAACATGATTAAGAGATGTACAAATTGATTTTGGGAAACCATTGTAATTAAGCGGGGCTGGGATGGCTTTTTGGTGTCCAACGATGAAGTCGTGACAAATTAAGTCTAATTCACCCGTAGAAACGCCGGGAACAACATGGGGTCCGATCATTTCAAGCACTTCTGACGCGAGCGCGCCGGCAATCCTCATTTTAACGATATCGTCTGGCGATTTGATAGATACAGGCATAGTTGTTGTGCGTTTGTTTGTAAATGTTGTTTTAGCTGAAATTAAGCTTAGTTTTGGGTCTAGGAAGCTAGACTCACCTGTGTATTGTAAAGCAGAGTTTGTGATTGGGATAGGACGAATATTATTGTCTGCGTGTAAAAGAGGAGTAATTCTTTGAAATTAGCGGGTATTGTGGTATAAAACCGCGCGTTTTTGGGCTTCTTAAGTTTGGACTTGATTAGCGTTAGATCTTCCTCTCAAGGGTTTTGGTCTGGAAACAATAAAGTGACGGATATCGTTTATTTGGATCCGTTTAAAATGTCGCACATGCACCGACACATAGAGTCTGGGTGCCCGAACTGAAAAAAGCGCGGGTTGATTCATGGGGTGTGTGGAGGCTTAACCCGAAAAAAAATAGGAAATAATATGTCCGTAACTATGAAGGATATGCTCCGTGCAGGGGTGCATTTTGGTCACCAAAGTCGTTATTGGAACCCGAAGATGGAGCCTTTTATCTTTGGTGCTCGAAATAAAATACACATCATTAACTTAGAGAAAACTGTTCCAGCCATGAATCAAGCGCTGGAGCAAGTAGCAGACCTAGCAGAGCGTAATCGAAAGATTTTATTTGTAGGAACAAAGCGAGCTGCCTCGAAAGTCATATCTGCAGAGGCTCAGCGGGCAGGAATGCCCTACGTTAATCACCGCTGGCTTGGTGGGATGTTAACGAATTACAAAACGATTCGCGGGTCGATAAAGAGGCTAAAAGATCTAGAAGTACAGGAAGCTGACGGTACATTTTCGAGATTAACGAAAAAAGAAGCGCTGATGCGCACACGTGCTAAGGAGAAGTTGATCCGCTCCATCGGTGGGATAAAAGACATGGGTGGTTTGCCTGACGCTATTTTCGTTATTGATGTTGACCACGAAAGAATCGCAGTTACCGAAGCTGGCAATCTTCGCATCCCTGTGATCGGTATAGTGGATACTAACAGCGACCCTGATGGTGTGAATGTCGTAATACCTGGGAATGACGATGCTCAGAGGGCGATACAGCTATACGTCTCCGCCGTTGCGGATGCATGTATCGAAGGGCGTGCTAGAAATGCGTCGAAAGTAAGCGCCAGTGAATTTGTTGAGGTCACTGAGACAGCTTTGGAGACCACGTCCGAAGAAGGCCCGAAGGACGAAAAAAGTGAATCTGCTGAGAGCGCGGATGTTGAGATGAAAGATCCGGAGGGGACCCTTGTAGAGCAACCTGCTGAAGAGCTCAAGGTTTCTGTCGAGGTTCCGTTGGATTCGACTTCAGGCGAAGACTCTGCGGCGCCAGAGAGCGTTGCTAAGAAGAATAATGTGTCTGAGGATACGCGCGAGGTTGTTGCAAAAAAAGCTCCGGCAAAAAAAGCTCCAGTAAAAAAAGCTCCAGCAAAAAAAGCTCCAGCAAAGAAGGTTGCGGTGAAGAAACCGCCAGTAAAAAAGGCAGCGACAAAAAAGCCGCCAGTAAAAAAAGCAGAGAAAGAGGAAACTAAGCAAGCAGAATCTCTCTCCGACCCTGAAACTAAAGAATAATTGGGCCTTACAAGTTTAAATTTCTGCTTATAACGAGTCTATTTTGAATATACAAAAAGGGGTCTTCTGACCCCTTTTTGTCAGTATCGAAAACTTATTTTTAAACCTGGTTTCGTTGTGCGAAACCATTTTGAATTATTTGTATGTGTCGAGGTCGGGTATTAGATCTTTAAACGAAAGGAACAATTGTATGACAACAATAACAGCAAGTATGGTTAAAGAGCTACGAGAGCGGACCGGTCTCGGTATGATGGATTGTAAGAAGGCTCTTTTAGAGGCTGATGGAGTGATCGATAAAGCAATTGATGATTTACGTAAGGCAAGCGGTTTAAAAGCTGCAAAAAAAGCTGGCCGAGTGGCGTCCGAAGGCATCGTTTTGTCGAAAGTAGCTCAGGACGGAAATTTTGGAGTTATGGTTGAGATTAATAGTGAGACAGATTTTGTCGCGCGTGACGAAAATTTCTTAACGTTTGCTAACGAAGTTCTAGATCAAGCTTTTTTGCATTCAGAGGCAAGTATTGACGCTCTGTTGGCGGAGGGATTGGAGGCTTCGCGTGAAGCGTTGGTTCAGAAGATTGGAGAGAATATCAGCGTTCGTCGAATTGAGCGTCTTCAAGTCGATGATGCAGATGCAGGGATCATTGAAACCTATGTGCACAGCAATAACCGGATAGCGGTTCTTTTGGCTCTTAGGGGCGGAGATTCTGGGCTCGGAAAGGATATAGCCATGCACGTCGCTGCTGTGAATCCTTTAGTGGTGAGTCCTGAAGAGGTTCCAGAAGAATTGCTAGCGAAAGAGTCTGAAATATACTCGGCTCAAGCCAGAGAAAGTGGAAAGCCAGAAGAGATTATTGCTAAAATGATTAACGGGCGACTAAAAAAATATGTGGCTGAGGTAAGTTTATTAGAGCAGTCGTTTGTAAAAAACCCCGACTTGACCATCAGAGCGCTATTAAATGAAGCGGGAGCTGATGTTGTAAGCTTCGTTAGATATGAACTTGGGGAGGGTATTGAAAAAGAAGAAGTAGATTTTGCGACGGAAGTTGCGGCACAACTGGAGAACTCTTAAAAAATAAGTTTTTAACAATTGAACGCCAGCTATGGAAGCATTTTTGCTTTTGGCGAACTCTGGCCTTCTGAACAGAGAGTGTAAAATTTATGCCCAAGCAAGAGAGAAAATACAATCGGATACTTCTCAAGCTGAGTGGCGAGGCCTTAACGGGAGACGCTGATTTTGGTATCGATCCAAAAATATTGGATCGCATAGCAGTTGAAGTCGGTCAGCTAGTTGGGCTTGGAGTGCAGATTGGAATGGTTATTGGCGGGGGCAATTTGTTCCGCGGAGCGGCTCTCAGTGCTGCTGGTATGGAGAGAGTCACCGGTGATCATATGGGAATGCTCGCCACGGTAATGAACGCTCTTGCGATGAGGGATGCGCTAGAAAGAGCCAGCATACCAACGAGGGTGATGTCGTCTATACCGATGAGCGGTGTTGTTGAGCACTATGACCGAAGGACTGCTATCCGACACCTAAACGCTTCCGATGTTGTTATTTTTTCTGCGGGAACAGGAAACCCATTTTTTACTACGGATACAGCGGCATGTCTGCGCGGCATAGAAATTGATGCAGATCTCATATTGAAAGCAACTAAGGTGGACGGGGTTTATTCTTCAGATCCTGAAAAAAATAAAGACGCGAAAAAATTTGATCGATTGACTTATGATGATGTAATCGAAAAGAAACTTGGCGTTATGGATTTGACTGCTATTTGTCTGAGTCGTGATCATGGGGTGCCTATTAAAGTTTTCAATATGAAACGTTCAGGAGCTCTTTTGGATAATGTTTTAGGTTTGGCGGAAGGCACATTAATCAATTGACGCTGTGACGCTGATTTTCAACCAGTTATTCGACTGAAAGGTTGATTGTTTCTATGTTTTGGGAGGTCGTGTGATTGAGGATATTATTCAGGACGCAGAGGTCCGAATGCAAAAAAGTGTTGCATCTTTGGAGGACGCGTTCAAAAGAATAAGAACGGGTCGTGCACATCCCAGTATTCTAGATGCGATCACAGTTTCGTATTATGGTAGTGAAACACAAATCTCTCAGGTAGCAAATATAATCGTGGAAGAGGGTAGGACTCTTCTGATTTCTCCATGGGAGAAGAGTATGATTTCAGATATTGAAAAAGCGATACTGAAATCTGATCTGGGGCTCAATCCGGCTAACAACGGAGATACTTTAAGAGTTCCTATGCCGGTTTTGACCGAAGAGACAAGGCGTGAATACACTAAGCAGGCTAAGAACGAAGCTGAAAATGCGAGGATCGCTTTGAGGAATATACGTAGAGATGCGAACAGCCATTTGAAAGATTTGGAAAAAGATAAAGAAATTAGCGAGGATGACCAGCGTCGGTCAGAGGAGCGGATCCAAAAACTGACGGACACTTACGTAGGTAATATTGAATCAATTTACCAAGTCAAAGAGACTGACCTGCTGTCTATATAGCATTAAAACTTTTGTCTACTGCACAATGGCGAACAACATTCGATGACATGTCAATCTTCTTCCGCTTTGCCAAAGCACGTCGCAATTATTATGGATGGTAATAATCGTTGGGCAAAATCGCATGGTTATACGTCAAGGGAGGGGCATCGTCGTGGCGCTGAAGCTGCGAGAGATATTGTCAATTACTGTTTGGAAAGCAAAATCCCCATTTTAACTTTATTCGCTTTTAGCAGCGAAAATTGGTTAAGGCCAAAAAAAGAAGTTAGAGCGTTAATGGCACTTTTCATCGGGGTTCTCCGCCGCAACGAAATTCACGCATTTCATAAACGAAATGTAAGAATTTGTTTTGTTGGATCG
>CAJWVZ010000013.1 GCA_913048385.1 uncultured Gammaproteobacteria bacterium | reverse complement strand
CCACCTTAAGTTCAGTTCTTACAGCAGACGCAGGAGCAGGCTCGACATTGCTCGCAACATTATTTCTATTTCTACTTTTTTTTCTATTTTTATTTTGAGAAATATCATCCGGTTCCGTCGCGCCCAACGGCACGTCGCAGAACGTACGATAGCAAGCCCCATTAAATTCAATTATATCACCCGAAAAAACCTTCCTTCGCTTTTGTGTTTCGACAATGGTGTTCAAGATTACAAGACCTTTATCAATAACAGCTTTTGCCTCTCCCCCACTACCTACCAGACCCTCGAACTTCAAAATCTTATATAACTCAATCGGCTGTTTTACTAACTTGACGATTTGTGCTTCGTCATCATCAACGACTGACGTGTTTGATTTTGAATCTGTCATATATTTCTCTTAAAAAAAAATAAGTAAAATTAAGAACTGCCTGCCAACGCCTGCAGGATAAGTTCACTCTCGCCTAATTCACTGGCAACGAATAGAGAGTCGCCTGATATAGTTATTGAGAGGTCCACTCCACGATCAATAATAGATGCGAGCACCTCCACTTGCTTCCATCGGAACCGATAAAAATTAGCATCCAAACTGATAAGCTGCTTTTCATTCTGTTGCCACCAAGTCGGCGCCTTGCTATTGAAGCTATAGATTTTAACTTCCTTAGCCAATCGACTTACTTTTTTTATTCGATCTGGCGAGGGCTCTCCCACATCGATCCAGAGCTCTAAATTACCATCCAGCGAATGGGCCCAAATGTCGGGTTCTTCGGTGTCACTGAGCCCTTTACTAAACACGAGCTCTTTCCGCGCGTTTAGGCAAAATGCCAGTATCCGCACCGCCATTCTTTCCATGGTCTCAGATGGATGGCGTGCGATAGTGAGACATAGCGAGTCGTAGATTTGACGATTCAAGTCGCTCAACGAAACTGTCAACTTATATATAGTAGGCTTAATTGCCATCGCGACTAATTCTCTGTCTCATTATTTAGCCTCGGTTGTTATCAAGTGTTGACGGTGCATTTGATTATCAGGTCAAACCGAAAATCAAAAAAAAATGAAGTGTTGCTGCAACAACCACTAGTGCGTGAAAAAACTCGTGAAATCCAAATACTTCAGGACTAAGCACAGGGAATCTAATTCCATAAGCCACAGCGCCCAATGAGTAGACGATCCCTCCACTTAACAATAGAAAAATTTCTTGCACGTTAAGAGCAAGTATTACAGCTGGCATAAATGGAAAAATGAAATATCCAACAAGTAAAAAAATAAACGCACGTATTAATCTAGGTACATTCTCTGAAAAAACAAATACCAATATCCCAATAACAGAAGCCAACCACACTGCTGTTAATAATTCTAATCCACTCTCCTTTGGAAGTACTAATAAACAAATAGGAGTAAACGTGCCTGCAATCATCAAAAATATTCCGCTATGATCAAACTTACGAAAAAGCTTTTTTTTTCGAATCGTTAAATTCTTTCGGTGATACAAAGCGCTGAATCCAAACATTGATAGGAGTCCGAATGAATAAATAATAGTTGCGGCTAATTCAATTTGGTTTGTTGATTTAACAATAAGCGGAATAGAAGCAACAATTGAGACGAAGAACATAACCTGGTGCAAAACACCGCGAAAGTGAGGCTGTGACAGCACTTCATTCATGTAATTTAATACTCTCTTACTATTCCTATTGCAATTATATAAAAAAATACGGTCCTTGGACCTAAATATATCTCAGGAACAGACCGCATTTTCTGTTAGCTAGTTCATTTGTGGCGTCTGAATCAGCTGCAGGGCTTTTGTGCAGGTTTAAACATATTGTCAAAAAAGGCTCAGTCACGCCGAAATAGCTACGGTGAAAGGACATAAACTGAGGCCTAGAGATGCGAATAATTATCATTATCATTAATAATACGATAGTATTATAGCCCGTATCGAAAACTAAGCAGGAAGAAAACAATTTAAATGAAAGAATTTATGCTCAAGATTATGACTGCAGCTTTTGTACTAATATCATATAACGTCCCAGGACAAGAGGCATGCCCCCAGCAGGATCCTTCGACCCAAAAAGCATACTTCCCCCTTGATGCCAGCGAAATGAGAGAAAAATTTCCTCAAATAAGAGAGTCTCTCCCAACCCTTAGGGAATTTGGCGATGAACAGATAATGCGCATAATGAATTCTATGGGAAGCGATTACTACTGGGAATATGAGACTGCAGACGAGCAAGTATCAGAAGGCATTTTGATATTGGCTCATGGAGTGGATGACTTCGCCGATCAGATTCTATTCAATGATGTGGAGCCGTTGACTAAAAACTATACAACAAGTATCGCATTTGGTATGAGCATGATGACGTCAAAGCACATATCCTGTGCGCTAATTCAAATGCAAGAAAAAGACCTAGATGTCATCCATGTAATACCGCTAACAGAAAGTCCATATAATACTCTTATTAGGCAATGGCGTTATGCTTTTGGCTTAGAACCTACATACACCTATGCAGATATTGAGCTTATTGATAACGCGAAAATTAATTTTTTAGAGCCAATCAATGACCATTTTTATGCGCGTGAAATTGTCTATGAACACGCCATGGAAATCAGCAAAGACCCTCAGCAAGAAACAGTAATTATTGTTGCACACGGGCCAATCGATACTGCTGATAATGCTAAACAACTGCAAATTATGCAAAATATCGCAAAACATATACAGGATAAAGGCAATTTTCACAGCGTCTTCCCATTGAGCTTACAAGACGACGCGGACCCGGATACCCGATCAGAAAATGTCATGCGTTTTCGAAAACTAGTAGAAAAAAACTCATCGCATGGCAGACGAACCTTGGTGGTGACCGACCTAATGAGCAGTGAGGGGATCCAATCACGCATCAAAAAAGATCTTGATGGTTTGGATTATGCTTTTAATGAACAAGGAATCGTTAGTCACCCGCTGTTTATCGAATGGGTCAAGGATACAGCCAGGGGGTTGGAATAAATATCTAAAAAGCCCGTAAGGGCCATAAAAGTTGATATCAAGAGTGCGATTCCTTAAGATTCCTTGAGGAAGACCTTCAAAAAAACCTAAGTCATTGATTTTATAACAAGAAAAGTGGCGTCCCCTAGGGGTTTCGAACCCCTGTTGCCAGGATGAAAACCTGGAGTCCTAGGCCTCTAGACGAAGGGGACGCATTCCTTTTTCTATCGAAGCAGATAGGAAGCGCGAATTTTAAAGAAGCTCAGGGCCTTTAGTCAATAGCGATAGTGAAAACGAGGGTAAAAACCTCTGGTAAATCGTCAAAAAATTACTGATATCATAAACGACGGCCTCTTGATATTGACCAGAACTTCACACTGTGCGAACCTGCAACTAAGTGAGTCTCCTTTTTTGGTGCTCAGGTTATACATAACAGCACGTCCCTCAAGGAAAGCCCCTTGGGTGACGACACAGTGTTTGTTGTCGGCACATGCGCTTCAACCGGTTGGTCAACAGGCCGATTTCTTTGACTCAATAACACAACGGTATCAAATTCGTGAACAAGAAAAGTGACGCGATACTCACCCTCGACGAAAGCCTGATAGAGGAAGGAACCGCACAACTCAATAGTGAAATATCCGTCCTAGAGTCGTGGCTAGAGGAGCTTGATGCGGCGGACAATCACGATAATGATGCGTCAGCCGCTCGGAAATCTTACACAGACATGCTTCAGAGCCGTCGAGAGATGCTCACAACTTTAAACAGCCAATCGAAGCCGTAATCTCGCTCAGACCCGAAGAACAACTCTCGTCTATTTTCACTCACAAATCATCCCAACCTATATGGATGATAGGGTACAATTTGCTATTGATGGACTTATAATCCCTTGTGAGACAAGACGAAATGAACTGGAAAGATCTATGCTAAAGCACAACAACGCGCCCACGTCACATCAATTAAGACGCATGCTAGAGATGCAAGACCTTATGAACACACGTGTCGATGGTAACTGGGTCAGTGCTCAACACCCATACCTGCGCGCGGTCGTTATAGAAGCGGCCGAAGCAATCGAGCATCATGGTTGGAAGTGGTGGAAAAAACAGCAGAAAGATTTAGCCCAGTTACAGATGGAACTGATCGACATCTGGCATTTTTTACTTTCTGAAGTCTTACTTCGGAATAAAGGGGATCACCAATTATCACTAAACTCGTTAACAACTAGTATTAATAGCAGCGAAACCAACATTATAATCGATGAAATATCTCATGAAATCAGTGCGATAGACCTTATTTCTAAATTAGAGCTTCTGATTGCCTGCTCAAGCCTGAGGCGAGTAGAGGTCGGCATCTTCAGTTCCATCATGAGGGATTGCCAGCTCTCTTGGGCCCAATTGTACGCCCAATATATCGGGAAAAATGTATTAAACTTTTTTAGACAAGACAACGGTTATAAAGAAGGGACCTACAGGAAAGAATGGAACGGCCGTGAGGACAATGAGTATTTAGTTGAAATCATAAATGATCTCGACGCTGAAGACTCGGAGTATCAGGAAAAGTTACGGCTAGCCCTTCAAGAAAGCTACGATAAGGCCCGTTAGGCTCGACTGCAAACTCAAAGGTTATTTAAAGTAAGCATTCTCCCTTTGCGTATGATCGGTCACGTCTCTAACCTCGGCAAGCTCCGGAATTTGCGCAATGAGAGTCTTCTCAACCCCTTCTTTGAGAGTCACATCGACCATGCCGCACCCCTGGCAACCTCCCCCAAACCTAAGCACAGCGATATTTTCCTCAAAGACCTCCTCTAGGGTCACGTTGCCTCCATGCGCAGCGAGGCCGGGATTCACCTCATTGTAAAGCACGTAGTTAACACGCTCCTCTAGCGTACTATCATCATTTAACTTTGGGAGCCTTGAGTTGGGGGCTTTAATTGTCAGCTGCCCACCCATTGTGTCCTTAGAATAGTCAACAACAGCATCCTCAAGAAAAGGGATACTGGGCACATCAATAAAAGCCTTGAAGTCAGCCATTTCGAGAATCTCATCGCCCTCCTCCTCCTCACCAGGGCGACAGAATGAGATACAGGTCTCCGCCTGAGGCGTTCCCGCGTCTATAATAAAGATTCGAACACCCACACCCTCAACATCTTGCTTCTTCAATAAGTCAACAAGGTAGGCCTGCGCAGACTCTGTAATTTCAACGATATCCATTGTTAAGTGCCTCAAATTAATCGTACTGTTTGTTTATTATAACGCTCTAACGTCCTGGCAACTAGCTAGCTTAGTCAAAGCCTTTAATAAGGGAAACGTAGGCACCAACCCCGAACAGGCGTGCACACGAAATGAAAAAGTGTTGTCAATAATACTCGACACAACGAAAAAGCGACCACATTTATGCTTCCATATCCGCTATAATAAGCGCCATACGAACTCATCCCTAAGGCAATCATGGATACCTTGCAGCAGATTACGTCCCTTTTGGAGAAACGAATCTTATTGTTGGACGCTGCCATGGGGACAATGATTCAGCAACAAAAACTCTCAGAGTCAGATTATCGCGGGACGCGATTCGCATCACTTAAGCACGACATCTCTGGCAATAACGACATTCTATGCCTCACAAAGCCGCTCTTAATAAAAGAAATCCACCTAGAAAACCTCCGCGCTGGCGCAGATATCATAGAGACTAACAGCTTCAATGCCACTCGAAGTTCCCAGTCAGACTATAAACTCGAAGAACTGGCTTACGAAATCAATGAAGCGGCTGCCGCTATTGCTCGCAAGGCATGCGACATAATAAATCAAGAAGAACCAGAAAAACCTCGTTTTGTCGCAGGGGTACTTGGCCCAACAAGTAAGACAGCATCACTCTCCCCTGAGGTAAACGATCCAGGATTTCGAAACACGAGCTTCGATATATTAGCTTCAGATTATAAAAATTCAATCGCCGGCTTACTCAAGGGAGGAGCCGATTTGATAATGATTGAAACTGCTTTTGATACCCTCAATACAAAAGCTGCCATCGCCGCACTGAAAGATATTGAAGACGAATCTGGGCTGAAGATACCTCTAATGATTTCAGGAACGATTACCGATGCGAGCGGAAGAACGCTATCCGGGCAAACTGTTGAAGCTTTTTGTAATTCTATCGCTCATGCTAACGCCCTCTCCATTGGTTTTAATTGCGCTCTTGGTGCAGAACAATTAAGGCCGCATATCGCAGAGGCATCCGCTGTAACAGAAAGCTTTCTCTCAATGCACCCTAACGCTGGGCTCCCAAATGAATTTGGTGAATATGATCAAACACCAGCAGAAATGGCGCTAATAATCGAAGAAGTATCGAAAAAAGGTTTCGTCAATATAGTGGGCGGGTGTTGCGGCACTACTCCGAAGCATATTGAAGTTATCGCAGAAGCCGTAAAAAACATAAAGCCAAGAACTCGAACAAAGCTAAAAAAGGTCTGTAGGCTAGCTGGACTTGAGGCGCTCAACATTGACGAACAATCTCTCTTTGTAAATATTGGCGAGCGCACAAATGTAACTGGCTCTGCCAAATTCGCTCGGCTAATAAAAGAAGATAGCTACAGTGAAGCACTAGAAGTTGCCAGAGCTCAGGTCGAATCAGGGGCTCAGATAATCGATATTAATATGGATGAGGGCATGCTCGACTCGTCTCAAGCAATGATAAAGTTTCTAAAACTTATCGCTTCGGAACCTGAAATTTGTCGAGTCCCGCTCATGATTGACTCTTCAAAGTGGGACATTATCGAAGAAGGACTCAAGTGCACTCAAGGGAAATCAATCGTTAATTCGATAAGCCTTAAAGAAGGGGAATCTGATTTCCTAAATAAAGCAAAAATTTGCCAAAGATATGGGGCCGCCATTGTCGTCATGGCGTTTGACGAATCGGGCCAAGCTGACACACTGCAGAGAAAAAAAATGATTTGCAAAAGAAGCTATCAGCTTCTAGTCGACAACGGCTTCAATCCGCAAGACATCATTTTCGATCCAAATATATTCGCAATCGCAACAGGCATTGAGGAACATAATAACTACGGCGTTGATTTTATCGAGAGCTGCCGTTACATCAAGTCAGAACTTCCGTTTGCTTTAATTTCCGGGGGAGTTAGCAATGTTTCTTTTTCATTCCGAGGTAACGACGCTGTAAGAGAAGCCATACACTCTGCCTTTCTATTCCACGCTGTTGAAGCTGGCTTAACGATGGGAATTGTAAATGCCGGACAGTTAACCGTTTATGACAATATCCCCAATGATCTTAAGGATGCTGTCGAAGATATCATCTTAAATAGATCCAAAACGGCTACTGATGACTTAATGGAGGTCGCTAAAAAGTATTCAAAAACTGGCGCCAGCATTCAAACCGTGGACTTAACTTGGAGAGAAAAAGAGGTAGCAGCCCGACTCAGCTACAGTCTAATCAAAGGCATCACCAAGTACATTAATGAAGACACTGAGGCTGCGAGACAAAGCGTCAACAGGCCCATAGAGGTAATCGAAGGGCCACTCATGGATGGAATGAATGAAGTTGGAGACCTCTTTGGTAGTGGAAAAATGTTCCTGCCACAAGTAGTAAAAAGCGCCAGAGTAATGAAGCAAGCAGTCTCTTACCTATTACCTTTTATAGAATCAGAAAAAACATCGGAACCAAAAAAGAAAAATGGCAAGGTCTTAATGGCGACCGTAAAAGGAGACGTACACGACATTGGAAAAAATATCGTTGGAGTTGTCCTTGCTTGCAATAATTACGAGATTATTGATCTAGGTGTTATGGTTTCCTGTGAAAAAATTCTAGAAACTGCAGTGAAGGAGGACGTTGACATTATCGGGCTCAGCGGGCTCATCACCCCATCGCTTGACGAGATGGTGCACGTCGCAAAAGAAATGCAACGTCTTAATTTTAAAATCCCATTACTCATAGGGGGAGCGACGACATCAAAGGCCCATACAGCTGTGAAAATAGAAGAGCATTACTCGAAGGGAAACACCATCTATGTTTCTGACGCCTCACGAAGTGTGAATGTAGTCAGCAAGCTTCTTGACGGCAAACAGAAATCAGAATTCAGTGAACAGGTTCGAAACGAATACTCAAAGATCAGAGACAGAGTTCGGGCAAGTAGAAAAAAACGCGTTCTCCTCTCATACAACGACGCTAACCAAAATAAGCCAAATTTCTTTGATGCCGGATACACCCCAACCACTCCGTCGTTTACAGGAACAAAAGAGTTTATAAACTATCCGTTAGAAAACCTCGTCGATTTTATTGACTGGACGCCCTTCTTTATTACTTGGGGTCTTGCCGGCAAGTATCCTGCTATCTTAACGGATAAAAAAATTGGTTCTGCTGCCGCTGAGGTGTTTCGCGATGCTAACACCTTGCTCAAAAGAATCATAAATGAAAAGCTACTCTCAGCGCACGCTATCATAGGTTTTTGGCCCGCAACTGCACACGGCAATGACGTAAAAGTTGAGCTAACCGACGACTCAACGGCGACCTTCCATTTTTTACGTCAGCAAGTGAAGCTAACGGATAAACCAAGCTTATGTCTAGCTGACTATATCAAGCCTGACTGCTCACAAGGAAAGGACTATCTTGGAGGCTTTGTAGTCTCGACAGGCTTCGGCGCTGAGGCTCTCTCTAAAGAGTTTGAAAGCGGAGAAAATGACTACGATGCGCTGCTAGTCAAGGCGCTAGCTGACAGATTAGCTGAAGCCTTTGCCGAGAAGATGCATCAGGAGGTCCGAAAGACGTTCTGGGGATATGCACCAGATGAAAAACTCGGTCAAGAATCGTTAATTGCCGAAAAATACATTGGGATTCGGCCTGCGCCGGGGTATCCGGCATGCCCAGAGCACTCTGAAAAAGAGACATTATTTAAGGCACTGAGAGCTGAAGAATCTTTGGGCGTTGCCCTCACAGAAAGCTATGCAATGACTCCAGCTGCCACCGTGAGTGGATTTTATTTCTCGCACCCAAACTCATCTTATTTTCCAGTGGGAAAAATTTCTGGGGAACAAGTAGACGACCTTGCAATAAGGAGCAAGAAAGATCGCAAGACATTGCATCGCTTGCTCGCCCCTAATTTAGAATAATGTCGATTACTCAGAGGCTACATCGAGAATATAACGTCCAACTGCATTTCCATTGAGCAATGTGTCTAAGCTATCTGACAACTGCGCGAAATTAATTTCAGTACATAGCCCTTCTAAGTCTTTTGGCTTCCACTCAACAGATAATTTATTCCAAATATCAAGCTTTGATTTCAGCGGTATTTCTACTGAGTCTACTCCAAGTAAGTTGATTCCGCGTAATATAAACGGCATTACCGTGGCGTCGAGAACGGGGCTCTCCACCAATCCACACGCGGCTACGCTCCCACCACGACGCAATGTTTTTAGGATGTTGACCAAGGTTACGCCCCCAACCACATCAACGGCGCCTGCCCATTCCTCTTTTCCCATAGGCTTTGAGTTTTTTTCTGAAAATAGAGACCTATCTAAAACATCGGCAGCACCGGCCCTGATAAGCTTTTCTCGGTGCTCATCTTTGCTTGTGCTCGCCGAAATTTCAAAACCCAATGCTGCCAAAATTGAAATCGCAATAATGCCAACCCCTCCAGTTGCCCCAGTAACGAGCACCTTACCGTCACCTGGTTGCAAACCGCTATTTATCAACTTGTCTATACAAAGTCCCGCAGTTAGTCCCGCCGTCCCATAGATCATACTTTCTTTTAGACTCAATCCGTCAGGCAAAGCGCTAATCCAGCCGGATGGAACCCTAATACGCTGCGAGAACCCACCTGAGGTGTTCATCCCGAGATCGTACCCTGTAACAATAACTTTATCCCCAGCAGCAAATTTATTGTCTGAACTTTCAATGACCCGGCCCGCCGCATCTATTCCAGGGACATGAGGAAATTGACGAGTAACCGCTCTGTTGCCGCTTGCGGAAAGTGCATCCTTATAATTTAGCGATGAGTAATGAACCTCAATAAGGACCTCTCCCTGCGGAAGCTCTGAAACAGATTGATTAATCAGTGCTCCGCTATATGCGCCATCATCCCCTTCTGATACTTGATAGGCCAAAAACTGACTCATTACAACTCCTTACGAATTATTGGAAATTTGTATTCTTATTGGGGAAGATAAGCGATGAAGAAATTTTATTAAAAGCTCCGTGAAAAGCACCAGCTAATTTATCTTGGATGCTCTTCGGGATCTCATACTCAACCTCATAAACATCATGCTCTTTCACCGCCTCTACCAAAATTTCATCGCTCGTTCTTATATCGTCAACCATATATCGGTCTTTCGCTTGACTGCCGAGCCACGTCTCTCCAGTTGCTATTTTATCTATCTCTACGGCCGGTCTGTACTCCTTAACCCATTTCTTAAAGACATCGTGGATTGTTTCAACTTCTTCCTTTACCTTTTCTCTACCTTTTTCCGTTATCTCTCCAAATGTTGTTAAGGTTCTCTTATATTCGCCGGCCGAGATGATTTCATAATCCACATCGTAATTCTGCAGCACTCTACTGAAATTAGGGAGCTGCACCAGGACGCCAATAGAGCCGATAATTGCAAATGGTGCTGCGATGAGTCGATCTGCCAAGCAAGCCATCATATAACCACCACTAGCTGCAACCTTATCAACACAGATCGTGAGCGGTATGCCGGCATTACGTATACGGAGTAACTGTGATGATGCAAGGCCATACGCATGGACCATTCCGCCCGGGCTCTCAAGGCGCAAAACAATCTCATCAGACTCATCAGCCAGCGACAGTACCGTTGTGATTTCTTCACGCAAGGAACTCACACTCTCTGCGCCTACATCACCCTCAAAATTAAGCACGAAAACTCTTTTCTTTCTCTCGTCTTCAGGGGTAATAATAGTTTCTTTGCTAGTTTTTGGGTCTAACGTCTTAGCATTATTTTTTGCTCGTTTCTTACTTTTTTTCTCTTCATCCTTAGCTTTTTTCTTTTCGGCTTTTTCTAACAGTTTTAATGTTGGCTTATCAAGGACCGCGATTTTAAGAGAGTCACTCAGGTTTTCATAATACTCGTTAAGATAAGACACACGAATCACACCTTTTTTTCCACCTTTCTCACGTCGATTCGAATTTGAAAACGCAACACCTAAAATAAAAACAATCGACACAACAATTGTTACGACCTTTGCAAGAAAAACACCATATTCAATAATATATTCCATATTTCTAATATTCCTTTACCTATTTTGATTCGCGTACTCGATCAAGCGCCCTGCCACACTCACAGCCGAACTCGGAGTATTTGGCAGTTTGCCTAGCTCATACCAAGCAGCTTCAGCTATTTCATCAGCCTGTAAAACCAACTCTCCAGTTCTATACTCTGCAATAAAACCTAACATTAATTGTGAGGGGAAAGGCCAAGATTGACTAAAAATGTATCTAACATTTTTTACATACAGACCAACCTCCTCATACACCTCTCGCTCCACAGTTTGTTCCGGAGTCTCGCCAACCTCAATGAAGCCGGCCAAACAACTAAAAAAATCGCTATTGAGACGAGCGCTTTTCGCCAACAAGACTTCCTCGTTTCGTCTGACCAAAACAATGACACAAGGATTAATTCTTGGAAAATAGTGCCGATCACATGGGATACATTCAAGAGCACGCTCTGTCGATCTTGGAATCGTTTTCTCACCACATTTCCCACAATATTGATGTTGTTGGTACCACTCTACCAGTTGATTTGCTTTCCCTACCGTCTGCAACACGACTTCCGGGTTGTTTCGAAGCAGGCTTCTTACCGAAACCAAATCAGCGTTTAAGTCTTTACTAAAATCATTCTGAGCATCAACAGCAATCAGAGCCTCTCCTTCATCTTCGACGAGAACAAGGGCGCCTAGCACCAATTCTGCTGGGTCAAGGTCTCCAAGTTCCCAAACATATTTTGCTCCTCTGACAACGACAGAACCCTCAAAAAAGATAATATACCTATCATCTATACGAATATCTGAAGGTTGTAGAATATTTGGACGATTCGACATATCAATCTCTGTAATTTTACTCTGCTATTTATTTTGCCTGTCCAACGCAATCCAAAGACATCCGGCCATGCTTTTGTCATTAATAACAGCAAGACTTTCAGAATGAGCCGCTTCTTCATCCTCTGAGGCCCTAACTATAATCAACGGCAAATGCCGATCGAAGGCTTCTGATTTTATAATTTCTGCGGTAATTCTACTTCCTGTAGCTGCAGTAGTGAGCTCTAAGTTCCGCTGCCCGCTTGTCATCGCTAAATAAACATCTGCTAAAATTTCAGCGTCTAGCAACGCTCCATGCAAAGTTCTTTGAGTGTTATCGACATCGTATCGACGACATAACGCGTCTAAGCTGTTTCTTTGGCCTGGATGCTTTTGCTTTGCCATGACCAGACTATCCAATACTTCACAACGACCTTTAATCGAGGCTATGGGCGAGGATGTTTGACCCAGCTCAGAATCAAGGAACCCTACATCAAAGGGAGCGTTATGAATGATAAGCTCCGCACCCTCAATGAACGACAGGAACTCTGATTCAATTTGATAAAAGCGCGGCTTTCCCGTCAAAAACTCACGGGAGATTCCGTGCACTTCCTCTGCCCCCGCATCGATATCTCGCTCCGGATCGAGATAGCATTGATAATGAGCGCCAGTTAACTTGCGGTCAATTATCTCTACACAACCAATCTCAATAACTTTGTGTCCTTGCTGAGGATCAAGCCCGGTCGTTTCCGTATCTAAAACAATTTGTCTCACGGAGTAAGATCCATCCTATTATTCATAGTCACATACTCAACTCATCAATTCCTAAATTTGCCAGAGAGTCAGCCCTCTCATTTCCCGAGTGCCCGCTATGTCCTTTCACCCAATGCCATTCTATGGTCCTAGGCTCTAAAGCCTTATCTAAGCGCTGCCAGAGGCCTATGTTCAATACAGGTTTTTTTGCAGCAGTTTTCCAACCGCGTTGCTTCCAACCAGAAAGCCATTCGGTCGCACCTTGGAGTACATATTTTGAATCCGTCGTAAGGACAATATTATATGACTCGTTGACCGCCTCAAGCGCCATTATTACCGCCATCAACTCCATGCGATTATTCGTCGTATTACTCTCCCCCCCGTGAAGAGTTTTTTCCTTTTTCCCATATTTAAGAAGCGCACCCCAGCCCCCCTTTCCTGGGTTACCTCGACAAGCGCCATCGGTAAAGATTTCGACAGTTTCCTTCATTGTACTCCCAACTGCTGAATTTCCATTGGATATTGTAACTTACCTAGCAGAATTTAATCGATTATCCTTTCTATCCCTCGCAATAGACGATGTACAGATTTTAACAAGAACCCAAAAAGGATATCAGGTAAACTTCCCGACGTAGGTAAAACAATTAAGGAGAGCACAGGTATTATGGAGTCAAGCCTTTCCCTCAGCAAGGATACTTCCTTTTTTGGCCACCCCAAGGCTTTAGTTATCTGTTTCCTCACAGAGATGTGGGAGCGCTTCAGCTACTACGGAATGCGGGCACTTCTAATATTTTATCTTACTCAACACTTTCTGTTTTCAGACCAAATAGCCGCAGGCATTTTTGGTAGCTATATATCCCTTGTCTACATCACACCTGTAATTGGAGGCATTATATCTGACCGATATCTTGGTGCCACAAAATCAGTTGTCGTTGGTGGAGTCTTGCTAGCAGTCGGACACCTCGGAATGGCAATCGAGGGTAATGCTGCTTCGAGTAGCTCGCTAGATGGATCCATCATAGTTGAGCGTGACGAGCTTTACTTGCAAATTTTCTATCTTTCTCTTGCCTTTATCATTATGGGGGTGGGGTTTTTAAAAGGGAACATATCGACGCTTGTTGGATCACTGTATTCCCAAAATGACGTCCGAAGGGATGGCGCTTTCACCCTTTTTTACATGGGCATTAACGCAGGCAGCTTTCTAGGCGCTTTAGTCTGTGGGTTTTTATTGCAATACAAGGGATTCTCTTATGGCTTTGGTGCTGCCGGCATCGGCATGTTATTTGGACTCGCCGTGTTCCTCTACGGTAAAAACTTATTTGGGCAAGCAGCAGCACCAAAGAATCCGCAAGCCCTGAGGCAAAATATACTTCCCTTCATCAATTTAGAAATAATAATCTACCTACTTATTGGCTGCGGGATCTTAACGTGTTACCAACTAATGCAAATGCCATCTCTTGTTGGCGGGTTGTTAAGCGCCTCCCTACTGCTTGCTACTGCTATCATCGTGACCTACTCATTGACCAAGTGTGAGCCTCGTGACCGTGACAGAATGCTGGTCTGCCTGTTTCTAATGAGCTATCAAATAATTTTTTGGGCACTATTTGAGCAGACAGCCAGTTCGCTCAGCTTAATGACTGACCGTAACTTTGATAGAGTTATTTTGGGGCTTGAAATTCCAGCCGCGGCCTTTCAGTCAGTCAATGCTTTTTTTATAATACTCCTCGCTCCACTTTTTAACGTCGCGTGGGTTGCACTTGCTAAAAAAGGATGGGAGCCAAGCACGCCTGCAAAATTTGCGCTCGCACTCATACAACTAGGAATTGGATTTTTACTATTAGTTTATGGGGCCTCACTTGCTGCCGATCCAGCTAAAGTAGCGCTTATCTGGCTTATTTTGATGTACCTGTTACATACGACTGGTGAACTTTGTATATCGCCTGTAGGACTTTCAATGACCTCACGGCTGTCAACACCAAGTGTCGTTGGGATGATGATGGGGTGTTGGTTTTTAGCGTCAGCAGCTGGCAATTATGTATCCGGAATGATTGCTGGGTTGACCGGTTCGGGCAACATCGAAGGTTCACCCATTGATCCTGAGATCGCTCTGCAAAGCTACATCGAAGTATATATGGCTGCAGGCTTTTACAGCCTCGCTATTGGCATTTTTGCGCTTATAATAACCCCTCTAATCAAAAAATTTATGCACGAATCAATATAATCAGCGCAGACTACACAGTTATTGGAGCCAAACCATGGGGTACTTAAAAGGGAAACGCATTCTAATCTTAGGCGTGGCAAGTAAATTGTCGATTGCATCTGGAATAGCTGCAGCTATGCACAGAGAGGGTGCTGAACTCGCATTTACTTATCAGGGGGACCGACTTAAAAATCGCGTAACAGAAATGGCTGAAATCTGGGGATCAAACCTCGTATTTCCATGCGACGTAACAGCCGACGACCAAATTACGGACTTATTCGCAGAGCTTTCGAAATCATGGGATGGCCTAGACGGATTAGTTCACTGCCTCGCCTTTGCTCCAGCACATGAGCTTGACGGAAATTATGTCGATGTAACTACACGCGAGGGTTTTTTAAGAGCTCACGAAATAAGCTCATACAGTCTTGTCGCACTTGCAAAAGCCGCAAAACCCATGTTGTTATCAAGCGTTCAACCTTCAGTACTTACGCTTAGCTACCTTGGCGCAGTACGGAGCCTCCCAAATTACAATGTGATGGGTCTGGCTAAAGCGAGTCTGGAGGCTAACGTGCGTTATATGGCCTCTTCCATGGGTCCAGATAATATCCGAGTAAATGCCATTTCAGCCGGACCTATAAAGACTTTAGCTTCGGCGGGTGTGAAGAGTTTTAAGAAAATGCTCCAGCATAGTGCAGAGCAAACGCCGCTCCGTCGTAATGTAACCATAACCGAGGTTGGAAATGCGGCAAGCTTTCTCTGTTCTGACCTCGCTTCTGGGATCAGTGGAGAAATTTTATACGTTGATGGTGGTTTTAACACTACTGCAATGGGTAGCCTAAACAAGTTACCTAGTTGAGGCCGTTTCGATTCTGCTATTGGGAAGCTAAAACGACTGTCCTCAAATTCAGTTCAGCTGAAAGTTAGATTCCAAGCTCGGCAAATTTAAATCGCCTGATTCTCGAAGAAAATCTAGATAAAAGCGAAATTCGTTGCTACCAAAATCAGTGTTCAGATTCTCGCGCATAGCGACTCTCTCTTCTTGAGCCATATCTTCATATTGTCCATCATTAACCACAGACAACTCGGCGATGACAAAGGCACCGTTACTGAGAACCAACTCGGTTCTAACTGTTTCATCCATGCGGGGCCGCGGCAGTTGAAAAACAGCCGTCAAGATCTCGGCGTTCACCGACGAGGAACGTCTTTCTACATTTGACTCATCACGCCACTCAAGATCATTTTCAGAGATTATTTCAGAGGCATCTGCTCCCGTTTCTAGAAGATCTAAGATATCAGAACCAATACTGAAAACCGCTTCTCTCTCCATTTCGGACCGAATCGAAACAGCAATTTGGGGTTCCACGGCATCAAGAGGCCGAACTTGTTCGCTATTATATCGTTTCAGAACCAAAACAACTGATTGGGATTCGCTGACCTCTATGACGTCGCTTATATTTCCATCAAGCAAGACCTCATCTGTAAACATTGCATCAATGACAGAGCGATTGCTAAACAATCCGATCCCTCCCTGCCTTCCGATGCGTTCGCTTGTCATTACAGCTAAATCCAACTGCTCCGCGAGATCAGCCAGATCACCAACTTCAAAAGCAAGATTTGACAATTCGGCTAAACGAGCCGAGTACAACCTAGCAACCTCACCCGACTTGAGATCTCGCTCAATGCGACTTTCGACCTCCTCTAAAGGCGAAAACACTCTAGTATTGTCTTCAGTAAGCTTCACCACATGAACACCAAAGTCGGTAACAACGGGAGACGAAACCTCGTCAACTTCGAGCTCAGTGAGAGCCAACTCTATCTCTTCGGGAAATGAATCCCCACCTGAGTAACCAATATCACCCCCGTCTTGAGCCGAAACGACATCAGAAGAAAGTTCAAGAGCTAAATCCGAAAATAATTCTCCCGCTTCCAAACGATCCAACGCCGCCGATGCTTCTTTGAGTGCTTGAGATTCATCCATCAGATTGTTTGTCTCAAAAAGAATATGTGCCGCTCGACGCTCCGCACTTCCTTCAAAAGCTGCTTTTTCTTCTTCATATTGATCTTCAATTAAAGATTGCTCTACGCTAACTTCATTCATTAATGCTGAACGATCCAGCAGAACGTAATCGACTTCAACAGTTTCAGCAGCTATAAACTGTGATTCATTTGCTTGGTAGTAGTCGCTTATCTCCTGATCCGTAATCGCCTCCGACAAGGTCCGAGCCCCCGGCGGAATACTCAGGTACCGGAAATCACGCGATTGTAAATTCAAGGAGGCAAGATTAGACAGTTCACTCTCTGTGACGAAGTTCGAAGAAGAAAGCGCGTTAACCAACTGACCCAGTAGCATTCTCTCTCTTAATGCCTCCCTGTATGAGGCCACACTAAATCCTTGAGTATTCATAGTTCTCACGGCAAACTCCGGATCAAAAACACCATTTATCTGAAAGCTAGCATTAGTAATCAACGCCTCATCAACGCGAGCCTCTGATACAGACAAACCTAGCCGGGAGGTCGACTGGCGCAATAATGCTTCTTCGACCAATTGATTTATCGCAAGCTGCTCAACTAAACTCTGATCCAGATTTTCTGCCCCGACACCTAATGAACCAAGAAGAGTCTGCATCTCTATTTGGAGCTGAGCCTCGGTGATTTCCTCGCCATTAACTGTGCCAACCGAAGGCGCAGCAACAAAGCCTCCAATAATTGATTCGGCCCCAAAAAGAACAAAAATAGCAACAATCAATCCTATTATGACCTTCGCAATAACTCCCTGAGAATTATCTCGTATATCCTGTAACATTTATTCTCTGCTCCGGCCGCACGTTAGGCAGCTATTTTAAAAAAGACCGTTACTGTAAAAAGTAAAAAGGCGCACCCTAGATGCGCCTTTGCGACAACGATAAATATACCGATGGCTAATTAATATTACCGACGACGCTTAACCTAAATTAAGCTGGAGAAGCGCCGTAATTCAGTCAGTTACTTAATCAGATTAAGAATTCACCGAATCTTTTAGGGCTTTACCAGCTTTAAAACTTGGCACGCGTGCCGCCTTTATCTGAATTGCAGCGCCCGTTTGTGGGTTGCGACCAGTCCTTGCAGCCCTATTCTTTGTCTGAAATGTTCCGAAACCAACTAAAACAACAGACTCCTCTTTCTTTAACGAATTGGTGATGGCATCAATAACCGCATCAATTGCTCTACCCGAATCTGCCTTGGACAGCT
The DNA here is from genome assembly GCA_913048385.1 of uncultured Gammaproteobacteria bacterium. Lineage (GTDB taxonomy): Bacteria > Pseudomonadota > Gammaproteobacteria > Pseudomonadales > Pseudohongiellaceae > UBA9145. The sequence goes on along the minus strand of CAJWVZ010000013.1, from coordinate 56,149 downwards.
CTGTGCTTTCCGCTACTGCGTCGATAAGTTCTGATTTATTCACATTATATCCCTTTGTTGGTTGGTTTTATTGAAATCTAAATATACAAAATGATAGCTAGTCGCACGTGTCAGACCTTTATACCAAGCGCGTAAAACCTATGTCAACCGAAACAAACCTGCTTCAGTGTGTGTTTACAACATCTTGCTTACTTTTACGCGCACTGCTTTTTTTCGTGCTTCTGCTTTTCGTCTGCCCTGAACCGGATTTGGGCCTAGGGGAAGGCAGTGACTGAAGGGCCTGCGCTAAAACCTCATCAATCCAACGAACAGGAACTATCTCAAGATCCGATTTTATGTTTTCTGGAATGTCGACTAGGTCACGCTCGTTGTCGGCTGGAATTACAACACGTTTTATTTGCCCACGATGTGCAGCGAGCAACTTTTCTTTTAATCCGCCTATCTTTAAAACTTGACCACGCAGAGTTATCTCACCGGTCATCGCTACGTCGGCACGCACGGGAATTTCAGTGAGCACAGAGACAATAGCCGTGCACATTCCTACACCTGCACTTGGCCCATCTTTTGGAGTTGCACCCTCTGGAACATGGATATGTATGTCATTTTCCTCATAAAAGTTTTCACTCAACCCAAGAGATTGCGACCGACTTCGAACCACAGTCAGGGCTGCTTGAATTGACTCTTGCATAACATCGCCTAAACTACCTGTTTTAACTGTTTTACCTTTTCCTTCAACGGCTATGGCTTCAATTGTTAGCAACTCGCCCCCAACCTGCGTCCACGCTAAACCGTTGACTTGGCCAATTTGATTCTCTTCCTCAGCTTTTCCATAATCAAATTTTCGAACCCCTGCAAAATCTGATAACGTTTTTGTCGATAACTTCACGGACTTTTTCTTTGGAGCCAAAACATTCGACTTCACAACTTTTCGACAGATTTTCGCGATCTCTCTTTCTAGGCCGCGAACCCCCGCTTCGCGTGTGTAATAACGCACTAAGTCCTTAATCGAAGCTTCACCGATTTCAAGTTCGCTACTACCGAGACCGTTATTTTTTATCTGCTTGGGTACCAGGTATTTTTGAGCAATATTTAATTTTTCATCCTCTGTATATCCGGGTATCCTAATCACTTCCATCCTATCGAGTAACGCCTCAGGGATGTTCATACTGTTTGATGTGCAAACGAACATAACTTCAGACAGGTCATAGTCAACCTCTAAATAATGATCATTAAAGCTACTATTCTGCTCAGGATCTAAGACTTCCAACAAAGCCGAGGCCGGGTCTCCTCTGTAGTCCATACCCATTTTGTCAATTTCATCCAAGAGAAACAGCGGGTTTTTTACACCGACCTTTGACAGCTTTTGAATTAACTTCCCAGGAAGCGATCCAATATAAGTTCTACGATGCCCTCGGATCTCTGCCTCGTCACGGACGCCTCCGAGGGCCATTCTTACGAATTTTCGGTTTGTTGCGCGAGCAATCGACTCGCCTAGCGACGTTTTCCCAACTCCAGGCGGACCCACTAAACACAAAATTGGTCCCTTAAGTTTCTTAACTCGCTGTTGAACTGCAAGATATTCCAGAACTCGTTCTTTGACGTCGGCAAGACCGTAATGGTCTGCTTCCAAGATTTCTTCAGCTTTCTGAAGGTCAAGCCGAACCTTACTGCGTTTCTTCCAGGGAATGCTGGTCATCCAATCCAAATATGTTCTAACAACTGATGCTTCTGACGACATGGGCGACATTTGACGTAATTTACCAAGCTCATTATCGGCTTTTGTTTTCGCCTCTTTTGTCATTCCCGCTTTTTCGATATTTGCTTTTATTTCTTCAAGCTCGTTAGGCGCATCATCCAAGTCGCCCATCTCCTTCTGTATCGCTTTCATTTGCTCATTAAGGTAGTACTCCCGCTGACTCTTCTCCATTTGTTTTTTTACTCTTCCTCGAATTCGTTTTTCAACTTGGAAGAGGTCTATTTCAGCCTCGATTAAGGCCATGAGGTGCTCTACTCTGGATTTGAGCTTTGCAAGCTCTAGGAGATTTTGTTTCTCTTCTAGTGGCAGTGACATGTGAGATGCAATGGTATCAACAAGCCGGCCTGGTTCATCAATGCTTGATATCGATGTAATAACCTCTGGGGGAATCTTCTTGCTAAGCTGAACAAACTGGTCGAACTGAGAAAGTAAAGATCGGATCAGTAAATCTGACTCTTTTTTTGGCATAGCAGACGGTTTTAATTCTTCAGCCTGGGCATCAAAATATTCCTCGGAATAGTTGATTGAAGCAATCTCCGCACGGGATATACCCTCAACTAAAACCTTCACTGTACCATCGGGCAGTCGTATAAGTTGCAAAATAGAGGCCACCGTACCGATCCGATATAAATCTGATGCGTTCGGTTCATCGTCCGTGGGGTTTTTCTGCGCAACCAGCACCACCTTCTTATCTTTCGACATCGCATGTTCAAGCGCCTTGATTGACTTATCTCGCCCAACAAACAAAGGCTGAACTATCTGTGGGTAAACCACAACGTCCCTCAGAGGCAACAGTGGAAGCGTTTGCATACTTGAGTTCGTATCAAAATCTTTTGATTCACTCATAAATACTTTTATCCTAGACTGACATTAGAGTTGTAATTTTTGCGCACAAAAAGAATATATAAAGGCTAAATTGTTATTTTCAACAGGTAACTGTTCGCAAACAGAAAGAATTCCAATTCCTCCAAACAAAAACTGCGGCCTGCTGCTAACCTACCTCTGTTCTTCTACAACAGAACCCTCGAGCTGCTCCGGAGTTTCAAACATAAGCAACGGTTCCGAGTGCCCGTCTATTACTGCGGCATCAATAATAACCTTGCTAACGTTATCCATTGATGGAATCCTATACATCGAGTCCAATAGCACGGATTCCGTGATCGATCTCAATCCTCTGGCCCCTGTTTTTCTTTCTTTTGCCTTTTTGGCCACGGCGAGCAACGCATCATCCCTGAACTGTATGTCAACACCCTCCATTTCAAAAAGTTTCGCGTATTGCTTGGTTAATGAATTTTTCGGCTCCTCCAAAATCCTCACTAGTGCATCCAGGCCCAGCTCTTCAAGTGTGGCTATCATCGGTAAACGTCCGACAAATTCTGGAATTAATCCAAATTTAACCAAGTCCTCAGGCTCCACTTTGGTTAAAGTCTCTCCGACTTCCTCTTTTAATTTAGACTTAACGTCTGCCCCAAAACCTATACCACTTTTCTCAGAGCGATCCCTAATAACTTTATCTAGTCCTGCAAAAGCACCACCGCAAATGAAAAGAATATTCGCTGTATCAACTTGCAAAAACTCTTGCTGCGGATGTTTTCTCCCGCCTTGCGGAGGGACCGATGCAACAGTTCCTTCGATGAGTTTAAGAAGCGCCTGTTGAACGCCCTCCCCTGAGACATCCCTCGTAATCGAGGGGTTATCTGACTTACGAGAAATTTTGTCTATCTCGTCAATGTAGACTATTCCAACTTCCGCTCTCTCGACGTCGTAATCACATTTCTGCAACAGTTTTTGAATGATGTTCTCAACATCTTCGCCAACATAGCCTGCTTCTGTGAGAGTTGTTGCATCGGCAATTGTGAACGGTACATCAAGCTGGCGAGCCAATGTCTCCGCCAGCAACGTCTTTCCTGTGCCGGTCGGCCCTACCATTAAGATATTGCTCTTGCCTAGCTCTACCTCACCCTTTTTTGCTCCATAGTTTAACCGCTTGTAATGATTGTAAACTGCAACCGCCAAAACTTTTTTTGCGCTTTCTTGCCCAATGACGTATTCGTCAAGAGTTTCTTTTATCTCTTCAGGGTTTGGCAACCTTCGAATGGGCCCCTCGGCAGGGTCTTCTTGTGTTTCTTCCCTTATAATGTCGTTACATAAGTCAACGCATTCGTCACACACGAAGACGGACGGACCAGCGATTAATTTTCGGACCTCGTGTTGGCTTTTGCCACAAAAAGAACAATATAAGAGCTTTGCTCCTTCCTCTGTGCCGCTTTCGTCCTTTGACATTTTAAATAAATGCTCCTACTAATTAATTAGAAGAAAAAAATCACACATCACCACTGTTAGTATCTACCCGTCGCTCTATAACTTTATCAATCAATCCGTAACTGAGCGCCTCCTCAGCACTCATGAAGTTATCTCTCTCAGTATCTTTCGCAATAGCCGCCTCAGTCTGACCGGTGTTGATTGCCATTAAAGCATTAAGTTTCTTGCGTATCTTTATGATTTCATTAGCTTGTATCTCGATATCTGAAGCCTGTCCTTGTGCGCCTCCACTCGGCTGGTGAATCATCATCCGAGAATGCGGTAGCGCCATTCGCTTTCCTTTAGCCCCACCATTTAAGAGAAACGCTCCCATACTAGCTGCCTGTCCGATACACATCGTGCTGACGTCTGGACGAATGAATTCCATAGTGTCATAGATGGAGAGACCTGCAGAGACTGATCCACCGGGCGAGTTAATGTATAAGTGTATGTCTTTGTCTGGGTTTTCCGATTCAAGAAACAACAGTTGAGCCACAACTAAATTGGCCATATGATCCTCAACTGGACCTGTGAGAAAAATAACCCGATCTTTCAGAAGCCTAGAATATATATCATATGAGCGCTCGCCTCTCGCGGTTTGCTCCACTACCATGGGTATCAAAGCCGACTGCACTCCCAAAAAATCTTTCATATCGAAATATCCTTATGATTTTTCAAAAATAAACATTAAATGAGGTTCACTCCTGTGAAGCTTCAGTTCTGGCTAGAGGCTTTATAATTTCTTGGTACGACACCTCTGAATCTGTGACAGTCGCCTCTGCGATAATGAAATCAAAAACTTGGTCCTCGATAACTGATGACTCTACGTTAGCAAGCTGGTCCTGATTACCATAATACCAATTAATTACCTCGTCTGGTGACTCGTAAGTTGCAGCAAGGTCTTCAATGGCCTGCCTGACTTTCGCAGGATCAGCTTTAAGTTTCTCCACTTGAACAACTTCACCCAGAACCAAGCCTAATTTTACCCGACGGATTGCCTCTTCGTTGAAAAGTTCGTCCGGAAGCATAGATGGATCCAAGTTGTTATTCTTTCCCATTCTTTCAACCGCCTGCGACCTCAGGCGACCGATCTCACCGACAACTAGCGCGACAGGGATCTCTGGATCAACGATCTTAACGATTTCTTCGGTTATGCGGGCTTTCAGTTTATTCCTGCTGGCTGCCTTTAACTCGCGACGCATATTATTCGCAATCTCTTCGCGAAAAGCATCAAGTCCCCCGCTTGATACACCAAAGTCCTTAAAAAACTCTTCATTCACCTCTGGAAGACACTGCTCACTGACCGAATTAACAACTATCTCAAACTCCACGTCTTTTCCAGCAAGCTCAGTGGCTTGGTAATCTGATGGAAAAGTCAAAGGCACAACAAATTTATCATTGGCGACTTTCTCCTCAATAGCCGCTTCAAAACCAGGAATCATTCGCTCCGACCCGAGTATTAAATTAACATTTTCACCGCTCCCTCCCTGAAATTCTTGACCGTCCAAAGAACCAGAAAAAGAAATATTAACCATATCCTTAACCCTAGCCTTTCTGGCGGTGATAGCCCAGGTTTGACGTTGCTGGCGAAGGGTCTCTATCATTTCATCGATATCAGAATCTTCCACACTAGCCCCCATTCTAGTGACTTCAACCTTTTTGAAATCAGGAAGCTTAATTTCCGGGTAAACCTCGAAGGTCGCAACAAATTCAAGATCACCAATGGATTCAATGTCCTTCGGTTCTATATGTGGCTCTCCAGCCGGATTAAGTTGTTCCTCGCCGATGGCTTCAAAGTAAGATCTGCTTATCATTTCACCAACGACTTCATGGCGAACGCTTTTTCCAATTTTATCTTTGACAACTTTGAAGGGAATTTTACCCTTCCGAAAACCGTTAAGTTTCAAATTCCCTGAAGCCTGCACTAAACGCTCTTCAACAGCAGAGTCCACTTTTTCAGCTGGAACAACCACGGTCATCTTTCTCTCCAAACCCTTTCCTACTTCAACAGACACCTGCATTGCACTTCCTCATATGTTCTATTATTAGAAATCCGGCGAAGAAAAAACCGGAGACACACCCACCCACGAAGGGTACTAAAATGAAGCCGCGGGAGACTGTGCTTTTCGACGGATAAGGCTAAAGTTTCTCAACAGAATATTGTGATTTTCCCATAGAGATAACCCAACATCAATGACGGATTAACTTTACGTTTAGATTCTACCCTTACTCCAGTGGTTGTATAAAAGCCATAAGAAAGAACTTGCTTATTCAATTCATTATGAGAGACTTTGAGCTTAAATCTGAATCAGAGAAATCGATTTCACAATGTGTTCTCATGCTTGCGACAGGAAGTAAAAATACTAAAAAACTGGAGAACCTATGTCAGACACACTAGAAGATAGTAAAGTCAGCTCAAACTTCCTCAAACCTTCTCTCTATACTCTACACAATCTTTGGTACTTTAAAGACCAAACAGGCGAAGAAGTTGGCCCCTTTCGCTATCGCTCAGAAGCTGAATCCAATCTCGAAAAATTTTTAACCCATCTAGAAGACCAACTAAGTAGAAGCTCTAAAAATCTGCAGAAATAAGGATACCACATGTCGCAGCTTATCGTGACGAACTAGTCCTTATCAAAATCCAAACAGACGGAGTTGATGCAATAGCGCATACCTGTGTTAGTGGGGCCATCCGTGAAAACATGACCAAGGTGAGAGTTACAACTACTGCATCGGACCTCAATCCGTCGCATACCATGACTTTTATCAACATACTCTGTTACAGCACCGGGTCTCGCAAAATCTGAAAAGCTTGGCCAACCACAACTGGAATTAAATTTATCATTAGATACGAATAATAACACTCCGCAGCCCAAGCATTTATATTTGCCCTTTTCGAAGTGATTCCAGAAGGTTCCAGAAAATGCACGCTCTGTTCCTTGGCGACGCATGACCTCAAATCCCTCTTTTCCCAGCTTTTCCAACCATTCAGCATCAGTTTTGATCATTACTTCGTTCCTCCTAAAGAAATGCTACTTGACTCTTCCCTGACCCAGCCTATAGTAATAAGGACTATAATTTAGAGTCAAGATCTCTTCATTCCCTTCAGATTCAACATAAGCCAAAGTCTCAAATTACGGCGGCTGTACAAATGGAAGACCCAAAAACAAAAAAACTCTGGCTTTAAGTGTTATTATAGAAAGATACAACGATAACAACGAGAAAAAGAATCAAAGTTTTAACCTGAATCCAATGAAAAAAATCCAACAATCTCAAAAGTTAGCGGACGTATGTTACGACATCCGTGGCCCCGTTTTGGAAAAAGCGAAGGAGCTTGAAGAGGAGGGCAACCAAATCCTTAAACTTAACATCGGTAATCCGGGCGCCTTTGGCTTTGATGCACCAAATGAAATTCTCCAAGGGGTAATTACGAACCTCCGCGATGCGCAGGGGTACTCAGATTCAAAAGGAATATTTCCAGCTCGCAAAGCTATCATGCAAGACTGTCAAAGGAATGGAATACAAAATGTTGAGATAGAAGATATTTATTTAGGTAACGGTGTAAGCGAACTTATCGCTACGGCAATGCAAGCTCTGCTGAATACAAGAGATGAGATACTTGTTCCAGCGCCAGATTATCCTCTTTGGACAGCAGCTGTTTCTCTGTGTGGCGGAAATCCCGTTCATTATACTTGCGACGAAACAGCAAACTGGTATCCAGACATAGATGATATTAAAAAGAAGATTTCACCTCGCACTAAGGCACTCGTCATAATAAACCCAAACAATCCGACCGGTTCGGTTTACAGCAAAGATTTATTGCTTTCTTTGATAGAAATAGCAAGACAAAACAAACTCATAATTTTTGCAGACGAAATCTACAGCAAGATCGTCTTCGACGGGGCGCAACATCTTCCAGTTGCGTCACTTTGTGAAGATGTTTTTGTTGTCAGCTTCAATGGTCTTTCCAAATCATACCGGTTAGCTGGATTTCGCTCCGGCTGGATGGTTCTTCATGGCCCAAAGGCCTTAGCAAAAGATTACATTGAAGGCCTCGATATACTTGCAAGTATGAGACTTTGTGCAAATGTACCAGCGCAATTCGCGGTCCAGACGGCCCTCGGAGGATATCAAAGCATTAATGACTTAGTAATGCCTCGAGGCCGCCTTCAAGTTCAGCGCGAAAAAATGTGGACACTCCTGAATGAAATACCAGGTGTAAACTGCGTCAAACCGATGGGAGCGATTTATATGTTCCTTGGGCTCGATACAAAAATATATAAAATCCAAAATGATGAGGAGCTCATATTAAGATTGCTCCAAAGAGAACACGTCCTTGCTGTACAGGGCAGTGCATTTAACATAAGAGACAACCAACACGTACGCCTTGTTTTTCTGCCAAGGATAGAGCAAATAGAAACCGCGATGCAAAAGCTGGCTAGAGTTCTCGACAGTTATCGCTAGATAGTTCAATCAATTTCTATATAAGAGATCTTTAACTCTGAAAGCTCAACCCTTTTAAGAAAAGCCTATTAAACTCATTTAACTTCACAGAGTTATCGATCACATATGCCTGAAATTCGTTCCTCAACCGCTGCTTGCTTCTTTGTTCATCAAACCTCGGACCTTGATCATGTATAGCTTCAAATTTCATTTGTTCGCTTATCTCGATCAAAGGATATAGTGCAGCCATCAGTGAAGCTGGACTGTTTAGCAGACTTTGTGGCAACACCTCCGAGAGAATAAATCGCCTACTTGCAACATTAGTCTTCAATTCCATTCCAATACCGAATACATCTGTTAATTTACCGTGCAAAATTTGCATTGCATTATGCTTAGCTTGAACGCTGTATCCAGCAATATGAGGTGTTGCAAGATCTACAGCTGCCACAAGAGCTTTCCGTGCAAGAGGCTCTGCTTCCCAAACATCCAGAACACACAAAAGACGCTCATGCCGGTGACAATCGATCTCAGACTTAAGCCGCATAAGCATCGCGGTCTCGTCTAAAACTCCACCTCTACTGGCGTTAATTAATGTAGCCCCTGGTCTTAATTTATCAATCTGTCTAGCATCGAGTAAATCTGCCGTCGGATAATTTCCAGAACGCTCAAAGGGCACATGAACTGAAATAACATCGCAGCTAAGAACTTCATCCAAAGAAGAAAACGCTAGCGCCTTGGCTTCGGGATTATATTGATTCTCTAGTGGAGGATCGTATACAAGCACGCTTTTCACACCACATTGAAGCAATCTAGTCACAAGTCGCCGTCCAACCTCTCCGGCGCCAATTATCCCATAAGTCTTCTTCAAAAATCTGTCAGCGAAGTGTTCATGATCACTATCTAGCGCCACCAATGCAGCAATAACATAATCACAAACCGCATTGGCATTGGCTCCCTTCGCACTTGAAAAAACAATCCCAGCGTCGGCTAAAACCTCCAGATCAACATGCTCAACTCCACTTGTTGCCGTTCCAACAAATTTCAACTCTGAACCTTCAATTAAATCTTTGTTTATTTCCGTCACAGATCTTACAAGCAATGCATCAACGCCCGCCAAATGCTTTCTGTCAATCAAACGTCCTTCGACAAACTGGATCTCTGCAAACGGTGTGAAGAAGTCCATAGACGATTTAAAGTTCGAGTCTGCCAAAATCTTAATTCGTTTTTTCAAATCTTAAAAATCCTATTACACCGACACAACTTTAAACATCTCATCAAGACGAAGGACCGACCGCTCTAACGAATCAATTAACGAATTTGGAAACCGAAGGCCTTCAATCACACCTAAAAAGTCATTTATTTGAATCGATCCTAAACGAATGTTCTCCAAAGTAATCCGTCCAAAAGACTCCGAAGCATCTCGAGTCTCAGTAACTATAGTAGCGAGGCGCTTGGACAAAAAAGCGCTGTCTCTTGACTCCATAAGCTTTTCTTGAAGCTGTTTCGCACCAGCGACGGGGAGTTCTCCTATATTTGACAAACAGTTGTAAATATCTTCGATCGAAGAATAATGCGCCAGCAACAATGAAGCCTTGACGCGGCCTATTCCAAAAACCCCAGGAATAGCATCCACGGCATCCCCCACTAAACCCAAGTAATCAGGGATCTGTTCTGCCCTTACTCCAAATTCTGCGGCTATATCACTACGGAATCGCCTACGATTTCTGCTAAAATCCCATAAGAAGTCTTGATCACTGAATAACAGCTGTGCTAAGTCCTTATCTCTTGTAACTATTCCAACTCCCCGACTTGCGCAATCATTCAACTTCCGGATCTGAGTAGCCAAAATACCGATGATATCGTCAGCTTCATATTTTTTACTTGCGTATACCCGGCAACCAAGACTCCGCGCTATCTTTTTACAGCATTCTATTTGATTCTTTAGAGCCCGATCAGGGAGCTCACGATTTGACTTATAATCATCACTTATTGCATGTCGAAAACCGGTAAAAAGGCTTTCATCAAAAGCCATAGCTATATAGTGCGGATTCGCGACACGAAGAAGTTGAAGCAAAAATTGTATAAAGCCAAGTGTGGCACTAACGTCGTTACCATCTAAATCGACACATTGCACATTTGGCGAAAAGTGTGATTGAAATATATATATTGAAGCATCAACAAGAAAAGAATCCGTTGCTGCAGAGTTAGGCATTAATCTAGGCCCTTCTTTATAAAATAGTGAAATTTATTATCTATCTCATCAGCGGCAATAAGCTGGTGACCAAGAAAATGACAAAACTTCGGTACGTCGCGAGTTGTCGAGGGGTCTGTAGCAACAATACTGAGTATCTGCCCTTCTCTAATTTCTTTTATTTCCTTATGAAGCAGCATTACGGGTTCAGGGCAAAACAGCCCTGAAACATCGAACGAATAATCCGCAACAACTTGAGAGCAATCCCCAACACGATTAATACTTGGAATATTCTGTGACATTAAGCCGAATCCTCAACTATCTTGTAACACTAAAACAACATCAATTTGTTAACGGTCATATTTTAGAAAAACGATAACTTATCTTTTTCGTAAATGACAACTACCACTCTGAGAGTCGTAGGATAAAAATATGGATCCTTCGTCAAGCTGACGAATTACTTGGGCTACTTTCGAATCAAGGGAAAAATCATTTGCGCCATAGTCTGTACCCTCTCGAGTTACAAATTCCTCAATAACCGCTCTCAAAACGGCCGGCGCAAGTTTTTGGTATGGAATTTCCATTATGACTAATCGACTTTCAAAAGAGACAAAACCTCGCTTTCTGATTTAGTCTTGCGAAGCTCATGGAACGGAAAAAGTGTTCTATCTGCCAATTGAGACAGCTGAACATTAGCAATACTTCGGAAAATCGTTTCAATTCTCCCAGGTTCTTCCTTATCCCATTTTTGAACCATTTCTTTTATCACATTACGCTTTAAATTTTCCTGAGAGCCACATAAGTTGCATGGAATTATTGGAAATCCAGCTAAGCTCGCATAAAGCGATATCTCTTTTTCTTTACAGTAGGCCATTGGCCTAATCACAACGTTACGCTTGTCATCCGAAAGGAGCTTTGGCGGCATCGACTTTAGTTTCCCACCGTAGAACATGTTAAGAAACAAGGTTTCCACTATATCGTCCCTGTGATGTCCAAGAGCAATTTTTGTTGCCCCAATAGCGACGGCATGGTTGTATAAAATACCTCTTCGTAACCTAGAGCATAACCCACAGTAAGTCTTAGATTCCGGCACCTTCTCAGTAACAATCGAATACGTATCTTTTTCTATAATATCAAAGTTTAAGCCCAGTTTTGAAAGATAATTTGGTAAGACTTTCGCCGGAAAGCCTGGTTGCTTCTGATCCAAATTGACTACTTTAATTTGAAACGAAATCGGTGCGCTCTTCTGCAGGCTCATCAAAATATCGAGCATTGTGTACGAATCTTTCCCTCCCGACAGGCATACCATCACAAGATCGCCATCTTCGATCATAGAATAATCCGAGATCGCTTTCCCCACATCTCTGCGTAGGTTTTTACGACTACGGTTATATTTAAGCGCTAACTTTCCTTCAAACGATCGCTCGGTCATAGAAAACTCACTCTAAAAAACTCACTCTAAAGGGCATAGCGCCTGTTGATTTTAGTCACTTCAGTCCGTCATCGATGCGAAATTACTGACTTTAGATTAACGTATAAGGTAAAATACAATCTTCGCGATAATAGTATAACCTCGGGTTTTCATAAGAGGAAAGAATTACCGAATGATCCAGAAAATAAAGAGCGCGCACTTCAAAATTTGAACTTTGCAAAATTATCAATCATCAAATTTATTGAGCTTCAAAGATGAGTCTAAAATTAATCCCAATCAATAAGAGAACACATTACTCGGCCATCGAATCGATCTCAACTTTTCTAGCCTCTCTTATCTTCCCCGCTTTCTTATTTGCTCAAGACAGCCTGTCAGTTCTCGTCTACCACCATGTAAGCAATGTAACACCTTTATCAACTTCTATCTCACCTGAAGTTTTTAGGTCCCATTTGCAATTCATGAAGGACAACGGGATAACCGTAATTGATCTTGAAGTCGCCGTCTTGGAATTACAAAAAGGGATTGATTTACCGGAAAAGGCTGTAGCAATTACCTTCGATGATGGCTACGAATCAATCTATAGCAACGCTTGGCCAATTCTCAAAGAGTTTTCAGCTCCATTTTCCATTTTTATTAGCACTGATCCGATAAATACAAATCAAAAAGGCTATGTCACGTGGGATCAGATTAGAGAAATGCACAGCCAAGGCGTAAACATAGGCAATCACACTTCGGATCATACCTATTTAGTCCAAAAGCTCCAAAATGAGTCAACTCTCGATTGGAGAATTAGGGTTCAAAAAAGTATACAAAAGGGACATTTCGATTTAACTCAAAAATTGGGAATCGAACCACGCCTTTTTGCGTATCCATACGGAGAATTCAACCAGGAATTGAAGAGTATGGTGAATAGCTTTGATTACATAGCGGTAGGACAACACTCCGGTGCAATCGGCTCACATTCAGACTGGCTCGCTTTACCAAGATTTCCAATGGGTGGAATTTATTCAAAAATCAGTACGGCAAAAATTAAATTTACGGCCAAAGCAATGCCGGTCATAGATATTGAGCAGTGGTCACCTATCGTTTCTACTCAGAACCCAGATGCACAGCTAATATTCGATAATTTGATCAACGCGCAAGTTGGACTTAATGCCAAAAGTGTTACCTGCTTCTTTGACGGTGAAGAAATGGAGAAGACGACTCTCGCAGATGACGAGTATACTTATCTTTCGATTAAGCCCCTGAATAAAAGTGCACGGCGCAGATGGAATTATACCTGCACGGCTCCGTCAAATAGGAGTCGATATTTTTGGCTGTCCCTACCTTTCGTATTTTTAGATTAACTTTGCCTACTTACCAAGAGATTAATCCCTATGGGTTAGAAAGTTCTGTTCGATCAACGTTTGTATTTCATCGATATAGCTCTCCCCACGCTCAGAGTAGCTATTAAGATAAAAAGCTAACTCAAAGGAGTCTAACTCTCTCCCAGTTGCGCGCATTTCCCCCCTAGCAAATCTAAAGTCCTCATAAAAAGAACTAGTGTTAAGATTAAAAAAATACGCCTCAACTGATTCGGCAATCGTGTCAAATGACCGAACTTCATGTCTTGCTCCGCCTTTTCTTTTATTTGGAACCATCCCACAGCCTTCCCGATAACACCATTGGCCAAATATATTTTTCCCAGTTATTGCAAATCTTGAGGTTCCCCAAGCAGACTCATTTGCAGCCTGAGCAAGCGTTAGAGACACAGGAACTTGATCGACTTTTAATAATAACTTGTCAAACGAGTGTTGACTTAGCAGGTTATCTGTTTTTACACCATAACGATCGTAAAATCCGCCTAATATTAAAAAATCCGCATCAGAGACTTTGCCACTTTGAGAAACGAGGGACATGATTTTTACAATCTCCTTACGCTCAGCTTCAAGCTCCGCATTTGCCGCGACGACATAATCCTCAAGATAATCGAAAAAAGAGAGCTTACGCTCCTGAACGCTGGGGTTACTGCCAAAATCGGGTAACACAGTTATAGGTTTTATTTCTGAAATTACTTCTTTACTCAAGGGTTCTTCGTTCGGCCACACCAATAATATAAGGCCTGTGATGCCAAAAACTAGAGCAATAGCGCTCCTTTTTTTTTGAACAATTATTTTAACTCTATTTAAAATCATGAATGATTCTGCCGATACTGATCAAGTTATTCACCTCACCTTGACCCCCCTCTACAATCTGGCGAATTAGGAACTATTAAAGTAGCCGCAAACTCGTCAGGCGAATATAGATGGAGAGCCAGTGCATGAATGCCCGAGCTTAACTCAATTTCGAGAGACTTATATACTTTTTGATGACGCTTTACCCGCGTGACCCCTGAAAAAATCTCGCTCACAACAGTGATTTTGAAATGTGACTCTTGACTCAAACCGCCGTGTAAATGACTCTCGTTTAGAATGGTAAGATGCTTTGGGCAAAACTCTTTCAGAATTTTTTTATTGATAATTTCTTGAAGCGACATTACCACAACCCCTAAGCAACAATTAGAACATACTCAAACCCGAACTGTTCAATGATGCATCTTGAATCCTGAAGGCTTAATGTTACAGAAAACTTGATCTGTTGTTAATAAGAAGAGTACGACGTATCAGTAGTCTTTCTAGTTCACCCCAGTTAAAATGGCTCTTTAAGCAGACTAAGATCCTCAGCATGACAATTGGATGGTTTCCCGGACACATGCACAAAGCCAGTAAAGAGCTGGATAATGCATTACTTAAGACCCATGTAATTATTGAGGTGTTAGACGCACGCGCACCATTCGCGAGCACTAATCCAAGAATTGCTTCGATGCGCCCCGAACTGCCAAGAATAAGGATTCTAAATAAATCGGATCTGGCTCAGACTGAAATCACTCAGCAATGGCAAGCTTATTTTGACCAACAGGATAACTCCATTTGTCTTTCTAACACCCAACAAAACCCAATCTCAGCGAGAACACTCATAGCAAAAGCATCCGACTTAGTTAGAAAAGCTGATCAAATTCAATTTTCTCAAAGAAAAAATCAGATCGTCATAGGAGGAATTCCGAACGTCGGAAAGTCGACTTTACTCAACCAGATTTGCGAAAGAAAGCTTGCAAAAACTGGAAACGAACCTGCTGTCACTCTAGGCCAGCAGCGGGTTCGCCTCAGCGATTCGTGGATCCTCATAGATACACCAGGCCTTTTGTGGCCCAAACTTACTGATCAGCATGCAGCTTACCTCTTAGCTGCAATGGGAACAATTCGCAATACAGCAATTGATGCTGCAGACATCGCATTTTTTTTAGCCGAATACTTAAGCAAGCATTATCAGCAACGTCTTTTTGATCGATATAAGATAGTTAAATCCAAGAATGAAGCAGAAATTATTCTTTCAGAGATTGCAAACTATCGAGGATCAATAACAAACGGTGGTAAAATAGATTGGAATAAAACTGCTGAAATACTGCTAAATGACTTTCGAACAGGTAAACTCGGACGCTTCAGTTTAGAGAGACCGCCCCTTCGAACAGACTACTGACCTACCTTAACAATTGACCAATGCTAGAAGAGACTACGTATGAGCGAACAAGTTTCAGAAATACCCACCCCAGCGATACCTGATATACCTCAGACTTTAATTCATCCCTGTTTTGAAAAAAAGCGCAGTGAGTCAATTGAATCTCTCAACATAACGATAGAAGAATATCAGCACAAAACGACAGGAGCTCTGCACTACCATCTGGCCAGCGAACAAGACGAAAATGTATTCCTCGTTGCTTTCAGAACCATGCCGATGGACTCAACTGGTGTCGCACATATCTTAGAACACACAGCTTTATGCGGAAGCGACAAGTATCCAGTTAGGGATCCTTTTTTTATGATGATAAGACGCTCGCTTAATACTTTCATGAATGCTATGACAAGTAGTGATTGGACGGCATATCCTTTTGCCAGTAAAAACAAGAAGGACTTTAATAATCTTCTCAATGTCTACCTCGATGCGACTTTTTTTGCTCGCTTGCATCACCTTGATTTTTTACAAGAAGGACATAGATTAGAGTTTGAAGAGGCAAGTAATAGCGACTCGAACCTTCAATACAAAGGCGTCGTTTTTAATGAAATGAAAGGCGCTATGAGTTCAGCGACAAACGTTTTATGGCAGTCCATTACCACACATTTATTTCCAACTACGACCTATCACTTTAACAGTGGGGGCGAACCAAGTGATATACCAAAGTTAACATACGAACAATTAAAGTCTTTCTATAGAAGGCATTATCATCCGAGCAATGCGGTTTTTATGACTTTTGGAAACATTTCGGCCTATGAACATCAGACGGAATTCGAGGACAATGCCCTGTCTCGCTTTAAGTCCCGCAATATAAGCTTAGAACAAAAAGATGAACTTAGATATTTAAAACCGAAAAGGGTCACGGAGTTCTATGCAGCCGACAAGGATGAAAAAAAACAAACGCATATCGTCATTGGTTGGTTGCTGGGGAGCAGCACTAATCTTACGGAACTTTTTCAAGCCGAACTACTCAGTATTATTTTACTAGATAACAGCTCTAGTCCAATGCTTGAGGCCCTTGAAACCTCAGAATTAGGGAGTGCGCCATCGCCAATTTGTGGGCTTGAGAACTCGAACCGTGAAATGACATTTATACTGGGTTTCGAAGGGTGTGATAGTAATGATTTAGAAAACGTTGAGAGTTTCATTCTTCAATCACTCTCCAAAATAGCAAAGCTCGGAATCGATCGAAAAACTATTGAGGCTGCAATACATCAATTAGAACTCAGCCAAAGGGAAATTACGGGCGATAGCTACCCTTATGGCTTGCAATTGATTCTTTCTGCGCTTACAGGGGCGATACACCATGGAGACCCGATAAACTTACTCAACGTCGATCAAGCCCTTACGCAATTGCAACAGGATATTCAGGATCCATTGTTTATAACCAACCTCATCAAAAATTTATTTATCAAAAATCCGCACAGAGTCACGCTAAGCTTGCAACCTGATACGGAACTTGCTGGCCAAAAAGAAGCTGAAGAAAAGAATAAATTAGCAACGATTAAAGCTAGTTTGAGCCAAGAAGAAAAAGAAGAGATTATAGAAGCCGCCGCAAAACTTTTGGAACGTCAAAACCATGAGGACGACGCATCTATCCTGCCAAAAGTTGGGCTTGACGATATACCAAAAACGATCTCAGAACCCAGGGTAAAGAGCCTAGACGCTAAAAACAACAAAATAAAGATGAGTTATTATCCAAGCCCGACTAATGGAATAGCTTATCAACACATAGTTTATAGCCTCCCTCACCTAAGTGAAGAACAAAAAAACCTATTACCTCTTTTCACGAGCTGTATCACCGAATTAGGAATAAACGACTTAAGCTATAAAGCCACGCAAGAGTTACAAGCGCAAATAAGTGGTGGCATTAATTGTCACGCCAGTATTAGAGCCAAATATGATGACATTCAAGAAATTGCAAGTGCACTTACGTTTTCATCTAAATATCTCAATGCAAATCATGCAAGCGTTTCAAAATTACTTCATTCAACAATACAAAACGTGCGCTTTGAAGAAACCCAGAGAATAAAAGATCTTATCGACCAAATTCTGTTGCGAAAAGAAAACAGTATCACTGGGCAAGGGCATAGTCTTGCTATGAGCGTAGCTGCAAGCAAAATAAGCCCCACAGCTGCCTTCCACCACGACTCTAGCGGAATGGAGGGGATACGAAGGCTCAGACATCTAAGAGACGATTTGATTCGGACAAATGATTACAGCGAGATACTTGAAACTTTTAATGCAATACATCAATCAATACTTCTCAACGATAAACAAATTTTACTAATAGCAGAACCTCATTTTGAGAACGAATTAGCGAATCCGTTGAAAGACCTTTGGAATGATGAAACGGCGACTCGCGCTAGCTCATTTAGTCTGGGTTTAACTCGGGAACATGTTTCTCAAGCTTGGGTAACCAATAGCCCGGTAAATTATTGTGCGAAAGCCTTCTGCAGTGTTGGAGCTGATCACGCAGATTATCCAATCCTGCAGGTACTTGCCGGCTATATTCGAAATGGATTTCTCCATAAGTCCGTAAGAGAGCAAGGAGGCGCGTATGGCGGGGGAGCTACCCAAGACCCTTCATCGGCTTCATTTCGTTTTTACTCATATCGAGACCCCCGTTTAGAGGAAACTCTCACTGACTTTGATATGTCCATAAAATGGATGTTGAACGGAACTCATTCTAATAGTTCCTTGGAAGAGGCAATAATCGGTGTGATTGCAGCAATGGACAAACCTGGCTCGCCTGCAGGAGAAGCAACACAGACTTTTTACAACATGCTGTTTGGAAGAAAATTAGAGCATCGTATTCTGTTTCGCGAACGCGTCTTAGCAACGACGTTAAACGATTTGAAACGTGTGACTGAGCAGTACCTCTACCAGACAACCCACAGCACAGGAGTTATAGGAAGTTGGGAATCAGTAAGGCATATGTCAAAAAGTGGATTTGAAGTTGAGAAAATGTAATCAAGACCTGCTTATCAAAAAAAGATACCTATTCATGAAACTTTTTGCTTTATTGTTTGTCTAAGTTGGTGTTGAAGCCTTTTAATAAATTTTTAAAAGGGCTTCGACTCTCTCCCTTGAAGAACGTTCTTAACCCGAATTAATAATTCGGGTTTTTTTTGTCAAATTCCCTGTACCAACTGCAGCAAAATAACCAAATTTATTTTTAAATTCGTTATACTTGCGCCTTTATCAATTCATATGCAGCCTTAATATCTCGAGTTTTAGCTGTGGCTAGTTCAATCATTTCTTCAGGAAGCCCTTTGGCTACCAGTTTATCCGGATGATTTTGATTCATAAGCCGACGATAAGCTCTTTTGACTTCAGAAAAATGAGCATTAAGCGGCAAGCCTAATAGTGCAAACGCCGCATTTAACTTTCCTTTAGAATCTTCAGGGCTATCAAATCCGCTTTGAGCAGCAATCTGCTCAAG
Organism: uncultured Gammaproteobacteria bacterium; assembly: GCA_913048385.1. Classification (GTDB taxonomy): domain Bacteria; phylum Pseudomonadota; class Gammaproteobacteria; order Pseudomonadales; family Pseudohongiellaceae; genus UBA9145. The sequence continues at coordinate 36,993 of CAJWVZ010000013.1, read as the reverse complement.
CAACTCATTTAACTCACCTTTATTGACTCCAAGTAATCCACAGATTTCTTCTAACCTCGATAATTCTCTTGGATCAAAATTCCCATCGGCATAGGCAGTCGACGATAATATATTAACTAGCATCCTTATAAGATTTCTGCGCCGCCCAACCTCCATTCGAAATTGAGCAATAACTTCGTCAGCCTCAAATTCATCAGCTTTGCCTAGATGAAAGAGATCAATAGCGGCTCTACGTTGTTGCGAAGACAGTCGCATCTGATCCATAACCCGCTCCGCCAAGCTAATTTCATCTTTAGTTACCCGACCATCAGCCTTTGCAACATAGCCAATCAAAGCAAAGGTAGTAGTAAAAAACGCCAGCTGCACACGCTCCGGTTCGCCCCGGCTCAAACCGTTGGATTGACCTAAATTATTGAGACCACTGTCAAAATAATTTCCCAAGCTGGCACCCATAAGAGCCCCTAATGGACCACCTAACATGAATCCAAAAGTTCCACCTACTACCCTTCCCCACCATGACATAATTAATTTTCTCCTGAGTTAGAAGGTGTTATCAGCTCGATAAATTCAAGCTCATTAAGAACTTTTATTCCTAAAGATTCGGCCTTAGCAAGCTTACTTCCCGCACCATCGCCCGCAACCAAATAGTCTGTACTTTTTGAAATAGAACCACTAACCTTTGCCCCAAGACCTAGCACCTTACCTTTTAGTTCTTCTCGTTTCATACTAGATAAGGTCCCTGTAACCACAAATATTTTATTCAAAAAAGAAGGGTTTTCCCGCGCACTGGGTATACTCGAATGCGTGAGCCTAACGCCATGCTGTTTAAGTTTCTCAATCATCTGCAGATTTCCATGGTCAGAAAAAAAAGAAACAATATTCGACGCAACGATTGGCCCAACATCCTCAATCTCTTCAAGCGATCGAGACGAAGCACTTAAGAGCTCATCAAGGTTTTGAAAGTAATTTGCTAACGAAGCTGCAGTTGTTTCCCCTACCTCTCGAATTCCAAGCGCAAATAAAAATCTTGATAATGTTACGTCCCTGCTCTTATCAATAGCGAGTAAAATCTTTCGTGCCGACTTTTCACCCATCCGCTCAAGCTTTATAAGCTCAAAATAATCGAGCCCAAAGAGATCTGCCGCTTCTTTTATGAGTTCAGCATCAACTAACTGACTTATTAGTTTGTCTCCAAGCCCATCAATATTTAGCGCATTCCTAGAGGAAAAATGCCGTATTGATTCTTTAAGCTGCGCAGTGCACGCGGAACCGGCAGAACATCGATACAGAATCTCTCCACTAAGTTCTAAACCAGCCCCACATGCTGGACAAGTTGACGGCATACGTATCTCTTTGCGCGATTCTGGTCCCGCGGGCTCTATGACTGAAACTATTTTAGGTATTACGTCCCCGGCCCTTCGAACTAGAACCTTATCTCCAACACATAAACCTAATCTGGCAATTTCAGCCATATTATGGAGAGTCGTGTTACTTATTGTCGCCCCACCAACAAATATCGGTTGAAGTCGAGCAACTGGTGTTATTGCTCCCGTCCGACCGATTTGAAAGTCAACACCTAGTACAATTGTCGTCTTCTCTTCTGCTGGAAATTTATAGGCCACCGCCCAACGCGGAGATCTTGCGCGGACGCCTAAGCGATTCTGGAGCGACAAGTCGTCCAGTTTTAGAACCACCCCATCTATTTCATAATCAAGAGACTCTCGATCTTGCTGCAGTTTCTCGCAATACTTAATTATCTGCTCTGAGCCTGTACAAATCCTCTGTCTCTCATTTATAGGAAACCCATACTCACGCAACTGTGCAAAAACATCTGTCAAAGAATGAGGAAAACGGATATTTTTGGTCTGCCCAATACCGTAACAAAAGAATTGCAGGGGTAACTCTTTCGTCAAATCCGAATCTAATTGTCTAATCGCCCCAGCAGCTGTGTTTCGAGGATTGACAAATGTTTTTTCAAAATTTGCCAAATTACGTGCATTTAAAAGTGCAAAATCACTTTTACCTAGATATATCTCACCTCGTACTTCAAGTAGTGCACTCTTGTTAAAAGACTTAAGCTTTTTTGGAATGTTACTGATCGTACGAATATTGTGAGTAACGTCCTCTCCAATAACACCATTACCTCGCGTTGCAGCACGCACTAATTCCCCGCCCTGATAGAGTAGGCTGATCGCTATTCCGTCTATTTTTGGTTCACAACTGTATACCGACGAATAATCTGTACCCAAGCGATTCTTGACGCCATCTTCAAACGAATATAAATCATTAAAATCAAAAATTTTATCCAATGACAGCATCGGGAGCGAATGAGCTATCGCTGAAAACTTCTCCGATACAGAACCACCCACATCGAGACTTGGAGAATCACTAACCGACAATCCCCATTCTGTCTCCAATAACTCAAGTCGTCTCAAGAGAGAGTCAAAATCAGCGTCTGGGATTTTAGGATCATCAAGCGTGTGGTAATGGTGGTTGTGAAGATCAATTAGACGACGAAGTTCTAAGACCTCGCTGAGCACATAACCGGGTGTCGGAGAAGGCTGCTTTTTAGACCCTTTAGCCACTCTATTCGTTATTACCGCGTGCGCGCAAACTGGCTAACTCAAAATCTCTTACTCTTTGCCTATAATGCTCAATCGTTTGCTCAGTCATCGCATTCCGTTGATCATCTCTCAATTCCGCTCCAAGCGATTCTTGTAAGTTTTTCGCAACCAGAAGCATATACTCGAAAGCATCAAAATTATTCATACACGACGGCAAGGACAGAAAAAAGCTCACACCAAAGGTGGTAAACTCATTCATTTCCTTCAAATCAAATGTCCCCGGATTCAACATATTCACAACGCGAAAAATCGACGAGCTTTTAAAATCATCATCAACATACTTATGAAAAATACCCATCTCACCATAATGCAGCGCTTGAGTCTCAAAAAAATTAAGTAATTCTTCACCTCGAATTAACCGACCCTCCTTTGCCATTACGTTAACAACCAGAATCTCCAGCGGTTGCTCTGATATGCTTTTCTCTCGAATATCCGAAGCATCCTCTGAAGGGCTCGAGGCCAGCTTCCCAACAGATGACGAATTAAATTCCTGAGCGTCTTCGGTCGCTGCACCATTAGCAGCGATATATTCATCGTCATTTGTGTATTCTGAGAACAAAGGATCATTCAAACTTAAATCTGAATCATCAGTTTTATGTTTTCGTAATCGTGAGAAAAAGGACTTGCCTTGCTCAGCAAATTCAATCGCAGCGATCGGTATTTTAGAGGATCTGTCCGGAGGTTGAGTGAAGCCAATCCTGTCCTCTATCGAAACAGAGATTTGACCTTCAATATCCTCCGTTAGATTCATACTGTTACTTTCTGTTGGTTTGCTTATTTCTGAAGGCGTCTCAAAATCAAATCCTAAGCCTAATTCTTTTTCTTCAAGAAAACCCGCTGAACCAAGTTCTTCTTTTGTTGATTCACGTGCATCTGCACCCTCGACAGGCATTACACAACCATCTCCACGTTCATGGTCATGTTCATGTTCATGTTCATGTTCATGTTCATTAAAATCCGAGTTCGGAACCGGCTGATCTTCAGAACCCTTAGCCAACTCATGATCATCAGTACCAGTCGAAAATAAAAGACCACCTGCCATTTCATCCTTCGGCACTTTGTCTAGTTCTTTTTTCGCGACAACCCTAGCCCCTCCTTGCGGTAGTTCGGCAAAATTATTTTCATCAGAATTTTCGATATCAGGAACATTTTTCTCTAACGCAAAACGAAGCTGATTTTTGCGAGCACGAATCGCAACAATTAGACCACGAACGAAAACGCCAACAATTAGAAGACCCAGAACTAATACAATTGTGTCACGTTCAATCATCTGGCAATTTCAAGCCTTTTTTTATTCGATAACTTAACTGTTATCAGCCTGCGAGAGCATCTTCTTTAGCAAAAAAAATACACGGATAGTCAAACGATTAAACACTTAAATGATCAACAAAACCTAAATCGCAGCCAACTTTGCAGCCTCTTCTATATCTACAGTCACGATGCGAGAAACTCCTGGCTCGTGCATTGTAACTCCCAACAATTGATTCGCCATTTCCATAGTTATTTTATTATGGGTTATAAAAATAAACTGCACACTTTTTGACATCTCCTTCACGAGATTTGCGTACCTTCCAACGTTGGCGTCGTCTAAAGGCGCATCTACTTCATCAAGCATGCAAAAAGGGGACGGGTTCAACTGAAAAATTGAAAACACTAATGCAATAGCAGTTAAAGCCTTTTCTCCACCTGACAGCAAATGGATCGTACTGTTTCGTTTTCCAGGCGGTCGCGCCATTATGGCAACCCCTGTATCCAACAAATCCTCCCCTGTCATCTCAAGATAAGCATGCCCTCCTCCAAACACCTTGGGAAAGAGAGCTTGCAAACCTTTATTAACAACCTCAAATGTATCTCTAAATCTCGTTCGGGTTTCCTTATCTATTTTCTTTATTGCGTTTTGTAACGTTGATAAAGCCCTTTCCAAATCATCGTTTTGTTGGTCGAGATAAACCTTTCTCTCAGACCTCTGAGTGAATTCGTCAATAGCCGCCAAATTAATTGGACCCAATCGATGAATTTTTCCCTCTAACCTCTCTAACTCTTCTTCGAAGCCTCTAACCGTTACTCCCTCCGGCATATACGCTAAAACATCTTGGATATCTAAATCTCGGGAAACTAATCGCTCCAAAAATACCTCTCTTTTTACAGAGGCTCCTTCGCCTTTTAATTTTTTTTCCGTTAAAGACTCGCGTAATTCGGTTACGCGCAGCTGAATTTCATTTCGTTTCTTTTCTAAGCTTCGCAATTCGTATTCATTCGCGTCTAATTTTGTCTTCGCTCCAGCCAGCTCTTTCTCAACTTCTAGCCTTTGTGCTAAAAACTGTTCAAGATCACTTTGCATTCTTATCAGTGGTTCGTCAGCTTTCTGCAGTTGATTCTCTAATATCGAAATCCGTTCCCCGCTTCGTTGGACTTGTGAAGCCATCCTATCCATCGCGCTTCGCGTTGTTTTAAGCTGAGCATGAACTGACTGTTTGTTGAGCTCAAATGAATGCACTTTCTCTTTATCCGTTCTAGATTCCTCTCGAGCGAGTTGTAATATGCCCTGAAAAGCAGTCCTTTTCGACTCGAGCTCATCTCTTTCAGTCACATTCACTTCCATCCCGTCTAGCGCAAATTGCAGCTTAGACCTTGAGCTTGCAATATTTTCCTGCTCCAACTTAATTTGTTTTTCTAAATCTCCCAGCTCATATTCTGCATCGACCAATCGAGACTTAGCTTCTTCGAACTTCGCTTTTTGCGCACTTAATTCGCTGCGTAAATGACTTGATTCTTTTGTCTTAACTGCAATTTCAATTTGTAAGTTTTCCCGCTTCAGTTCTGCACCTGCGATTAATTTCCCGAATTGAGCCTGATCTGCGAGGAGATTATTAAGTTTCAACTCGTCTTTTTCTAACACGGAGTTTAATAACTTTATTCTTTCTCGACGCTCAACGACCGTTTCCTTACCATTTCGGTCAACGATCTTTAGCCAGTCTACCCCCATCCAGACACCGTTCATGGTGATTACAGATTCAAATCTTTCCAACTTTTTCCTTAACGTCAACGCCTCTTCCAAGGTCTTAGCTAAATATATGTTTTGTAGAGCTTCTCCGTTGGCCAAACTCCCTTCAACTACCGATGCCATTGTCTCAAGACCTTCAATAGGCCTCACAACACTTTCTCTCTGAGTTTTTTCTTCTATAAACTCGGCTGCGCCTTCAGGAAAATTCTTTAATAAGACAGAAATTTCATCAAGATTATCAACAACTACGGCCTGCAGAGAACTCCCTAAAACGACTTCAACAGCATATTCCCAACCCGCGTGAATCTTGAGATTATCTGCAACCCTTGAAGCGTGACCCAAACCCTTTTCGTCGAGCCAAACATTAACATTTTCTCTATCTCTTCCCGTTGACGCCAGCTGCAGAGCCTCTAACGAGGCAAGTTCTCCCTTCGACTCTTGCAAAGCGCTTCGCACTTCATCAATAGCGGCATCATTAGTCTCTAAGTCGATCCTAAACTGTGATATCTGGCTTCCAAACCCTCTCAATACTTCATGCATCTGATCAATCGAATCATCAAATAAATCTAATTCGGACTCTGGCTTAAGAGGTGACCCTTGATCATCGCCACCTCTAAGTTTCTCAATCTCGTCTTGCAGCCGATTTCGACGCTCGATGCCTCTTTGGACAATCTTTTCAAGCTGCAAGATTCTCGCCTGCTCTACTTCTGATATCTGCCTTGGCTCCTCAGCTCTTGTATTAAATCTTTCCCAATTTTCTTGCCAATCTTGGAGCACCACTTCTGCCTTTTGTAACCTCTCGCTCGATGATTGCTCTGCTAACCGCGCCGCCTCAAGGGATGGATCAATTTCAGTTAGTCTTTGCTCAAGGGCGGTAATGCGTCGCAAATCGACATCAAGCTCTTCTTGCGTATGCGCAAAAGAGTTTTTAGACTCAAGTAAGTCTTCTTCAACCTTCTGGGTTTTTTCTTTATGATGTTCTATTGATTGTTCCAATCGCGCCACATTATTGCCAAAGCTATAAAACCTAGCCTGAATCTCTTCCAGCAAATCAGACAAAGTTGCGCCCTGCACGAGTCGATTTTCAATTTCAGCATCAACTTCTAGCTGGCTAGCAATAGACGCGTCAATTATCACCTCATCGTCACCGACAAGCACCTCGATCTCTTTTATTTGCTCATCAAGCTCCGCCCAATTCAACGCATCTAGATTTGCTTTTAAGCTTCTTTCGTTCTTTTTCAGGTCCTCATACTTCTCCGCAGCTATCGATTGCCGTTGTAAATGCGATAATTGACGGCCCAGCTCTTCCCTTATATCCGTAAGCCTGTCTAGATTATCTTTTGTGCGCTTTATACGAGACTCAGTTTCTTTTCGCCTCTCTTTGTACTTAGAAATTCCCGCAGCCTCTTCAATAAACACTCTGAGCTCATCAGGCTTCGACTCGATTAAGTTTGAAACCATTCCTTGTTCGATAATCGAATAACTGCGCGCTCCAAGCCCGGTTCCAAGGAACACATCCGTAATATCTTTGCGCCGCACCTTAGTTCCGTTCAGCGAATAAGTTGACTGCGCATCACGATCGACCTTGCGCTTAATTGAAACCTCAGAAAAATTTGCATATTCGCCAGCTAACTTATGATCCTCATTATCAAAAATGAGTTCAACGCTTGCCTGTCCAACAGGCTTTCGACCACCAGATCCATTAAAAATGACATCTGTCATACTTTCGCCACGCAGGTTTTTCGCGGAGCTTTCACCCATAACCCAACGCACTGCATCAATAACGTTAGATTTTCCGCAACCGTTCGGGCCGACTACCGTGCAAAGGTTAGAGGGGAACTCAATCGATGTTGGGTCAACGAAAGACTTGAATCCAGCAAGTTTAATACTTTTAAGGCGCATGAAATTACACTATATCAAACAGATAAAAAGAGCTTAGAGACTCCCACCAGATCTAGGAAAGTGTATCTGAAATGACAACGTAAGAATATAGACTGAGCTGAAATTCTTAATGGCTTTGTTAACTATTTAATATTGCAATCACCAAAAAGTATTGAAGATACCAGGGAAATCCAAATTCGTCAGAAAATCACTGAAACAGCTTCGCATCCCATAGAAAAGAAAGCCCATCAGGACAAGAATGTTTCAAAGTTTTACTATACAGCTGGTCGGGGCGGCCGGATTTGAACCGACGACCACTACACCCCCAGTGTAGTGCGCTACCAGACTGCGCTACGCCCCGAAATCGAAAAACTATCGCTGGGTAAATATAACCGAAGCTTCCTAAGCAAGTTATAAGCTTTTAATTATGCTATCTAAATCCTTTACAACATCCGCCAGGAGATTGCTTTTAGCATTAGGATGACCTCTCGTTTCAGAGTTGTTCCGTTCGGCCATTTTCAGCCTGGCCCCCCCGATAGTATAGCCTTGCTCATATAACAGATTTTTTATTCGACGAACTAGAAGAACTTCATCATACTGATAATAACGCCTATTGCCTGCTCTTTTTACTGGTTTAAGCTGCGGAAACTCTGCCTCCCAATATCGCAAGACATGTGGCTTAACTAAGCATAAGGATGAAACTTCGCCTATCGTAAAATATCGTTTCGAAGGTATACCAGGAAGCTCTTGTTTATTGATTAGATCCAACATAACCCTCGACTCTGGACTTTAGTTTCTGTCCTGGATGGAAGGTCACCACTCGTCTCGCTTTAATTGGAATCTCTTCACCCGTTTTCGGATTTCTCCCCGGTCGCTCTTTTTTATCACGAAGATCAAAGTTCCCAAAACCTGAAAGTTTGACTTGCTCATTACTCTCAAGGGAGAGCCTTATCTCTTCAAAAAACCTCTCAACCAAATCTTTGGCTTCCCTCTTATTGAGGCCGAGTTCTTCAAACAAACGCTCGGCCATATCAGCCTTTGTCAGGGCGCCTTCGTTCATTTTGCAATCCTCTTTCAATGTCTCAGCTTTGCTTTAAACCTTAACTCTAGCTCGTTGATGCACTTACTTAATATCACAGAAACTTCTTCATCATCTAGAGTGCGCGAATGGTGCTGCAACGTCAAGCTAATCGCGATACTTTTTTCTCCTTCGCCGATTTCTTTACTGCGATATAAGTCAACGATAGCCACGTCCACTAAGAGTTCTTTTGCCTGTTCACTCAAACACCCAATAATAGCAGCCGCTGAGACGTCTTCAGCCACCACGATTGATAAGTCCCTATTAACCTCGGGAAACTTTGAAAGAACAGATACCTTAGTTAAATTTCCAGAACGAAATTCGGATAGCGTTAGCTCAAATAAAAAGGTCGAAGGAGGAATGTCTAATTCTCGAGCGAGTCTAGGATCTACCCGCCCTAAAAAACCGATGACATCATTGCTTCGCAAAACACCTGCACATTGACCCTCGTGCAATGAGCCGTGACTTTGGGGCAGAAACTCAAACTCCTCAACATTCCCGGTTAAACCAATCAGAGATTCCACGTGACCCTTGAGATCGAAAAAATCAAACAATTCTTTCCCATTAGTCCATGATTTTGGGTTACGAGGCCCAGCAACAACGCCGGCAATCACAGACGATTGCGCAATCCCATTAGCAGTCTGTTTAAATACCATCCCGCTTTCAAATAACTGAACCCTCTCGCGCTGCCTATTCATATTATACTTCAGAGTCATAAGGAGGCCCGGCATTAGACTCGTGCGCATTGATGACATTTCTTCAGAAATCGGATTTTTTAGATGCAAAGTAGTTTCTTCCGGAGCAAAAAGGCGAGATAGTGCCGGGTCAATAAAACTGTAATTAATAACTTCATGAAAACCTCGAGCTGCTAGATGTCCTTTTATTCTAGTATCAGTAAGTGAAGCCTCGGGATTTGTTACGAACCGTTGAGAATTAAAGGTTGGTGTTTTCGGCAGACTGTTATAACCGTACACTCTGGCAATCTCTTCAATTAAATCTGCTTCTATTTCAAGATCGAATCTGTAGGAAGGGCTTGTTACGGTAATACTGTCATCAGTTAGCTTCAAAGGAGGCATTCCTAAGCGCGAGAGAATCGATACGATCTCATCCTGACCTATTTTCACACCTAAGAGTCGCTCTACATTTAAAAAGCTCAAGTTGATTTCGCATTCGACGGGCAAGTCTTTTTGCGTAATCGTGACCGGGCCTATATTTCCTCCGACAATACTCTGGAGCAACCCCGTCGCCCTCTCCAGGGCAAGTGTTTGCAGTTTATAATCCACACCGCGTTCGTAACGATGAGAAGCGTCCGTGTGCAGACCGTAGGCACGCGCTTTTCCAGCAATCGCTAGAGGGGAGAAAAAAGCACATTCTAAAAATACATTAGATGTTTTATCATCGACAGCAGTACTCAAACCACCCATCACTCCAGCAATCGCCAAAGCTTCGTCGTCATTCGCAATCACTAGGGTTTCTTCGTTCAACTTTAATTCCTTTCCGTCCAGCAGCACCAAAGACTCATCAGAAAAAGCCTTTCGCACATGGACACTGTTACCTAGCTTATCAAAATCGAATGCGTGGAGCGGCTGTCCCAGTTCGAGAAGAACATAATTTGTGACATCTACAATCGGATCAATACTTCTTAAGCCACATCGCCGAAGTTTCTCTTTTATCCACATTGGAGTTTTTCTATTGGAATCGATCCCACGAATAACCCTTCCCATATAAAGAGGACAAGCGTCCCCGTCAGATATTTCGACCTTCACAACGTCATCGCAAGTTAGTGGAAGATTCTGCTCTCCTATTGGCGATTTAGGCGCCTTCCTAGTAAGAGCGCCCACTTCCCTCGCCAATCCCCGGATACTCAAACAATCGCCACGATTAGGAGTCAAATCGAGATCTACACTAAGGTCATCTAGTTCCATTGCTTCATGGAGATCACTCCCAGTTTCATAGCTCTCTGGAAGCACGAGCAACCCTGAAGAGTCATCACCAATTCCTAACTCCTCCCCAGAGCAAAGCATACCGCTCGAATCCACACCCCTCAAATTCGCCAACTTAATCTCAACTGACTTCTCTTTATCAAGCGCCAGAAAGGCTCCTGGCTTCGCAAAAGGAACTTTCACTCCAACCGACACGTTAGGCGCACCACAAACGACTTGATAACGCTCCTTGCCATCACTGACCAGACATAACTTCAATTTGTCGGCGCTTGGATGAGGCGAAACGCTTTCAACTGATCCAACAACTACGTTCGTAAACCCACCAGCAACTTTGGACACGCCGTCCACCTCTAAGCCAGCCATGGTCAACAATTCCACAAAATCAGCCATTGCTAATTCAGGATCCACCCATTCACGTAGCCAATTAATACTAAAAATCATATCTTTCGCACACCAACCAATTTCAATTCACAAAACAACGCTCAGCCTACGAATTGACTTAAAAACCTCAAATCATTTTCAAAATAAGTTCTCAAATCACCTACCCCATAGCGCAACATCGCGAGCCTCTCAACACCCATCCCAAACGCGAAGCCATTAAAGCGATTCGTATCAATTCCAGACATTTCTAACACCTTAGGATGAACCATCCCGCACCCCATAATCTCGAGCCAACCGGAATTTGAACAAATACGGCAACCTTTACCTGAACAATTTGCGCATGCCATATCTACCTCTGCAGATGGCTCCGTAAATGGAAAATAGGAGGGACGAAACCGAACGGGAAGTTCCTTCTCGAAGTAAGAATGCAAAAAATCCTCAATTGTTCCTTTTAGACTCGCAAAATTAGCTTGCTCGTCTATAAGCAAACCCTCTACTTGGTGAAACATGGGAGTGTGCGTCAAATCAGAGTCGCAACGATAAACCCGACCAGGACATATTATTTTTAGTGGCGGAGCAGCGTTCTCCATAACCCGTATCTGAACGGGTGAAGTGTGCGTTCTAAGCACTTCTCCGGACGACAAATAAAACGTATCGTGCATCGCCCGTGCCGGATGATGTTGCGGGATATTTAACGCCTCAAAGTTATGATACTCATCTTCAATTTCGGGACCCTCTGCAACCTCATAACCGGCACTCAAAAAAATACTTGAGATTCTTTCAATGGTTAACGAAATGGGGTGAAGTCCACCCTGCGCTTTTCCCCTTCCCGGCAAAGTAACATCAATGCGTTCTGCATCAAGCTGAATCTTAATCGCCTCCGCGACAAGCACTTCTTTACGAGCACTAATTGCCGCAAAAACCCTCTTCTTCATAAGGTTTATTACTTCGCCTTCTTGCCGCCTCTCTTCAGGCGGGAGAGATCCAAGCTTCTTTAACTTCTCGGTAATCCGGCCCTTTTTCCCGGTATATTCAACGCGTAAAGCCTCTAAAGTGACTTCGTCGAGCGATTTTTCAATCGCTCGAAGAGCTTCTTCCAAGAGAGGATTTTCTATTTGCATACGCTAGCCACCAAGCAATAAGCAAAAACGTATAATCATGGCTGATTAACAGTTTTTTACTTTCAGCTATACTTTAAGTTTGTCTAGGCGGCGAGGCTTGATTTCGCTTGATCGAGAATCGCAGCGAAAGCGGGTTTATCATGAACCGCCAAATCCGCTAAAACGCGCCGATCTATTTCAATTTCCGCTTTCTTCAAGCCAGCCATTAATCTGCTGTAGGACATGCCGCAAACTCTCGCCTGAGCATTAATGCGAGTGATCCATAAAGAACGAAAAACACGCTTTTTAACCCTTCTGTCACGGTAAGCGTATTGTCCAGCCTTAGTAACAGCTTGATTTGCAACGCGATAGATTCTGCTTCTAGCGCCGTAATACCCTTTCGCTTTTTTTAATACCTTCTTGTGTCGCCGGTTAGCAACAACACCTCTCGTTACTCTAGCCATACATTCCTCCTAAATCCAACTATATGCGTGTGCGATCCGAATTAAACTTCTCGCAACATCCTCTTAATCGAAGGAACATCAGACGGATGCACTGCCGAAGTTCCGCGGAGTTGACGCTTACGCTTTGTTGTCATTTTAGTAAGAATGTGACTCTTGTAAGCACTCTTACGCTTGAACCCCGAAGCCGTCTTTTTAAAACGCTTCGCAGCACCACTGTGGGTTTTTGCCTTTCCTGCCATATCTAACTCCGCATTTGCAGTAGAGTAACCAATGCCTCACTGCCACCATTTAAATGCCCGCTAATTTCTTAAGCGCGCTTCTTAATCGGGGCCAGTACCATAACGATCTGCCGCCCCTCCATCTTGGGTTCTTGCTCCACTACTCCGAATTCAGATAAATCTTCTTTTATTCGGGTAACTAACTCCATCCCAAGATGCTGATGGGCCATTTCTCGACCTCGGAATCGTAATGAAACCTTAGCCTTATCCCCATCTTCAAGGAAACGTATCAGGTTGCGTAGTTTTACCTGATAATCTCCGATTTCCGTACCTGGTCTAAACTTAATTTCTTTTACCTGCGTCCTTCGTTGCTTCTTTTTATTCGCTGCTTTTTGTTTTTTCGCTTCAAAAATATGTTTTCCATGGTCCATCAACTTACAAACAGGTGGATCAGCCTCCGGCGATATTAAAACTAAATCAAGTTTAGCTGCTGCAGCTTTTTCCCTAGCCTCATTAATCATCACTATGCCGAGTTGTTCGCCCTCCTCACCAACGAGACGTACCTGCTCGGCATCAATCTGCTCATTTACCATCGATTTCTTGGAACTGGTTCTCATAATCTGCGCTAAGCGCTCAACCCTCTATTAATTAAAGTACAAATCTGGACTCAACCCAACATCACTCGAAGTCTACGGAAGTCGACCGTCGTCCAAAAAGGGCGATATCATGGCCTAAATGATCGCAGAAGTCACCTATTCTCATCACACCAAGATCTTCTCCTCCAAGTTTTCTGACGGAAACACTCTCAGATAAGACCTCTTTATCACCAATCACAAGAATGTAAGGCACTTTCTGAAGCGTGTGCTCTCTAATCTTAAATCCTACCTTCTCATTACGAAGATCTGCACTTGCCCGGAAACCCTTCTCAATGAGGAGTTCAACAACATGGGAACAAAACTCACTCTGTTTATCAGTAATGTTCATCACGACACAATGCTCCGGGGCCAACCATGCCGGAAATGCCCCGGCATACTGCTCGATCAGGATACCTATAAATCTTTCTAGAGATCCCAGAACCGCTCGGTGTAGCATTACAGGACGCTTGTTACGACTCCCATGCTCGTCAACATACGCAATATCAAAACGCTCAGGCAGATTCATATCTACCTGCAAAGTTCCACACTGCCAATCCCGACCAATAGCATCTCGCAAAACAAACTCTAATTTTGGGCCATAAAATGCCCCCTCTCCAGGAAACAAGACATACCCTAAACCCATTGTATCCAACGCATTACTCAAAGCTCCCTCCAACTTATCCCAAATCTCATCAGTTCCAATTCGATTCTCTGGGCGAGTAGACAACTTAATCTTAATGTCCTCAAAACCAAAGTCTTGGTATATCTCTAAAATCAGCGCGACAACATCAATGCACTCTTGTCCCATTTGCTCTTCAGTGCAGTAAATATGAGCGTCATCTTGTGTAAAGTGACGAACGCGCATCAACCCATGCAGCGCCCCAGACGGCTCATAGCGGTGCACCTTGCCGAACTCGGCCATACGCAATGGTAAATCCCGATAACTTTTCAGTCCCTGAGAAAACATAGATACCGAGCCAGGACAGTTCATCGGCTTCAGCGCGAAGATACGTTCGTCTTCGGTTTGAGTAGAAAACATATTTTCTCGATAGTTAAACCAGTGACCAGATGTCTCCCATAGACTCCTGTCCATAACATCCGGTGTATTTACCTCAATGTAACCCGCCCTTTCCTGCCGCCCACGCATATAGTCGATTAACTGCCTGAACACTTTCCATCCCTTTGGGTGCCAAAAAATCGAACCCGGAGCATCCTCGCTGAAATGAAAGAAATCCAACTCACGACCAAGCTTACGGTGATCTCGCTTCTCCGCTTCTTCAAGCTGAGTTAAATATGCATTTAGTTCTTTCTTCGAAGACCAAGCCGTGCCGTAGATTCTCTGTAGCACCTCATTTTTAGAGTCGCCCCGCCAGTAGGCACCCGAAACTTTAGTAAGTTTAAAATTCTCCAGAAAACTGGTATTCGGAACGTGGGGACCCCTGCACATATCTATATATTCTTGATGATAATATAAGCCCATTGACTCTTCGTCAGGCATATCCTCAATCAACTTCAATTTATATTCCTCGCCCCTGCTTTTAAATGCAGCAATGACGTCTGATCGCGGCATAACTCTCTTAATAACGTCGTATTTTTGGCGAATCAGAGAACGCATTCGATCCTCGATCGATTGGACATCCTCTTGGGTAAACGTTTTTTCCACGGCGATATCATAATAAAACCCGTTTTCAATTACAGGACCTATCACCATGTTCGCTTTAGGAAATAGTTGCTTGACTGCGTGCCCCACAAGATGCGCGCAGGAATGACGAATAATCTCGACTCCCTCGTCATCCTTGCTAGTGATAATACGAAGGTTTACGTCCTCATTAAAAATATCGCAGGCGTCATACAAGTTTCCACCTACTTCCCCTGCGATCGTAGCTTTGGCCAAACCAGGCCCGATGTCTGAAGCTACCTCATAGACAGACACAGGCTTATCATATTCCTTTCTGTTGCCATCCGGCAGTGTAATTATCGGCATTTGATTATAATGTGAACCTGAAGTGTCAAACTCTATTTTCCCCGGTAAAACCTTACACCGGCTTACCAAGCATTTCTGTTTCATTGTTAAATGGTAGGCACGACCAGATTCGAACTGGTGACCTCTACCATGTCAAGGTAGCGCTCTAACCAACTGAGCTACGCGCCTAGAATGACCATCCAAAACGATCCGAGATTATACGGACAATGAGTCCACAATGTCGATCGTTTTATTGAAAATAAATCCACTCAAGTCACTGCTTTAAAAGATGAATTTTTAGGGCAGCAATTCGATCACGACATTGGGCCGCCTCCTCAAAAGCTAAATTCTTTACGTGTTCAAACATCTCGTTTTCAATCACAACCAAATCAGCTTCAGTTGCCTTACGACCATCGAATTCCATGGCCTCGAGCATTCCAGACTTTTCTTCTTTTCCACGTAATCTTCTCTCTCGAGTTTCTGGATTCACAAAAGCGCCCTCCATCACATCGAGAATTTTTTTAGAGACTCCTGTCGGAATTATATTGTGCTCCTTATTAAAAATTAACTGGAGATCTCTCCTTCTTGTAGACTCTTCAATCGCTCGCTGCATCGAATCGGTAACAACATCGGCGTAAAGAATTGCTCGTCCATTAAGGTTTCGTGCTGCACGGCCAATAGTTTGAATCAAAGAGCGAGTGGAACGTAGGAAACCTTCCTTATCTGCATCTAAAATAGCAACCAAGGCGACTTCCGGAATATCAAGCCCCTCCCTCAATAAATTTATACCAATCAACACATCAAATTTCCCAAGTCGTAAATCCCTAAGAATCTCTGAGCGTTCAACTGTATCTATATCAGAGTGCAAGTATCTAACTCGAACATCGTGTTCTGCAAGATAGTCGGTCAAATCCTCAGCCATACGCTTTGTCAGTACGGTAACCAAAACACGTTCATCGCGCTCCGTAATTACCTTTATTTCGGATAACAAATCGTCTACTTGTGTGCTTGCGGGTTTTATCTCAAGAGTTGGATCTGTCAGCCCTGTTGGCCTAACCAATTGCTCAACACGATCACCTTCATTCTCGTCTTCATACGGCCCTGGTGTAGCAGATACAAATATAATTTGAGGTATAAGGTTTTCCCATTCTTCGAATTTCAAAGGTCTGTTATCAAGAGCAGAGGGCAAACGAAACCCAAATTCAACTAGCGTCTCTTTTCGTGACCTATCACCTTTGTACATGGCCCCCAATTGAGGAATCGAAACATGTGACTCATCCGCAAAAACCAAAGCGTTTGATGGCAGATAGTCATAAAGTGTCGGGGGCGGTTCTCCTGATTCACGCCCAGATAAATAACGAGAATAATTCTCTATACCATTACAGTAGCCGAGTTCTTGAATCATTTCTAAATCATATTTTGTGCGCTGCTCAAGCCGTTGTGCTTCTAAAAGTTTATTGCTATCTCGAAGCTGAACAAGCCGATCCTTTAGCTCTACCTTAATCATTTCGACTGCGGACAAAAGGGTGTCTCGTGGGGCGACATAATGCGATTTTGGAAAAACTGTGAGACGCGGAACCTCTTTGACAACTGCGCCTGTCAAAGGATCAAAATACGAGAGACGCTCTATCTCATCATCAAACAACTCGATGCGAATCGCATCACGTTCAGATTCCGCAGGGTAGATATCGATTACATCTCCACGAACTCTGTAGGTCGCCCTGCGCAACTCGACGTCGTTTCGAG
Organism: uncultured Gammaproteobacteria bacterium; assembly: GCA_913048385.1. GTDB lineage: Bacteria > Pseudomonadota > Gammaproteobacteria > Pseudomonadales > Pseudohongiellaceae > UBA9145. Next base: position 19,956 of record CAJWVZ010000013.1, on the reverse strand, counting down.
TATATTGCAGATCGGCTAACCTTCTTAGCAGATTCCGCTGATCCATCTTCTCCCCTCGATCGAGATGAATCACCATTTTCAAATAAGCTGCGGGATCTCCTAATCCGTATATCGCCGAAACCGTAGCTACCACTATTACATCTTTTCGCTCTAATAACGCCTTAGTTGCTGACAGACGCATTTGCTCAATATGATCGTTGATAGATGCATCTTTTTCAATAAAAAGATCTGATGCTGGTACATAGGCTTCTGGTTGGTAGTAATCGTAATAAGATACAAAATATTCGACGGCGTTATCTGGGAAAAACTCCTTAAATTCCCCGTAAAGCTGTGCGGCAAGGGTTTTATTTGGCGCCATCACCAAAGCTGGTCTTTGCAATCTCTCAATAACGTTCGCTGCAGTAAAAGTCTTTCCAGAGCCTGTCACACCCAGCAAAGTTTGCGCGCGTAGACCATTTTTCAGGCCTGCACATAAATCTTCAATCGCAGCGGGTTGGTGTCCAGCAGGACTAAATTTCGAATAAATCTTAAACTGATCAGACATTATTTTTCATCTATTATAATTTTCTATCGGCTATCTCTTGGCAACTTAAACATAAATCAATCTCCGGTCGAAACATCAGCCGTGGCATCGAAATTCTGCACCCACAACATAAGGAAAACCGTAACCTCCAGTCTTCATGGCCTTCAAATCTTTGTTAACGTTGACTAGCTCTCGCTTGGCTTTAGCTTTAGCTTGAACCGCAACCGAGATGCCTTGCTGCTGAAGCGCGTCGATCCTAGAGACACGACCACGGAGGCCTGATCTAATTTAACAACATCAACCGCGGGGTTACTGAGCCGTTCTTGCTCGTCAAGCTGCGTTCGCATTTCAAGCAATAACTTTTTAAAAACCAGCATGGGCTTTTCATCTAGCTAATCCATAAAACGATTCACTCCTTCTCTTGTCATTCGTTAGCTTAAGATCCATTCTCGACTAAAAAAATATGTACATCCTCTAGCCTAGGGCTTTGCCAGTTTTTATACTTTTTTAGAAAAGCATCATGAATAAATTCTTTCGAAGGCACGCTGCCTAAAAACCTGAGGTCTCGATTGTAAATATCGCTTTGAATTTTAAGTCGTATCCTAGGGTCACGAATTACATTTTTATTCCAACTCCGGCCCTGAGGGAACTCACCACCCTCATAATACGCGGAAAGAAGATACAAGTCCCCGTGATAAACAACGCAATAAGCGGTAACTGAATGAGGAATCCAATAAGGCGTTCTAGTCTCAACCATTATCTCTTCAATTTCACTAGTAAACGACCAATCAACCTTGCCTTTGGCCACAACATGACCTGTTAACCAAAGACCTGGGGCTGTGTCTTGAGGCTCATATCCAAATACTCGAACCAACAGCAACGCACTGACAACGCTGACAAGGATCAAGATAAGCGCTCTGAACAAAATTCTTACTCTCATAAACACCTGAGTTTATAAAACATCGAACGTCGACGTTAGTCAAAATCGCCTGAAAAACATGCCTCATCTGGGAGACATTAAATCGTTATGCACAAATTCGTTGAAGACACAGTTTTGAGCGCTATTAGACTCGAAGTGCAGTGCATTTCGTCGTCCGAGCTTTTGCAGACCTTATAATAACGTTTTCAGAAGACTCAGCAACACGACACGCATGAGAATAAAATCTACTAATCTCAATGAATAAAGCTATTTTTCCAAATTTTGAAGACAAGTGATAATCAAATTTGATATTATCAGGAACCACAGCGAGAAATCTTCAGATCTTCTTCGTTATTGCTTTTTAAATTGCCCAATAGCTCAATGGTAGAGTAGGTGACTGTTAATCACTTGGTTCCTGGTTCGAGTCCAGGTTGGGCAGCCAAATTCTTTAGTAGCTTGGCTTCAAAACGTTGCAACCAAAACTCACCCACTTGTGTAAAACACTTTTACCCGCCTTGGAGGAGCTTTATGAATCTGAGACAACATTGCTGTAGTTACTGAAACTTTCGACCATTTTAAACACACAAACGGAGTTCTTAATATGCGCCCAATGATACTCACCTTGCTTTTAGTCTTAAGCACAAATTCTAATGCGCAAGCGAATCCAATTGTCGACATTGAAACAAGCAAAGGGTTAGTTTCTGCTGAGTTATACGCAGATAAAGCGCCTATTTCTGTTGAAAATTTCCTACGTTATGTTGATAACGGATTTTTCAATGATCTGATATTTCATCGTGTCATTCCGAACTTTATGATTCAAGGTGGTGGATTTTCTGAAGACATGGTCCAAAAAACTGGATATGAACCAATAAAAAACGAGGCACGTAGTGACGTTCCAAACGTACGTGGGACCTTAGCCATGGCCCGTACAAATATTGTTGACAGCGCCACAAGCCAGTTTTTTATCAACCTCATCGACAACGATTACCTGAACCACACAGACGACTCTCCTCGCGGATTCGGATACGCAGTGTTTGGGGCAGTCATCTCTGGAATGGAGGTAATAGATGAAATTGCGACGGTCGAGACGGGGATGGGTCGAGGCGGGCATCAGAATGTACCCAAAGAACCGGTCATGATTTTGCGAATAAAGCGCCAACAATAATCACATTACATCAATTTTTTTTGAACAGTGATGTGACCTTGGAGTCACCTTGAGACGGTTTGCTCAAAAACTCTTGCGTGGACCGTGGCTCCTGTACGCATGACTCAGGATCAAACCCATCAATTGTTGCAAGTAAAATTTCTTTTATTTCGTCGGGATCAATTCGTTGGCAAGCAGATTCTAATCGATCAAGGTAGGGCTTCAAAACTGACCAATCTAACGCCTCTTCCTGCGCTCTCATTATCTTAGGGTGTTCAGTTCCTGTAACTGACTCGCTCACTAACAGCTCCTCATGCAATTTTTCCCCAGCCCTCAAACCAATATACTCTATTGGAACATCCCCGTTATAATCTGTCTCATCTCTTACCGCGAAACCCATCAAATGAACCATTTTTCGAGCAAGATCAACAATTCTGATCGGCTCACTCATATCAAGAACAAAAACGTCTCCACCTTGAGCCATTGAACCCGCCTGTATAACTAGTTGTGCGGCTTCCTGAACTGTCATGAAGTAGCGAGTGACCTCTGGGTGAGTCACTGTAACCGGTCCTCCCGCGTTAATTTGCTGCCTAAATAATGGAACAACTGATCCTGAAGAATCAAGAACATTGCCAAATCGGACCATGCTAAAACGAGTTTTAGTACTATCCTTGGGGAGGGCTTGCAGCACTAACTCGGACAACCTCTTCGTGGCACCCATAAAATTTGTCGGACGGACCGCTTTGTCTGTTGAAATAAAGACAAAGTTTTTTACTGCATAGCGCTCCGCTGCCTGCGCTGAAACTAAGGTCCCAAAAACATTATTTCGTGCCCCCTCGACAATATTTTTTTCGACCATAGGCACTTGTTTGTAGGCGGCAACATGATAGATCGTTTCTACATCATACCGTTTTATAACGCTATCCAAGAAAGCAGCATTACAAACAGATCCAAGACAAGCGACAAGTTGAATCTCGACATCGTCACCCAATAATTTAATCATAGACAACAATTCATTTTCTAATTCATACAGCCCATACTCAAACGCATCTAATATAATTATCTTTGATGGACGAACAGCAATAATTTGCCTACAGAGCTCTGCGCCAATAGAACCCGCTGCGCCAGTTATCAAGACCGATTGATTTAAAATACAGGCATCAAGCAATTTAGGGTCAGGAGGCACTGCATCCCTGCCTAGCAAGTCCTCGATATCAATATCCCTAACTTGATCAACGCCAACCTTCCCAGAAACCACCTCAAATAAGTCAGGCACAGTTTTTACGTGGACCGGCAGGTGCTCAAGCCTGTTAATAATCTCTCGTCGCTCGGCATGAGTGGCTGAAGGGATGGCTAGCAGTATTTTTCTGACACCATAGCTTTCCGTAAGTTCGGAGAGGGAGAGTGGCCCGTATACTCTTATCCCATGCACCGTGTTGCCAAGCATCTCGTGGCTATCATCAACAAAGGCAACAGGCAAATATTGATCCCCCCCCTGCAGCGATCCAACAAGTTGCATTCCAGAACTGCCCGCGCCGTAAATAATAACAGGCTCTTTCGGTCTAAAGTTATGTATCAAGCCTCTCAACGCCAATTTGCCAGCAAAACGACTTCCACCGATGAAAATAAGCGACATCATCCAAAACAGAGACAGAATAGCGATTTCACCACCGACAGGGATTTGAAAAACAAAATATGAACCTATAAGTAATAATGATGAGATAGTTACGCACTGAACAATCAATAAAGTCGACTGTAACCCCATGTACAGAACAAGCGCACGATACAGGCCAAGCTTTGTATAGAAAATCATACTAACGGCGATCACCACGGCGAGGACCGTGATAGATTTCTGTTCAGCCGCGAAAAAGTCTTTTTCCAGTAGCGCGAAAGTCAGAATTAAAGCCATTGTTAGCATCAAACTATCAGCGAGGACGAGGAAAGCTTTTTTGAATGCTCTTGAAAAAGGACGTGAAAAAATCTGCATGACTGTATTCCAAAAAATATTTTTTTAGTCTTAATTCTTTAACCCCTAAATTAGTTAGGCGTTTCTTTTCACTCGCTAGAAAATCCTTTTGGATGTTTAAGTTCGAGGTAACAAACCAATAATGCCAATGGAAACAGACCCAGTAAAGCTAACGTGGCCGCAAAGTCCGGCCTAAAATGTGAAAAAACAGCGAGTGGAAATAACCACGTTATGTTAACCAGCATTAAGAGTATCACAACACTCGAATGACTCGATAACTTATGGGCTAGAATTTGATAAGCATGTGACGCATGACCCTCATGAATCGAAAGTCGAGAGACTAAGCGAATTATTAAGGTCATCGTTGCATCACAGGCAAACACCCCCGTGAGTAGCAGCCAAGTCCACACGCTGATTGTCCCAGTTCGCAAGCTAATAAGTGCTAAAATCCCGAGAACAAAGCCTATGAACCCACTACCTAAGTCACCCAAAAAAATCTTCGCCGGAGCCCAATTCCATAGACCAAAAGCAATACCCGAGAAAAGCAACGAAACTGATATAATTTGTAATTTTAAGTCGCCCTCATAAGTTGAAAAATACACAACCGCACTACTGATAAAAATCAACTCAGAAACCGCTAACCCATCGATTCCATCCATGAAGTTATAAAGATTCGTCATCCAGATCAAGCTCGTAAAAGCAAGAATAAAGAGCGTAATTTCTTCCGAAAAAGAATACGCACCAATCTGTAGGGGCGCTATCGGTAATAGCATTACTAGCGCTGCAAGCCCAAAAATAACTTGGGCAGAGAGTCGGAATCGGAAATCAATTGGTTTAATATCGTCGACTAAACCCAGCAGTGCGATTAAAAACGCTGCAGAAAGCGCTATCAGTTCGTCTTTATCGAGTAATTCTATTCCATACAAAAGAAATAAAACCACGGCATACGGAAATACTAATGCAAGGCCTCCACCTGTTGGTGTTGGAATAGTGTGGGCACTTCGATCAATAGGCGCATCTAAAAAGTGAATCTTATAGGCGATTTTGACCATAATAGCTGTCACAGAGCTCGCCAATGCGAAGCAAAAAATACCAACTAAAAAGGACATATAGGTGTCGCTAACGATAAAGGTTGTTCCTCGCTTTTACCATCTGATCAAAAAAATCTAGTGCACTAAACAACACCTTTAGAACTCAATTCCAAAGGCTTAACTTATATACTTAGATTGATTCATAAATGCTGCGAATTACCCCCATTGGGTCTTTCGCTTTCGTGATAGGGCGGCCCATGACTAGAAAATCACTCCCGCTAGCAATAGCCTCACTCGGTGTTTGAACCCTCTTTTGATCGTTGTTTTCATCCTGACTCCGCCTTATACCAGGAGTAACAAGGCAAAATTTTTCACCGCATTTCTCCCGAAGCAGCCCGGCTTCTCGCGCGGAACATACCACGCCGTCCAAACCAGCATCTTTGGCGAGCTGCGCCAATCTGAGCACATGAGCCTCAGGATTATCGGAAACCCCAACTGCAACCAGATCGCTTGGACTAAAACTCGTTAGAAGAGTGACACCTATTAACAAGGGCCGCTCTTTCCCAAACGAATTGAGCGCAGCTCGGGTCTCTGCAAGCATTTTAAAGCCACCTCCAGCGTGCACGTTCAGCATCCAGACTCCCATTTCCGCGGCGGCCACCGCGGCTTTAGCAACAGTGTTTGGGATGTCGTGAAACTTAAGATCTAAAAAAACATCAAAGCCTCTGACGGTCGCCTGCTTTACCGATTCAGGACCAGCTGAAGTAAACAGCTCCTTCCCAATTTTTACCCTGCACAAGGTGGGATCCAGTTTATCGAGGCATGTGAGCGCACTTTCTAAACTGGAAAAATCCAAAGCTACAATAATCGTTTTATTCAACGTTTTGCCTTTAAACAAACTGAGCAAAAAAATCCTTTACAACTGAAGCTATTCCGCTTTTAACCTTTGCAAATCATGTCGAAGTGATTCTATTTCAATTCTTGCGTTTTTAAGAGCAAACCTTAGTTTTAAGCGCCGAAATAATCCAAGGTTTAGTAATACGCCTAAGATCGAGCCACATAGAAAACTGGCGATAACCCAAACAGACACAGCGTGCGGAGGGGTGGTCCAAGGTCCAAATTTCAATTCGACCAGAGCGGTGTTTAGTCGGAAGAAGATTACGCTACACATGAAAATCGCTAACATAAAAATGGCTGCTAGGAACCTTCTAATTTTGCTCATGAGGAACCCGCTAATTCTATAAACACATGGCAGAAGACACGCGGCCACCACCTCATGAGCAAAATCTCACCAATTTAGCCCTTCCATCGAAACCTTCTAACTAATATTCAGCTCTTTGATCATCGCTAAGTATCCCTTTATTGGCCCTATCCCGCAGGTCTTTACCGGGCTTAAAATGCGGAACATGCTTCCCCAAAAGCGCCACAGGTTGGCCAGTTTTCGGGTTTCTGCCTATACGCGGCGCTCGGTAGTGGAGAGAGAAACTGCCAAAACCTCTTATTTCTATACGTCCGCCATCTTCCAGAGTTTGCGACATTGTTTCCAAAATAGCTTTGATGGCCAATTCTACATCCGCAGCAGATAGGTCTTTTTCTCCGACCGCCAACCGCTCAATAAGCTCTGATTTTGTCATAGATAAACCTCGTCACTAAGGTCAAGAACATTAGGGCCCCACATTTACTAGTCTTTATCCATTTGCGCTTTAATCAAATCACCAATGGTGCCTGGAGACACGTCTGCTGCATCCTGCTCCTTATGGTTCTTAACTGCAACACGCTCATTATCAATCTCAATCGCTTTCATCGAAACTAGCAATGCTCGGTTTTTACGATCAATATTCGTTATTTTAACGTCAATCTCCGCGCCCTCGCTCAACACGCTTCGGATGTCATCAACTTTTTCTCGGCTGACTTCAGAAGCGCGCAACACAGCTTCCACCCCACTCTCTAGTGACACGGTAGCTGCTTTGGCATCGATGGAAACTATAGTCGCCTTCACGACACTCCCCCTCTCGATATTAGCCGCAAAATTAGCCATAGGATCTTCAGTCAATTGCTTTATCCCGAGAGAAATTCGCTCCCTCTCAGAGTCTATCGAGAGGATAATAGTCTCTATTTCGTCGCCTTTCTTATACTCGCGAACAGCATCTTCTCCAGGCTCATCCCACGAAATATCAGAAAGGTGAACCAACCCATCAATATTTCCGTCAAGACCCAGGAAAATACCAAAATCAGTCATAGACTTTATTGTTCCCTTTACACGATCGCCTTTCGCGAAGCTATCTGCAAAGCCATCCCACGGATTCTGAGAGCACTGCTTTATTCCAAGCGAGATCCGCCGACGCTCTTCATCAATATCAAGAACCATCACGTCGACCTCTTGACCCAACTGGACGACCTTGGATGGATGAATGTTTTTATTCGTCCAATCCATTTCAGATACGTGAACCAAGCCTTCGACGCCTGTTTCTAATTCAGCGAAACAACCATAGTCTGTTAGGTTTGTCACAATAGCTTTAGTCCGCGCGTTCTTGGGGTAACGACCCTTTATCGCGAGCCAAGGATCTTCGCCGAGTTGCTTTAATCCCAGAGAAACCCTGTTTCTCTCACGATCATACTTCAAGATTTTAACGCTTATCTCGTCTCCAACATTCACAATTTCACTGGGGTGCTTTATCCGCTTCCACGACATATCAGTAATGTGCAGCAACCCGTCCACACCACCCAAATCAACAAACGCCCCGTAGTCTGTCAAATTTTTAACGATTCCTTTGACAGACATTCCTTCCTGAAGAGTTTCTAAAAGAGCATCGCGCTCTTCGGTACTGACAGTTTCTAAAACCGCTCTTCTCGAGACCACTACATTATTTCGCTTCTGATCAAGCTTTATAAGTCGAAACTCAAGAAGCTGCCCCTCCAAATGAAGCGTATCTTTAAGCGGACGAACATCGATGAGAGAGCCTGGTAGAAATGCTCGGATATTATTCAAATCTACCGTAAATCCACCTTTAACTTTGCCGTTTATAATGCCTGTTACAACGTCATTCTTTTCGTAGGCCGCTTCAAGCTCCATCCACATTTCAGCGCGTTTCGCTTTTTCTCTTGAGAGCTTTGTGGCACCAAAACCGTCCTCAACGGTCTCGAGGGCAACCTTTACAACTGAACCAACTTCTAACTCAAAGGCACCCTGCTCGTCTAAAAACTCTGACTTCGCTATAACACCTTCTGACTTTAAACCTGCATGCACCGTTACCCAGTCAGAATCAATATCAATAACGGTCCCAGAGACGATTGCGCCTGGGTTCATATCAATTTCAACTAAGCTTTCTTCAAATAATTTTGCAAAATTCTCACTCATCGTAATTTCCAATATTGAGGTACTCAACTTTCTCCTATGCGCGATTTATTCCTTTTCGGCTTGCATTAGTAAAAAATTAAGACTCCCGCTACCCAGTTTTAGCAGGTCCGGATAATTTAAGGCTGAATGAACATTTACTCTGGGCTTATGCGCAAACAACCGTCCATAGGTCTAACGTGTTTTAATCGAGCTTTTGGTGAGGACCGAAAACCTTACAGTGCCCCTCCATTATCTTCTTTCCTCTTGTTCGTTACCAGATCCATAACTTGCGCAACGACCTGCTCAACAGACAGAGTCGTCGAATCGATAACAATCGATTTTTTCGGAACCAGCAAAGGAGAAAGAGTTCGGTTTTTGTCTCGTTCGTCCCTTTCAATTAATTCTCTTAAAATCTCTTCAACCTTAACATTAATCCCTTTACCAATCAACTGCTTATATCTTCTTTCGGCACGAGCTACCGATGTTGCTGTTAAGAAAATTTTTAGCTCTGCGTCCGGGAATACTACTGTCCCCATGTCTCTTCCATCAGCAACTAATCCAGGAGGCACTCTAAAGGCAATCTGGCGATTCAATAAAGCCTTCCTCACACTTGGAATCACGGCAATTTTTGAAGCAAACTTGCTAATTTTATCCGTGCGTATGTCAAACGAAACATCCTCTCCGTTCAGTTTAACCGCATCGGCCAATTTGCCGCTGCCACCAAACTCAATCTCTAAACTCATCACTAAATTTAGTAAAGCTGCCCTATCTCCCAAATCAAAGGCCCTTCGATCCACCTCTAAAGCCAAAATTCGGTAAAGCATTCCGCTATCAAGGTAGCGGTAACCAAGCTTTTCAGCCACTCTTCGCGAGATTTCTCCTTTCCCTGACGCAGAGGGTCCGTCTATGCAGATAACAGGGGATTTTTTCTGTACAGATTTATTCATAGCATGGCTAATTTTAGTCCAACTTGCTTTGCCATCACCGCAAAGTTTGGAAAAGAAGTGTCCACGTTTGAACAATCAAGTATTTCTATTTCAGCTAAGGATCGCAGGCCAGCAACAGCAAAAGCCATTGCAATCCTGTGATCACCATGGCTATCAATTTCACCACCAGTGAATTGCATCTTACTATTACCTTTTATACAAATACCATCAGGAAACAGATCCAAATCTACGCCAATAGTTTTAAGCCCCTCTGCCATTACTGCCAAGCGATCACTTTCTTTAACTCGAAGTTCTTCTGCTCCTGTTAAGATCGTTTCACCATCAGCGCAAGCAGCAGCGATAAAGAGTACAGGAAACTCATCAATCGCTAGCGGAACTTGACCAACCGGAATCTCAATGCCTCTGAGCACAGAATAACGAACTCTAATGTCTGCGACTGGCTCTCCACCCACGATTCTCTCATTCTGCAATTCAATGCTAGCACCCATTATTTCTAATAAATTTAAAATTCCAGTCCGTGTTGGATTTATACCGACGTGACGCAAATAGAGGTCTGAGTCTGGAGTAATAGCCGCAGCTACTAAAAAAAAAGCTGCTGAGGAAATATCTGCTGGCACTTCTATTTCCGTTGCTACAAGGGGTCCGCCGCCAGTCAAACTTATTCGCGAACCCTCTGTTCTTTGAACATCGTAACCAAAACCCGACAACATCCTCTCAGTATGATCTCGACATATTTGTGGCTCACGCACAGTCGTTTCACCAGAGGCATAGAGTCCGGCAAGCAATACACAAGATTGCACCTGAGCACTGGCCATCGGTAAATTATAATCAATACCTTTGAGCTCACAACCTGATATGTTTAGTGGCGGAACTCCAGACTTTCCAGACTCAATAACTGCGCCCATTTCCCTCAGGGGCTCCACAATACGATTCATTGGTCTCTGCATCAAAGATTCGTCCCCGGTAAGCACGCTCGTGAAAGGTTGTGCGGCAAGCAACCCTGCCAACAAGCGCATAGCTGTGCCTGAATTACCCATATCTAATGCCTTTCGTGGCTTACAAAGCCCGAATTTCCCAACTCCAAAAATTATTAATTCGCCATGGTCTGGACCGATTATAGTCACACCCATTTCTCGAAAAGCAGCGACCGTTCTTAAAGAGTCCTCACCCTGAAGAAAACCTTTTATTTTTGTAACGCCGTCGGAAATAGACGAAAAAATAACGGCTCGATGTGAAATCGACTTATCTCCCGGAACTCGCAAATCGCCGACTACCGAACCTCCTGGCCCAGCAATTAACGAAACGTTAGTGTTGCTGCGCGCTTGGCTGTCTTTCCGAGAATAATGTGCTTCCAAGAAGACTTCGCGAACCCCTTTAGCCTCTTGGAAAAAATCTTGTAATTTAAGATGAAGAGACTCATCAGAAGTAGCCACATCATCCATATCTAGCTTTGATAATTCATCCCTCCAAATCAGAAGCTGAGAGACAAACGTATCAAGAAGCTCTCTTACAGCTTTTGAATTAGAGAGAAAAATATCCGCCCACATTTTTGGATCACTTGATGCCAACCGAGTAAAATCAGCAAAACCGCCTGCCGCATAACGAAAAATATCTTCGTGGGCTCCGTGATCTGACAAGACCTTGACCGTGGTGTATGCCAACATATGAGGAAGATGGCTAGTCGCTGCAAGAACTTCGTCATGCTTTTCAGCACTCATTCCGTAAACATTAGCGCCTAGACTCATCCACAAATGGTTTACGAGATTAACTGCTGCGCAGTCCCCATCTAAAAATGGAGTCATCACTACATTCCGACCAACCAAAAGTTCCGGGTTAGCAAAAGCTAATCCGCTCTTTTCAGAACCTGCTATCGGATGAGATGGAACTAATCGTCTTCGAAACGATTCAGACAAATCGGCAGCGGTCTTTTTTATATGTCCTTTTACGCTCGACACATCGCAGACCACACAATGCTGTGCCGCTGCGGCCTCAATCCTAACTAAAACCTCCGCACAGAGTAACGGGGGTAGAGCAATAACTATTAAATCCGCTTTCACAATAAAAGTTTCTGCATCGGCCTCTAAAACTGCTGCTTTTACTATGCTTTTCTCAACGGCGTCCTGGCAAGTTGATTCATCTGAGTCACAAGCTAGGATGCAAATATCGGGAAAGACTTTTCTCAGCCCGAGAGCGATAGACCCTCCGATCATTCCAAGGCCAATAAAAAGCACTGTTTTATTATCAAGCTTGCTTGTCATTACCTTTTGTCTCAATGTGGTCGGCCGTCAATTAGAGTCACGTAAGAGCCAAGGCATTTCAAATCTATGGTGACTGGCTCCAACTGACTAAATAGACCAGAGCTCTTAAGGGCCTGATACTCACCAACGCAATCTATAAAAAATACGTACTCCCAAGCAACCGTTTTAGAAGGCCTAGATTCAAGCCTTACTAAATCAACACCGAGTGCGGCAAATGGGCCAAGGATGTCATACAGGGCACCCGGTTTGTTTTCAGAACGCAGCACCAAACTCGTTTTGAAGTCCTCTTGAGTGTGTGGAAGTTTAAGAAATTCGTCTCCACTAAGTAGCAGAAATCGTGTGCTATTGTGCGAGAAATCTTGAATATTTTCAGACCTTATCTTCAGCCTATAAGGTTCGACGACGCTTGGACCGGCGATTACGCCGACTCCCTTATTTGAAGATGCGATTTCTGCAGCGACTGAGTTGCTCTCACATTCCTCTAATACCGCCTGAGGATAATGTTCTTTTATCCAATCACCGCACTGAGCAAGTGATTGTTTGTGAGAGACTATTTTAGAGATAGAACTGTCTGGATAGTCAATTGATACCAGTAAGTTTTGACTAATAGGTAGGATGATTTCACCAACGATCCGCAAATCAGAATCAACTAAGCAATCTTGTGTAGCATTCACTGCACCTTCACTAGAATTTTCTACTGGAACCACACCAATGTCACAATGCTGTCGCTCTACCGCGTGGAAAACTTCTTTAATCGATCGCCAAGATTTATACTGCGGCGCACCGGTGGCTGAATTTTCAAAATATGCTCTCGCTGCAGTCTCTGAAAAAGTTCCCTCAGGACCTAAAAAACCCACCACCTGTGTCTTGTGTTTCACGCTCATCTGCCCAAAGTTGAAGTTTCAGGTATATCATCATCCTCCAAGCCGGACGGCTCTTCAACTCGCTCAAGACCGACGAGGTTCTCCTCATCTTTCAACCTAATTAAACGAACCCCTTGAGTATTTCTCCCCTGAACTGAAACCTCAGCAACTCTTGTGCGAACCAAGGTGCCCTTATTCGAAATAAGCATAAATTCGTCAGCCGCTGAAACCTGAGCCGACCCGACAACAGAGCCGTTCCGGGTACTGACCTGGATTCCGATAACGCCTTGTCCCCCACGCCCACGCACAGGGAAATCCGAAACCTTAGTTCTCTTCCCGTAACCATTTTCGCTCACCGTTAATACTTCCTTTTGATCATCCGCAATGATCAAGGAAACCATCGATGAATCTGGCGCTAATCGAATCCCTCTCACACCCCTTGCAGTTCGACCCATAGCACGAACATCAGACTCCTTGAACCGAATAGTTTTCCCATTGCTACTAGCGAGCAATATATCCTGTTCACCATTCGTTATTGCGGTACCAATGAGTCGATCGTCGTCATCGAGCTCTATCGCACGCAAGCCAACACCTCGCGGCCGAGCGAAATTCGAAAGCGAAGTCTTCTTAACAGTTCCATTTTTGGTCGCCATAAATACGAACGCGCTGTTCTCTGAATTTTTAAACGGCAGAATACTCGTAATGGTCTCCCCCTCATCTAAAGGTAATATATTGACAAGAGGCTTCCCTCTGGAAGTTCGGCTGGCAACAGGTATCAAGTACACTTTTAACCAATAAACCTTACCAACACTACTGAAGCACAAGAGTGTATCGTGCGTACTAGCAACAAGCAGGTGCTCCACCACATCCTCGTTTTTTACGGAAGCCGCAGCTTTTCCAGTCCCACCGCGACGCTGAGCTCTATAATCAGTAACCGGCTGGGTTTTCGCGTAGCCGGTCTGCGAAACCGTCACAACCCTATCTTCTTCTGTTATCAAATCCTCTACTGTGAGATCGTGTTGCGAGGCCAAAATCTCCGTCTTTCGCTCATCTCCATACTCAGCTTGAATTTTTTCCAGTTCATCACGAACAACCGATAGCAATCGAGGCTTGCTTTCCAGAATGTCGGCGTAATCCGTAATTTGAGCCAAAAGAGCTTGATAATCTTCAACTAGCTTCTCTTGCTCAAGACCGGTTAAACGATGAAGCCGCAGCTCAAGGATAGCCTGCGCCTGTTCCGGCGAAAGGCGATAACCATCTTTTTGAAGTCCATAATGGCTGGCAAGACTATCGGGCTTGCAAGCATCAGCGCCAGCAGCTTCAAGCATCGGCAAAACACTACCGGAATCCCAAACCCGTTCGAGGAGTTGCTCCTTTGCGTCCGCGGCACTTGGAGATGACTTAATAAGAACTATGACATCATCTATATTTGCCAGAGCGACGGCAAGGCCTTCCAACAAATGTCCCCTCTCGCGAGCTTTACGCAAAAGATACAAGGTTCTTCTTGTTACAACCTCCCTTCTATGTCGAAGGAACGCATCAAGAATTTCTATTAAATTCACTAACCGAGGCTCGCCGTCAACAAGCGCGACCATATTAATACCGAAAACCGACTGCATTTGTGTCTGCGCATACAGATTATTCAACACCACATCTCCGAGCTCCCCCTTGCGGAGCTCAATTACAATGCGCAGGCCGTCTTTATCGGATTCATCGCGAAGCTCGGAAATTCCATCAATTTTTTTCTCTTTAACTAAGTCAGCTATTTTTTCAATCAGCTTTGACTTATTTAGTTGGTAAGGTATTTCGGAAACGATAATGGTCTGTCGACCGGACTTCTCTTCTATAATCTCGGCACGAGCTCGCATATAAATACGTCCTCGACCTGTTTGATAAGCTTGAATGATTCCTGCCTTACCATTAATAATAGCTCCAGTCGGAAAATCAGGCCCAGACATGAGTTCCATCAATTTTTCGAGGGTCACACTCGGGTCATCTAACAGAGCTATGGCACATCTAATTACCTCTGTGAGATTGTGAGGAGGGATATTCGTTGCCATGCCAACTGCGATTCCCGACGAGCCGTTAACCAATAAATTTGGAACCTTTGCCGGCAAAACGTCTGGTATGTGCTCTGTCCCGTCATAATTTTCCGAAAAATCAACCGTCTCCTTGTCCAAATCCGCAAGAAGCTCATGTGCTATTTTTGCCATCCTAATTTCGGTGTATCGCATGGCCGCAGCAGAATCGCCATCAATCGATCCAAAATTACCTTGGCCATCGACTAACGGGTATCTCAATGAGAAATCTTGAGCCATCCGCACAATCGTGTCATAAACCGCAGTATCTCCGTGCGGGTGATACTTTCCAATTACATCACCAACAATCCTAGCTGACTTTTTGTAGGGTTTGTTATAGTCGTTAGAAAGCACATTCATCGCAAACAACACTCTCCGATGCACTGGTTTAAGCCCATCCCGAACATCAGGCAACGCCCTTCCTACTATCACACTCATTGCATAAGCAAGATAAGATTCTTTCATCTCGCTTTCTAAGGCAACTGGCGTAATCTGATCTGCAAGTTCTGACATTAACGGTTTCCTGATACAATATTTTGAATCGTAAGCTTTGCGTTATTTGCTTCTATTCTATTGAGGGGTCCATGTCATGTGAGGGGTCCATGTCTTGGTTGCCTCTCGGCATTCTTGAAGGGAAGCAACGTTGTTAAAAAAAAATATTTATTGTTAGCCTTTAAACGACCAGGCGCCCTCTCGTAAAGCTACAAAAACAACGGCGTCACATAAAAAAAATATTGACCTAACATGTTATTTTTTCAGCAAAAGGATAACATAAATTGAGGTCCCAAAGACATTAGTAATTTCTTTTTATTTAATGTAACAGTGTCCCAAACATTTAATTATTTGGAAAAGACAGTGCTTCGAGAATACCGACAAATTTCATGTGGTGTTTGCTAGCGTGTTACAGCGCAATATTCATTAATAAACGAATGCTCGATAGGAAAATTGACTTAACTCTTCAATAATACAAGCAAATCTGGCCGGGAGCTCACTTACCGATGAAGCGCACCTTAGACACACCCATCGAAGCAGACCTACTCATTCATGCGAAATGGGCAATCCCGGTCGTTCCTCTCAATACGACCTTAGAAAACGTGTCCATTGCCATCAAAGCCGGCGAGATTATCGCGATATTTCATAGTGGTCTACCAAACATAAATGAAATCTGTGCCAAAGAAACTGTAAACTGCGGCAACAGTATCCTTCTCCCCGGATTTGTTAATGCCCACGGTCATGCCGCTATGAGCCTGTTTCGCGGGATAGCAGATGATATGCCCCTTCAGTCTTGGCTTAATAACAAAATTTGGCCATTAGAGGCTAAGCATGCGAATCGAGAATTCGTAGAAGATGGCACACTTCTCGCTATCGCCGAGATGATTAAGTCGGGGACAACGTGCTTCGCTGACATGTATTTTTTCCCGGATGCCGTCGCTGAATCCGCTAACAAAGCAAAAATCCGCGCTCAACTCGCTTCTCCCATAATGGACTTTGCAACAATATGGGCAGAAAATGCCGATGAATACATCGCCAAGACAACCGAACTTTACGACACCTACCGGTTTAACGACCTCATAAGCATCGCATTTGGCCCGCACGCGCCCTACTCGATCTCTGATCAACCTCTTATTAAACTCGCCGCGTTAGCTGAAGAACTTGATGTCCCGATCCATATGCACCTTCATGAAACGGCGGACGAAATTAAAGATTCATACGCCAAAAATGGCTGTCGCCCAATCAAGCGTCTTGCGGACTTAGGCATCCTAAGCCACCGATTTGTTGGTATCCATGCAACTCAGCTCGATGACGCTGATATTTCCACCATCGCTACCGCAGGCGTCAATATCGTTCATTGCCCAGAATCAAATATGAAGCTCGCTAGCGGATTCTGTCGGGTTCATGAGCTAAAAAATAACTTTATCAACGTGGCACTTGGAACAGACGGATGCGCAAGTAATAACGACCTTGATATGATTTCGGAAATGCGAACAGCCACGTTACTAGCGAAAGTTATCGCCAATGACGCAAGTGCTGTGCCGGCACATCACGCAATAGAAATGGCCACGCTCAACGGAGCAAAAGCTCTAGGACTTGACCACCTCATAGGTAGTATAGAGAGCGGCAAGCATGCAGATCTCGTCGCTATTTCAATGGACGACATTAATCAATTACCTATATATCGCCCGGAGTCAAATATTGTTTACTCTACGCAAGCAAATCAAGTCAGTCATGTGTGGTGTCGAGGTATGCCCTTATTGAGAGAGGGTAAACTGACAACGATTAACACGACGTTACTAAAAGAGCGGGTCTTGAAATGGCAAAAAACGCTGGGTGAAAGCATAAAGAATAGTTAAACAAACACAATCAAATTGTAAAAATACCAATGAGCAAAAAATGGATAGCAATCGATCAATGAATTCTGACAAACTAAACAACGTTGACCCATCCGAAATACAGAAATTTGAAAAGCTTGCCGCTCGATGGTGGGATTCAGAGAGTGAATTTCGCCCTCTGCATCAAATAAACCCTCTCAGAGCCAATTGGATCAGCAGCAAAGTTAACTTAGCTGGGAAAAAAGTTCTCGATATTGGCTGTGGCGGTGGCATTTTAACCGAAGCGCTAGCACAGCGAGGTGCGATCGTAAGCGGGATTGATATGGCAGAGGCTTCTATTGCAGTAGCAAAGCTACATAGAAAAGAGAGCAAACTGGAGGTCGATTATGAGACCACCTCTGCTGAGAAACTCGCGGTTGAGAAGCCTGGAGAATTTGACGTAGTCACATGCCTGGAAGTCCTAGAGCATGTCCCAGATCCTAGAGCAATCATCACTGCATGCAGAACACTGCTCAAACCATCAGGCGATATATTTCTTTCGACCATAAATCGAAATCCAAAAGCCTATCTTTTCGCTATCATCGGAGCCGAATATATTTTAAATCTCTTACCCCGGGGTACTCACGACTATCAAAAATTAATTTGCCCATCTGAGCTCGCGTCATGGTGCAGGACAAATGATCTGTCACTCAAAGATCAAGTCGGCCTTGGCTATAATATTTTTACAAAGAAATATTCTTTACAAAAAAATATTGATGTTAATTACCTTGCGCACTACACCCCCTAACCTACAGTTATAGCGCTGAATTTTATGACTATTGAACCGATATTGTCCGTAGATTGTGTTTTATTCGATTTGGATGGCACACTGATTAACACTGCACCCGATTTCTTAGAAACCACTATAGAAATTTGTGAACACAATAACTTTCCAGTTCCGCCACACGAGTTGATTATTCAGAATGTATCAAATGGCGCTGGAGCGCTAATCGATTTAATTTTAACTTCTCATAATCAGGACGTTGACAAAGAAAGCCTGCTTCAAAAATTTTTGAAAACGTATTTAAAGGTCCTGGGGCACACAAAAAGTCACATGTACCCAAGCTACGATCGGCTACTTGAGAATCTAGAAAAGCAACAGATCCCTTGGGGAATAGTAACGAACAAGCCAGTGTTATACGCAGAGACTCTCCTTGAAGCCTTGGCTTTACGATCAAGGTGCTCGGTTCTAATATGCCCAGAAGATGTTGTTGAAAAAAAGCCGAGCCCCGAGCCAATAGAATTAGCCTTAAAAACTCTCGGCTGTTCTAGTCAGCGGTCAGTGTACATAGGTGACCATGAGAGAGATATTCAATCTGCAAAGGGCGCTGACGTCATCGCTATTGCAGCAGCCTACGGTTATATACCAAACGATATAAAAATAGAAGACTGGGGTGCTGATTTCATCCTTGATTCCTCGACAAACCTCAGCAATTTCCTTAACTCTCTGCACTTTTCTTGATGGGCGGAACGTTAGAATTCTCAGAATTTATCGAAACATAGCGAAATTAAAATGACTCTTACCTCTGCTTCTAGCACGGACCAAAAAAAAACAATCCTAATAACAGGTGCGACTGGAGGTATTGGGCGAGCAAATGCAGCTCGCTTTGCCGAAGAAGGTTTTAACATTATTTTACTTGGGAGAAGCAAAGAAAAATTAGAGCTCATTTACGAGGAGTTAGAAAAATCGAATCCCGGAAAAACACTTATTCATCCTTTTGATTTTACAACTGCTAATGCTGATGACTACAAAATTTTAGCAGCTGCAATAGACGAAGAGTATCCATGCCTTGACGGGCTGATACATAATGCCGGACTGCTCGGGACACTCGCTCCCATTGAGCACTACTCTGAAGAGAGTTGGGAAAAGATAATTACTGTGAATTTAAACGCACCCTTTCGGTTAACAAAAACACTGTTACCCTCGCTGAGTAGGTCGCGTGACGCGAGAATAATTTTTGTTTCATCCAGTGTTGGCCGCGCTGCTCGCGCATTTTGGGGAGCTTACGGAGTCAGCAAGTTCGGACTAGAGGGACTAATGCAAACACTAGCCGCCGAGTTAGGCAAAACCACTAAAATCAAAGTCATGAGCGTGAACCCCGGAGCTACTCGCACAGCAATGAGAAGAGACGCATATCCTGCGGAAAACCCAGCAGATGTTCCCACACCAGAATCATTAATGAACGCTTACCTATACCTATTCGGAGAGGAAGGACGAGCCTTGCATGGAAAAGCGATAAATTTGAGAGAAATAAACACCAAAAATCAAATCAAAATTTCTAACTAACAATCTGCACGAGCTTATCTACGTCCCTCTTCGGTAGCTCAATAAACCGACCCTTCCTGCAGGTTGAGGGAATAAAAATAGGTCCGTATCTCACTCTCTTAAGCCTACTAACTTTTAGACCTTGTGATTCCCAAAGTTTTCGGACCTCTCGATTTCGCCCTTCCATTAAAACGACGTGGTACCAATGATTCAATCCCTCGCCACCAAAATACTGGATATCTGTAAAACGACAGA
>CAJWVZ010000012.1 GCA_913048385.1 uncultured Gammaproteobacteria bacterium | reverse complement strand
GTACAGTTTCTTTTCTTTCATATTACACGGGAAACTTCTATTCAGTTGGCGGAAGAGGCAGGAGTCGAACCCACCAAGCCTGTCTTAAACAAACTTCACCGGGTTTGAAGTCCGGGCACCCCACCGGGGATGATACTCTTCCGCCTCGATGTTAGCACACGCTCAAGTACTTCAAGAAATAAAAACATAAAGCGAAAGGTGATGTGAGAGATTTACGGCTTTTGCCGACAGGATGTTCTCATATCAGTCCTTCACACAACCTACCTTTCAGAATTTTAATGAGTTACTCTCTAGGGAAATTATAAAGAAGCCTATTAAGATGAAATTTGCCGAAATTACTGGCTGGGGAAAATGTCTGCCACCAGCAACCTTGACCAATGATGATTTGGCAACATTTTTACCAACCAGCGATGAATGGATTGTAAGCCGCACAGGAATCCGTGAACGCAGGATTCTGCACTGCAAGTTTTCAGACATGGCAATTGTTGCGTCTCAGAGAGCCATCGCGGCAGCCGGCCTCATACCCTCTGAAATTGATCTCATCTTACTCGGCTGCCTGACGCCCGACTCTAGCTGTCCTAATACCGCTTCTCTGATAGCTGATGGCATTGGCGCGACCAACGCCGCAGCAATCGACGTCAACACCGCTTGCACTGGGTTCTTGCATGGCATGCATATCGGTACAAGCTTGATTCAGACTGGCGCTCATAAAAAAATCTTAGTGATCGGAGGAGAGTATATAACTCACTACGTAAACTGGGCCCGCAGAGACATTGCGGTTTTATTTGGCGATGCCTGCGGCGCAGTCATCTTGGAGTCCTCAAGAGAACCAATTGGTTTATTGTCCTCAAAAATTGGTTGTGAATCCAATGCCAAACATGCAATTCAAATTACGAACTTTGGTTCAGGCTATGATCGATTTGATAAAAATTTTGGTTATTTCGGATGGAATTTTAAAGGGCAAGAAGTTTTCAAACGAGCCGTAAAGAGCATGGCAAATGCATGTGACCAAGTTCTCGCAGACCAGCAACTTACTATTGCTGACATTGACCTAGTAGTCCCCCATCAAGCAAACATTCGTATCATAGAGGCCTTAGGCAAACGCCTTGGGATACCAGAGGAAAAAGTTTTTGTAAATGTGCACAAGTATGGGAATACTTCCGCTGGTACAATTCCGGTTGCTCTAGCCGAGGCTAGTGAGGAGGGACTCATCAAGCCAGGAAGTCTTATTCTAATGGCCTCCTTTGGCGCAGGCTTAACCTGGGCCGCCGGTGTCGTGCGTTGGGGTGAGCGCACCACTCCACTGAAACCATGTGATGCTGAGTTACCACCTAACGGAAAGACCGCGCTCGAAATTCTCGCTCCTACCATTCAAGCTTATAAGATTCACTCAGAGAAGATAGAGTCAGAAGCAGCCGACTAGATAACAGACTATTGGGACACTATATTGCTATCGCTATCTCTTATTTTTTGGTCCAGCCTAGTACTCGCTGTAGTTTGCTTCTGGTGGCAAAGCGACAAGGTTAAGAACACGGCAATCGGTCACGCTTACCGATATTGTAAAGCCCAGAATATTCAGTTGCTCGATCAAAGCATGGTACTGACCAGAGTATGGCCTACTCGCAATATTGAAGGACAGGTGTGCCTTAAACGGCACTATCGTTTCGAGTTCGCATCAACAGGAGAGGAACGCTACGAAGGTATTGCCCAGCTTGTTGGCCCCCGACTGCATCAAATCACTGTGGAACCTTATGCAATATCTTCAGAAAATGAATCCCTGCATTAATGTTTAAAACCAATTTCTCTACGCACGCTACCATAAAAACTTAACAACGTGATCGCTCGCATGACTACGTACGCTATCATAGATAACCAAAGCCCTGTGACCCCAAGCCCTCGACTCGACCACCAAAAAAACAGGAAGAAACTAGTCGATAGTAGGGCCGCGTTTCGCATTGAACGCGAATCGGCGACACCGATAAAAATCCCATCAAGCTGAAACGCGGCAAAAGCAGATAAAACATATAGACAAGTCAACCAGAGCATAGCTGAGCTTTGATCTCTTACGACTTGTATGTCTGTCAACAACGAGATTATTTGATCGCCAAAAATAAAAAGCATCAGGCTTAGAGTCACGGAGGTGAATCCTGCAAGGATTGTAGTGCGCCGTACTGCCTGATCGAAATAAATCGAATCATTACGCCCTTTCGCATGTCCAACTAATCCCTCAACGACAAACGCATATCCATCAAGAAAAAAAGCTGAAAACGAGACGAGTTGCAGCAAAAGGTAATTCGCCGCAAGCGTAACTTCACCAAATTTGGCGCTCTGATTTGTAAAAAAGGCGAATGACAAAATAAGTAACAAGGTGCGGACTAATATATTGATATTCGACGCTACCATCCTTTTTAAAGCGCTTATTTCCAACAGACCCTCCAAAAATTTCTGCCCATCAGTTCGCGAGACATTTAACTCTCGGTATAGAATCCGCCCAACAAAAAAAACAGTGGCCCATTCTGCAATCACAGTTCCGAGAGCGATACCCTTCACCCCAAGCGAAAGACCGCCTGCCAAAGTCAAATCGAGGAAAATATTGAATCCATTTAAAAATAATTGACTCGCGAGTAATAATTTACTTCGACCCATTCCGATTAAGGTGCCAGTAAAAACAAATGTGATAAGTGTCGCAGGGGCACCCCATATCCGAATGAAGAAGTAATTCGTAGCGCGTTGTTCGGTCGTTGCGGAACCGTTTAACAGCTCCATCGCCATGCTATTTATTGGTACTTGCAAAGCAAACAAGGTAATTCCAAAACCTGCACCTAACAGCGCAGCCCTTCCGAGCACAGCTCGCGTTTCAGCAAACTCACCCCTACCTATCGCGTCGGCCACAAAACCCGTTGTACTCATCCGAAGGAAACCAAACCCCCAGTAAACAAAAGAAAAAATAAGACTGCCCAGCGCAATAGCGCCCAGATCAGCCACACCGCCGACGTTGCCGATCACCGCCGTATCAACTAAACCTAATAACGGAACAGACGAATTAGCTAAAATTATGGGCCACGATTTTTCTATCAAATCCCGATAATTTAAGAGGTTATATTTAGAACTTTTCATTTAATAAAAATATCCCAAACCGTAAATCGTTTTAAAAATAGTAAATGTAACGAATCCTCGTGACTATGATTTTTCTTATACACAAACAAAAGGTATCATTTAATTTTAGGTGTCTTACAGGCAAACTTATGATTACACTTCATCACCTTCGAATCGGCCGCTCCCTCTTTTGTGCCTGGCTCTTAGAGGAGCTGCATCTTGAGTATGAGCTTAAAGAATATTTTAGAAATCCGAAAACCTTTCGCTCTCAAGATGATCTCAAATCTGTCCATCCTCTTGGAAAATCCCCCATTATTGAAGACGGGAGCTTAATGCTCACAGAATCAAGTGCTATCACAACTTACCTAATGGAAAAATATGATTCTGAAAACGAGTTTCATCCGTGTCGTGAAAAAATTAACACCTGGGCAAAGTATACCCAGTGGCTGCATTACCCGGAGGGCTCAGCTTTCGCTCCACTTCTTATCGATATGCTGCTTCAAAGGACAAAAGACAGCTCGCAAAGGCTTAATGAATTTAGTTCAGGCGAAATAGTTTTGCATTTGAACTATATTCAAGAAGAACTTGGTAACAATGATTATATGCTGGGGAATTTCTCAGCCGCCGACATAAGTATAGCCTATGTTATCGGGGTCGCCGACACGGGGAAACATTTAGCACCCTACCCCAAGCTGCTTGAATACCTAACACGCTGTAAAAACCGAGCTGCTTTTCAAAAAGCAAAACTGCGCGTCGTTGAGTAAAGACCTTCCCACCGAGGACACTGCTGATCGATTGTCCTTATCTATATACTCGTGAAAAAAGTTGCTACATGAGAAGCCAAAAGGTTAGGGTATTCGAGTGGCAGCAAGTGACCGCTCTCTTCAATTTCAACAAACTGATGCGCGGGCGCCTTTAATTTCCATTTCTGCCAGGCGGAAGCCGGAAGAGTATTCGAGTTAGCACCTTTAAACCCAACGACCGGCATCCGTAACTCACCTAATAACGGCCAAACATTTTGAACCAGTGCATAGCAACGCGCCTCCCATTCCTTACTGAAACGCAGATACGCACGCCCATCTCGAATATAAGTACCATTCTCTACATAATCCCACAAAGCTGCGTCAGAGAAATGCTTGAACACACGCTTAGGCCTAAAATGATCAAATGCTAAATCTCTGTTATCCCAATTATCAGTACGATTCAGCGCACGTCGGATTGGAGGAACCCGACTAGGGAACCGCTTCGCAACAATGTTCAAAGCAAATTGCGCAACCTTCGGCAAGAGAACCGGCTCAACCAACGCCAGTGCTCGGAAGCAATCGGGTCTGTGTTTGGTCGCCATCATTAATGCTGAGCCGCCCATCGAGTGACCAAAACCAAATATTGGCTCGTTAAAAAAATCAATGACTTTTACAATATCCTCGCTCATCACATCCCAACTTAAAAAATCGTTCGGATTACCACCCCTCAGGGGTCGATGTTCAATACCTAAAACCCGAAAACTTTTGGAGAGTGCACTCAGAAGCTCAGTGTACACCTGAGGTGGATAACCGTTCGCGTGGGAGAAAAGCACAATAGGACCCTCACCCCCAAAATCAGCAAGCTCTACGCCATCTACCGATATAAATTCCGTTCCTCTTCTCACCAATAACTTACCTCTTGAACATCTCTTTCGCGAGAATTTTTGAAGACCCATACGCCATGCCTCCAATCAACTGGGCTTGCGCAATTAATTCCTAAAATCGTATAAATTAACCGCAAGCACCCTGCTCGTGTTACAGTGATGGCGATCTAAAAATGGTATTGAATTATACCCATGAAAGGAAGACTTTTTGGAAATACATATAGTTTATTGGTATTGGATCGTTTTCGGGATATTACTTATGCTTTCCGAGATTTTTATTGGGTCCTTTTTCATTTTCTGGTTTGGGGCCTCGGCAACCGCAGTCGGTGTTCTCTTGATCTTGATCCCGCAGCTATCACCCGCGGCGCAACTCATTGCATGGACCATACTTTCTTTGTCTTTTATTGTGGCTTGGTTCAAGTTTTTTAAACCTTTGTCCATTGATAAAACAAAAGCCGGGCTCTCTCGTGAAACTTTAGTTGGAGAAATCGGTCAAATCATTAACACACCGACATCTGAAAAAAATGGTGTCGTACGATTTCCTGTGCCATTGCTTGGCGCAAACGAATGGGAAGTAATCTCGCAAGAGGAGCTCGCAGTAGGAGATAGGGTAAGGGTCACGGAGGTCTCTGGGAATTCTTTAATAGTCACTCGAGCATGAGTCCGTAAGACAGCTTCTTGGCCATTTAAACTTAAGTTTTAATGCTAATTTAAAAAGGAAAACCATGGAACCCGCAATCATTTTACCCCTCGCGATCTTAGTTTTTGTTCTCGTTACCGTCGGCAAAGGTGTACGACAGGTGCCTCAGGGAAACAAGTGGGTAGTGCAGCGCCTTGGTAAATATCATTGTTCACTGAACCCCGGGCTCAACTTTCTTGTACCTTACATAGATAGCATCGCGTACAAGGTCACCACGAAAGATATTGTGCTAAACATCCCCTCGCAAGAAGTAATAACCCGAGATAACGCGGTAATAATGACAAATGCGGTCGCCTACATAAATATTGTCTCACCGGAAAAAGCGGTTTATGGCGTAGAGGATTATGAGCTTGCGATTCAAACTCTGGTACAGACGTCATTGCGGAGCATTGTTGGAGAAATGAGTTTAGATGATGCGTTGTCATCGAGAGATCACATAAAAGCAAAGCTAAAAACAGCTATCTCAAACGATATTGCAGATTGGGGTATCACGTTAAAAACTGTAGAAATTCAAGACATCAATCCATCGGGCACAATGCAACAAGCTATGGAGGAACAAGCTGCTGCGGAACGCGCAAGAAGGGCAACAGTTACTAGAGCAGACGGAGAGAAGGAAGCAGCTATATTGCAAGCTGAAGGCAAGCTCGAAGCCTCTAGGAGAGAAGCTGAAGCGCAAGTAGTTCTAGCGGAGGCGAGCCAAAAATCTATTACTCTGGTGACCGAGGCAATTGGCGATCGAGAAACCCCTCTTGTTTATCTCTTAGGTGAAAAATATATCTCCTCCTTGCAGAGTTTATCCGATTCCGATAATAGCAAATTTGTAGTTTTTCCTGCCGACATACCTGCCGCAATAAAAGGGCTTATGGGGCGTTAACGGACAAAGACTCGGTATCAGGAATGTTAGTGATGATTGACTAAAGAGGCGGATCCCGAGCGTTATAGTCCGATCAAAAACGATACAAAATCGCTGAATTAGAAGTTTCCACTCACACGCAACGCTACAACACGCCCATCATTCCAGCATCGATTTTCTATCTCTTCAAGAATCTGAGCCGAAATCTTCCCTAGGAAACGCCTTCGCTCGCGACACTGCGTATTATCGGTATGGTTCCTAGAGAAAAGACGGTAAGTTAGCCCCCTAGAATCAACGAATTGAGCGTAAATAGAAACATAAGGGTCTCCACCGCGAATCTCAATGTCGTCTACGTCATAACGCATGATATTGCCTTCGAAGCGGTTACTCCAATTACCACCATAGGTTATGCCGCGCGACGGGATATCGTGTCTGAAACCAAAATTTAATCGACCTCGGTCGTAATCTCGAAAGCGCCTGTCTATTCCAAGAAGTGGGTCTGTTATGTTTGAATCCTTCACCTCTAAGTTTGCAGTCAGCTGAAGATTGGGAAGACCGAGCATGCGCATTCGCAGACTGGCGTTTGCAGTTAACCCATACATATCACCTTTCCCGATATTCCCATTCGTCGATTGAGGGTTATTTTCATCGACTGTTACATCGATCCTTTCAATCCGATCGTTATGAATATGGTAGTAAGCTCCAATATCCACCGCCCCTACATCATTTGGCAAACGATATTCTCCCCTCGTCTCATAGACCCAGCCCCATTCCTGACGGAGGTCATCGTTGCCACTTTGAACGTTTGAGTCTAGGTCAGAATCTTCATTAGCGACAAAGTCGTTAAAACTCAGCTGCATTACAAACTTTCTTACCCGTGCGCTAAGCTGTATTTGCGGCGTGAGGTCAAATCGTAAATCAAAAGTTGGTTTAAAGAATCCAAAATCTCTGGATTTGTTAACTTGGCCCCACTGACTAATTTCAGAGGCCTCGTATAGCAATGAGGTTTCCAGAGACATTTTGTCGCTGAAGATATAATTGTGGATTAAAAATGGTTCGTAACGGATTTCTTCGACGGTTGAATCTGCATTCCTGATGTTTTGCCTCACCAACCCTCTCAAGCTGGGGTCACTAAGCCCGTCCCCAGCCAACCCTAAGGCGATACCGGATTCAAGGGTGGTTTGTGCCCGCTCAATACCAAACTCAATATCCTGCCCAAAAAACATTTCAGTTGTATAAGAACCGCGAACGATGCGCTCTTCGGTAATGTAAGTTCGATCGAGGAAAAGGTTTAACGTCTCAGCGCCGTCATCGGCGATATTATTGCGAGCGCGAATCTGATCGTCATTGCGCTGATTTGCGATGAACAATAATTTGAACCGATCGCCATTAGTGCGATTTAACTCGTAATCGCCTCCCACTTCCCAGTTGTTTCTTTCCCCACCTTGATCCTCTCTCTGAGCGGTTACAACGTTTGGATTACTTCTGACGTCGGTTATCTTCCGAAATACCTCTGTGGGATTATCATCCTCTCGGTAAAGCGCATTAAGCCGCGCACTGGAAAATTCGTTAATTTCATAATCGAGGTTGGCACTTAAGTTGTAATTGGTCTGGTCTCTTATCCTATCTTCTCGAATGTAATCGTTATCAGAATAATCGGCGAGCACACTGTGCTCTTTTCTGATCTGATTTTCGTAACGCGGATCAATTTCACCGCTCAAAACGAAGCCGAGTTGTCCCGCTTTCCCGCTTAAAGCCAAAGATCCGCCGGGCTTACGCTCCTGGTCAGCATAGCTTTCCATGTTAATTTCATAATTAACTGCTGTTGAAGACAGCTCTTCGAAGAGAACAACATTGACAATCTGACCGCTTCCGCGCACGTCGAGCTCTCCGGACGTTCCGCGTATGATTTCTATATAATTGACCTGCTGCGCAGTGATTCGTTGCAGCTGTTGTCCCGTTGCGTTGCTCTTCCCCGCGGCTCTCTTTCCGTTAATAATGATTTCGCTACTTCCGCCACTACCGAATCCTCGACCACCGCTTCCGCCGCCGGAACGACCTCGAGAAGACGTCTGTACGCCCGGTATCCTGTACACCATGTCTTGGGCTGTCATTGGATTGAAGTCAACAAAGTACTCAGCCGGGTACCTTATAGTGCTTTCATCGCCGACGTTGTCCTGCGCCTCTGCAAACTGCACAAAAATAACGAAAAAAAAGCAACAAGTAAAAGAAGCCATCCTTTTCGCGGCTAAAACAGATTTTGAACTCAGTAATCCATCTGATAAAGTCATCAAATTCCTTAACCTGACATCCTGTGAGCAGCATTAAGACGAAGTCATCAACGCCTTATTACGTTGAGCACTTAAAAAACCTTCTGTTTAGACTTGGGGAGGTTTTGCCAAAAAACACTGTTGTCGTTACAACGACAATTATAAGCTAATAGATTATCGGCATTTGTTACAAATTGTAGAGAAAATGCCGAGTTACAAGCTTTATAGTTCACTTTAGTAAAATGACCGATGTGAGATTAACCGCCCCCAACAACAACTTAAGAGTGTGGTTTACAAGTAATGTTAACGAAGCAAAGAAGCGGTAGATTTCGATTAGCAGGCTCTTACTGGGCTGCCTATTTTTTTGGGGCTTCACTTTTTTTTATATTTGGCAGCAGAGCGGTGGATAACGGTCAGTGGTTTCTCTACTCGGCCATAATGGCTGGAATGATGATGTATACATTACTTCTCATTATTGGTGTCAGAGCTAACTACAAGGGTCGACAACTGTGGAAAGTGATGTCCCGCACATCCTCAGTTTTTATGATCACAAACATCTTAGTCGGAATCTGTACCCTCGGTTTCGTATACTGAGATAAAGATCCCTTCTGATGAGAGTCAAATAAAGCGAGGGCTTGGAAAATGAGTGATGAACCTTCATCCGACATTCGAAATTATAGATTATTCATAAAAAAAGATTGCCCGACCTGCGAGCTGATCGCTTCAACAATCGAGGAAATTTCAGCAGCATTAGGGGACCGGATAAAAATCTTCGTCCAAGACGACCCAAGCTTTTTATCCCACTTACCTAATATTCTGGATGACTCCGCGCTAGAGTCTTCTTACAAAGAAGGTATAACAATCGTTCCAACAATGACCTTAGCAAATCACCCTGAGGTCCGTGTTGAAGGTTGGGATCGCGCTGCTTGGCAAGAGTTTTTTGTGGGAGAGCATCTTTTTCCCACGGTTGGTGATGGTTTGCCCGATCATAAACCCGGATGTGGGTCTAAGACTCTGGACGTCGGAATGCCAGAGAAGTTAAAACTTCGATATGAAAACCCATGCGAAGCGCGGAACATCGCACTTTCAGACGATGAAGATGATATTGAATCCTGCTACGAGCGAGGCTGGACTGATGGTCTACCAGTCGTTCCTCCAACTCCGCTTCGCGTCATTCGCATGCTCGCAGGTACAAATCGAGATCCATCAGACATAATTGGAAATATTCCCCCAGATAATGCGCCTATTAATATAGAAAAGCTTGCGATAAATGCTGTGATGGCCGGTTGCAAACCCGAATATATGCCGTTGGTCATCGCATCCGTAGAGGCTGCTCTGCAAGACAAGTTTTGCATGCATGGCTTGCTCTGTACCACCTATTTTTCTTCACCAGTGATGATCATAAATGGACCGGTAGCGAGACATTTGAATATTAATTCAGGAGTAAATGCTCTTGGTCAAGGACACAGGGCCAACGCGACGATCGGACGGACGCTTCAGCTAATCATTCGAAACGTCGGTGGAGGGGTTCCCGGAGGCATCGACAGAGCCGTCATGGGAAATCCGGGAAAATATACCTATTGCTTCGCCGAAGATGAAAGTGAAAAAAACTGGCCTACACTCGCCGAAGATCAGGGCTACGATCGCAGCAACTCAGTTATAAGCCTATTTGCCGGAGAAGGCTTACAGCCGATTTTAGATCAGCAATCGCGCAGTCCAGATTCCTTATCAAAAAGCATGGCAAATAGTCTAAGAGCAGTTGTGAACACCAAGCTTTATGGATTAGCGGATGCTATTTTAATCGTATGCCCTGAACACAGACGTGTGTTCCATCAAGCCGGATGGACAAAGGCAGACCTCCACGAGGCTATCTCAAAACAATTGTTAATGCCTGGCGCTGCAATAGTTCGGGGCGTCGACGGTATTGCCGAGGGCATGCCCGAAAAACTGAAAGATAAAACAATCGCTAAATTTAGGTCAGGAGGTTTACATATTGTTACGACCGGCGGAACCGCTGGAATGTTCTCCGCAATAATTAGCGGCTGGGTAGCGTCTGGGGAGCGCGGAAGCCAACTTGTCTCTCAAATACTTTAACCGAATCGCCCAAGATTATAGTATCCTGTAAACCCTTATCAAGGAGAATGGTATGCAAAGCCCACTTCTAGATCCAACTTCTGAGCTCAAACCAATGAGCAGAGAGATCCTTCCTCGTTTAACCACGTTGAAAGATAAAACTGTTGGACTAATCGACATTTCTAAACCAAGAGGCAAAGAGTTTCTTGATCAAGTAGAGCTACAACTTGTTTCAGTCGGTGCAACTGTATTACGGTACAGCAAACCCACTTTCGCTAGAACTGCACCGGTTGAACTCAAGCAACAGATTAGCGTCGAGTGTGACGCCGTTATTCAGGGACTCGCGGACTGAGGATCATGTACCTCGTGCAGTTTGCATGACATCATTGATCTAGAGGGACGTGGTATTCCCGGTGGGTTTGTAGCCTCCAGTGAATTTGTTGAGGCAGCAGAAGCTCAAGCAAAGTCTTTAGGCTTAAGTCCCAAAGGGGTGTTTGTGCCACACCCGATACAAGATAGAAGTGACGAGGAAATGGTAGAGCTCGCAAAAAATGCGTCCAAACAAATTACCGCACTAATTTGCGACTCTTAAATTTAAAAACAGCACACTTGGAAATCGACATCCCGACGAGCGTGATGTCTTCACTAAACTAAACTTAGATAAACGAGTTTTCGGAGAAAAAAGCATGACAAGAGAAGCAGTAATCGTATCGACCGCACGTACCCCCATCGGTAAAGCCTACCGCGGTGCATTTAACGACACCGACGCCCCTACTCTTGGAGGACATGTAATAGCTGCCGCGGTTGAACGCGCAGGTGTAGATCCGAACGAGGTTGACGATGTGATAATGGGTTGCGCAATGCAACAAGGTTCTTCAGGTTATAATATCGGACGCACCGCCGGGGTTGCCGCAGGTCTGCCAAGCTCTGCATCGGGCATGAGTATCGACCGTCAGTGCGCCTCAGGGATGATGGCGATTGCTACTGCTGCTAAGCAGGTAATTGTAGATGGCATGCCGATCGTCGTCGGAGGGGGGCTAGAGTCAATCAGTCTCGTCCAAAACGAGCATAGGAATGCTTACCGAGCTCAAGACCCTAAAGTGTTGAAAAATGCATCGGATGCTTATATTTCCATGCTCGAGACGGCCGAAATTGTAGCCAAACGTTACAATGTTTCGAGAGATGCGCAGGATGAGTACTCACTGCAAAGCCAGCAACGGACTGCCGCTGCTCAAGCTGCAGGGAAATTCGACGACGAAATTGTTCCTCTGCCCTCAAAAATGCTCTTCATGGACAAAGAGACAAAACAGCAAAGCACCCACGACGCTAATCTAGAAAAGGATGAAGGTAACCGACCGACGACAACGCTTGAAGGGCTTCAAGGATTAAAACCGGTTATTGAAGGCGGCGTCATTACCGCTGGGAATGCGAGCCAGTTGTCGGATGGTGCTTCTGCTTCTATTGTAATGGACAGCAAGCTAGCAGAGCAAAGGGGCCTGCAACCTCTGGGGGCCTATCGAGGTATGTCAGTTGCTGGTCTTGGCGCAGATGAAATGGGAATCGGACCAGTTTTTGCCATCCCTAAGTTACTGGAACGTAATAACTTAAAAATGGATGACATTGGCCTCTGGGAGCTCAATGAAGCTTTTGCGGTACAAGTCATATACTGCCGAGACCAACTCGGAATACCTGATGAACTCTTAAACGTCAACGGAGGAGCTATTTCCATCGGTCACCCTTACGGCATGAGTGGCGCACGAATGGTTGGGCATGCCCTCATCGAGGGAAAACGACGCGGAGCTAAATACGTCGTATGTACGATGTGTGTCGGCGGAGGTATGGGCGCTGCTGGCCTGTTTGAGGTTTACTAAACAAAAAACTGCAATGAGCGGCACTGCTAATTCTCAAGTTGGCAGTGCCTCTTACCGAATTCTAGACGCTCGCTTAGACTAAAATCGGCTCTTGGAAAAACAGGCCCATCCTGGATATTGGTTTCACGATCTTTCGCAAATGAGGAGGCCTGAGCGACAGCGCGCAACATTAAACGTGATCCAAATTTTTCCTCCAATTCTCTCCAAAAATTCTCGCCAAGGCGTTTAACCTTGCCCTCCCAAACTCCATCACTGAAAAGAAGGTCAAAAGCTTCAGTTGAAGGTATTTCCGAAGACTCTAAATATCGGCGGCAAAAAACACTGCCTGCGGAAAAATCTTGGTTAAATAGCTGATCATATTGTTCGAGGATCGAGAGAAATTCTTCGATATCAGAACCATCCAAACCAGGATTTGGCTCAATTTGCCCAGTCAAATTAAACGACATTAATGTATTGGAAACGAAATAATATGCTAGAGACCCATCCCGGTCCTCCTGCGCACTTCCATAACCTACTAACCCAAACTGAAGGACCAGAGTAGTTACCTTCAAAAAACGAGACAGTGAATAGTCAATCATATTTTACAATACCCCTCAGCAGCTTTCGCGCTCCGTTCTGCTTTTTCCCTTGCAGTCTTTTTTCCTGAGCACCTTTACGTGGCTTGGTAGCTATGCGCGGTGGTGCCTTATAGCTCGCCATCTCAACTAACTTATTCAATCGCTTTAAGGCATCTTCTTTATTTTTTCCTTGGCTTCGAAAACGTTGCGCTTTGATGACAATCATCCCTTCTTTTGAAATCCTTGCATCTCGAACCATTAAAAGGTTTTCTTGTAATTTGTTTGGCAAGTTTGACGTTCTAATTTGAAAGCGCAACTGCACGGCAGTAGAGACCTTATTAACGTTTTGGCCACCAGGACCTGCAGCACGAATCGCCGTAAATTCAACGTTTTTATCAGATAAAAGAATTTTCGCCATTATTGTCTCACCGAATTAAAGCGACGTAATTAATCAAAAAAAATCGCAAAGAATTATAAACATTTTTTAAGGGTAAATAGTATGTGCAAAATCAACCTGAACCCTCGCCAAATTTTTTAAAAGTCTTTTCAATTTAATCATTCGGAATAAAACCAGAATTTATTTTTGCTTTACTACTCAAACTTCTCTCGAAGAGGCTCTTGAAAACGATCGTATTAATAATAGTTGTCACGTACACTAGTGGTTAACGAAGCCAAAAAAACTTAAAAAATTTCAGGGGCAAAAATGGAAAAAATCCAATCTATCCGATACATCAAGCATATGTCCTTTCT
This sequence comes from uncultured Gammaproteobacteria bacterium, assembly GCA_913048385.1. GTDB lineage: Bacteria > Pseudomonadota > Gammaproteobacteria > Pseudomonadales > Pseudohongiellaceae > UBA9145. Next base: position 70,811 of record CAJWVZ010000012.1, on the reverse strand, counting down.
GATAGTGCTGATCGCTTTATCTCAAGCCTCTTATTCTCAAGAACTAGAAGAAACCAAACCTGAAAATGTAGGAATGTCGTCCCAACGGCTCGAGAGGCTCAACTCTGCGCTCGAAAGTTATATTCAAGAAGGGAAAATAGCGGGTCAGGTTGCAATTGTACTTCGCGATGGGCAAATAGTTTTTGAAGCTGCCAATGGATTTCGCGATATCGTCAGTGATTCGCCCATGACCAGCGACACGATGTTTCGCATTGCATCGCAAACCAAAGCAATTATCAGCGTTGGGATCATGATCTTACAGGAACAGGGTAAGCTTAAGATCAACGATCCGTTGTGGAGATATTTACCAGAATGGAGAGAAAGTAAGGTCGCCCTAAATTCCCCGGGTGGCGCAGATCCCTCAGATCCGCCTCCGCTGCGAGATGCAGACAGAGCTATAACAATTAGACATCTTTTGACGCACACCAGCGGCGTAAGTTATGGAGGTGGCCCTGCGCAACAACAATGGGAAGAGGCCGATATTCAAGGTTGGTATTTTGCTGACCGGGAAGAACCCATCCGTGAAACGGTCAGAACGATGGCCACCTTACCCTTGAGTTCTCAGCCCGGTAAAAGATGGGTGTATGGTTACAACACGGATATCCTTGGGGCGGTGATTGAGGTTGCCAGTGGGATGGAACTCGACAGATTTCTTTTGCAGCATGTTTTCAGTCCATTAGAGATGAATGATACTCATTTTTACGTTCCTCGCGAGAAGGCGGACCGGCTAGCTACCGTGTATCAGCCAAAATCTGATGGCATCGGTATCGAAGCTGCCCCCGATTTAAACGGAATGCAGGGCCAAGGCATGTATGTCGAGGGACCGAGAAGCAGTTTTTCTGGTGGCGCTGGCCTAATATCAACAGCTCGAGACTATGCTCGTTTCCTCCAAATGACACTTAACGGAGGTGAGCTCGCTGGCAACCGTTTGCTTTCGAGAAAAAGTATCGAACTTATGACGACGAACCACCTCGGTGAGATTCCATTTCGACAAGGTCAGGGCTTCGGGCTCGGCTTCTCTGTCGTCACCGACCTCGGGGCAAGAGGTAGCCTTGGTTCCGAGGGCGAGTATGGTTGGGGAGGAGCTTATCACTCAACTTATTGGGTCGACCCTACGGAGCGGTTAGTTGTCGTATACCTAACTCAGATTCGCCCGGCAAATGGTCTAAACGATTACGATGCCCTCCGCAACGGTGTTTACCAAGCAATTATTGACTAAGCCTATATGAACATTTTGTATTTGAAACTTGAAGTATGACAATAAAGATATCTGTATTAGATCAATCGCCAATAAGAAGCGGCAGCAATGCGAGTGAAGCTCTAAACGAAACAATCGATCTCGCCCGACTCTCAGACAAGCTGGGCTTCCACCGCTTTTGGGTGTCGGAGCATCATGCCTCTGCGGCCTTGGCCGGTTGCTCCCCTGAAGTTCTGCTTGGGCGCCTAGGAGCAGAAACTGAGTCCATTAGGATTGGATCAGGTGGCATAATGCTCCCTCATTATAGTCCTTACAAAGTTGCCGAAAATTTTAAAGTCCTTGAAACGCTTTATCCAGGACGCATCGATCTCGGGATCGGCAGAGCCCCCGGAACCGACCCATTTACATCCGCGGCAATTCGCTACGGATCGACGACTGGTCCACAACACTTTCCGAATATGGTTTGTGACCTCCAATCATTACTGAATGATGATGATCCGATCACAAGAGGGATGGAGCGAGCACGAGCATACCCAAAAACCGAAAATCCGCCAGCACTCTGGATGCTTGGATCCAGCGAGGACAGCGCATTGCTTGCTGGCACAAATGGCCTACCGTATAACTTTGCGTACTTTATTAACCCAAATATCCGGAAGGATATTTTCGAAATTTATCGGGATCAGTTTCAGCCCGGGCCTAATCTTAACAAACCGCAAACGTGTCTCACTTTATTCAGCATCACAGCAAGTTCTGAAGATGAAGCTCAATATTTGGCGAAGAGTAGGGACCTATGGTATGTCAAACTCTTACAAGGCAACCCAGGTCCGTTCCCGACCCCTGAGGAAGCCGAAAGTTACACCTATTCGCCTGGCGAACGGGAGCTGATTATGCAGAATCAAGACAAACGTGCTGTAGGAACTCCGCAACAGGTCTCTAAAAAGTTAAAGCGAATGGCTGAAGATTTTAATGCGGACGAAATCATGCTGGTCAGCATAACGCACGACCCAAAAGCAAGAAGACGTTCTTATGAGCTCATCGCAAATGAGTGGGAACTCTACTCAACCGCAGCCTAGTATTCAAAGCGAATTTCAGTAGGCATCAACCCAGCTTTGATCAACGCTCCCCAAATTTGATTACCCATCTGATTTAGGTGGAGATTATCCTCAACAAAAATGTCATCCATGACGTTGCCGTTGGAATCTAAAAAAGGAGTGGCAGAGTCAATATAGTTGACCATCGGATTCGATTTTGCGATAGCCGAAAATCTCTCGCTGACACTCTGGGCTGCATCCCAAACATTCAAACGTGAGACACTCGGCTTAACTGCCAAAACGTAAATGCGCGTGCCAGGAAGTTCTTGAGCGACTTTGGCGACTATCTGTTCAAATTGCTCAACAATTAAATCCTCACTTAACTTGTAAGCAGTATCGTTATCCCCTTCGTATATTAGGATGGCGCGCGGTTTATATACCAATGCGACGCGATCAAGATAATGCAAAACATCACCCATTACGCTTCCACCAAAGCCGCGAGGAATAACCGTAAGCGGCGCAAGCGCAATTTCAGCGTTATCGTTCCAACGGGCGATACTCGAACTCCCTGTCAGCACGATCGCATTCTCAGGAGGGGTATTAAGCGCATCTTCCCGCTCAAACGCTCGTATCGTCTCCTCAAACCGATTCGGATCAAGATTTTGTCCATTTACAAAAGGAACAAATACAAAAGTGATAATGAACCCTAAAAAAATCTTGGGGTGAATAATTTTCAATCCAAAAAACATTTCCTGCTCCCTTGCTTACAAAAATTCAATTGAAAAAATTTTAATTATCTCTCACGAACTATTTCGCAAACAATTGGTTATCAATGTCCCGAAACGCTTTAAACTCGAGCGCGTTTCCAGATGGATCTAGAAAAAACATTGTACCTTGCTCACCAGTCTCTCCTTTAAATCGAATGTACGGCTCTATAACAAACTCTTTGACAACGCCCCGCCACCGCAGTGAAAGCGTCTCCCAATCATCAAACTCCATCACTACACCAAAATGGGGAACGGGAACACCTTGTCCATCAACGCCATTTAAAATACTGGCAACCTTACCCTTACTTCCGATATTAGTATTAAGGTGAGTAACAAGCTGGTGTCCAAAAAGATCAAAGTCTATCCAATCAGCGGAACTTCGACCCTCAGGCAGGCCGAGTTTTTTCCCATAAAACTCTCTAGCCTCGTCTATATCTCTTACCTGAATCGCAAGATGAAACGGAGTCAACGTCATCAGTGTTTTTCCCTTATCTTACGTCCAACGCAATTCCTTTTACGGTTTCGCTCAATGCCAGATATCGCTCCCTTGTTTTCCCGCGGCGGCTCTCTCCATCAACCCTGAGTATCTGAGCGAGTTCGTTTAATTGATCAGCTACATTAGAATCTTTTTCGCCCTCATTTAACAAACTTTCTGCATTACCCAACGCCGAATCTAACTCCTGATCACGCTCCGAGGATAAGACTCCAGCTCTCGCTAATTGGTCTCGGTAGGCTCGTGCCACAACAGGCACCGTCGGCCAGACGTGCCGCTGTTGACGCTGTGCATTGAACGTACTGTCAGAGCTGTTCAAAGATGCAGCTGCAATTTCGTTAGCACTTAAATAATCACTTGGTTCCAAAGCCAAAACATCTATTCCACGGGCGATTTCAGTACCGTAAATCAGCCCTTGAAACCAATACGTAGACCAGTATCCACCCAAAACTAAATCTTCCTCGTCGACAGGACCTCTATCAAAAAAAGCTATCTCCTGGACGTTCGCAGAATCGGTAAAATCAAATACTGACGCTCCGCCCTGATACCATGCCTGAATCATCAAATCACGACCCGGTACTGGTATCAATGAACCGTTATGTGCAACACAATTTTCTTGCTCCGTCTGAGGCGCAGGCATCTTGTAGTATCCACGGAATTGTAATTTCCCGTCCGAGATATCGTAAATCGCATCAGCTCCCCAAGTAAGTGGGTCCTGAGCTCGACAACGCGGACGCCCTCCACCGCCCCACTCATCAGTAAACACGACCTTTGTTCCCGCATTGTTAAAGGTAGCCGAGTGCCAATATGCGAAACCAGAATCTATCACTTCATCCATTCGAACTGGATTAACGGGATCAGAGATATCTATCAAAATTCCATTGCCGGAACAGGCTCCTGCAGCAAGACCAATTTCGGGATACGCGGTAATGTCATGACATTGATTTGTTCTTCGAGTCGTTTGTGTGCCCGGCCCGTGATCACCACCTTCCCAAAGACCCGCAAGAACGCCCGACTCCGGATCTGAGAATAAGAAAGGTTGATTTACAATTCGGGCATCCTGCGGACTGTCAACTGGGACTTGGATCACATCAATGCGATAAAGCGATGAGCCAGGATTTTCAAACGGTGACTTATCTGAGCATCCCTCTAGCTCCTCTTCGGGGCGCACCCTGCTTGTGCCCGAACCATATATATAAATATTACCGGCATCATCCGGATCAGTGATCACGGTGTGTGTATGTGAGCCTCTACAGGTCTGCACCGCCCCCACTTGTACCGGCATTGCGAAATCACTGACATCAAAAATACGTATCCCTCTGAACCGATCTTCACTCGTTGGTTCCGCAACACCCTGCAAGCCACAGTCAAGACGGCCGCGAGTCTGTTCCACAGAAAGTATCAATAGGTCACCAACAACGGAAACATCTCCCTGGCCACCGGGGCAAACAACTGAGCTCAACAATTCCGGCGAACGAGGGTCACTCAAGCGATACGCGTTAAATCCGTGGTAATTCCCAGCGACCACTATGTCGCCATCAAAAACCAAGTCGGTATTTGAAAAATCCAACAAACTTGGCCGAGGCTCCTCTTCCTCCTCTTCCTCCTCATTTGTTAACTGATCGGCATCTGGCTCATTTGCAACGGTAAGTTCAACCCCGGCAACATCCTCTATTTCTCCGTTAGGCGCTAGCGTCTCCATGCCAAGCGCGCGGCGACGAGCAACCGTAAGCCCTTCCGGATTTTCTGGATCAAAAAACCCAGCTGGCTTTGGAATTGATGCCACCAAAGTCATATTTAGTGCCGCTTGACCCGCATCATAGAACCCAGCCTTTAAGTTCACTCTCGGATCAGGAGAGAAACCTGCAAGCATGGCACTCATCCTATCAATTTCACTTTCTTGGTCAGAAACAACGTCTGAGGTGAACGTAAAAAGAACAGAGTCCTGTGCCGTGCCTCTTTGATCCAGGAGGTTCTCTACCATGGTAATCGCACCATTATGGTGCTTGATCATTAGCTCTAAAAATACAGTGTCAAATGTATAACCCTCTGACGACTCTAGTTGCAAAAAATCGGCCTCGGTTAACATGCCCGGCAAACTATCTTGATCGGTTCCCATATTCATCATGGCCTGCATAGAGACCTCGGTGCTCTGCCCGCGGTCCTCGAGCCAATCTGACATCATCGTCATTTCATCCTCTTGCGAGAGAGACATTCGAAGCGCCATTAGCTGTAAAGATTCCCGAGAACTTCGATCTTCAACAAGCTTTACCATTCGTAATGCCTGGTCGTGATGCAGGATCATGCCTTGCATGAACTTTACGTCCGCATCGGTGTATGAAATTCCAGACAGGTCAGAAGCCTCCTCGGCGGAAATTTCTCGGCTAGGTTGTCCAGGGGCTCCAGGCTGGATAATGGGAACCTGACCCAGAACAACGCCTGCGGGGAGATGCAAAGTGCCAACAATACAAAGAACAGAAAAAAAACGTCGTGCGACTCTCAAATACAACATGTCAATAACCTTAATAGTTAAAAAAGAGGCCCCTAGCGCAAAGTCAAAAACATCGTCGCCCGCGGACACGAATAAATACTATAAAAGTTATCGATATAGATTACTAGCGGTCAAGGGAAAGGGCTTTTCTGGTGACGTCTATGCGTGCCTCGGCGAACCCTTCTCCAGGCGAATTAGATAAAAGAATTGTCGCAAATACTACTGGATTACCCTGATCCTTTTCCCATCCCACCCACCAACCAAAATTTTGACCCGCAATATCTGTCCAACCTGTTTTTGCAGAAATCGACGGGGCAGGGTAAGCATTCAGCAAAAGCTTTCTCACAGCTTCCATAGTCGACAAAGAGAAAGGTAAACTATCGTCGAGCAGCCGCTCCAAAAAACGCACCTGCTGAAAAGGAGAAATTCTCAAACCACCATCGATCCAGAACCGATCAAGGCCACCATGCATGTTGGCGTTACCGTATCCGACTAAAGTTAAAAACCGTTTCATTTCAGGGTAACCGATCTTCCTCACTAACTCTTGATAATGCGGAAGAGCCGAAAGCGTAAAAGCCTGAGATAAGGATAGATCTCTATTAATTTCAGTACGGTCTCGAACTACACCATCCCAACTCAAAACGGTGTCAAAGGCTACTACACCAGTTTCAAGCGCTACCAACGAACTAAATATTTTAAACGTTGATGCTGGTATAAAACCCTCTTTCACCATTTTTATGTCACTGGCAAAATACTCATCAGTAGATGTATCCAAAATTAAAACGGCGCCATCGAAGCTCTCAAACTCTCGAGCTTGATTCAATTCTGGAAGGTGCTGAATGTTTTGAGCCAAACTTGAAAAAGAATTGAGAGCGAAAAAACTCAAAAAAAGTAGACTCAATAATCTAGTGGGCGATCGCCGCATGCAGTTTAAGCACCTCCAAATCAATCATCTCAAGGGCCTTAATGTGAGTTCGCGCAAGATGCACTTTCGGCGCCATCCCCTGCTCATAAGCCTCTACCCAGCGCGAGGCACACAAGCACCAACTGTCACCTTCCGACAATCCTTGAAAACCAAACTCAGGTCGCGGAGTCGATAAATCGTTACCCCGAAAGCGAGTGTAATTTAAAAACTCTTGAGTCAGAAGAACGCATACGGTATGGCAACCTGCGTCCTCGTCTGAGGTGTTGCAACAACCATCCCGATAAAATCCCGTTAACGGATCCAATCCACATGGCTGCAAAGGAGCACCAAGTACGTTAATAGGTTCATCTTTTTTCAAGCTAATAAAACACCTTTCTAAAATGAATTTAAGGAAGCGTATCGATCTCTATGAAAAGCAGCATCGCCAAGAAATTGCTGTGCCACACGTGCGCGCTTTATGTAAAACCCAACGTCGTATTCATCTGTCATACCGATACCGCCGTGCATCTGTATCGCCTCATTACTAACCAACTGCGCGACATCACTAACCTTTGCCTTAGTCATACTTGCTATCCGAGCAACACTATCATCAGACGCGTGCAGATTATCTAGCTCAAGCAATGCTCCGCGGACCGCAGATCGACAGAGCTCAATTTCACTATACATTGTGGCAGCTCGATGCTGAAGTCCCTGAAACGAGCCAATAAGGACACCGAACTGCTCTCTCTGCTTAAGATAGGTAAGTGTGAGATCAAACGCGGCCTGCATGCTCCCAAGCATTTCTGAAGCAACCCCAATACGCCCGACATCTAAAACACGGGCAAGTCTAGACGCACCGTGGTCAACACCCATGTCAACCCCAAGGCGATTTTCTTCTTCAACATAAACGTCAGTCAAAGAAAGGTTCGCACAATTGCGACAATCCACCATCAAAGTGCGTTGAATATTTAGCCCGGGAGCTTTTTTATCGACAACAAATAAATTTAAACCTTGCCGGCTAACACCACCTTTATCGATCCTCGCGACAACTATCAATTTGTCAGCCACATGCCCATCTAACACAAAGGTCTTGTTTCCATTAATTCTATAACCGCCATCGACTTTTGTAGCAAAACTTTCGATGCGATTTGGAGAGTGAATTGGCAGTTCATCCACTGCTAAAGCTAACAAAAGTTGTCCTTTAACAACTTTAGGAAGCAGGTATTTTTTTTGAGGGTCTGAACCAAAATAAGAAATTGCCGTTGCGCCGAGGAGCACCGAGGAAATCAAGGGTGAACTGACAAGGGTACGCCCGGTCTCCTCCAGAACAACACCTAGACCAACATGACCAAAATTAAAGCCTCCGAAGGACTCCTCTATTGCTATGCCAGCCCAACCCAACTCTATCATTTGCGCCCAAATTTTTTCGTCGAATCCTCGATCGTCGTTAGTATCCCGCAACTGCCGAAGGACGCTTAAAGGGGCATTCTGCGAAACAAAGTTTTTGGCAGAGTCTTGCAGCAATTCCTGATCTTCATTAAATACTAGACTCATCTCTTAATCCCTGCCTTTGCGCATATTCAAAATATCAGGAAGTCCAAGAACTCTCTTAGCAATAACATTTAATTGAACTTCTGAAGTTCCTCCCTCAATAGAATTTGCCTTGGAACGTAGCCACTCTCGAGTAACTCCTAACTCTTCGATCTTAAAGCCTGAACCTTCCCAACCGAGCGCCTGACTGCCAAGAGCTTGAAGCAATAACTCGTAACGCCGTTTATTTAGTTCGCAACCGTAATTTTTTAACATTGATGATGTTGCTGTAGGTCCCTGCTCCTTTTTTGATTCTTCTAACGACCTTCGTGATGTAAGGGCAAAGGCCTCACTATCAATTTTAAATTTGGCAATTTCATCTCTTAGGACTGGATCCGACAAGCGACCTGAATCCCCCCGATAATGCATAGCAGCATCTTCCACTTTATCCATAATCGACGCATGATCGGCATCTGAATTTAAGCTATCGGCTAGTCCAAAACCTGATATCATCGTTCGTTCATGCTGAAGCAACCTTTTTGCAATCGCCCAACCATTATTCACTCCACCAATGAGATTGTTTGCAGGAACACGAACATCGTCAAAAAAAGTTTCGCAAAAAGGAGACGAGCCAGAAATTAACTGTATCGGTTTGGTGCTGACTCCGGATGTTTCCATATCGAAAAGGATAAAACTAATGCCACCATGTTTTGGCCCTTCGACATCAGTTCTTACTAAGCAAAAAATCCAATCAGCCTTATCTGCATATGATGTCCAGACCTTCGATCCATTAATGAGATAGTCATCTCCATCGGCCTCAGCCCTGGTCGCTAAACTCGCCAAATCAGAGCCGGAGCCCGGTTCAGAGTAGCCTTGGCACCACCTTATCTCTCCACGAACAATTTTCGGTATATGCTCAAGCTTTTGTTCATAACTGGCAGACTCAAGAAGAACGGGCCCCAGCATAGAAATTCCAAAGCTCGTTAATGCCGGGCGAGCGTTAATACGTGAAAGCTCTTGAGAGAGGATCATCGCCTCCTCTTTACTCAGACCTCCACCACCAAATTCTTCAGGCCACGTTGGACAGGTCCAACCTTTCCCGGCCATACGTTCCAGCCAGATTTTGCTATCTGGATTTTTAAACTGAAAGTTACGTCCTCCCCACACTACTTCATCTTGAACCGCAGGCAAGCGCATCGTTTCCGGACAATTTATATCCAGCCAAGCTCTGACGTCCGCCCTGAATACTGACAGTTGCATTGTTTTATCTCCTGCTGATTTTAAGATAAGCGAATATCACTGCGGCTCTACTCAGGACTTGTCGAACAAAAACTATCCCGGCTCCAAGATCAACGAAACCTCATACTTCTATGTCATATTCCACGAGAACAGCGCCTAAGACTGCTGTTTGATCAGCGATTCTATTCTTGCTCGTTAGCGGATTTCGGAGAAAAAGACTACGCCTCTTGCTCAGTACCCCATTCTGCAAAAGTCTTGCCTTCTTTCGCAAGTTTTTCTAATAGTGGCGCGGGCTTCCAATACAAATCCCCCTCACGATCTCGAAACTCACAGATCTTTTCATACACATTCTTCAGGCCCACGCGGTCAGCATAATGCATCGGGCCTCCTTTGGCCGCAGGGAATGCGTAACCGAATACATAAACCACATCGATGTCGCTTGGCCTTTGCGCAATTCCCTCCTCAAGAATAAGAGCTCCTTCATTGATAAGCGGATATAAACATCTCTCTAATATTTCCTGATCAGAAAATTCACGTTGTTGAATACCTAGTTTCGTGGCTTGAGCCTTTATCATCTCCTGTACATCAGGATCAGAGATTCGCGCTCGAGTTTTTTCATCATACTTATAAAAACCGCCACCGGTCTTTTGTCCGAGCCTTCCCATCTCAACAAGCATGTCAGCGACTCCGTATGGCTTCGGGTCATCGGGTATATCGTGTCGATTTTCCCTCGCTTTGTAACCAATATCCAACCCAGCCAAATCACTCATTGCAACTGGACCCATCGCCATCCCAAATCCCTCGAGTGCATTATCAACTTGTGCCGGCGTGCAACCATCCATCATCAGCATTTGAGCTTCTCGCCCGTAGCCACCAAGCATACGGTTGCCAATGAAGCCATAACAAACGCCAGACAGTGCGCAAACCTTCCCGATTTTTTTCCCCACCAACATTGCCGTAGCCAGAACGTCATCAGCGGTCTCGGCTCCCCGAACCACTTCCAAAAGCTTCATGACATTAGCTGGGCTAAAGAAATGCATTCCCAAAACGTCTTGAGGCCGTCTTGTAGCCGCGGCTATCGCATCGACATCCTGATAGGAGGTATTAGAAGCCAAAATCGCTCCCGGCTTACAAATCGCATCCAACTTTGAAAAGATTTCTTTTTTTAACTCAAGGTTCTCAAACACCGCTTCAATAACCATGTCAGCATTCGCGATGTCGCCATAATCAGTGGATCCCGAAACAAGGCTCATACACTGCTCCATTTGAGCTTCAGTCAATTTGCCTTTTTTCATTGTAATGGAATAGTTTTTCTTGATTATTGCTAAACCGCGTTCCAAAGCATCATCAGAAATTTCAATCATCTTTACCGGAATTCCTGCATTAGCGAAACACATCGCTATCCCACCACCCATGGTGCCGCCACCAAGCACAGCTGCAGATTTAATATCACGTACAGGAGTTCCTTTACTGAGATTCTTTATTTTTGAAGCCTGACGCTCAGCAAAAAATATGTGACGCATCGCTGCAGACTCAGGAGAAGTTAACAACTCAGTAAAAAGTTCGCGCTCTCGTTCCAAGCCGGCATCCATAGGAAGATCCACAGCCGCTTGAATACAGGACACAATTCGATCTGCAGCGATCTGGCCTCTCGCCCGTCGCGCAAGCTGTTCTCTTGCAGCATCAAAAAATCCAGCTTCAACGGTACTTGGATCGATCGAGATATCGCGAATTCTCTTTAGAGGGGCACCATCAGTTACCAACTGTTTTGCATAATTCAATGCGCCAACATCTAAGTCATCTCCTTCAACGACGAAGTCTATCAAACCAAGGGACAAAGCTTTTTTCGCAGCAATAGGGTTACCGCTTGTAATCATATCGAGTGCGACTTTGACTCCAGCAATACGGGGGACGCGTTGCGTTCCGCCAGCCCCCGGCAAAAGACCAAGTTTCACCTCTGGCAGGCCAACTTTTGCTGAAGCGATAGCACAACGATAATGACATGCGAGCGCCACCTCAAACCCTCCGCCGAGCGCTGTTCCATGTATCGCCGCAGTAATAGGTTTCGCAGAATTTTCAATGGCAGCTAGCAGCTCCGGCAAACCCGGACCCTGTGGAGGTTTTCCAAACTCCGTGATGTCAGCGCCCGCAATAAATGTCCGGCCTTCGCATGCTAAGATTAAGGCCTCAGTATCATCCGCTTGAGCCGCTGTCACGTGCTCCAAGAGTCCCGCACGCACGACTTGAGCTAACGCATTTACCGGCGGATTATTGACTGAGATTACTCCAATATTATCGATAATTTTATAACTTACTGCTTCGCTCATAACAATTCCTTTGATTTAATTCTCATTTAAAGTTACCCAATTTTGCAGCGTTACCTAGTCTAGCCGCTCAATAATTGCCGCCACCCCTTGCCCGATACCGATGCACAAGCTTATGGCTGCATAACGACCTCCAGTCCTCTCAAGTTGACGAACTGTAGATAGAGCGATTCGCGCGCCAGAAGCACCAAGAGGATGCCCTACAGCAATCGCACCGCCATTTGGATTCACTCGCGTGTCTTTAAAATCAACCTCAAGCATCTTCAAACAACCCAATACTTGAGCAGCAAAAGCTTCATTTATCTCGATAATATCCATGTCACTTAAATTAAGATTGGCTCGGGCAAGTGCTTTTTTGATTGCAAAAACTGGACCCAAGCCCATTACACGGGGTTCAACACCAGCGACACCTCCAGCGACAATCCGCGCACGCGGCTTTACTCCATATTTTTCTCCAACTGCCCTATTGCCGATAATTAATGCGGCAGCTCCATCATTTATGCCCGACGCATTTCCGGCAGTAACTACACCTCCATCAAACAAAGAACGTAATCCTGAAAGAGCCTCTAGAGAGGAGGCTGGTCGGGGGTGCTCATCTGCATCTACGACACGAGGAGGCTTTTTACGCCCTTGCGGAACCTCAATTGGTATTATTTCTCCACTAAAAAACCCGTCAGCTCGCGCCGCCTCATATTTCGCCTGAGAACCTGCTGCAAATACATCACTCTCTTCTCTCGAAATTCCTAAATCTCGGGCAATGTTGTCAGCTGTTTGAGGCATCGTATCGTCGCCAAAAGATTTCGAATATGCTGGATTCGTGAAACGAGCTCCCAAAGTGCTATCAGCAATAGTTTGCCCCCTATCGAATGCTGAATGCGCTTTCGACATCACAATCGGAGCTCGGCTCATCGATTCGACCCCCCCTGACAAGAACAAGTCACCTTCTCCCACCTTAACTCCTCGCGCGGCATCTAATGTTGCAGCCAAACCAGACCCACAAAGCCTATTTACTGTAATCCCAGCTGTAGTGCTTGGCATTCCAGCCTCAAGCAAAGCAAATCGGGCCACATTTCTGCAATCCTCGCCCGCTCCATTAGTATTTCCCATCACAACATCTTCAAAATCTTCAGCCTTAAAATCATTCCTGTTTACAACCGCTTTAATTACATGTGCCAGCAAATCATCTGGCCTTACAGGAGATAAAGCTCCAGCGTGACGGCCAAATGGGCTCCGACCGCCATCGTAGATAAAAGCTTCACTTAAAATATTTTGCGACATAAGTCCCTCCCTTATTCCGTGTTTTACAGGTATCCTCGAAGAATCAGTATTTTCTCATCCCAAACTAAAAACATTGAGCAAATTAACTCGTCAATAATTAGTCTCATTCTATAACACGTCAACCAATAATCTATAGCTCTTATACGCTTTATTATCCAGAATACCTCTCTAGAAGTAAGTGTTGGACACCCTACACAAGCCTGATTAGTCGCGCATAAGATTGAAACATGCTACCTTATTCCGCTTATCAAACCCCCAACTTCTATTCAATATATTTTTATCAAAAAGCAGGTTGTGCAACCATGATTCGAGATCCGGAAACCTTAGACCAACTCATTTCGCTCATCGAGCGCTTTGTTCGAGAACGGTTAATCCCAGCTGAAGACCAACTCGCTGAGGAAGGTAAATTACCTGCTGAAATCCTCAATGAGATGCGAGAGCTTGGTCTTTTCGGACTGACTATCCCAGAGGAATATGGTGGACTTGGCCTCACCATGGAAGAAGAAATAAAGGTGTCGATGGCTTTGGGATATACCTCTCCAGCATTTCGGTCAATCCTAGGCACGAACAATGGAATAGGCTCTGCAGCCATCGTTTTTAATGGAACCGACGAGCAAAAACAGAAGTACCTTCCTAAATATGCCTCCGGCGAATGGGTTGCGTGTTTCTGTCTCACCGAGCCCGAGGCAGGCTCGGATGCTGCTTCGTTAAGAACTACTGCACGTCGCGAGGGAGACCATTACGTTATAAACGGAACCAAGCGATACATAACCAATGCACCTGTCGCCAATACATTTAACGTTATGGCTCGAACCAATCCAGAGATCAAGGGGGCCCGCGGCATCTCTTCCTTCATTGTTGAAAGAGAAACTCCAGGATTAACTCTAGGGTCTATCGATAAAAAGATGGGGCAATCTGGATCAATGACCTGTGATGTAATTTTTGAGGATTGCAAGGTTCCAGCAGAAAATATTATCGGCGAGGAAGGAGAGGGTTTCATCACCGCCATGAAAGTTCTTGATCGCGGACGGCTTCATATTTCTGGGGTAAGTATTGGAGTCGCAAAAAGACTAATTGACGACGCACTAAGCTACAGCATGCAAAGAAAACAATTCGGTCAACCGATCGCTGAACAACAACTCATACAAGCAATGCTGGCCGACTCATATACTGAGGCTTACGCCTCAGAAACCATGACATTGGATGCCGCACGCCGCAGAGATCTTGGCGAGAACATCACTAAAGAGTCTTCGGCTTGCAAACTTTTCTGCACAGAAATGGTTGGTCGCGTGGCAGATCGTGCTGTGCAGATTCACGGTGGTGCAGGTTACATGTCCGAGTATGCTGTTGAAAGGTTTTATCGCGACGTTCGATTGTTTAGATTGTATGAAGGAACTAGTCAAATTCAGCAAATCATAATAGCGAGAAACATGATAAAAGAATTTTCGTAGGCCTCTCAAATAATCAATTATCTCTGAGTAGATTTGAAGGAGAATACTGATCCGTAAGAACCCGTCGACTCATGTCCCAATCAACTTGAGAAGAGAGTTTTTCAGGGTAGCTGAGAAATGGGATTCCATACTTACCGAGCTGCGGAGCAAGTTGCACAGCACGCTCTGTCAGTAACCCAATATCAGGTAAGGGTTCGAGCTGAGTAAGAATAATACGGTTCCCAGAGGTGGGCAACTTAAAATTATAAAGTTCGCCAAAAACTCGTTGATAAGTCACCGACTCGTGATCATAAAAACGGCTGGTAGAAAAAGTATTTGCGACAACTACTCCGTCGGGCGTCAGAACCTGCTTGACCTCCTCTAAGAATTCCTGCGTCAACATATGTTCAGGAATATAGTCGCCAGAAAAAGCATCCAAAACAATGTAGTCATATTTTTCCTCTTTCAAGGCTGCTCTCTTTATAAAAACGCGCGCATCATTTATATGCACCCGCATCAAATCTGTTTCTTCAAAGAAGAAAAACTCGTTGGCGACTCGTGCCACTGACTCATCAATTTCAATTACATCGATACTCGCCGATGGAAACAACTCACTCAACACAAGAGGAATAGTTCCTCCCCCAAGCCCAGCTATCAACACCCTCTTCGGGTCAGGTTTTAGAAGCAATCCCGCAAAACTCATTTTGGTATAATCAAAGACTAAGCGGCTACTCCCATCAGTAAAGATACAAGTCTGATTTCGATCTCCTCGATGAACATTGAATAAAAGACACCGGCGTCCAAATCGTTCGGTTACAGTGATATCTCGATATACTGACCTCTCCTCATGAATCGTTTGAGCATACAAAGGGGTCAATAGCACTATTCCGCAAAGTAAGATTAGAATTTGCTTCACTGAGGCCTCCGAGCAGTTACATCGAGAGTGAATATAGCCACACCCACAATCATTAGTGCCATCATAGTCCCTGACAAAATTTCATTCACATCGAACCATAGAACAAAATAGAAAGCTGTTCCTAAAGTACCGAGAGCGCTGCCAAATGTTGAAACGAAAAATAATTGGCCCGCTATTTTTCCACTGTGGTCCTCGTGTTCGACAAGCAACCTAATTGAATAAGGGGAAATCATTCCAAGGATTGTAGTTGGCATAAAAAATAGGAAAACCGAAGCAATTAATGATCCATACCGAGGATCCTCTATGGCCATAAATATGGGGCGCATAATCCCATCAGCAAAAAACACAATAGGCAGCGAAGCCACAGCTGCCACTATGAAAAAAAAAGCATAAGTTTTTAGCTCTGGTTGCCCTTCGGACAATCTTCCGCCAATCAAATAACCGCAAGATAGAGCGAGCATAAAAACAGTAAGCACGCTACCCCAAACGGAGAGGCTTCCGCCAAAATAAGGAGACATTATCCTCGCTCCGAGCATCTCGATAGCCATGATACAAAAACCGCTAACAAATGCTGCGGCGATCACTATCTTCTTTTTTACCCGATTAGAATTCAATTAGTCATTGACTCTTTGAGGACTAAAGACCAATCCATTTAGCCATTTCATGAAGCTTAACCTCTTTTCAAAATTAACTCAGCAGGAAAAGAAAAGTACTGAGGAATAAAGCACGGAGTTCAGTCCGCTGCCACCCCGATATTACGCCCACCATCAAGGGCGATGACTTGCCCAGTCATGTATTTTGCAGCATCAGAAACAAGATAAAGCGCTAAACCCGCCATGTCCTCAGCACAACCGATGCGCCCCATAGGATTCTCTGCCTCGATCTTTTCCTGATATTTCGCAAGCGTCCCACGCATCATATGACTTTCAAATGCACCGGGCGCAATAGCATTGACCGTTACTCCTTTTGGCCCGAAGCGAAGAGCGAGATTTTTAGTCAAAAAATGAACCGCTGCCTTGCTTGCACCATAAGCGAAATTATCCATCGATGAGACACGCAAACCATCGATAGACCCAATATTAATAACCCTACTCGGTTGGCGCTGTGAAGACCTATTGCGCAAAAGAGGCATTAGATCTCTCGTAAGCGTAAATATGGCCTTTACGTTTATATCCATTACTTTATCGTATGCTTCGTCTGGATAATGTTCAAAAGGCGCCCCCCAAGCGGCCCCTGCGTTATTGACAAGCACGTCTAACTTATCCTCGCGAGATGTCAGGTCATCAACAAATTTTGCTCGGCCTTCAGCAGTTGATAAATCCGCAGGCAAGGAAATACACTCACCACTACCGAGATGACTTAACTCTTCAGCCGCTTGATTACAAGCATCAGATTTTCTCGCCGTGATATAGGTCTTCATACCATTAGACACAAACCCCTCAGCAATCATTCTACCAATTCCGCGCGAACCTCCAGTGACTACGGAAACCCTTCCTTCGACATTAAATAAACGCTGAATTTCAAGAGACATCATTACTTCCTTATATATTTTTTATCAGTCAAGACTCTATATGACCACTAATGATCAACTCACACATCTTCTGAAGCGCATTGGTTTTCTGTACCATCGAAGCGAAACGTTGGTCGCTGGTATGTCCATGGTAAAATCGGTAATAAATTTGTTGAACGATTACCGCTAAGCGAAAAAGGCCAAAACAAAAATAGAACGGAAAATGATCAACCGACACTCCAGTCCTCTCTTGAAATCGAGATACAATCTCTGATCGGGTCGGGGCTCCCTTTACGTCACTCGGCATTGCCCGATACTCACGGAAAAAGTCTGGATCGTCCATTTGGGTCCAATAGCCCAACGTGCAACCCAAGTCCATAACCGGGTCACCTACAGTTGCCATCTCCCAATCCAGTACACCAATAAGCTCCAGTGGGTTTTCTAGAGAAAAAATCACATTATCCATCTTGTAATCATTATGGATTACACTCGCTTTACCACTATCGCGAGGCAAATTATCATGCAGCCATTGCATAGTAACATCGCAATCCACAGCGTCCTTGGTAACAGCTCCTTCCCATCTCTTGCACCACCCATCAACTTGTCTCTGCACATAGCCCTCAGGCCGACCAAAATTATTAAGACCTGCTTCCGCAAGATCTACTGAGTGAAGAGCACTTAAAACATCAAAAAAATTCAGTAATTGCTCCCTCACTTGATCAGGAGAAAGCTCCAATCCCACTGGGTAGTCACGTCGAATTACCAACCCCTCGATGTAGGTCATTAAGTAAAAATCGCAACCAAGTACACCGCTATCCTCGCAAAAATGAACCGGCTTTGGCCCATAGGGAAATACATCTTTAATCGCAGAAAGTATCTTAAACTCTCGCGACATATCATGCGCTGATTTTACTTGACTTCCAAACGGAGGCCGACGAAGAACCCATTTTTCAGATCCATTTGAAAGCAAATATGTGAGGTTTGAGAATCCTCCCGGAAACTGGTTAATCTGCAGCTTAGCCACGCTGGCACCCAAAATTGGCTCAAGATATTGCTTGAGAGCCTCCAGGTCCAACTCCTCGCCATCTCGGATTGCCCCTGCTGTGTCTACTAAGCCTTTCTCGTCTATCTTTTCAATCAAGCTAAAATCCTCGCTATTACCGGTACGTGATCATATCGTGTTTCCCTGGCCTTTCAAGATGAGACAAGTTATTGAATTGAGAAAGAGACATGCGATCTTTTCCGTACTTAATTCGGGACACAGAGCTATTGTGAACCATCCAATTTGTGTTAATAACTTCGCGATCTGAAAATTGCAGCACCTTTTGTAAAGCCACGGCTATCACGCCACCAGAGGTAGATATTATTACTTTGCTTCCACGACAATGCCGATTCATAACTTCATCGAGAGCGCGATTCACTCTTTCTTTGAAATCAGACCAAAGCTCAAAATCAGCGTCTTCTTGGGTGGGATGTAAGTTTTTAGTTATCCATCTTGCAGTGGCCTCTTCAAAGGTCCTCTGAAAAAGCTTTGGCTCTTTAATGGGAAGGTCAATCGCTGGAATATCAGACGCTTCTTTGTTTTTATCTCTCGCATAAACGCGAAGAAGCGGATCGCCATTATACTCGTTAAACCCAATCAGCTCTGTCGGCTCAGAAGGAGACCCTTTCGCCAATCCAAGTAACTCGCGCGCCGTCTCTTTCTGCCTTTGCAAAGAACCGCAGTATATGTGATCAAAGCGATGACCAAGTTGGCTCCAATGATCCGACAAACAACGCACCTGGTCGACACCCTTTTCACTCAACTTATCATAGGAGGCTGCGCCGAAGGACGCCTGACCATGACGCACGAGAATTAGTTCGCTCATCACGAGCTCTCTTGGCAAGTGGGATTCAAAATTCTCTCCCTAATTGAATTTTAAAACCTGCGCTCAAAGGCATTAAAATCTTATCAGAGTGAGGCGTAACGCTCTGTATGATAATCAGCATCACCGAACATTATATCGAGCGCGGTAACTCGCCGAAATAGATGTCCCACATCAAGCTCCTCAGTCATAGCGATTCCTCCATGGATCTGAATTGCTTCTTGGCCTACGGCTTTTATTGCATACCCAATGCGACTCTTCGCAGCCGAAACAGCTTTTGCCTTCTCGACCGTTGACTCACTGCTGTCAATCTTCATAGCAGCACGAATAACGATTGAGCGTGCGAGCTGACATTGGATAAACATATCTGCCATACGATGCTGAAGCGCCTGAAAGGTACCAATGGAGGTTCCAAACTGTTTCCGTGTTTTACTGTATTCAACAGTCTTATGTAGCATAGACTCAAGTGCACCAAGAGCCTCAGCAGCGCAAGCTAAAGTTGCTTTCTCGTTTACCAAAACCAGCGCTTCCGCCGCTTTACCGGGCAGCCCAAGGCGAGCTGATGCGTCTACGCTTACCGCCTCAAGTTTTACTTCGGAAGAACTTCGACCATCTATCGTCGTAAAGCCTTGAATACTGACGCCCGCGCTGTCTGTTGGTACCAAAAATACCGATATACCATCACTTGCCGAAACATCCCCAGACTCTCTTGCCGTCACGATAATGTAGCTCGCATTGGAACCATTTAGTACGGCTGTCTTAACTCCATCGAGGACTATGCTATCGCCCTCCGCCTTAGCCGTCGTTGCCACATTCAGCGGGTTGTAACGTCCCCCATGCTCCGCCGAAGCCAGCGAAAGCTGCAAATCTCCGCTCATAATCTGTGGTAGCAGTTCTCCTTTCGTCTTCTCGTCAGCGAGCGCTGCGATGATCCCTCCACCCAAAACAACCGTGGCTAAATATGGCTCAACAACTAACGCTTTACCGAACTCATCCATCATTACCGTTAAGTCAACTGCTGAATCTCCAAAGCCACCATCTGCCTCACTAAACGGCACTGTCAGCCAGCCAAGTTCAGCGAACAGTTTCCAAAATTCTGCGCTGTAACCCTCCGCAGTCGCAACTATCGAATTCCGAGTGTCAAAATCATAACTTTTACGCACAAATTGCTGCACACTCTCTTGCAACATCTGTTGTTCTTCGGTCTGAGAGAAATCCACGACACAACCTCTTTACATGTTTATTATTAAATGAGAAACCCTGAGAAAAACTAAAGCCCTAATACGGCCTTAGAGATAATGTTTCTTTGTATCTCGTTTGACCCTCCAAAAATTGATAATTTTCGGTTATTAAAATAGGTCAGCGCTGCTGAGGCCGAATTTCCCGGACCAAAAATCTCTCCCTCAAATCCTTCCTCATATTGTTCCGGCAAGAATGGTAAACAACCATACCCTGCAAGTTCTACAAGCATTTCATCCATTGACTGCGCGAGTTCAGTCCCAACTATTTTTAAGATTGAAGACTCTGGTCCCGGCGCTTTGCCCACGGTAAGGGCCGCTAGTGTTCTCAACTCAGAATATTCCAAGGCTAATAATTCAATCTCTGCCTGAGCCAACTTGCGTTTAAAGTTCGGGTTATCGGCCATCGTCCCGCCAAACCCGTCATCAGTTTCAGCTGCCTGCCTCTTTAATGAGCCTAAACGTCTTTTACCTCGGGGCACCCCTGCAATATTTGTTCGTTCATGAGTTAGCAATACTTTCGCATAAGTCCACCCTTTATTTTCTTCACCAATCAAATTATCAACTGGTACGCGCACCTCGTCAAAAAACACTTCGTTGACTTCTGGATGGCCATCTAGCAGTACAATCGGCTTCAATGTAATTCCTGGCGATTTCATATCAATAAGCAAAAAGCTTATACCCTCTTGCTTCTTAACAGTGTTATCCGTTCGGACGAGACAGAAGATCCAATCGGCATGCTGACCATAGGTATTCCAGGTTTTACTTCCATTCACTACATAATGGTCTCCATCCCTGACTGCGGAGGTCTTCAATGATGCTAAATCAGAACCCGAATTTGGTTCACTATATCCCTGACACCACCAAACATTGCTCTCCAAGATATCTGGCAAAAACCGCTTTTTTTGTTCTTCAGTACCATAAGCCATAATAACTGGAGCGACCATCGTCATCCCAAATGGCACCGGCTCCGGCGCACCAACCAACCCCATTTCTGTACTGAAAATGTACTTCTGCGTCGGCGTCCATCCGGTTCCTCCATATTCCTCGGGCCAGTTTGGAGCAACCCACCCTTTACGGAAAAGAATTTTTTGCCAATCAACAATTTCCTCCTTGGTCAATCGCTGTCGAGCGTCAATCTTCTTGCGATACGCACTAGGGAACTCATTTTCTAGAAACTCTTTGACCTCAACCTGAAAAGCTAAATCATCAGCGGTAAAATCAGCATTCACAACATTCTCCTAAATATCTCTGCAGAGCAATTCTGCCTAATCAATAATCTCAAGACTTAAATTATTAAGCATCCAGGCTAAACTAAAATCCAAGAATCCTAGGTTAACATCGTTTCATAGTCGTAGTAAAAGAAATCGAGCAAGCGTTCGATTTTACGTGAGATGTGTGCTTTTTTTGAATAAGCTTAATTTTTTGAAGATCCAAAAACACGATATTTGAAGCGAAAACCTGTCAAAGTTGACCAAAAGCGAGAGATTAGCCTCCAAGACCTTATTTCTGTTAGCTTTGACCTTTGGAATATTGTATTCTTGCCGATAAATAGCCAACGGCCCAGTAACCTATTGATTCAGGCCTAGCAACAATTGGCCTCATTACTACTTTATATATTCAGGAGATGTCATGAACATTGATCTATTACTTAAGCAAGTCCTCCTTTTGCTTTGCCTGACAGGGATAGCCGCGTGCAGCTCTACCGGTGAAGATGCTGATGCCATGGAAGAGGTTGCAGAAACAGAAAGCGGTGTCGACGCAACGACTCGAAGACAACAAGAACTTGCGGAGGAGGCAAGAGCGCGAGCGGCTGCGGCAGAAGAGCGCATGACTCGAAGCGCACTCTCAACAACGGTTTTTTACTTTGAGTTTGACGTAGCAGAGTTTCAACAGTCTGACAGAGATGTCCTTAGCTACCACGCAAGGGATCTTGCAGCGAATCCGAGAAAACGAATTCGCCTCGAGGGGCATGCTGACGAGAGAGGTACCCGAGAATACAACCTTGCGTTAGGCGAGCGTCGAGCCAACAGCGTGCTTAACTATCTGATTGTCAACGGGGCTTCGCGCAGCCAGGTTGAAGTCGTAAGCTACGGTGAGGAACGACCAGCTCAAACCGCCTCTTCCGAGACGGCCTATCAACAAAATAGGCGAGTGGAGATAGCTTCTCAGTAAAACGAAGACTAACTCGTTTACAAGAGGCCATCGTCAAAAACGGTGGCCTTTTTTTATAAGAACTCACAACGTATCGGGACTATCTTTCTACAATAACCTCATCGGAGGTTCGTTATAAGGGACGGAGAGATGTTCATAGCAAATAAGAGCGAGCTTGCACACGAACAAAACCAACCATCCATACGACCACCGTAAAAATGAATAGCCCTGGCAAAAGATAAAGAATGATTGAGTCAGTGTCCTGGATATTCAAATTAAGAACCCAAACCATCAAATAGATCAACAACCCTAATCCATGAGCCAACCCGTAATACATTACGAAAGGAGCGCTGTTATGATTTATGGACCAAGCTCTTGCGGTAAAAAGCCACTTCATAGCAATAAAAAAACCAACCAAGTCAGTGGGCCAAAATAGTAAGAGATTTATATTACCGAACAAGTCTGTGTGAGAAGAGAAAAACCAACCTCCCAGCATCACAGCGCCACAGGCCCCACTAAAAATTGAGACCGCCGCACCAACAAGCCCAAGAACCCGAAAGGTTACTTTTCCATACCTCAACCCTAACTGGGCATCCCTTCCAAAATACATTTGATGATTTCGACGAACACAAACTCCTAAAAACAGAGAAGGAAGCAACAGTAACCAAAAAATTAACTGATATGGGTTCGCTTGTTTTGTGGGCGACGGGAAAGAAAGAAGACTTTGTGATTCGCCCAATAACGGCAGCCTAGTCACGTTAACACCCACGGCAGATTCGACACCGGACAGCAATTTCCTGAGCTCTCCGGGCAAAAAAACGCTTTCCCAACGGGTCATCAGTCGATCCACATCTTTATTCATTAGGATATCAAGAGCGAGACTTATCAATTGGCGAGAGGCATAGTGCTCGCGAATTTCGTTCCGAAATGTTCTGTTCACGTCACCGGAAATTTCACTCTGTAAACCACCGTCAAAAATTTCATCAAGATAATCTCGTATTACTGTCGTACAGTTATTAAAGAAATAATGATACTTGTAACTACGGTTTTCCGGTTTTAAGTTTTCCTCGATAATATTATGCAGACGTTGCTTCTGCCTATTATTTAAATTTATCTTTTCCTGCCACACCGAGCGCTCTTGCCCCTCATATAACTTAAGTTCGCGGAAAGTCTCCTGTGTAACAAGCCGATAGCTTATCTCTCCGAGGAAAAAGTCCAAACCAAGCCGTATCCAACCATTACTCGCATCGAAAACACCCCAATTGTAAATTAGATCCGAACCGGTTTTCTTATTTACAATTCTCAAGGCGCTATGACCGAAATTATCCCAGACTTGTGAACCAACATCGACTGTGATCAGAAAAAACTCGTTTACGCTAGGATCGAAATTTAAACGTGTATCATCCTCAGCCAAACTCATAAAAGAAAAAAAACAAAAGCTCAAAGCAATAAATAATCTAATTAAGCTGCTGCAAGCCGAAAATAGAAAAAATATAGAAGCCCGAATCACAAAATCCTCAAAACTAATAATAACAAATGGTTGATGACCAACTTGCTTGGCACACAAGCTCGCAAAATTAAAGATTCAACATTTTTACCAAAAGATAGGAAACTCACTATTTCAGCTCCAAGGTTAAAGAGTTAGAATACTCCGACCGACCTAATTCTCCCTCAAAGAACGAATTGAAAGACAGGCTCACTCGCTCGATCGGCTCCTTAACCGCAGACACACCGTGCCGAATATTAGAGGGGAATAAAATCAAATCCCCTACGCTAGCCGGAATAAAATACTTAAACGTGTTGTGGTAAGTTTCTTGCTCCCTGAGAAGCTCGTACCATATAGAATCTTCGTTTCGAAAAAAATTAATTCCATCCTTTGATCCTAAATTAATATACAGAACTCCGCTTACAACGCTGTTTGGGTGCGTATGAGAATGATGCGATTCACCTTCCCTCGTGAGCGTCAGCCAAGACTGAGTAATTTTTAGCCTCACCTTATTCGAGGTGTTGAAGATCGTTTTAAAGTAGTGTGCAAGACTCTGCTCTGCAAATTCGCGAATCTCTCTCATCTCAGGCGATATAAGAATATTTTTGTTACTTGAGGAAGAATTCGTAATTGCCTTTGTGGGCTGCTCCAACTCACCGCTTAAAAATTTCATTTCTGAGAGAAAAAAATCTCTATCAATACTATATCTCACCACAGGAGTTGCGAATAAATTCATAATTTCAGATTTCATCAAACCTCCCTCAATGGATATTTTTTTACGATTTACTGACACTAGGATACACAAAGTTGTCAAAATGCTATCATCAATCCCAATATCAACATACTAAATAATATTGAATTCTCTAACATCGTAACCTCAGTTAATAATGGCGGTAATACTAATGAATGGAGCCAAAGCCCTCATCGAAACCTTGGCAGACTGCGGCGTAGAGGTCTGTTTCGCAAATCCTGGGACCTCAGAAATGCACCTAGTTCAAGCTCTCGATTCGGTCCCAGAGATGCGCTCAATACTCTCGCTTTTTGAAGGAGTTTGCACGGGCGCAGCAGATGGTTATGCAAGAATGACGGGTAAACCGGCGGCGACGCTCTTGCACCTTGGTCCAGGGCTCGCAAATGGAATCGCAAACCTTCACAATGCTCGAAGAGCGCGCTCTCCGATGATTAACATAGTTGGTAATCACCCGAACTTTCACACTGGCTACGATGCTCCCCTGACTTCAGATATCGATACTTTAGCTCGCAATTATTCTTCTTGGATTAAAGCCGACAGCACCTCAACCACACTCGCGCAGGATGGTGCGAATGCTTTTACAGCCTCACTTCGTCAAACGCCAAGCTCAGCAGGACAAATTGCAACCCTTATCATGGGCGCAGACGCTGCCTGGGAGCAAAGCACAGGAACTGTTCGGCCGAATGCTGTTCCACAAAGAGCTAAGGTTGATAACTTCAATATTGAAACCGCGGCTGAGGCATTTAGTAAAAAAGGAAATGTAATGCTTTTAGTTGAGCATCACGCTACAACTCCAGAGGCCTTGGTCATGGCGAGCAGAATTGCGGCGCATACTGGCTGTCGGATTGTTACTGGCACATTTCCAGCACGGGTCGAAGGAGGCCCGGGTGCTCCTGCTGTCGAGCGTTTACCGTATTTCCCAGAACAGGTACTAGCTATACTTTCGGAGGTTGACCAGCTTATATTAGTCGGCGCTCAGGTTCCCGCGAGCTTTTTTGCTTATCAAAGGACTCCAGGGCGTTTAGTACCTGAGAATTGCACGGTCAGTCGTCTATGCACAGTCGAAGAGGACGCGATCGATGCTTTGAAAAAACTCGCCTCGCGGCTAGGGGCCTCTGACGCGAGCCCTAACCTCTTCGAAAAAAAAGAAATATCAAAACCGACTGGGAGTCTCAATACTAAAACTGTCATCCAAGCAGTTGCTGCCACCATGCCTGACCACTTAATTGTTGCAACGGACTCTGGCGGTGGAAACGCGGCTTATGCTTACTGCCAAAATTCGGCCCCTGTTTCGTGGCTAGCACTCACCGGCGGCGCGATCGGTCAAGGGGGTCCGGTCGCCACCGGAGCAGCAATCGCATGTCCCGACAGGCCTGTGCTAGCTTTGCTTGGTGACGGAGGTGCGGCCTACACGATTCAATCTCTTTGGACACAAGCGAGAGAAAATTTAAATATTGTTACTCTAATATTTGCAAATAACAGCTACAACATACTCAACGTTGAATACACGCGATTGGGTGTTACTGAGGTTGGAGAAGTCGCAGCAAGCCTTTTCGATATGAGCAACCCGACAATTGATTGGGTGTCGATAGCGAACGGATTCGGAATTGAAGGCGCTTACGCTAACACAAGTGAGGATTTGTGTGATCTCTTGGAGACCGCATACGAGGCGGATGGCCCATTCCTGATTCAAGCCAACATAAAGGACCGCTGACTATCACAGGAATATGACCACTCGCTTAAACCAAACTATTTCCAGCTAAAATTTCTTTGGATTCGGCCAAGGTGTTTGTAAAAACGATCGGATTGCACAGCGTCCGCCGAGCGATTCGGTGAGCCTAGGGTAATAAGTGGTATTACTGCAAGTGGCAATAATAGCGTTACAAATGAGGGATCACGCCACTCGCCGAGAAAAAGACAAATCTCATACCAAAACTGCGGGAACCCGCCCGCATCAGAATTTTCGATGCCGGAAAATACTCGATTGAGGACCCACACGAGAGCACCTCCAACAAACCCAGTTAGCATACCCCAAAAAACAGCCGCCTCCGATGTGCGTTTCCAATAAAAAACAAAAGCAACGGCAATTGCCGGCGGTACCACTAGTGCAAAACCCAACATCAAGAATTGTAAAACCGAACCAAAATTTACAGCCCAGGCCAAAAAAGCCGCGGTTGACCCATAAATTGCTGTCACGAGCTTGTATGCTTTTAGTTTTCTTTCGCTAGAAAAATTTTTGGAACTAGGAATCCAATCTGACACAAGCATAGTGGCACTAGCCAATAAAATCGGTGCGCCAGAAGAAATCACTGCAGCTAGGACTGCGGCCAGAGCGATGCCACCCAACAAAGGTCCCGTATCAATAGCTAGCTGCGCTATATTTAAATACCCAGACAAACCTGCTTCAGCTCCATAACTGACCATGGTTAGGATCCCCAACACCCCAGCCACAAACGGCATCATTGCAGCAATAACGCCTCCGATAAAAAATCCTGGAATGAGGTACTCTTGCTTCGCAGCTGAACTTGCGTAGTTTGCGTAAACTGAGGCAGCTGGTGAGTGAATAGTTGCCGAAATAAACAGCGCAATAATAGTGGCCCAGCCGATTCCTGTATAACTCCACCAAGATGGTATATCTTTGCCTGAAGCTTCCAACACGGCTTCGGACTGCAAAACAACGGACTCCCAACCCCCCAAGTTATCCGTAGCAACATACCCGACAGCGGCTAGTCCAAATATAATCACAGCGCAGTGGACTATATTAGTAATAGCGGTACCCCTTAGACCACCGGTGATGGTAAACACAACAATAATCACTCCGCCGATAATAATCCCAACTCCGAATGGCCACCCCGTGACACCACTGATGATTGTCGCGATGACATAAGGCTCAATAATATTCACGACTAGATATTCTGCTTGCACGCATAAGCTGGAGAGAGATTGACATCGCCGAGACCCAAAACGTCGATCAAAAACCTCTCCCACGCTCGAAAGCTTGAGTTTACGATATGGGATCGCAAAAAATAATCCCACAATGAAAAGCGCGGCAAAAGAGTTAACGCCATACCACATTGCGCCGATCCCTTCAGTAATGACGTCACCTGCCACTCCATAAGTCCCTGCACCCCCGATACGAGTTCCAGCAAGGCCGGCTGCAAGCATTCCGATCCCTAGGGTTCCACCGCCGACCGCCCAATCAGATGAGTTTCGATTACTGCGATTAATATATAAACCCACGACAACAAAAAAAACTAGATAAGCAAATATTACAACCGCAGGAGTTTCCATGACCCTTTCTACCTTTTCCACGAAACGCATATTGAACTGCTACGATCCCAGTAACTTGATAATTATACCAAGCGACGAAAATCATTATCGCAGACCGAAATTATGATTTAATAAAGAGTCCTAAGTATAATTCAACTGCAAAGCCAAGGATATGTTATGCCAATACTTGTAACAGCGAACAGTGAACAGTGGCTTGCACAAGTTCAAGAAGAAATCATCGATCCGCACCGCGAAATTGTGGATCCACACCATCATCTATGGCGAAAACGTTTTGCTAAAGATTACCTTTTAGCAGACTTACAGCGAGATACAGACCTAGGACACAAGGTCAAAAAAACTGTTTTTATCGAATGCCATGCGTTTTATGACAAAAACGCGCCAGATTATTTGCAGCCACTTGGGGAAACTCGTGCAGTTGAGCAGATCGCGAATGAAAGCGAGGACAGTGGAGGTGTTGAAATTGCAGGTATTGTTGCTCATGCAGACTTAACATTGGCCGGTACGGATCCTGATAAACTCGAAGAGCTATTGGAGGCTCACAAATCGATTAGCGGAAAACGCTTTAAAGGCATTCGCCACGCAGCGGCTTCAGATAAAGAACCGGAAGAATTAACGATTCCAGGGATGGCGCCCCTAGACCTTTATGCACAAAACTCCTTCCGCGATGGTATTAAAATTCTTGCGGACAAAGGCCTCACATTCGATTGCTGGCATTATCACCATCAAAACCGAAGTTTTCTAGAACTGGCTCGCTCTGTACCTCAGTGCACTATGATACTTGATCATTTCGGAACCCCGTTAGGTGTGGGCAGACATCGCTATAAGGTTGATGAAATCTATGATCGATGGAAGAAAGACATACTCGAAATATCAAAATGTCCAAATGTTGTGGCAAAACTTGGCGGCCTGGCTATGCCGGACAACGGGTTCGGATGGCATGCACAAGAGAGGCCTCCGACATCTGATGAGTTCAAGGCTGTGCAGGAAAAATACTACGGGTATATGATCGATTGTTTTGGACCGGAACGCTGCATGTTCGAGAGTAATTTTCCTGTGGATCGATTATCGGTGAGTTACGACGTGTTGTGGAATGCCTTCAAGAAAATTGCCGCACCGTACTCGGAAACTGAGAAACAGTCTTTGTTCAAAGATACCGCATCTAGAATATATCGGCTTTAGGATTTGAATAATTTTATAACACCACTACTTACTAAAATAGCACGTTCACCTACAGATAAGGTACTTCGTACAAAAACCAAGGAACGGCCTCTCTTTACGACATCTCCCCTTCCTTCAACTAGCTCTCCATCAGCAGCTGGAGCAACAAATTCGTTATTGCAAGTCACAGTAACAACACTCTGCGAATTTGAACCGCGATTTGCTCCAAGACAGAGAGTATAGTCTGCAAAAGCCATCATAATACCTCCATGTAAAGTTCCATGAGCGTTGCAGTGTTCGGATCTTATCCGAAAGGCAGTTATTGGGTTATCTCCCTCCATTCTGAAGAAAAAAGGACCGATCCAGTCTTCGGCAGGATCACCCTCCCAATGCTGAAATTCTCCTAAAACCCCAAAGTCTTCCGGAACTGGGCCACCTTTTTTTTTATCCACAATTACCACCTTTTTTCTACGATTAGTTTAAACAGAAACTCTATCTCGATCGCGCTGAAAAGGGCCGAATCATTTCATAAGTTAGACCGCACTCTACGATTTCGTGGAAGTCTTCAGCAAGGCGCACACTTTCAGCCAATACTTTTTTCCAATACTTTATCCTCTCTGACGCCCTCAACTGCTCAAAATCTTTTCGATCAGGAACCTTGCCAAAAGGCAAAGTTCTCAAAAAATTGAACGACGGGCAAACCATTAAAGCTTTATTATAATTGAGTTCTTTAACGCGGCGCCAAGGTAATGCTTTATCGAACCACCCGGGGACAAAATTCGAACTGTAATGTGGGTACAATGTCAAAGCATCTCCCTCATTCAGAGGGCAATCAAAATGATAGTCCACTATTCCACCATCCCAAAACAAGCCTTTCTTCGCGCCTGCAATATCTCGAACCCCCTCTAATATGTATGGTATCGCGCCAGTCGCCATTAGAGCCTCGATTAGATTATTCTCAGTAAGGGGAACGCGAGCTGTCGCTAAATCTT
Organism: uncultured Gammaproteobacteria bacterium; assembly: GCA_913048385.1. Lineage (GTDB taxonomy): Bacteria > Pseudomonadota > Gammaproteobacteria > Pseudomonadales > Pseudohongiellaceae > UBA9145. The sequence goes on along the minus strand of CAJWVZ010000012.1, from coordinate 40,726 downwards.
TGCATTCATATCGGTCTCTACTTAGAGAACTAGTGCAGAAAATAGTTCGCTCATAGAAAAACGACAAAGCCCGTCGATTAAACAAATTCCCAAGCGCACTCAACAAAATTAGAGCTAACTGAGCACCTAGGAATTTTGAAGAGCCAAACCCACGGCTTCGGGCGGCTACTAAATGAGAGGCTACTTGGCAATTAGCAACGACTTCTTTTACCCCAGACGATCCTAATACTTCGATTAGCATCTCTCTAGCTTTTTCCGTTACCTCTTTTCTAGAGGGGTTCTCTGAATAGACCTCCTCGCTGTAGCGAGAGGCTAAGCGCTCAAGAGCCAAAGTCGGCTCGGCCATGGCATAACAACACATGCGCCATGCTCCCGCCGACGAACCCAATGTTTTTAGGGGGGCTCCCACCCCTGTTAATCTATCGGAAAAAAAACTTCCAGCGAGATAACGATCAAGCTCGTATAGCACGAACCATTTTGGGCCACCTGAAGCCCCAACCAAGGAATCGAATAAACTCGGAGTCAAACCATCCTCTTCGATCTTAATTTTCGCTTCAGACCCTGCAAAAAGAGTGATTGAAGAACTAAAACGAGCCTTTCCTTTTTGCACGCAGATAAACTCCGTTTAGCTTTCCAAAGACATAAGGTTGGGTGATATGATTATAGCCCATTATTCTCCGTCGAGTGCCGTGAGCGGCAAAAACCATATGAGGAAACCTTTTAAGACCCAGTTGAGCGACCCAATAACATTGCTTTTTCTGCTCGCAATAGGGAATACAGTCGCCTTCGCAACTTGGCAAGTTTTACTAAACAACTTTGTTGTTGAACGAGTACATTTTTCAGGCGAGCAAATTGGGATTTTGCAAAGCCTCCGCGAAGTTCCTGGATTTCTTGCTTTTACAGCCGTTTGGATAATGTTAATTTTGCGCCAGCAATTTTTCGCTCTCGTAGCCCTCTTTACACTTGGTTTTGGTACAGCGATAACAGCAGTATACCCAAGTGCGACATGGCTTTATTTTTCAACCGTGGTCATGTCAATTGGATTTCATTATTTAGAAACACTTCAAACATCACTCAGCCTTCAATGGCTTTCTATTAAAGAAGCCCCTCATGTCATGGGACAATTATTGAGTGCTAAATCCCTTTGCAATTTCTTAGTGCTAGGAACCCTTTATATTTACCTTGCCCGATTCAGCGTAAACTACAGTCTTATTTACATAAGCGCCGGCACCTTTACTGCAGTGCTGGCTGTCCTATGTTTTTTTAACTTCCCCAAATTTTCAAATAAGGTTGAGCAAAGAAAAACGTTGTTTCTGAAAAAAACCTATTGGCTTTACTATCTACTCACTTTTTTAGCGGGCGCAAGAAGACAAATTTTCGTGGTATTCGCCGGATTTTTGTTAGTGGAGAAATTTGATTTTCCTGTAGCCAACATGGTTCTTCTTACTTTGATAAATTCTGTTCTTACATTTTGGATCGCGCCAAAACTAGGTAAACTGATAACAAAAATAGGTGAGCGACGAGCTTTAACACTCGAGTATTCTGGGCTAGTTTTGATATTCTTAAGTTACGCGTTCGTAGAAAATATCAGTTTCGCTTTAATACTCTACCTTTTTGATCATCTTCTTTTCGCGCTGGCAATTGCAATCAAAACCTATTTCCAAAAGATCGCAGCGCCAGAGGACATCGCTGCAACGTCAAGCATTAGTTTCACAATAAACCATATTGCGGCAGTGGTATTACCCGCGATCTTAGGCGCCGTTTGGGTCTTTAATAATAGTGCTGTATTTCTGGTAGGAGCAATAATCGCACTATGTTCTCTCGGATTTTCTCAACTCATCCCTGATAAACCCGAACCCATGAAAGAGACCAAACTGACAAAACCCCTATCTATCTAAAAACCATTATGAAGTGATTCTTGTTTTAATCCTGACCTGCTCACATAGCGCTCATCGATGTCGACAAAATAAGACATTTCGTCGTATGCCAGCTACCCCACAATCGTAACGACCGCTTTCTTTAGCTGCAAGACAAAACGCTATGACCCACCATTTTCTTCACGAAACGTTACATTAAAACTGACTGGCACCGACCGACTGATGCTTGGCAGACCGGCTACTTGACGCAGCTTTTCAACACCCGCTGCCAAACCGACACTATCAGCCGACAAAATGAGCGGGGTCAACGAACTTGCCGAGTAACCACCATCTAATTGTGTTATGCGGACAGCTGCGTCCATCCCGACAGTATTTCCATGCAGAACCAAAGTTAAGGGAATTTCCTGATCCACCCATCCACCTGCTCCGAGCGATGACAACTCTTCCAAATCAATTTCCGCACTCAGCGCGGCAACGGGAAACAAATCAATTTCAAACAACATGTCCCTCATTCTCTCATTTCGAATCGGAATCAACGTATCGACACTCGCCAATTGAACTTCCACGCTCAATTTCCCATCCTCTCCCAAGCTACCGTTTAAAGAGGTAAATGTGTGAGCTTCTGCTATGTGCTCAGCCTTGACCGTCACGAAACTTAAAACTGAGGTCTCGTTATCTAAACTCCATTGGGCGCTCGCACTAACGCCGCTAAAAATCAAATAAGTTAATAAGCCGCTCTTACTTACTTTCGATAAATTCATGATTCTAGTCCCCCACAATATATCGCCATTAGACTTCAATCATCTTAGATTATAACAAGACAATCAATAATTATAGAACTCAAGGCCACCTCTTAAAGAGATAGGCTCTGTGTTTTTCTTTTTTGACCGTATGCTTCATCCACAAAAAAGCAGTAAGATGGCTTACCAATCAGCTACTGGATCACTCTTTTAATGAAAAATATGTCACGGACCCCCATCATTAAGCATCTAGTGCTAATAGGTGGAGGACACAGCCATCTTGCAGTCCTAAAACGACTCGGCATGGACCCATTGCCGGGCTTAACGGTCACGGTAATAACTGCTGAGGTAGTAATTCCCTATTCTGGCGCATTGCCAAATTATATCAGCGGTCATAGCTCCATTGACGAGATGCAGTTAGATCTGAGACCGTTAGTCCAATTTGCTGGCGCGCGCCTTATTGAACAAGCCGTAACTTCCATAGACTTTGAAAATCGTCTAATTTCTCTCGATAATCGGCCGGTGATGGATTTCGATTTCATCTCAATCAACATTGGATCTAAACCAAATATTACTAAAATCGCTGGTGCATCGGCGAATGCTATTCCTGTCAAACCGCTTAATCACTTTATAAAACGATGGGATTCAATTTTACCCATGGTCATCAAACAGGCAGAAGGCGGTACAAAATGTAATTTTGTAATAATTGGCGGAGGTCCTGCCAGTGTTGAGCTCGCTTTTGCAATTCACAAAAGGCTAACAACAGAACTCAGACCAAAAAAGAACCTGCAAGAGCTTTTATGCATTTCGGTAATTACCGCAGAAACACGTTTGCTTGCGCGGCACAATTTAAAGGCCTCACACATTGTGCATACAGAACTAGAAAAATATGGCGTCAAAATAATTGTTCGCGAACGGATTGAAAATATCGAAAAGGGCCGAGTAACAAGCGCTACGGGAAAAACTTATCACAGCGACGTATGTGTTGTAGCCACCGGAGCAAGCATGCAGGCTTGGCCCAATAACGATGGCCTACAATGCGACCCGTCCGGTTTTATTCAAGTTAATAACTTCCTGCAATCCGTGAGCCACTCTCATGTTTTTGCATCTGGGGATGCAGCTTCAATAGTGGGCACCGATCTTCCGAAGTCAGGGGTTTACGCTGTACGTCAAGGGAAACCGCTCGCTGAGAATATTTACAGGTACATCACTGGTAGAAAACTTAGAGCGTACAAACCCCAAAACCATGCTTTAGCTTTACTCTCAATGTCAAATAAGAGGGCGATTGCGACGAGAGGGCCTCTGGCGATGAAGAATAAAGGGGCATGGATGCTGAAGACCTTCATCGATAGAAAATTTCTCGACAAATACACCAAGTTACCCGAAATGAAAATTGAACTAAATCTTTCAGTGGGAATGCTTTCTCAAAATGAAACAAAAGACCTGAAAAATCATGCCATGCGGTGCGCCGGTTGTGGAGCAAAAGTTGACGGAAACATTTTATCAAGTGTTCTCAGCAATTTGCCGATCACTCCTAAACCTGAAATCATACACAACGGCATCGAGGATGCCTCGATCATATCATTAGAGAACAATCGGAAATTAATCCAAAGCATTGACCAAATAAGCAGCTTTATAAACGACCCCTGGTTATTCGCGCGAATAGCTACCAATCATTGCTTGAGCGACATATACGCCATGGGTGCGAAACCGCATTCAGTCTTAGCTTCAGTCGGGTTACCAATGGCAAGCTCATCGATGACCAAACGTATGTTAAATGAAATCATGCTAGGGTGCGTCGCGACACTGGAAGAAAATGGCGTGTCCCTAGTCGGAGGGCATACTGCCGAAACCTCCGAAATGCAGCTAGGGCTTGCTGTCAATGGGTTTGCTTCGGGCGAAGCCCTTATGAAAAAAGGAGGTATGAAGGCAGGAGATCAACTCATTATAACCAAACCGATCGGCTCGGGAACACTCCTTGCCGCAGACATGCGGTCAAAAGCAAAACACGTCTGGGTGAAAGCAGCCTTGGATGAGATGTTGACCGGTAACTCAGCGGCCTCTGAGATTTTTTCTTCGATGAGTGCAACCTCTTGCACCGACATCACCGGTTTCGGATTAGCAGGCCATCTCGTCGAGATGATTGAAGCGAGTGAGACTAACGTAGAAATTTTCCTGAACAGGATTCCCATTCTAAATGGAGCTTTGGAATGCATCAAAAATGGAGTTTTTAGTTCGTTGCACAACAGCAATAAAGCTTCGGAAATCTCAATTACTAACAGAGATGCTTTCAAAAACGATAAATTTTACGAACTGTTATTTGATCCACAAACTGCTGGCGGCCTTTTAGCAAGCATACCGAATGCACGAATAGATGAAACGCTTAACCTAATAAACGAAGCAGGGTATTTAAAGGCCCAAATAATTGGCCGGGTGGTCAGCGAATCAAGTCCCTTACCGACAATTGAGTTAACAAACATTCCTGCTTAGCCAGCGTTGTAGTCAAAAGAATGTTTTGGAAACATAACTCAATCAAGCATAGGAACATTTAAAAAAGCGTTTCGAGCTGCCTTGCTATTTTTAGACAACTCGTCAATCCGCTCATAAAAGTTTAAAAACTCGCCATTTTCTTGTATGAAAATTGATTTGAAGCCCGGGACAAAGTTATTGTATGACGCAACCGTGGAAATCTGTGCATTGTTTAGCCCGTCCGAAAACCAATTATCATATCCACTGTACCCACCCCAGCCTTCTTTCATGCTTTGGTACTTAATTCGCAATTCTTTTTGGATGATTCGCTTTCTTTCCTCCATCTTTTCCTTCTCCATACCACTCTCATAAACTTCTCGTAAAATTTCCCGCGTTTCCAAAATTAACGATACAAAATCTGTCCTTCTTTCAGCAGCCTCCTTGGCGCGACTAAGTATTACACTTGAACTGGCAGAGTTTTTCTCAGCCAACCAAAGTTGCAATCCCTCTTGCTCCACTGTCGTCGCAAACCCCTCGTTAAATTGAGTATCCCCAGGAATATAAACGACTTGATGGGCAAGCTCGTGAAAGATCAGTGCTGCAAGCTCCTCTTCACTCTGTTGCAGCACGGTACTTAACACAACATCATCAAACCATCCAAGCGTAGAGTAGGCACGCACACCGCCAACATAAGTATCGAATCCTTTCTCCTCAAGACCTCTAGCATACTGTCGAGCATCTATCTCATCAAAATAACCCCGATACGTTACACAGCCGGCAAAGGGAAAGCACCAACTTAAAGGCGATAGTGAGTATCGCGGACTCGCATATACATTCCATAGAACATGACGTCCATCGATTGACACATATTCCGAGAAATTATCACCGACGGGAAGATTAAGCTTTTCTGAAGCGAACGCTCGAATTTCTAATATTTTTTCAAGCTTTAACCGAATTAATTTGGGCGTCTGCTGACCTGCTAATAAACGAGTTATGTCCTCGCTCCTACTTAGAATATCAATTTGCCCTAAAGAAGCTTGAGAATAGAATTTCCAAGATTCACATCCAGAAAAAAAAATTAAGAGCAATGATAAAGTCAGAAACTTCAAATTAAATTTCATTTTTAAAATAGCTGCTCAATCATTGTGGAAACGTTTTACCTGTCTCAACTAACTCTATTTCAAACAAGTCAGACCAATATTTGCCAGTAACAAATAATCGTTCGTTAACATCATCCCACGCAATCCCATTCAGTACTGCGTCGACTCCATTTCTCCGCGTGCGCTGTTCGAGACCCGAAAGATCAATAATTGAACGTACATTCCCGGTAACGGGATCTATTCGAACAATATAATTCGTCTGCCATACATTGGCCCAGAGCTCGCCCGCAATATATTCAAGTTCATTAAGATTTCGGACCGGCACCCCAGCGAGGGTAACTTCGAACTCATTAACATAGGAAAAATCTTCGGTACCCATTCTCCTTATTGTTGAGCTACCGTCACTCAGCAACAAATTAACACCGTCGTAGGCGAGACCCCACCCCTCGGTTGGGTTAGTAAAGGAATCTGTCATTTCGAACGTTGATTTATCAAAAACAAAGACTTTATTTGCCTTCCACGTGAGTTGAAAAATTTGATTACCTACTATCTCTATCCCTTCTCCAAAATACTGATCGTCCAACTTCACTTGTTTTTCGACATAGCCATCTGCAAGTCTGGCCTGTGTCAGGCCCGAATAACCGCGTTTGCCAGCGCCTAAATAGATAGACCCATCAACAAACTTCAAGCCTTGAGTAAAGGATTTGATATCCTGAGGAAAGCGATCAACTATTCTATAACTATACAATTTAGGGGCTGGATTATTCTCAGTCGCTGCCATAGCCTCGCTTTGATATTGAACAATGAGGGGCACTAAAAGAAAACAAAAAAAAGAAATCGAAAGAAACCTCGAAAAACCAGTAAAAAACCAATGATTATTATTCATTTACTCACTCAGGCTTGGTGCGTTTTTCTAAAATTTTAAGGTAGAATCTTTAGAAAACACACCCTCAATTAGAAGGTTATCCTCAACTATGTCAGATGACTGCTTATTTTGTAAACTTATACGAGGTGAAATCCCGTCGAAAATGGTATTCGAAGACGATAGAGTTTGCGCATTTCACGATATTAACCCAATCGCACCCACTCATATTCTCGTCATACCAAAAAAACACATCACGACGATCGCATGTGTTAGACCAGAGGATGCTGATTTGATGGGACACCTTATTTTAAAAGCCAACCAAATTGCAGCGGAACAAGGATTAAAAGAGAACGGATTTAGGTACGTAGTCAACACTGGAGAAGACGGAGGGCAATCAGTTTTTCACATGCACCTGCACATTCTTGGGGGTCGAAAATTAAACTGGCCTCCTGGTTAACTCAACTATTTATTAGATTTCTCATCGCTCTTACATTCGGTTCGACAAGGCCTTTTTCAGTGAAAATCGCAGTCACCAATCTCGAAGGAGTAACATCAAAGGAAAAATTACTTACTTTTGCATCAGGCGGCGCAATTAAAATAGTTCGCGCAATACCTTCATGATCTAGTCCCGAAATTTTTCTCACCTCTTCACCACTACGCTCCTCTATAACAATCTCTTGGTAATCATCAGTTACATCATAATCAATAGTAGATATTGGAACTGCGGCATAAAAAGGAATCCCGTTATCCCGCGCTGCCAGCGCTTTTAAATACGTACCAATTTTGTTAAAAATGTCACCGCTGGCTGTAGCTCTATCGCTTCCAACAATACAACAATCCACCAAACCTTGCTGCATAAGGTGACCACCAGCATTGTCAACAATGAGAGTATGGTCGATATCATGCTGTATAAGCTCCCAACAGGTCAATGAAGCCCCTTGGTTTCGAGGTCTTGTCTCGTCAACCCAAACATGGACCGGAATAAATTCTGTCGCCTGGTAAATTGGGGAAAGTGCAGTTCCCCAGGCTGAAGACGCAAGCATTCCAGCGTTACAATGTGTTAATACGTTCAACGCACTAGGAAGTGGTTTCCCCGCTAGTGTTGCCCTTTTACATTTTTTGTCCCACAGTCTTCTAAGCTCTCGTGCGCCAAAATGGCCGATCATTTTGCATATTTTCTCATCCTCTTCAACAAGCTTGTTAGCAAAAAGCAGCGCTTCATTTTTTAAAGATTTTTCTTCAAAATCTTTAAGATGACCCCTGACTCTTTCAATGACCCAACGAATATTAACAGCTGTAGGCCTTGTGCTAATCAAACGACTACTGGCTTTCTCAAAAGCATCCCAGGTGCTATTTTCACGAAATGAGAAGTAGAGACCATATGCAGCAGTCAACCCAATTAATGGAGCGCCTCTAACCTGCATCGATGTGATCGCACTGCAAATGTCGTCGATCGAGTTCAAGGCAACCAATACTTTATGAAAGGGCAGTTTTGTTTGATCTATAATTTTCAGGTAATCTTTATCTTCATCGTATTGTATACTCTGAAATGTATTTAGATTCTCGATGATTCAATATCCTCAATCGGTTTCATATTACTCTCTGATTTCCACCATCGACAGGAACTTGTGCACCCGTGGTCTTCAAAAAATCCTGGCCCGCAAAAGCCAAAATGGCAGTCGCCACATCGCTCGACGCTATATCAGTTTTAAGCACATTAGACCGGCGGTAATCATCAATACTCATTCTGTAGTGTTCAGCACGTGACTTTAACAATTTCGTATCCCAGAGGCCTGTATCGTAAACCGCATTTGGGTGAATCGTATTAACCCTTATTGCATCTTCCCCTAGCTCTAGCGCTGCGACCCTGGCAAGCTGACTTAGGCCTGCTTTTGAGGCCGAGTAAGCTACAGCGCCTGGTCCTGGAGCCGCCACATTTTTTGAGCCCACAAATATAACCGCCGCGTCGAAACCAAGCCTCAAGAAAGGCACACATTCACGCAAAAGTTTCATATGCGAAGTGAGATTAATGTCCAGCGAAGATTCCCAAATACTGTCCTCTAGTAATTCGATGTTAGCGCTTTTCAGGAAGTTTCCGGCATTACTTACTAATATATCAATGCCTCCAAAAGCTTTAACTGCAGCTTCCACACAACCGGTTATCACCGAAGGTTCCGTCAAATCTCCCTGATAAGCCAACACAGAGGGAGATTTAAAAGCATTATGTATGTCCTCCGATTTGTCGACAGCCAGTACGGCAGCGCCTTTGCTCACAAGCAAGTTTACGCACGCCAATCCGATACCAGAAGCCGCACCGGTCACTAACGCTACACGGCCTGTAAATTCGCCAGTTGATTTTACGTCTTTATCTTTTTTTACTTTCGCTTGCTCTAATTCCCAATACTCTACATCAAAAAGATCCGAATGAGATAATGGACACCAGCCACCCAATAGCTCACCATTCAGAATTGCTTTCGCCGTGTGTTCAACGATATCAGAAACAATACCTAGCTGAGAGACCGTTGGGGCCAACGTAACTAATGCCTTTAAGCCGGCTCTACCTTTATACGCGGCAAATCTAGGCACTAAATCAAGTCTTTGATGCTCGCCTGATGCATTTGAGGAGAAATAGTTACAATAAAAAGTCTCAAACGACTCAAAACCAAAATCAGTAAACCCATCCGAAAAATCAAAACATGCACCGAAAGGCTTCGTGTGAATCGTGTGATCCGGCGTTAGGGGCCCTTTTTGAATCAAATCCGCAACATTCGTTTCGGAGGCCAGTGCCAACACGTTCTCATTATGTTGAAGAGCAACCAAGATAGGAGCTTCAAACTTTTCTCCTGCCGACTTCCGAATTCTAGCGACATTTAAAATATCCTCGGATAAAACCTCAGCTGACAGAGACATCTCTGATGATTCATCGGGTATACTGCTGATACCCTGCAATAGTGCTTCTTCAGCCATAGTCACCAATGAGATCATTTCGTCATAGCTCTCTTTAGCCGAGTTTGCGAAAGTTATTATGCCGTGGTGCAGAAGCACTATTCCTCTCAGATGGCTACAATCATTCTCAAGGACAACCCGAGCAATTTGCTTAGCAAGAACGAATCCTGGCATGACATACGGTAAAATTAGAACCTCGTCCCCGTATAACTCCCTCAGACGAGTTTCTCCTGTTCGAGTATTGCTAAGTGTAACCACTGCATCTGAATGGGTGTGATCTACATAATCCAACGGAATAAGGGCATGCATTATCGCCTCTACCGAGGGCGTTGGGGCTGTTGGTTCAAGCAACGCTAATCTCAATTCACGCATCATTTCACTATCAGTGAGTGCCGGTAACTCAGCTAAACGGAGTAATCGTTCACGGTCTACCGGAGGAAAACCCTTTGACTCAATTGTTTTTAAGTCAGACCCTGAACCTTTCACAAAAAGCGTAGCCACCTCCTCACCAAAAATATTCACCGTTAATCCTTTAAGAGAGGTATTACCACCTCCGTGAAGCACCAACTTAGACTCCTCTCCAAGAAGTCGAGAACTGTAAACTCGTAAACCTAAAACCGGATTCTCAGCAACATATTGTATTGCTTTTTTTTCATCCCAACGATTAATCACAACACAAGACCCCTGTTGACATTAGATCTAAACAAAACAAAGAAATGTTATACCGCAACGAAAAACGCACCACGTGAGTGATGCGTTCGAGAGCCATAGCGTTTGTTTCAAAAAGACCGTTAACTTCTCGGTTCTACAATGGAGATTGCCGTCATACCAGCCTGCCGGGCCGCGTCCATAATGGAAACCATAATCGCAACGCTTGAGGAGTTGTTGGGCTGGATTATTACCGAAGCTGAGGGGTTTTCCGCCTTCAGCTGGTCAATATTGGAACGAATTTGAGTTTGAATGATCGGTCGTGGATTGCCATTCAATATAATTTCATCGTTAGGGCCGATTTCAAAAAGAATATTCTTTTTATCTGTATCTGGTGGTGGCTCGTCATTCTCGTTGTTCTCACTACTTGCCGCGTTGATTGTAGTTTCAGACAAAAAAGTCGCAGTCACAACGAAAAAAATCAAGAGTATAAACACCACATCTAGCATTGGCGTTAGGTCGATCGCTGTATCGTCAGCCTTTCGCTTTCCGGCAATCTTCTTCATAACTAATTCCAAACATTAATTTTATTTAACCAGATAAAGTATAACAACCTAAGCTAAAGATGCAAAAACTAACGCTGAAGGCTTGATATAGAAAATTTTGCTATCTCAATCAATTGCTTAGAGCTTTTTCCATCGCGAGAATTGACACGAAGACCGTGCAAAGAGTTCATCAAAACATCAGCTGCAAACTCCGCTGTGACTCCTTTCGTCAGTTTCTTCGCTTTTTTTGCTCCGCTTAAGCGTTCCAGCAGCGGTTTACGTATTGCAGCAAACGAAGACCTAGCTATTTTCCTCATCTCCTTATCATAATTAATGCTTTCACAGAATGTATTAACGAGCAAACATCCCATGCCACGATGTTTGTTAGAAACTTCAACAAAAGAAATTTCGAAAAATTTTGCTATCGCATCCCAATCCTTCAAGTTCAGATTCTTGAGGGAAGCCTCAATTTGAGTCCCGACTAATTTATTGTAATGATCAACGCAAGACTTAAAAAAAGTTTCTTTATCCCCGAAAGAATTATATAAAGTGCCACGATTTATACCGGTGCAATCAAGCAACTTTTGGACTGAGCTAGCCTCGAATCCATCTCTCCAAAATTGCTCCATCGCACTTGTGAGTACTTTATGCTCGTTAAATTCGACTGGTCGGGCCATAATTTTTCTCTAATTAATAAATTTTGAAGAACTTCAAAGATTTCATAAAAACCTAATTGATTCACTTAGTCAGAACCAAGTTATTCTGGAATACTCTTTTGTAAAGAAAGATACGAAAAAAAGTTCGACAGACAGCTTTAAATGCAACAAAACTATCAGTAAAAACGCCTCTCAAAACATTTCACGCTGGCGAATCTTTAGGATCGAGATAATACAAAAAAGTTTTAATCTAAGCAAGTAATTGCAACAGTGAAAGGGTGACTCCAATCAAACCGCCGAACACCGCGCCCCAAACAACGAGCCATCCCAGATGCTTGCGAATCATGCTCTGGATTATATTTTTTACCATTTCCGGAGTCATTTCATTGAGTCTTGCGTCAATTAGAGCGGCAAGTTTTTCTCGCACTGACGAGTCATTAAAACTGGATTTAATTGATTCTTTTATACCTTGCTGAAATTCCGGATCGCTGAGTTCTTTATTTAAGAATCCTTTCATTCGTTCCATAAAAGGCTCTCGCAAAGGAATCAAGGCATCCCTTCCACCAAGCATTCCCAACATTGAACCAAATGACGAGTTCATGATGACATCTAGCAAGCTGTTAAATGCTTCCTCCAATTTAAGGCCATCGGCAATATTCGATAGTTTGTCACCTAAATCCCGCTGAACTGACCCTTCCTGGCTAAAAAAAATTCCCAAATCAGAACGATCAAAAAATTCGGCCATGATCAAATGTCTTATTCCAATCTTGAATTCTTCAAATCTCAAAGGTATTACTCCAGACCCGTAGAAACCAGGGACTCGATCAAAAAGCATATAAATCGCCAACCAATTCGTTATGCTGCCGGATAAAGCAAAAAACCCAGCGTCAAGAACAACAGATTTTATGTCTCCCTCCAGCAAAAAGCCGATAAACACCAAAGAGGACGCCAAAAGATTGGTGACGAATACTTTGTTCACTTTAAACTCAATATTAAACATAAAGATTATCGCCTACGGCAAAGTTCTGTGGTTTTAAAATAAAAATCCAAACTAATTCAAAACCATATGGTTGTATATTGGCATACTGGCGCGCACCTCTTCTAAACGAGGGAAATCTAGCATGGCAACAGCACACCCGGGACCTGTCTCCAAGCAAGTCAAAACCTCACCCCATGGATCGACTATAGCAGACCTACCAAAGGTTTCCCTTAAACCAGAGTGAGTCCCCCCCTGAGCAGCCGCGAGGACAAAGCATTGGTTTTCTATAGCCCGAGCTCGCAACAAAGTTAGCCAATGCGCTTCTCCAGTTACTTTCGTAAAAGCTGACGGAATCGTCAAGATCTTCGCTCCCATTACAAACAAGCGCCTATATAACTCAGGAAATCTTATGTCGTAGCAAATACTAAGGCCTATAAGACCCGCGTTTGTATCTGCACAGACTAACGAGTCTCCCGCCTCATAACTAAGCGATTCTGAATATTCAGTTTGCTTATCCCTCACTCGCACATCAAATAAATGTACTTTATCGTACCTTGCTATGCAGCTTCCGTCTGGGGAGTAAACCAAACAAGACGCCCGAACACGCCCGTCTGAAAGATATGGCCTATTCTCAATCGTAGATGTTCTTATCAACTCAACAATTGGTTTTTTACTGCCAAGAAACTCGTAAGAATTAACAAGAGGGCGAGACTTCAGTGGTATCGTACCGCCGACGAGTGTTATGGAGTGCCGCAACGCCTGATCAGACAAAAACTGTTGTAAAAAAGTGATTGGCTCGTCACCGTCATCGCAATAGTCTTCAGCGCATAACAGCATTTTTTTTCGACCAATTTCTCCAGACTCGAGAACGGCAAACACTTCAGGAAGCAAGACCAGTGTAGCGCCCTCACTGACTGCTTCAGTTATTAAATCCTCAGCACTCTTAAGGTTTTCTTCTAGATCTGAACCGCTGACCATCTGGATCACAGCAGCAACAATTTTATCATCAGATCGTGAATTTTTTTGCGGAATGGTTTCCATTATCAAACCATGTTTTCAGTCAAAAATAAGATTTCTTACGATGGACCACAAGTCGGCGACCCCATTACGAAAGGCCTCCACCGGAATACGCTCATCATTCCCATGCACTCCGGTGGGCTCTCCGCTTTGCGTTATAATGGGGTCAAATCCATAGCTGACAATACCAAGGTCGCGCGTGAAATGGCTATCTGTAAAACCAGTGCTTACTGCAGACAAAACTTTCGAATTTGGATAAAGCTCCCCCGTAACATTTGTTATTGATTCAAACAGTTTTGAATTGGTATCCGATATAGCCGGAGTGAATGCCATAATGACCTCTAAATCGACGCCCGTCCCGGATATCAGATTTTCAACTTCCTTTATGAAATCGGAAGATGGCCGGTCCGGCAACATCCTACAGTCAAGCTCAGCCCATGCCTCTGGCGGTATAGTATTTATTTTACTCGAGCCGCTCAGCCGCGTAATCGAGCAAGTGTCTCTCGTCAAAGCATGATGCCCGGATCGAAATCGTTGCAGCTCAGGCAAGAATTGTGGATCTTTTATAGCTTCAGACATATTTGAATACGCTTCCGCCCAATCATCACTCCCCATCGCGTCCGCAAGACCTTTAAAGTATGTATCTACTGACGGAATGATCCTTGGAGGAAACGGGTTATTCTTAATTAAACTTAAGGCCTCTAAGAGGCTATTGACAGAGGTGGTGACTCTCGGTGAAGAGCCATGCCCCGGCGTATCGGTAGAGGTAATCCGAAGCCACACAGGAACTTTTTGAGTTATTTCAACTCCAAACTTGATAGCATTGCCAGAGATGCTACCAGACCCACCCTCGTTGATTAGAAGACCTACTCCCTCAAAAACTTCAGGATGATTTTCGATCATCCATCCAGCGCCGTAAAACCCTCCTGCTTCCTCATCAGCAGTAGCCAAAAAAACCAAATCTCGATTCGGAATTTGTCCTGATCGATGCAAGCTTAAAAATGATGCTAATTGCGCAACTCCAGTACCCTTCATGTCACGAGCACCGCGACCAAGAATATACCCGTCTTTTATATCACCCGAGAGAGGATCAACAGTCCAGAACTCCGGATCAGCCGGAACGACATCCGTATGCTGCAAAAGCATCAGACCGGGCTCATCTCCACCCTCGATTCTTGCCCAAATATTACCTCTTCCTGGAGCACTTTCGGCCCATTGGTATTCAATACCTTCTTTATCGAATATCTCAGCATAAAACTCCACAGCTCTTATCTCATTCCCGGGCGGGTTGAACGTATCAACACGAATAAAATCTTGAAGCCATTGCACCGCTTCGTCTTCAATTGTCTGAGAATTTAAACCTGTGATAAGAATAGTATTGAAGACAAACACTAGTAACACGTTTAGTTTTAAGAATTTCACCGAATTTTCCCTATGATAAACCCATCGAAACAAATCCTATCACAAATAACCGATACACCTGACTCAAAACACGCGCAATACAAGATCACTCAACCGCAGCACCTGAGCCATTAAAATCTAAATCGTCTACTGACCCAAAAGCTTGTTTAAACTGTGGCTCTAACCCCTCCCAGTTACCGTTCAGAGTATATATTGCACTTGTAAGACTACTTACTTCATCACCGAAAATTCTATCGAACAAATACGCACCCACAGCCAGTGGTATATTTGATGTCAGAAGCCCTAACCAGGGTATATTCTCGCTTACAGGCAAAGTGAGATACATCTCTCCATCGATAGTTTCATTTTTTAAGTCAACCTCTCCAGCAATCTGATACAAACTCGAGGGTCCAGAAATGACTAATCGCTCCTGGATATCCACAATTCCTTGCTCAAAAACAAAATCTCCCTCAATGGATTCGTAAGCCAGACCCCTACGCAATAAATCATCGTTGAAGCGCAATCGCCGCATAAAATCATCAAAATTTAAAATTGATATCAATTTTAGAGCGCCCGAAGCACCTCCTCCCTGCAAAAAACGTCCATCTTCTATTTTTGTTTTAATGCTGCCGCTCAAGTAATCGCCACTAAAATACAAGGGTGAGCCTGGCCAACGAATGTCAGTCACAAACTCACCATTGCTGCTCTCAAGCGATGGCGCAAACCCATTCTCAACTAGAACCTCAGCAATATCATCAACCCTGAGTGTTCCAAACAGGTGACTCTCGTGGCCCCGCTCATCAAAACTCCAATCAAACCGAGGTGGTGGAATGTCAGGTATCACCTCTTCACCTAGCGAGAGACCTCGAAAATTAAAAACTAAGTCTGTGAAAATTGCCCCAGCCTCTGTTGGATTAATCGTAAATTTCCAATTACCGAATGACTTATCTCCGACGAACAATTCGCGAGTCGAAAATTTTAATTTTGGCAAATTGCGCGGATCAATGAGTGCCAAACGATCATCGCTTCGATCGGTCAAAATATCAGAGTCCGGGAACATACGATCACTCAGATTAGTCTCTTTTTGAAAACCAATGCGCCCTAAATCAATCGCGAGATATTCATTCGAGTCAAACGGTATGGCTACGTTCCCTGTCAGGTCCAGACTATCGAGTCCTATCAACCAAGCCCTTTCATACAGATCACCTTCAATATGTAGATTAACATTTGAGAATTTTTCACCATAAACATTCAAGTCATTTACACTTAAATCCACAAAGCTAAATTTTTGGGCTAAGGAAGCCATAGAATCTTCGATTTTTTGTTCCGAATTAAGTGCGTCTGTTGAAAAATCGTCGAAAAACTGTTGCCATGCCTCGACGCTAAGCCTGTCTAACTGTCCCACAATCGCGAGACCATCAGTGCTGTTTTTTAAGCCAGACAATAAACGTTCAGGAGTATCTCCAACGCCTATGACGCCATTCCTAAAGCGCCCCTCTGCTAAATTTAAGTCGAATGTTACGCCATTACCGATTTTACCCGACACCGCTTGTTGCGTGGAGCCGAATAAAAAATTGATATTAGTCATCAAAGTATCCACTTTAGATTTACCAAATGGAGGAGGCAGATTCAGCGAGACCCCTCTCAAAAAAGAAGTTAACTCTAAGGTAGGCTCTCGACCGATGTTGTTTTGAGGTAAGGAAAGTACTGCATCGAATTTGAAGTCGCCCTCTGTAGCTGTTAAGAGACTCCCAAGAAAACTCGTTGGCCCTAGCATTCTCTTGAGCTTAAACGAGGGCATGACCCCGCTGGCACTTACGGTAATATTTGACAAAACATTATCGACACGTCGATCAGAGTCGAGTGTGAACGTAATAGCCTCTTCAAAAATAAGACCACTTAACTCAGTTTTTTCGACTCCATATCTGGTATCAAATATCACATCGCCGAAAAGGCTATCGAATTGCAACGGGAAGTTAGTTGACTGTAGGGAATTATCTGAAATACTTACTTCCGCTCTAACATCAACGTTTGATTCAGAGCTTCCTAGCGGTCTTTCCACCACAATGCTAGATTTAAATTGCCCGTCGGCACTCCAGTCAACTATGGCATTTTTAAACCCAAAATCCATTGGTGATGTAGAAATAAATTTCAGACCGGACTGGGTCTCCCCATTAGCGACACCTTCGATTCTAAGCAAACCAGCCCCTTGCTGAATCTCTGTGCTGTTTGCAATTTTTCTTATGGTCCCAACCGTATCGCTGAGCAAAAGGCCGCTTGTTTTTCCCGTGTCAATTTTTATATCAGTTTGATCGTCAGCCGTTATAACAAATCCATTGACGTTTGTGACTGAGGGCCAATCGTTATCGTATCTCACAACACCATCAGAAATTCGATAAAAACCCTGAAAAGTTTTCAATCCTGGGTCGATATCTTTGACCGTTGAGCCACGATAGAGAATGCCACTGTCAGCAAGAACCCCTTCCTCGAGGGCAGTACCCACCCATTCCATCGATCTTCTCAAATTCTCTGATATCCTCGGCCCGTTTGGGAGATAAAGAAAACGATCCTCTACATCCATCAAATCAACTCCAACCACCAGCTCAAGGTCGTTAACTGGATTAGGCTCCCTGTTTGGAATAATGCGAGATCGGAACTTTAGCTTCCCGGCAGTATTAGTGGATCGAAGATGAACAATGTTACTTAAAATATTGATCGAAGTTGTGTCAGAAAAATCGACAGTGAAGCCTACTTCTCCGTTTACATATTCATAATTCCATAATTCGCTAAAGGTATTTGGAAGGCCTAGGCTGAAATTCTGAGACTCGATACTAGCGACGCCCAAAAATTTTTGCTGTTTCGGTTCATAATCTAAACTCAAGAAACCAGTGACCCCTCCCACTTCAGGAATGGCGCCAGCAGAACCGATAGAAACACCGTCGAGGTTAGTTTTTATTCTCAAAATAAATGCGTTACTTGAGGGAACATCGTCCTCCCTAATGTCAGTTATTTGAGCAGTAAAGTTTCTCAAAATTCCCCTTGGGGCTAAATTAATTGCTTGTTCCTGAACGACAGGGTCGAACGAAAAGTTTCGGTTAGTAAATTCCATTAGGCGTTCAATATCGATAGAGTCTGCGCTTATATCAATCCGTGAATTAGCCTCAGAGGCTTCCTCTTGATAAGAAAACCACAAGTTTGTTTCTGGCCAAATTGTTTCCTCCCACTGCATTGAAAAATCTCGAAACAAAACCCTCCAATTGGCTGCCGTGCCATTCGAGGAATTTCTATCAAACAAAACCAAGGCCGTTAAATTTTCAAGCTCACTAACTTGATCATTGTCGATTACCACTTTTGAAAGTTCATAATCAAGCATCCCATCTGAAACATGGCCGTTGCACAGCCCTAACCACAATTCAGCGCCGCCGACAAATTCATTTATGCTTATTTCGTCAAACGAAGAATCTCTTAACGAGATCATGTTAAAGAAATTAGTATAATCGCCCTCTGGAAACCTAGCATGAAACTCACCAGAGAAACCTTTCTCCGCATACCCTCGGTTCTCATAAGACAATATAATAGGCTGATCAAATGCTGGGGATTCAGCGTCAAGATGCATTAAGCCCTCATCATCTGAGTTTTGGATAACAATACTAACGTTTGGAAGCATCACCGAGCGTTTATCAAACCGTTCAAACTTTACGTCTGCATCTTTGATTTGTAGATCCGAAACTTTTAACAAAGTGTCTAGAAAATACGCGGCTTCCAGATTTTCGTTCCCAAAGAAATCTTTCCACTTGACCTGCCATCCATCCTGAAGACCTTCATGTACGGCCAACGCCAAATTTTCTACTGAAAGGGTGTTAATAATAGGACGCAGACTAATTAAGCTTTCAAATAGCTTAAACTGTAACCGAACATTCTGAAGAGACAACAGACTCTCGGCAGAAGCCCAAGCCTCTGGAACAACGCTGTGATTTGCGATCGTTATATCAACATTTGGAAAGAAAAAAGTCGGATTAAAATCTTGATAACTCAGACTTGGACTACGAAGACTCACATTCAATCCACTTATTTCGGTGAGCTTATCCTCAACGTTTTTAATGTCTTGAATCATCGAAAGAATATAAAAATAGCCCCCCAAAAACCCAACGAAGAGGAGTAGACAAGCCGCTCCACACCACCGCGCGACTTTCACTGCACTTGTGCGGCTATAAGGATTCATTTAAAAAGCTCCATAGCTCTTATAAAAGCGATTTTTTGAAAATAGCACAAATCTTGAATCTTCGCGTCAGGCAAATAAAATCCTTCATGAATACTTGTAAAAACAATTTTTTAGCTCTATTTGCGCTAATCTGTGGCACTACCTATTGATCATTAATTGAAGCGCCGTCGGCAGGAATTTTGAGAGGAATACTATCACCGATTTCGACCGCTGATCGCCTTAACCCAAACCCATCACATACATCGCAGCGCTCTTGAACCGTTTCAAAAAGACTTTTCGTAGAGCGCTGCCGAGACATTTCTAGAAGCCCGAGAGCAGAAATATCATAGACCGCCGTTTTAGCAGGATCATCTTCAAGCCAATGAATAAAACTAGTTCTTAACTTTTCTTTATCTGAGTTTGAATTCATATTAATAAAATCGATAACGATGATCCCCCCAAGGTTTCGCAAACGCAGTTGAAAAGCTATTTCTCGTGCAGCCTCAAGATTTATTTTTAAGTTTGCGACAGACGGCAAAACTTTTTGCTCAACACCCGCTGAGTTCACGTCAATACTCACTAGCGCCTCAGTTATTTCAACAATTATAGTACCACCCGATCTCAGATCAACAACTCGTTTCTGTATATTCTGAACTACTTGATCAAAACCAAACTTTTTAAATAACGGAATCGCGCCGTGATACTTTTTTATAGTAGCTTCTTGTCGAATAAACTGATCCTCAAAAAGCTCACAAGCCTGCTCGTAAACGACCTCATCATCCACCAACACCTCGAAAGGCCCATTCCCTGACCGATCCCTCAACAGCTCAATTGCTCGCGAGTAATTCTCATGTATGAGGCCTATCCCTTTCACAACATTGAAGACCTTCTCTATTTCTCTCCACTGATACTGCAAATTTTTCATTTCCGATATGAATTGCTCCTCTGAGGCCTCCGTCCCGTTACTTCGTACGATAAATCCATCGCTATCGGAGAAACTTTCTTTTTTTTGGAGCTTTTTTAGGAGACTTTTAAGCCGTTGACGATCCTCCTTTGAATCCAGCCGCTTAGAAATTCCTATACGCCCAGACCACGGAGTGTATACAAGATTGCGACTAGCCAGTGACAGGTTTGAGCTGAGGCGAAAAGGTTTCGAACCAATAGACTCCTTTGTTACCTGCACCAGCACCAACTCTCCTACCCTTAAACTCAAATGAATAGGTCGCTCCGCATAATGACCCTCATCAGCCGCCAGTTCAGATCGCGCCAAAACGTCGCGCGAATGAATAAACCCCTTACTTGAAAAACCGATATCGACAAAGGCTCCATTAACACTCGGCAATAATCTACTTACCTTTCCTCTATAAATATTTCCGACTCGAATTAATTCGCCCTGCCTATCAAACGCTAATTCAAGCACCCTACTGTTACGAAGCAAAGCACTCCACACTCCCAACTGGGTCCGACTGATCACTATTTGCTCAGTTGTCATTTCATATCGGTCATGCAGTCAATATCGAATTTTTTTAACATAAGGGCTGTTTCATATAAGGGCAAACCCATTATACCACTGTAACTACCAGTGATATTGGATATAAAAATCGCTCCCATACCCTGAATGGCATATCCCCCGGCCTTCCCGATCGCCTCTCCACTTCGCCAATAGGCAACAGCGTCGTTAACAGATATCACTCTGAAGGTCACCTTGGATTCTACTAGCACTTCTTCAGTTTTTTCCCCATCTGTAATCATAACCGCACTGAATACTGAATGTTCTCGATTTGATAAACAAAGTAAGGCATCTAGGGCATCTTCTTTTGTTCGAGGCTTGTGAATGACTCGATTATCACAGACTACAATCGTATCTGCCGTGATCAGAATTGCGGGTTCAGCATCGCAAAGATTCCGAGCTACGATCATTTTCTCCCTGGCCATTCTCACGGCATATGCTTCGGCGGTCTCAGCTCGCAACTGACTTTCATTTATGTCAGTATCAAGGGTCGTCACAAATAATCCTAACTGCTCAAGGAGGTCTCGTCTTCTTTGGGAGGCAGAAGCCAAAATGATTGGGGTAGCGCTCATGCGAGAGCCTATCTGGGAGAAAAACTACGAATGAATGAAAAGAAATAAACCAAAAGAGGCCACAATAACCCACTCGTCAACGATCCAAAAAGATATGAAAATCCATCATAGATTGATTCGCCATTTATAACTCGAAGCCAATGGGAAAAAACAAGGTACAGCGCGATTACTATTGCTACTATGGTCGCTTGCTGCGAAGACTTAAGCATTCGGAAACGTCTATGTTGGCTGGACGCAAAGTATGCTACTAAGACTAATCCGAGCCCGTTAATCCCCAAAACCGACCCTTCCAAAACATCTAAAAATAACCCAAGGAACCAAGCAGTCCCAACACTCACTCGCAATGGCAAAGCGGAGACCCAATAGATAATAACCATCGGTACAAATTCAGGTCGGAAATTTACTACCCACAACGGAAGAGGAATTATTGAGAAGATACTTGCGACAACAAAAATGCAAAAACCCGAAAAATACGATGCGGCGGTCAATCCTGGCCTCACGTTAGAATTCCCTCTCAATACTTGCGCCGACTGATTCTGTTTTAATCAGATCGACCCTCTCTGAAGGGCTTCCTTTCACGAGAAGAACAAGCCTCGTACTGTCTAACTTTGCAAATGGCCGCACCGTTACAGCCAAAAAATTTTGTCCTGGATTACGAACTATAGTCTCCACCTCGCCTACCGGATAATTTTTTGGAAACACCGAACCCATTCCCGAACTAACCAATTTATCCCCAACCACAATATCTTGCGAGGCAGTTACAAACTCTAACTCAAGCTGTCCTGGCCTGTTAGAGCTGCCCCTTGCAAGCGCCCTCTCTCCATTACGATTTACCTCTACTGGAGTTTGATGATGCGAATCCGTAATGAGGAGAACCCAGCTCGTGGTTGGCATCACCTGATCTACCTGTCCCATTAAGCCATTCGCATCAAGGACGGCTTGACCTCTTACCACATCATCTAACACGCCTTTATTGATCAACACTCTCTTAGACGAAAGATCTGGGGAAATATTAATTATTTCGGCCGGTGAGACCTCTCCGAAAATTGCACTAGCAGATTGATCTAATTCAAGCAGACGACTATTCTCGAATGCGACATTTTCAAGTAATCTCAACTCATTCTGAGCAACAAGAAGTTTCAGTTCTAACTGTTTATTTCGTTCGACCAACTCCGAGCGTGCTAGAAACGAATCGTCAAAGGCGTTTGTAATCACGGAAGGGGCATCCGACAGCCAGTAGATCGGCGCTGTCAAAAAACCAATTCCATATCGAATGTTATCAACATAACCGAAGCGGTTATCGGCAAACATCAATGCAATTGAAATCATTACAAAGGAAAGCGCTTTGTATTCTAATGCTACACTTTTAGTAAATAAGGTCTTGTCGATAATTATTCACCGTCTTTAACCTAATAAATCTAAAATCAAAGCCTGGGATGCCTTTTATCCAAAGACCCTAAAATCATTAAAAGCGATTTCCCTAATTTACTCTAAAAAATTTATATCGCTCGCATCCATCAATTCCATCGCGCGGCCTCCTCCTCGCGCGACGCTTGTTAAAGGGTCTTCAGCAATAATGACGGGCAATCCTGTTTCATCTGAAAGTAATTTATCTAAATCCCTAAGAAGCCCACCGCCACCCGTAAGCACCATGCCGCTCTCGGCTATATCCGAGGCAAGCTCTGGCGGAGATTGTTCCAGCGCGCCCTTTACTCCCTGCACAATTGCCGTCAAAGGTTCTTGGAGCGCCTCTAAAATCTCGTCACTATTCAACGTGAATGAACGAGGCACCCCCTCCGCGAGATTCCTCCCCCGAACGTCTATCTCCCGTATTTCGCCGTTACTGCTCGGGAATGCGCACCCAATTTCTTTTTTTATCCTCTCTGACGTCGCATCTCCGATAAGACTCCCATAGTTGCGACGCACATGGGTGATGATAGCCTCGTCAAAGCGATCGCCGCCGACTCGAACAGATTCAGAATACACCACACCATTCAAAGAAATGATTGCAATTTCTGTAGTGCCTCCCCCGATATCTACCACCATCGACCCACTTGCCTGTTCCACAGGAAGTCCCGCGCCAATTGCCGCTGCCATCGGCTCCTCAATCAACCGCACATCGCGAGCCCCAGCACTCGCCACAGACTCCCTGATTGCTCGACGCTCAACCTGAGTAGATTTGCATGGCACGCAGACAAGCACGCGAGGACTTGGGGGGAAAAAACTATTTTCATGCACCTTATTGATAAAATGTTGCAACATTTTTTCCGTCACTTGGAAGTCAGCAATCACACCATCTTTTAAGGGGCGAATTGCCTGAATATTCCCCGGCGTACGCCCGAGCATGCGCTTCGCATCCGTGCCGACAGCGGCAACCATTTTTTGCCCATTGTGCGTTCTTATTGCAACCACAGAAGGCTCATTGAGAACGATACCCTCTTCTCGTACGTATATAAGCGTATTGGCTGTTCCTAGATCGATAGATAAGTCGTTTGAAAATAATCCTCTAATCCGTTTAAACATGATTTTTAAAATATCCTTTTGTAAAAGAGTTTACTGTCAATTTCGGAACATTCTACGGCATTGACTGAACGCTAACTACAGGTTTATTCACTACTTTCGCAATTCTTTTTAATAATTAGTCGAAAACTCCGTGGAAAACTGTTTTTTTTGGAATCAAACCTAATTTAAGATGTTCGAGAGCTAGTTTTTGCCTTTGTTAGAAATAACCGTAGTTTCTGCAGTCTGATAAATCGATTAAAATAATTGAATCCAAACAGATCAAGTGCTGCCCCTCAATTTGATTTCAGATATACTTATCTAACTCGGAAACTTGCGAAAATTTTGAATAAATAAGGCCCAATCATGGCGTTGAATGAGAAAAACATAAAAGACATTGCACATTTAGCCAGACTAAAAATTGAAGAGAATGAAGTTGTCGAATCGCTAACAGATTTTTCGTCGATCTTGTCTATGATAAATGAGATGCAAACTGTTGATACGGAAAATATACCCCCCTTAGCGAACCCACATGAACAAATCCAAAGGCTTCGCAAAGACGCGGTAACAGAATCAAACGATCGAGACAATTTGCTTAAACTTGCTCCCAAAACTACCGACGGATTATTTCTTGTCCCGAAAGTCATTGATTAATCCAACATGCTAAGCAAACAAAACCGTATATTTAAAACCCGATGCTTGGAACCCGTACAATGATTGAAAAAACCGTTGTTGAATTAGCTAGCGCTTTATCTACAGGGTCGGTTTCTAGCGTGGAGTTGACTCGAGCATTCATCGATCGAATAACGACCATTGACACTCAGCTAAACGCTTACATCACCGTCGACGAGCAAGAAGCGTTAAAGCAAGCTAAAGAAGCGGATGAAGCACGAGCGCGTGGTGCTCATAGCCCTTTCTTGGGGGTTCCGATTGCTCATAAAGATCTTTTTTGCACTCAAGGAACCAAAACTACCTGTGGATCGAAAATGCTACAGAACTTTGTTTCGCCTTACGACGCAACCGTTGTCGCCCGCTTAAAAGATAGTGGAGCTGTTACTCTGGGTAAAACAAATTGCGACGAATTCGCGATGGGCTCTTCCAATGAAAACAGTTTTTTTGGCCCTGCCTATAATCCGTGGGGAAAAAATCGAGTTCCCGGCGGCTCGTCCGGCGGCTCAGCGTCGGCCGTTGCTGCGGATCTATGCGCAATCGCAACGGGAACCGACACTGGCGGATCAATTCGCCAACCTGCCTCATTTTGCGGCGTCACGGGTCTAAAACCAACGTACGGCAGGGTATCTCGTTGGGGCATGGTTGCGTACGCATCAAGTCTTGATGTAGGCGGACCGCTCGCAAAAACAGCGCACGATGCGGCGGTAATGTTGAATGCAATTGCCGGCCACGATCCTAAGGACTCCACTAGCGTCGCGGTTTCAACCGAGGACTATACGCAGTCTCTGGACGCGCCATTGACTAATTTACGGATCGGTTTACCCCGACAATATTTTAGTCAAGACTTGGACCCACGTGTAGCCGCTATAATACAAGAGACAGCGCGAAACCTTGAAAATCTGGGTGCAACCCTTGTAGATATAGATCTAGAAAAAAGCACCCTGTCGCTACCCGCATACTACGTTATAGCTCCTGCAGAGGCCTCGACAAATTTATCGAGATACGACGGCGTTAGATATGGTTACAGATGTGAGGACCCCCTCGATTTGGAGGACATGTATACTCGGTCTCGCACAGAAGGATTTGGCAATGAAGTCAAACGTCGGATCATGATTGGAACGTATGCCTTGTCTGCTGGATACTATGATGCTTATTATAAAAAAGCTCAAAGAATCAGAAGACTCATTAAACAGGATTTCAGTAAAGCATTTGAAAATGTCGACGCTATCCTCAGCCCAACTTCGCCTTTCACAGCTTTCGAATTGGGTGCAAAGAAAGATCCCGTCTCAATGTATCTCGAGGATATATATACGCTAGGAGTAAACTTAGCTGGTATCCCAGGAATATCTATTCCAGCCGGATTTATAAATGGACTGCCAATTGGAGCTCAGCTCGTCGCCTCAGATTTTAGAGAGGGGCTGCTGCTGAACATTGCCCACCAATATCAGCAAAATTCTGATTGGCACAAACAAAAGCCCTCGATGCCGATGGGAGTGTGAATACTATGACATGGGAAACGGTTATTGGTCTAGAAGTGCATGTGCAACTATCGACAAAATCCAAGCTTTTCTCTGGCTCAGACATTACGTTCGGCGCCGAACCTAACACGCAGGCCAATATTTTTGATTTAGCTCTTCCCGGAACGCTGCCCGTCTTTAACGAGTCAGTTTTAAAAATGGCCGTAAAGTTTGGCTTGGCCATAGATGCTCAAATCAACAAAAAATCTGTCTTCGACAGGAAAAATTATTTTTATCCTGATCTTCCAAAAGGATATCAAGTGAGTCAATTAGATTACCCGACTGTGGGACCGGGCTCCCTTGAAATAAAGCTTGAAAATGGATTGGAAAAAACAATAAATATTAATCGCGCGCATATTGAGGAGGACGCGGGGAAATCGCTTCATGAGGACTATCAAGGAATGTCTGGTATTGATCTTAATAGGGCAGGAACGCCGCTTTTAGAAATAGTCTCGGAACCTGATCTCAGATCAGCTGAGGAAGCCGTCTCATATTTAAAAAAACTACACACTGTTATTCGTTATCTGGATATTTCTGATGCAATAATGGCTGAAGGCTCGATGCGCTGCGATGCCAATATTTCAGTAAGGAAGACAGGAGAAACTGAGCTCGGAACACGAACTGAAATCAAAAATATTAATTCCTTCCGTTTTGTAGAACGCGCAATCAACCATGAGGCCCGAAGACAAATAGAGCTGATAGAGGACGGTAGCAGCATTGCTCAGGAGACCAGACTTTATGATTCTGAGCTGGACGAAACAAGACCGATGAGAAGTAAAGAGATAGCCAACGACTATCGATACTTTCCAGAACCGGACCTCCTTCCTGTTATTATCGATGACGCTTACATTGACGCTGTACGAGATGAGCTACCCGAGTTACCTGAGGAAAAAAAACAACGATTTATTTCGCAGCTTAAGCTAAGTGAATATGATGCCAGTGTATTGGTTGCAAATAGAGAAATTGCTGATTTTTTCGAGAAAGTTGCTATTGCGACAAAAGATTCGAAAGCAGCAGCAAATTGGGTTTCACAAGACATGATGGGCCTGTTGAACAAGAATAACTGCTCAATCCTTGAGACAACGATATCGGTAGAGCGACTATCGAAACTCATACTGCGAATAAAAGACGGGACTATCTCCGGCAAAATAGCCAAAAGTGTCTTCGACTTGATGGTAAGCGATAGCTCTAATGTTGACGCCATCATCAAAGAAAAAGGCTTAGAGCAAGTCTCAGATACAAACGTTATTGACCGATTGGTTGACGAGGTAATAGCTGCAAACCCAAGTCAAGTCGAACAATATAGGGCCGGAAAAGAGCAAGTCATCGGTTTTCTTGTAGGGCAATGCATGCAACGATCAAAAGGCAAGGCTAACCCAAGCCAAGTCAACTCGCTTCTGAAAGAAAAGCTGTCCTAAATCAAGCGAAGTCGGCTTCGCAATCCGAAATATGGTTTTATTCAAACAAACTTAGTGTGCTATTAGTCCTTTGACTTAAACTTCGAAACTCGGACATAAGAGGGTGCTTTTTTTAGTAATTTTTCGTCAGGGTGCACGCAGTCCAATTTTGTTCCCAATTGTTCTTCAATATCTGGAAGAAGAAAGGAATCCTCCTCACACGCGAAACTTATTGAAGTACCAATCGACCCCGCCCTTCCTGTGCGCCCGATTCGATGTACATAATCCTCTGGCTCCTCCGGCAAAGTATAGTTAATAACATGACTGACTCCCTCAATATGCAGCCCTCTACCAGCAACATCAGTTGCCACCAGAACCTTGAGCGACCCGTTTTTAAACTTATCCAATGTTTTAATCCGCTGACTCTGACCTACTTCCCCCGACAACATACCAACGCTCACTTCATTTCGATGCAAATTATCTGCAAGCCTTCGAACTTGATCCCTACGGTTGCTAAAGACAATCACTCGTTGTGCAGAGGGCTCGTTTAAAAGATTAAATAAAAGGGAATACTTGTCTGCTGTTGTAACAAGGTAGACTATTTGTTCAATCGCGTCAGCCGCAACTCTCTCAGGCTCAATTTCAACCATGATCGGTTCATCAGCCCATCGATTTGAAAGTTCAACGATCTCCGGGGTGTAGGTTGCACTGTAAAGCAAGGTTTGGCGACAGCTTTTGTGCGGAGTTCGAGAAACGATTTGACGAACCTGAGGAATAAAACCCATGTCCAACATTCGGTCTGCCTCGTCTAAAACTAGCAGCTCAATCATTCCCAGATGCAAATTACTGTTACTGACAAAATCCAACAATCTACCAGGAGTCGCTACTAATATATCGACCGGTCTAAGATCAAGAGCTCGATTTTGTTTAAGATAATCTTCTCCTCCGACCAAAGTAACTGTATGTAAATCGCTGTAACGATTGAGCAAGGCAGAGTCACTCGCAATTTGTATTGCCAGTTCACGCGTTGGCGCGACAATTAAGGCTCTAGGCTCCGCTAAAAACCTTTTCTCTAAAACAGGATTAGATAACAAATCATTAATGATAGTAATGAGGAAGGCTGCTGTTTTTCCGGTTCCAGTTTGCGCTTTACCCGTTACATCATGACCGTTCAAAGTGTGGGCAAGACTCGCTGCCTGAATGGGGGTACAAAACTCAAACCCCAATGCCTCAATCGCTTTCAACAACGGAGCCTGCAACGCAAAATCATCAAACGGTATTTGAGGAGGCACAGGACTTGAATTAGTCGTCTCTTTTTCATGGCCATCAATGTCTGCAATCATCGTAGAGTCAATATCACTGTTTGACGAGTCACGCGAAATAGTCATGATTCTTTCCGATTCATAAAGTGCAATTCATTTTTGTAAGTTTTTAAATCAAGACGCAAGGGCTTTAAAAAAAATGCAAGCGTGATAGAGATAGACGTGCTTCTTGGAGATAATTCAAACAAGACTTACTCTTATCATAACGTTGTGCTTCAAACACTTCAACGCTTCCAGTTAACACACTATACATTGCTGCATACGGGACAAGCTAGATTCTTTGAGATTTTTATCTCTCTCCAATCCATAAGTTTGCCGTCTAAAAGCAGCAGACGGCCATTCAAAGAAGCACCAATCCTTAGAATCAATTTAACAGTTTCTAGAGCCAACATCGCTCCAATGATCCCCACCACTGGAGCTAAAACGCCATTCTCAACACAATTTAGATTGCTGTCGTCACCTCCAGAGGCATAAATACATCTATAACACGGACCACCACCTCGGTTATCAAATACGGCTACTTGTCCTTCCATTCTAATGGCCGATCCTGAAACGAGCGGCTTTCGTAATTTAATGCACGCCTCATTAATTGCAAACCGAGACTCAAAATTATCCGTTGCATCGATGACCACGTCGGCGAGAGATACCTGAAGTTCCAGTTCCTCTTTAAGCAAGCGAACAGGAAATGCTTCTACGTTTACATCTGAATTCAATGCAAGAATAGAATCAGAAGCAGACTCTGCCTTATTTCGAGACAAATCGTTCTGGCCATGCGCTATTTGTCGTTGAAGATTAGAGAGGTCCACGACATCATTGTCGACAAGTGTCAAACTGCCCACCCCTGACCCGCCCAAGTAAATAGCCGCCGGACTGCCTAACCCACCCAACCCAACAATTAATACATTAGACTTTAGTAATGCCTGCTGCCCAGAAAGATCCACTTCCGGTAACAAAATTTGACGACTGTACCTCAGTAATTGATCATCATTCATAAAAAAGCCTCAAAGTCCCTTAAGCGTTTTTTCCCATCGAAACTCTTGCGTTACCAGCAACGTCCCGCAAACATTTAACGTCAACAAAGCCTGACTCTAAAAAAAAATTTTCTACAGCCACACGCTGATTATAGCCATGCTCTAGAAGAAGCCAGCCATCAAGATCAAGTAGGTTTTTTGCTATAGTGATGATCCGATACAGGTCTGCTAAACCATTATTTTCTGATACAAGAGCGTGAATTGGTTCACATGACAATCCCAAACCAGAAAGATGATTATCGTCTTTTGAAAGGTAAGGCGGGTTAGCCAGAATTATTTGGTACCCTTCAGACGACTGACTCGGAAGAGGTATTTTTTTATACCAATCGCGCTCTAACAATCTTACATTGTGTAAGCCTAAAGCATTTGCATTTTCAGCCGCGACCGCCAATGCCGCTGAACTATTATCAATGCCAGTAATCTGCCATAAGGGCTTTTCATAAGCCAAGCTCAAGCCTACGGCTCCGCTTCCAGTTCCAAGATCTAAGACTTCAATATGCTCATTATCAGAGCTCGGCAACGCCAGCGCAGCCTCAACTATGAGTTCTGTGTCGGGACGAGGTATCAAGACTGAAGGGTTAACTTGAAATTTTAACGACCAAAATTCACAAAACCCTATAACATAAGCAAGAGGCTCTCCTGCCTTCATTCTCTCCACAGATTCAGCAAATATAGCTCTTTGCTCTGATTTCAGGACCCTATTTGGCCATGCATAGAGAGATTCGCGCGAAATACCAGTCACTTCACTCAGAAGTAATTCTATTTCAAAAGACCATAAACTCTCGTCTTCCAATGAAAAGCTTTTAGCCCAAACTAAAGCTTCAGAAACCGAAATTTCACTAAAAGACTGAAAAACATTATTCGAATTCTTTCTCAAGCCTCAACTGCCAAGTCTGCAAGTTGATCAGCCTGATGTTCATTGATTAGAGGCTGTATAATCGTATCCAGATCGCCGGCCATTACCTCAGATAAATTGTATAAAGTAAGTTTTATTCGATGATCTGTCACCCGACCCTGAGGATAATTATAAGTTCGTATCTTTTCAGAGCGATCGCCACTGCCCACTAATTTTCGCCGACTATCAGACACCTCCTGCTGCTGCGCGGCCTCTGCCTGATCGATTAATTTGGCCTGCAAAAGAGACATCGCACGTGCGCGATTTTTGTGTTGCGAACGCTCATCCTGGCACTCAACCACTAAGCCTGTGGGTAAATGAGTCAATCTGATTGCCGAATCTGTCTTGTTGACGTGCTGGCCACCCGCACCACTGGCGCGAAACGTGTCTACCCGAAGATCCGCCTTGTTAACCTCAATGTGCTCGACTTCGTCCATTTCAGGCATAATAGCTACGGTGCAAGCTGAAGTATGAACACGACCCTGTGTCTCCGTGTCAGGAACTCTTTGCACGCGATGAGCGCCAGACTCAAACTTCAATTTCTCGAAAACATTCTTACCCTCAATGCGTGCAATAACTTCCTTGTAGCCACCATGCTCACCATGCTTCTCAGTCAGCAACTCTAATTTCCAACGATTAGCTTCAGAAAAGCGTATGTACATTCGCAATAAATCCCCGGAAAAAATTGCTGCTTCGTCTCCGCCGGTACCCGCTCTAATTTCAAGAAAAACATTGCAAGAATCCTTCGTATCTCTCGGCAACAACAACTTTTCTAGTTGTAAGGTCAGCCCCTCTATCCGCTCGTTACTTTTCTGTATTTCCTCGTCCGCCATCGCCCGAATTTCAGAATCACTATCCTGCAGCATCCCAGAGGCCTCTTCCTTATTGTCCAGCTCCGACAGATAATCGTCGAAACATTTCACCACATCTTCAAGTTCTGAATATTCTTTTGAAAACCCGCGAAAGCGACTTTGATCTGCTATAACTTCAGAGTCACTGAGCAGAGCTTCAAGCTCGCCATGCCGCTCTCTTAGCTTATCAAGTTTTTCCAGTATGGATCCTTTCATTTCTGATCCAACCCCAGTAGCTCGGTAGTCAAATCAAATGCCTCCTGCCGACCTTGTTCACTGAATTTTTTCAATTGCACGCTGGGCTCATGCGTGAGCTTATTGGTTATTGAACGAGCGAGGGCAACCATCACCTCCTCGGCAAGCTCACCTTTCTCAAGAGCTTTAAATGCTTTTTCAAGCTCTTTTTCTTGAATAACACTGGCCTTTTTTCGATATGCTCTCAATGTTTCGACTGCATTTAAAGAACGCAAAGCACGAAAATGATGATCTACTCCCTGCGCAACAATCTCTTGCGCTTCAACAGCCGCATCAACTCGACTCCTAACACCATCATTAACAACAGCCGAAATATCATCGATCGTGTACAAGTATGCGTCAGCAATATCGCCCACCTCCTCTTCAACGTCTCTGGGCACCGCAAGATCCAAAAATAAGATTGGTCTATGCTTCCGCACCCTCAGGGCCCTCTCAACAATTCCTTTTCCAATGAGGGGAAGTTGACTGTTAGTGGAGGTAACCACTATATCTGCTGACTCCAGTGCAGAGGGAACTTCCGACAATAAAACCGATGACGCATTGTGCTGCTTCGCTAATTGTTCAGCATTTTCCAGAGTGCGATTTGCAACTGTTAGTTTGGCAACCCCTTTCTGGGAAAGATGCTGCATAACTAAATCATTAGTCCGGCTAGCTCCCAGCAGCAAAACACTAAGAACGTTTAAGTTTGAAAAAATTCTTTCGGACAGCGTTACGGCGGCATAGGCTATGGACACTGGGTTCTTTCCAATGGCTGTTTCTGTTCTCACTTTCTTTGCGATGAAAAACGCATCTCGGAATGCTCTTCCAAGTCCCGAGCCTGTTAAATTTTCTTCTTGTGAAACCGCAAAGGCAGACTTAATCTGCCCAAAAATCTGCGGCTCTCCCAAGATCATAGAGTCTAATCCTGATGCTACACGCATAAGGTGCTCAACAACTTCCCTCCCTTCAGAGCTATAACAACAAGACAATAATTCATCCTGTTCAATATGATGAACCTCTGAGAGCCATTTAAGCATTACTGCCTTAAAATAATCCAGATCGCTCTCTTCTGCTTCTGTTCGTCCCAGCGACGTCCCTGCAAGCTGAAAGGCGCACTCGACGTAAACCTCTGTGCGGTTACAGGTCGATAATATAACAGCACCCTCAGCCGAGAGAAGCAGCTCAATCTCTCGTAGAGCCGATTTCACTAACTCGGGTGCAAACACTACTTTTTCGCGAACCGAGATCCCTGCAGTAGTGTGATTTATGCCAATTAAAAATATTGCCATCAATTAACCATTAATTGAGCCGAAAATGTTTTGAAACATCGCGGAATCTAGCTAAAAAACCGTAAGCTAACGCGATATGTTACTAGATATCGAGGACTGTTCCCATCATTAGGAAATTCTATGAAATAAATCGCCCAAATATTAAAAGCTGATACACTACGATAAATAAACTTAGCACAAACTGAAGAATTCACAGGTCTAAAATTCAAAGAGAGCTTATATTGACAAAACAGGTTCATTACAGAACGTTAAATATCATAAGAAGTTCGGTGCTGACAGGGATCGTGTTGTCGACATTTATCGGCTGCTTAACGCCAGAGGCACAGACATCTAGACCGCAAACTGAATCTCCAATTGAAGACTCCCAAGCTGGTAAATCTAAAGACGAATCCCCTAGGGGTACCGCCAAAATAAGTTCGGACGTTCTCTATAAAACCATCATTAGTGAACTGTACGCCAATAGAGCCGAGTTTGACGAGGCAGGAGATAGCTACCTAGACTTGGCGCTCCAAACCAAAGACTTAGGCATTCTTCGACGCGCAATTCAATTTGCCACACTCAACAATGATCAAAACGCGCTTATGCAGCTCGCCTTGTTATGGAGTGAAATTGATCCCTTAGATTCGCGACCGCGCAGGATGCTTGCCAGTCTCACATTGGAATCTGGTGCTTTAATGCAATCGTTGATGCATATGGAGCGCATTATTGAATTAGGCGAAGTGATCGATTTTTCTCTCCTCTCCAGCAAAACTGGAGAAATTAGCGCTCAGTCTAGAGATTTGCTAGTCAGCCAACTAACTATCCTTGCAAAAAAGTTTCCGACAGACAAATCAATTGTTATAGCAATGACTCAGCTTCTTGCTCAAAGCAATAAGTTCGAGGAAGCGCTTGAGCAATTAGCAACATTTAACAAAATCATTCCTCACACGCCTCGAATAGTCCTATTAAAAGCTGATATTTTAAATAGGATGAACAACCCAAAAACTGCCCTCAGAACGCTGAGGGACGGCACGAAAAAGTTCAGGGATGACATTCCCATGAGACTTAGTTACGCGAGGATGCTGGTCCGTCAGAACGAATTTAAAAGCGCGATAGCAGAATTTGAGACCTTGTTAAAACAAGATCCTGATAATCACGGAGCAAGGTTCTCGCAAGCACTAATATTTTTAGAAACCGGAGCTTTCAAAAAAGCGACTACCGCGTTCAAATCTTTAGTTGTCGCAGACCAACGCGTTGACGAAGCAAGATATTATCTCGCTTACAGTTTAGAAAATCAGAACCTGATTGAGGAGGCTATCGTTGAATATCAGCGCATCCCTTCTCCCGCTGAGAACTTTTTGGCTGCGCAACAGCAAGCAACACGCTTGCTGATAGCCCAAGGAGAGTTCAACAAAGCACACGAAGCACTGATACAAGTTTCAAGAGGCCAACCCCAACTACAAATTCTATTTATCACGATGGAAAGTAGACTTTTGCTTCAGTCTGATAACGCCGACCGTGCTAAGGAGCTTATCGAAACAAGCTTAAATCGCTTCCCTGGCGAAATTGAACTTCTGTTTGCCCGAGTGCTCTACTTTGACTTAGTTGGCGACAATCAAAACTCAGAGAGGGATTTAAAACAAATTATTCGTATTCAACCTAACGATTCGAGAGCCCTAAATCATCTTGGTTACATGCTTGCTACTAAAACATCACGCCTCGAAGAGGCTAACACCCTAATTGAGCAAGCTATTAAGATTTCTCCTGAAGACCCAGCAATAATAGATAGTTTAGCTTGGA
The DNA here is from genome assembly GCA_913048385.1 of uncultured Gammaproteobacteria bacterium. Classification (GTDB taxonomy): domain Bacteria; phylum Pseudomonadota; class Gammaproteobacteria; order Pseudomonadales; family Pseudohongiellaceae; genus UBA9145. Next base: position 5,714 of record CAJWVZ010000012.1, on the reverse strand, counting down.
TACAATATAAGTTAGGACGCTTTGATAAAGCGTTTAAAAATATTGCTCGGGCCTATGAACGTTTCCCCGACCCGGAAGTTGCATCTCATATGGGGGAAATTTTGTGGGCACTTAATCGCCGTGAAGAAGCGCTGAGTGTCTGGAATCAGGCCCTAGAAATAAATCCAAATAATGTAATTATTTTAGAGGCGATGGAACGATTACAAAGCCAATGAGAAGTCTTATGGTATGTGCGGCCCTATTAAGCGTGTGGGCCGGCTGTTCAACGCCCCCCGAAATCGCATATCCCCCGAGTTGGAGCGACATTCAATACAGAGCAGAGAATCTTAATAATTGGCAGCTCTCAGGACGTGTCAACATTACCTATGATAGCGAATCTGTCACGCCAAGAGTTCGATGGTCCCAGATGGGAGAAAATTTTAATATCCGCTTGTGGGGTACGTTTAATGTGGGTAATACCTTATTGGCAGGAAGCTCATCCGGGGTAACAATGACGCGAAATGGGCAAACCAAAACCGCAGAAACACCCGAAAAGCTGCTACTCGAGTTCCTTGGTTATGAAGTTCCTGTATCTTTTATGCATTATTGGATCAGGGGTATTCCGTCTCCGACATCCCAATCACAGCTTCTGTATTCGGAAAATGGGCAACTCGCTCAGATGACTCAAAATGAGTGGATTATAGATTACGTTGATTTCCGACAATACGAAGATTTTGTCCTCCCACGGCGCATTGAAGCCAGTCATGAGCAGAGAAAAATCAAACTCCGACTTATTGGCCTGCGATGGGAAATTGACAAAGACGCATAAAATTTCGATACCGACATAAAATTTATGAAAACAGACAGTCCTCAAGACACCCGCACGCTTGCTCTACTATCACCAGCAAAACTGAATCTATTTCTACATATACTCGGTCGCAGGGGCGATGGTTATCACGAACTTCAAACCTTATTTCAATTGCTAGACTACGGGGATACTTTAACTTTTACATTAGCTCCCCCAGGGCAGGTTGAGTTTTGTGTCTCAAATAACTCAAACCCTGAAATTGATTTGTCTCAGATCCCACTTGGAGAAAATTTAATACTGCGCGCACTTCAAATTTTAAAAGATAATGCGAAATCTTCGACATATGGCGTCAAGATCTCTCTTGAGAAGAAGATACCTATCGGCGGTGGACTGGGTGGTGGAAGCTCCAATGCGGCAACGACCCTGATAGCCCTCAACAACCTTTGGCAAACTGGGTTTTCACGAGATGAATTAGCCAAAATGGGTCTTGCCTTAGGTGCCGATGTTCCTGTTTTCATTCATGGTTATACTGCCTGGGCAGAGGGTGTCGGAGAGATATTAACTCAGACTAAATTACCTCAACGATACTTCGTAGTCGCAACTCCCGACTGCCAGGTACCGACTCACCGCATTTTTTCCCACGAACAATTGACACGGAACACTCAAGCCATCAAAATGTCCGACTTTCTTGACGGAGATTCAAAAAACGACTGCGAGTTTGTCGCATGTTCACTCTATCCGCAGATAGAGGAAGTATTGCGTTGTTTGAGACAATATGGACCTGCACGAATGACTGGGACTGGCAGTAGCGTATTCGCAACGTTCGAATCTTTGGTCGGCGCGGAAAAGGTTCTCGAAGCGCTGCCTGCAAACGTCAGCGGCTTCGTCGCGGGAGGTTTGAATTTCGTGAACGTCGACGTCAAGTGACGTTAATTCTGCTAGACTATTAAGTCGGAGAAATCGAAACGACACAGGAGCTTTTGGGGTGTCGCCAAGTGGTAAGGCACTAGGTTTTGATCCTAGCATGCGCTGGTTCGAATCCAGCCACCCCAGCCATATTCAAGTCAGACGAAAATAAAATGTTTGAAACCCAAACGAACATAGTGCGATACCTTTTGATCTTACGATACATCAAACAAGAAGCTAATCAAGATCCCTCCGATAGAGGAACTCTTTAATGCCAAATAACTTAATGGTTTTTAGTGGAAACGCAAACCAACCTCTGTCAAATGCCATTGCCAAAAATCTTGGCTTACCGCTCGGGAATGCCGTTATTGGGAAATTTAGCGACGGTGAGATAACCGTGGAGCTTAACGAAAACGTTCGCGGAAAAGACGTTTTTGTTATTCAACCAACATGCTCTCCCACAAACGACAGTATCATGGAGCTCCTTCTAACTGCTGACGCTTTGCACCGCGCGTCTGCCAACAGGATTACTGCGGTGGTTCCCTATTTCGGTTATGCAAGGCAGGACAGGAGGGTGCGCTCAGCGCGCGTGGCGATAAGCGCTAAAGTAGTTGCGGACATGATCAGCGGCGTTGGCATAAACCGCGTGCTTACCGTCGACCTGCACGCCGAGCAAATTCAGGGTTTTTTTAGCATCCCCGTTGACAACGTTTACGGGTCACCCGTGCTAACCGACGACATAGAAGTTCAACGATACAAAGATCTTCTCGTAGTATCGCCAGACATAGGCGGGGTTGTTCGTGCCCGCGCCGTAGCGAAACGTCTTAATGTGGACCTAGCTATCATCGACAAACGACGCCCGTCTGCAAATGAAGCCCAAGTCATGAATATTATTGGCGATGTTAAAGAACGGACGTGCATTATTGTCGATGACATGGTCGATACGGCGGGAACATTATGCAAGGCTGCTGATGCTTTAAAAGAACACGGCGCGGCAAGCGTAATTGCCTATTGCACGCACCCTGTGCTGTCGGGCCCTGCGATTAGCAACATCGAGAACTCAAGCATCGATTCCTTGGTGGTGACCGACACCATTCCGCTTAATAACGAAGCCTCAAATTGCGCTAAAATTAGACAGCTCTCCATGGCGCGCTTGCTTGCTGAATCAATCCGCAGGGTAAGTAATGAAGAGTCCATCAGCGCGATGTTTGATAATACCTAACCATTCATTTCTTTGGTATAATGTCAGGCTGTTGTTAAGTTCCACCATTATCTTTTTTATAACCCCTTAATTTGGCCGGTCGCAGGCTTTTTAAGGATTCTTTAAAAACCCGAGGAGACAAAACATGTCTACTGAAGATTTTTTGTTAAATTGCGAGGTCCGAACGGATGTCGGGAAGGGTGCGAGCCGCCGCCTACGACGTTTAGACAGTAATATTCCAGCCGTGTTGTATGGCGGAGGTAAAGAAACTGTTTCGCTCACCATTGCCCATAAAGACATAGCGAAAGCTATTGAGAGTGAGGCATTCTTTGCTCACGTTATCACTCTAAATGTTGCTGGGAAGCCAGAAAAAGCAGTTATTAAAGACCTCCAACGTCACCCAGCAAAACCCTTTGTTTTGCATGCCGACTTTTTAAGAATAGACGACAAAAAGTCTATCCAAATTAAGGTGCCTCTGCATTTCGTCAATGAGGATCGTTGCGTTGGTGTAAAAATTGGTGGCGGAAATATTCAAAAAACACTGACCCAAATCGAAGTCGAGTGCTTACCTCAAGACCTACCTGAGTACATCGAAGTTGATATGTTGGACGTGGAAGTTGGGACTACCCTTCACCTCTCTGACATAACGTTACCGGACAAAGTAACTAGCGTTGCGCTGAGCCACGGTGAAGACAATGATTATGCAATAGCTTCAATTGTCGTCCCGCGCGGCGAAAAAACCACTGATGAAGCTGAAGAGGGTGACAGTGAAGGAAGTGATTCTGGAGAGTCTACTGAAGAAGACAAAGGTTAAGAACCTTTGACCTTAAAAAGGGGCTGCAGACACGCAGCCTCTTTGCCCTCTAGCTACCGTCTAAGCTATTTTGTGAAGAAATGCAGTTCTTTGCATACCTACGAATCGTTATTTTATCGGGTAGCAATATGTTGAGTAGCCGAATAGATCTGATTGTTGGACTAGGTAACCCTGGGGCAAAACATGAAGCGGATCGACACAATGCCGGCATAATATTTCTCCGACAGCTTTGTCTTGTCTATGGCGGAAAGTTGAGCGGAGAGAGCAAATTTTTTGGCGAGTTCGGAAAAATAAGCATTAACAATCATGAGGTCCGTCTTCTTTTCCCGACGACCTTTATGAATGCCAGTGGGAGATCGGTAGCTTCGGTAGCCCAATTTTATAAATTCTTACCCGAGAACATCTTGGTCGCCTATGACGAAATAGACTTCGAGACGGGCGTCACTCGGTTTAAACAAGGGGGGGGTCACGGAGGACATAATGGTATCAGAGACATTATTAGTGCGCTGGGCGGTGAAAAGAATTTCCATCGGCTGCGTATAGGCGTTGGCCACCCTGGCAATAAGGCTTTAGTCGCAAACTATGTCTTAGGAAGGCCCTCGCTGTCCGAATCAAAATTAATCCACCAAAATATTGAAGACAGCATAAGGGTAATCCCTGAGGCTGTTGCTGGAGAATGGGAAAAAGCGATGAAATTGCTACACAGCAATTAAACTTATTGTAGTGTCTCACTAAGATTTTATTAATTGGAAGCGAGTTACATTTATGGCGGTAAGATGTGGGATAGTTGGACTTCCCAACGTTGGCAAGTCAACTCTTTTTAATGCTCTAACCAAGGCAGGAATTGCGGCGGAAAACTTTCCTTTTTGCACTATCGAACCAAACTCTGGAATAGTCTCAATCCCAGACCCGCGGCTTGATCAAATTAGTGATATCGTCGAGCCCCTAAAAAAGATACCAACCACCGTCGAGTTTACTGATATTGCCGGACTGGTTGCCGGAGCATCAAAAGGAGAGGGGCTTGGTAATCAGTTTCTTGCAAATATTAGAGAAACCGACGCGATTGCTCACGTAGTAAGATGCTTTGAAGATAGTAACGTTATACATGTCGCCGACCGTGTAGATCCGGCCGAAGATATCGATACGATTAACACTGAATTAGCCTTAGCCGATCTTGAAAGTGTTGAGAAGTCAATTGACCGAACCAGTCGGGTTGCGAAAAGTGGGGATAAGGATGCGCAAAAAAAGCTTCAGCTCTTAGAGAAGATTAAAGCACATCTCGATGAAGCCAAACCAGTGCGGACACTTGACCTCGACAAAGAAGAGTCTATTGATGCCCAGGGCCTTAACCTGTTGACTGCCAAGCCGGTAATGTATATCGCAAATGTTGACGAAGAGGGTTTTTCGGGAAATGATCACCTTGATACGGTCAAAAAAATTGCTCTTGAAGAAAAAGCTCAAGTGGTCACGATATGCAACAAGCTCGAGGCCGAAATTGCTGAACTCGAGGACTCCGAAAGGCTTGAGTTTTTAGACGACCTTGGCTTAAAGGAAGCCGGGCTTGATCGAGTGATAAGAGCAGGATACATTCTTCTCGGCCTTCAGACCTACTTCACTGCGGGACCAAAAGAAGCGAGAGCTTGGACGATAAAACAAGGCGCTCTTGCACCTAAAGCGGCAGCTGCAATTCATACAGATTTTGAAAAAGGATTCATCAGAGCGGAAGTAATAGGCTTCGATGATTACATCGAGGGAAAAGGTGAGGCGGGGGCAAAAGATGCGGGGAAATGGCGCCTTGAGGGGAAAGAATATATTGTCCAAGATGGAGACGTTATCCACTTTAGATTCAACGTCTAATCATTGACAAAGGTTATTTTAATCGCCAGAATTCGCGACCTTATCTACTAATATAGAAAAAAAATAGACGTCGTCTACAAACACAACGTTGAAATATGGCTACGTAGCTCAGCTGGTTAGAGCACAGCATTCATAATGCTGGGGTCGGT
>CAJWVZ010000011.1 GCA_913048385.1 uncultured Gammaproteobacteria bacterium | reverse complement strand
TTAATGGCAGATATCGTGGTTCCAATTCCAGGATTTTTGAGTCTTGAGGTATCACCAAATTGGAGTGATACGCTTCCATTGTTTGAAGAGACAATCGATCCTATTTTGGTTTTGAACGACCTAACAACGCAGGAGGGATTGCGGGCCGCCGACGATCGGTTTGGACAGTCTATAAATTTTAGAGGCGGTCAACGTGCACTTTTACGTTACGGATTGGAGAACACGCGCGTTTATTTACCGGGCATGGGGCCGGCCGTAGGAGCAGAGGAAGCGAGTTCGGTATATGGAACTTTTTTGGATAGTCAATTGTTGACCACGAACCCCATTAGCTTGAGCTATTCTGGCGGTTACCTTTCAACTTCTCGGGAAATGGGTTTTACGTACGGCATAATGACAGAAGACACCGAGATCCTCGACGAAAGGTTTCGGGCAAGCTACATGAGGTTATGGCGTTTCAATAGAGACAATGAGTGGCGGATAGCGGTAGAAGTGCTGAGTCCATTCTAGAAGTTGTAAAAGTGAAGCTATCTGCTCACCGAGTATAAAAAGTTCGTTCTGGGATTTGGGTCACAATTTCGCCGGGGCCCTTGATGTTTAGTAGGAGACGATGGGGTCCCTTGCTCAGCTTCTTTGTCTCGAGCTCAAACCTAAATCCTAAGTTAGGCGCATTTGGGTCGGAAAATGCACTTAACGCGGACACTACATCTGATCGCTCCAATCCATAATAAGCCATTCCGTAATCATTGCCATCAATATGGATGTTAACTTCTTCTACTCCCATTTCGGGTGCGAAAGCCCATCCACTGATCAAAATACTATCGTTGACCATCTCTTCTTGTCTCGGCGTGTCGAGCCAGGCTCTTGCTGGATAGGGGCACACGTCCGGTTTGCTGACGTTGTTGCCCGATATAATTCCATGGTAAAAACTAAAAACCTTGTCTCCACCAAAAAGGACTAAGCTCCCAATAGGATTCAACTCCGATGCTTGCTCGCATACTTTGGAAATAAAATTTTGCTTTTCCATCACAGTTAAAGTTGTGTCCTCAGTTATGATCAACATTATTTGATTCTTTTTTTCAAAAAACGCACTCTCGTCATTTCCCCAAATCTTGAGCTGAGTAGCGCGTCCGTCTCGGATAGCTTTTTTTTCATCAAGCGTAAAAACTTTCTCCGATACTTTGTTAAATTGCAACTGAGCAGCAGTGTAATAATTATTTGTAGCGATAATTGGTTCAATACCTGAAAAGTTCTTTTCTATGATAGTTGAGGTATGGAGAGAAAATTCGTCCCATCCAGCCATCTTGGTGGAAAGTAGGCCGCGACCGACCAATGGTTGTAGTTCGTTTTGAAACGATTGAGATCCAATTGATAGAATCAAGATTAACGTTCCAATAAGACCTGTCCCAGGGATAAGTAGAATAATCTGCTCGGCCCTTTTCATGGATAAGTGATTAGCGAGCGAGAATTTAATTTTATTGAGGACGACGGGTAGTCCTATTAGTAAGGGTAGATAACCGGACAAAGGCCAATGGATCGTTGTGCTCGTAGCATCGCTCCATGGAGCTAAAAGGAGATAAATTATAAGGTGTGGAAGTGAAAAGCTTAGTATTAATATCGTATTCAGGTCTCTTTTTTTAAGGGCTCTTAGGAGAGTTAATAAAGAAGCAAGGAATGACAGATAAAGCAGTGGTGTCACTATGGCGGCCTGCATTGGCATATGAAGCAAGCCGTTTGCATGGAAATCCCATGGATGTCTGTTGACTAAGTAAAAATAAATGCTTTGAAAGTCATTATTTAAATTAAATAAGATAACCGGCAGTAACCCAAAGGAAGAAATCCCGATACACGACCAAAGCTTTTTAGTCCGCCAAAATTTTCTAGCAGGTTGATAAGAAAAAAGCACAACAATAGCTGAGAGGGGGTACAAAAAAAAACGATAGTGTGTGCTAAGACCAATTGCCACAATAAATCCGCAGGTTACCCAGTATCGCCACCTATTTAGTCTAAGACCTCTCTCAAAAAGACCGAATGATATTAAGCCAAAAAATATTAGTGGCACATCTGGCACAGCAAGAAGGCCCAAAAACCCAGCAAGAGGTAAGCATAAACATAATATAGCTGACTGAAGAGCAAGGTTGATGCTCGTTAGTGGATACGCTATCCAAAAAATTAAAGCGGGAATGATGGTTCCAAGGATTAAAAACCATAATCGCACTCCAAGTGGAGTGTCACCAAAAATCTCTGTTCCAAGCCTCACAAGTTGGGACGTTACAAATGGGAGATCGCTGTATGCTAGTGCCGGAAGGTTAGATTCTAACCAGTAGAAAACCTCGTCGCTGTATAAATCTAAGCGAGCCGCAAGTACCAGTTTTAATATTGTAAAGGCAGCGAGTAAAACTGTAAGAATTCCGAAAAGGATTTCCTGAGAATTTAGTCTTGATCCTGCTCCCTCTTTTTTAAATATTGACATAGTTCTCTAACTCTCTAGCCTGAAAATCACCAAATTTTTTGTTAAGAAATTCAACATAATCTAGAACAAGGGAATATCCATTACATAAACAGGAAGATTTATAGAGTACGACCTTTCGCAGCCTTGTCGACATTCTCTTTCGCAGCGAGTGGCTTGTAAAGAAATACTGAACGACATTTTCAGAGCGTAAAAATGGGTATAACTGGTTTTTTTGTCATGTTCGCCTTTTTTTTTTAGAACAACAACCGATAACTAGCCTTATGGGTAAGAAGATTTTCTAAAATAAGGAAAAGTCTCGGGGTTGATTATTCAATGTATGCTGCGATAGATCTTGGTTCGAATAGTTTTCATTTGCTTATCGGTGATTGGGTCGATGGGCAAATAACAATAGTAGAGCGCTGTAGTGAAAAAGTTCAACTGGGTGAGGGTGTCAGTAAGACCGGGGTTATTTCTCGGGGGTCTTTTAAGAAAGGTTTGGACTGTTTGTCAAATTTTACAGAGTTAATGAGAAAATATCCGATAAGGGAATATTGGGCTTTAGGAACGAATACATTGCGTGTTGCTGAGAATGCCGGTGATTTTTTGAGCGCTTCACAAGCTCAAGGTATACAAATCAGGGTTATTTCGGGAATTCAAGAGGCCATACTGATTTATGCAGGAGTCTGTTTGAACCTCCCAAAAGACGGTCGTCTTCGACTTGCAGCTGACATTGGAGGAGGTAGCACCGAAGTCGTGTTAGGGCGGGATGATCAGAGGATAATCGCTGAAAGTATACAAGTTGGAAGTGTATCTTGGCGTGACACATTTTTTTTAGATTTAAGATCCGAAATTGAAGCAAATAAACAGATAGATCTCGCAGTGAGGTCTGCGAAAAATGAATTTTCAAAGATCTCATCGGTGTTGAAGGAAAAGGAATGGGCTGAGGCATATGCTTCGTCTGGAACGGTAAAAATGTTGATGCACATTAGCAATGAACATGGTTTTGGTTCGGATACGATTTCTTTAAACTTCCTATTAGAATTGCGGCTTAAAATCATAAAGGCATCTGTCTACGGGGAGCCACTTAATGGATTAAAGGAGGCTCGAAGGGATCTTCTTCTCTCAGGGTGGTCTATTCTCGTTGGGTTTATGCAATCTTTCGAGATTTTAGAAATCCAATTTAGTCCGTTTGCTTTAAGGGAGGGTATGTTTGATTTTATGGCTAAAAATGAGGTTATTTAGTTGGTTAAGTATTAGTGATCTAAAGCCTCCAACAATTTGTTTTGCGCGCAGTCAGAATATTTATAATGCTCGTTTTCAGGGGCGTAGGTTCCTGATTCAGTCAAAGTCCACTTCTGAGCTCCATCACTAAGATATAAAGAAAGCTCTTCAAGGATCCGCAAAGCATGATTCTTTTTTAAGATTGGAAAACAGACTTCTATTCGATTAGAGAGGTTTCTTTCCATCCAGTCAGCACTTGAGCAAAAGACGTTTGGTTGTGAATTTTGAAAATAGTAAACTCTTGAGTGCTCAAGAAATCGACCTATTACTGAGATAACTTGGATATTCTCACTAATACCTGGCATTTGAGGACGAAGACAACACATGCCTCGTACAATTAAATCTATTTTTACTCCTGCCATCGAGGCGGAGTAAAGCGCTTTTATTAGTCTGGGGTCAGTCAGAGCATTCAACTTAGCTATTATTTGAGCAGGCCTTCCTTCTAGCGCCGCATTTTTCTCAACACTTATCATGCTGAGAAGTGCGGTTCGAAGATTAAAGGGAGCATGCATTAATAACTCAGGCTGAATCTTTTTACCCATTCCCGTTATCTGCTGAAAAACTTTATGTACGTCAGAGCAAAGAGTTTTGTCCGCGGTTAGTAAACTGTAGTCTGTATACAGGGCGGAATTTTTTAAGTGATAATTGCCAGTGCCTAAATGGACGTATCTTTTAAGTAAGCCCTTTTCTTTTCGAACAAATAAGAGCATTTTCGCATGCGTTTTGTATCCCATTACTCCATAAACGACTACGGCTCCAGCTTCTTGCAAGATATTAGCAAAGTTTATATTGTCTTCCTCATCGAACCGTGCAGTTAACTCAATGATTACCGTAACATCCTTTCCGCAACGTGCGGCTTCAGCGAGAGCGGTTACTAGTTCTGAAGATTCGTTGGTACGGTAGAGCGTTTGCTTTATTGACACGACGGTTGGATCAGCGGCCGCCTCTCTTACCCAGTCAATTACTGGGACAAAAGATTGAAAGGGGTGTAATAGAAGTTGATCGCCTTTCGATACACTTGAGAAAATTGAGCTTCCAACTTGGAGCGCTGATGGTATATTTGGCACAAATTTTGGGAATCTTAAATCCGGTCGTGTAAGCATGTCCTGAATTTCAGCCACTCGTTGAAGATTTACCGGCCCATCTACTCTGAAAAGTTCCGATTCAGATAAATTAAATCGCGTTAACAAAAAATCAGACAAGAACCTTGGGCATTGCAGTTCGACTTCTAATTTTGTCGCAGTCCCGAAGCGACGGCTATGAAGTTCGCCCATCAGTGCAGAGGCGTAGTCCTCGCCATCAAGGTCTCCGAGCTCTAGATCAGAATTACGCGTAACACGAAATTGGTAGCAACCTTTTACGCTCATGCCTGGAAAAAATTCATCGACATAAGCGTGAATAATTGAGGATAGAAAAATGAAGTTATCCCCGTATGGGGCAACTTCTTTTGGTAATTTGATAAGACGCGGCAGTGATCTTGGTGCGGGAACAACAGCAAGCCCGCTCTCCCGTCCAAAAGCATCTTTGCCTTCAAGAGAAAGTATAAAATTTAAGCTTTTGTTGACCAGTCGCGGGAATGGATGTGCGGGATCAAGCCCTAGCGGACTTATTACAGGCTGTACTTCTGTTAAGAAATACTGACGTGCCCAATCTTGAATAACGGGATCCCAATCTTTTTTTTGCAAAAAATAAATTTTTTCTCTGGCCAACGCGGGTAGCAACTCTTTATTTAATATTTGATACTGTTGATCGAGCCCAGAACGGACCTCTTGGTGAATTTCCTGGAGAACCTGTTCAGGATGCGTGCCGTCTGGTCCAGGTCTTTGGCGTCCAAAGCCCGTTTGTTTTTTTAAACCAGCTACTCTTATTTCGTAAAACTCATCCAAATTCGAACTAAATATGGTTAAGAAATTTAGCCTCTCCAATATTGGATATTGATTGTTCTTTGCTTGACTAAGCACTCTGAGATTAAATTTAACATGACTAAGTTCCCTATTGTGGAAAAGCGCTGGGTCATCTAAGTCAACGGCCCTAGTAATTTTAGGGATTTTTGAAAGAATCTTCTTTGGCAACACAGTTTCTACTGAGACGAGATGTTTGTTCGATTTATTTGATTGGGTCATATGGTTATTTTTTTTGAAGTTAATTCTGTTGTGAAATTAGACACGCGATTACAGTTGTGATGCCATCAGAAACTAGGTTGGGCGGCCAAGCAAAAATAGGACTCTTTGCAAAGCTACAGAGTAAATTTATACGATATTGTCATAAAAATGAAATATTTGGTGAATAAAATTCTTGTTTCTAGAACTTAAAATAACCATTTTGCTAATTCACTTATAAATCTTTCTCAAATCTGGAGTAGAAGAATGCGAGGCTTGGAAATATGGTTTTGTAAACTATTGTTTTTGATATTTTTTTCGATTGCTAGCTGGGCGTCTGCTCAGGTAGATCCTGGGGTTCCTGAGTACGAACGGGCGACTGGTATTTCGGGAAAGCTGTCGAGTGTTGGATCAGATACTTTAGCTAACTTAATGACCCTGTGGGCTGAGGAGTTTAATCGTTTTTATCCAAGCGTAAATATACAAATTCAAGCAGCTGGCTCGTCGACAGCGCCGCCTGCGTTGACTGAGAGAACCTCAAATGTTGGCCCAATGAGCCGCGAAATGAAAGATAATGAAGTGGAGGCTTTTGAGCGGCGTTATGGCTACAAGCCGACCGCAATTCCAGTCGCTATCGACGCTCTCGCGGTCTATGTTCATAAGGATAACCCCCTTGACGGGATGACGTTGGCACAGGTGGACGCGATATTTTCATCCAATCGCCGTTGTGGTTTCGAACAAGATATAGAGTTATGGGGGGGAGTGGGTCTCACGGGCCTTTGGCGTCAGCGTGACATCCAGCTTTTTGGTAGAAACTCAGTTTCAGGGACCTACGGATATTTTAAAGAAGCGGCCTTGTGCGATGGAGACTTTAAGAACAGCGTTAACGAGCAGCCGGGTTCAGCCTCGGTGGTTCAATCAGTAAGCACTTCAGTGAACGGTATTGGTTACTCTGGGATCGGTTACCGAACATCAAGTGTGAGATCTATCCCGATTGCAGTATCAGAAGGAAAAGAATTTTTTGATGCTACTCCTGAAAATTCTTTGACCGGCAATTACCCTCTTGCAAGATTTCTGTATGTTTACGTAAACAAGGTGCCAAATTCCCCTCTACCCGCAATGGAGAGAGAGTTTATAAAATTGATTCTTTCTAAGGTTGGTCAAGGCATTGTGCTTAAGGACGGTTACATTCCCCTTCCTGCTAGGGTCGTTGCGGGAGTTCTTGGGAGCATAGGAATCTAGTTAGGCCTAAACGTTTTGAGTTGAGTTGGCCAAGTCTTATCGAGTGGGAGTGTCTCTAAGTTCTAAAAGGAGCGGTGGGTGCTTGAAATTTCCGATGAGTGTTATATGGTAACGACGATGATTTTTCAATTAACATATCTAGCAACGATTTAGAAAATAAAAAAATCAAATCTTAAAAGAAATTTTTATATATGAATCAATCGAATCTGCGAGATCGGAAAATTAGCCGAAAAATCAGATATCTCAAGGATAAAGTTGCGAGCGTTGGAATTGCAGTTGGGGGAATAAGCGTTATCGTCGCAATTCTTTTAATCTTTTTCTATTTGCTCTATGAAGTTCAACCTCTATTTGCATCGGCTGAAGTCTCTGAACCGACTGCCTATCAATTGACCAACGTTTCAGAGAGTCCCCCGCTTCATCTGGCCATCGAAGAACAGTCGGAATTAGCTGTTCGGCTGAACTCAAGCGGAGTTGTGGTTTTCTTTAAATTGGCTGACGGTTCAGAAGTAAGTCGTTTTGAGATTGAGTTACCCAGTGAAGCAGCAGTTACGAGTTTTGCGTTGGATTCAGAAGAAAGTGGTGTTTTTGCTTTGGGTCTTGACTCTGGCCAGGTGGTTATTGCGAGATATGCCTATGAGATAAGTTTTTCTGGTGCCAGCAATGCTCGCAGCATTAATCCGAGAATAGAGTATCCATTTGGTAAGGATCCATATGAGTTCAAAGACATCGGCTCCATAGCGGTGCTTGGTTTGAGAACCAACCGTGATAGTTTAGTTATTGCAGCGAGTGATGGAGCTGAGAAATTTGGGTTGCTTCGAGCGACAAAAGAAACGAATTTGTTTTCAGCCTTTGAAACTGGGGGTGACGAAGAGTTTGAGATTGAGCAAGCTTACGCAACGTCTAGTTTGGCTGATTTGGAACAAATCTATATTGATGGAGATCAGTTATGGGCGTACTTTGTAACGAAGGGCGGGTACGCTCGATTGATCGAGCTTAAGGGAGCTTTTGAAAGTAATGAGCCAGTGTTTTCTGTAGAGTCTCAGCTGACAGAAGCAGGTGTGAATCCAACAGATATTGAATTTTTGCTGGGAGGGGTCTCTCTCTTGGTTGCTGACGATAGCGGTCAGATAGCCCAATGGTTTTTAATCCAACGGAACGAGGAGGTTAAGTTAGAAAAAATTCGCCAGTTTAATTCCTCATATGTCGCTTTAAGAGAAATAACCTCGGAACAGCGACGAAAGAATTTCATAACCCTCGATCTAGAGGGAAATGTCGGAATCTACAACACTACTTCGCATAGTGCATCTTTCGAGGGTCGCCTTGCATCTCCCGAAGCCCACTCATTGGCAGTATCCCCCCGCGGCGACTCACTTCTCATCGAGTCGACGGGGGGCAATTTTCAGCGATTAGATATCAAAAACGATCACCCCGAAGTTTCATGGTCAGCACTTTGGAGTCGTGTTTGGTACGAAGGATACTCTGAGCCCGAATATATTTGGCAATCTTCAGCTGCCACCAATGAGTTTGAACCAAAATATAGTCTTTCCCCGCTGGCCTTCGGCACACTCAAAGCAGCGGTATATGCCATGCTTATGGCAGCGCCACTTGCTGTCTGTGGCGCAATCTTTACAGGGTATTTTATGGCAGCCCCAATGCGCCGCCAGGTGAAACCTTTGATCGAATTAATGCAGGCGCTTCCGACAGTGGTTCTTGGTTTTTTGGCTGGTTTATGGCTCGCACCGTTTATTGAAAAAAATCTTCTTGGTGTTTTTAGTATCTTTTTTATTTTACCTGTATGTATTTTGGGCGCTAGTTTTGTTTGGACAGTTCTGCCGGGAAGAATACGCCATAGCTTGCCGGATGGGTGGGAGGCTGGGCTTCTTATTCCGGTTATCTTAATCTTTTCTTATCTATCTTTTGAATTATCTTCACCAATTGAGAATATGTTCTTTGACGGTGATTTACGATTCTGGATAACTAATGAATTGGGTATTAGTTATGATCAACGAAATGCAATGGTTGTTGGAATCGCAATGGGTTTTGCCGTGATTCCAACGATTTTTTCAATTGCCGAAGACGCTATTTTTACCGTCCCGCGACACCTTACATACGGATCTCTTGCTCTCGGTGCTACCCCGTGGCAAAGCCTTTATCGAGTGGTTTTGCCTACAGCGAGTCCGGGTATTTTTTCTGCATTAATGATTGGTATGGGAAGGGCTGTTGGAGAGACGATGATCGTTTTAATGGCTACTGGAAATACCCCGATAATGGATGCGAGCATTTTCGAAGGAATGAGAACACTTGCTGCAAATATCGCCGTGGAAATTCCGGAGTCAGAAGTTGATAGTACTCACTATCGTATTCTATTCCTTGCGGCTTTAGTTTTGTTCCTTTTTACCTTCGCAGTAAACACAATCGCGGAAGTAGTTCGACAACAGCTCAGGGGTAAATACAGCACAATATGAGAAAAAATTATGACAAATGGATTTCTTCAGGAACGCCTTTTGTTTGGCTAAATGCAGGTGCAGTTGCAATAAGCATACTAATGGTAGCCGGTGTCCTCGGCGTGCTCGTCGTAAAAGGGATGGCAAATTTCTGGCCTGCTGATGTTTTACACGCTGATTACCAGCCGCCTGCGGAGAACGGCCAAATTATTGTAAGCAAAATTCTGGGCGAGTCCGTTGATAGCGAGGCTGTGTTAGGGAGCCAGATTATATCGTCTGGAATACCGGTGAGTGATGCACAGGACTTCTACACTAGGCAATTAATAAAGCGCGGCAATCGAGATGTCTCTGGTGCGGATTTCGCCTGGGTTCTCAGTGATTTTATTTACGAGGCGTCTTACCCTCAAAAAGTCGTGACCATAGAGAGAAGAGAGTGGGGTAATTTCTATGGATTTCTTATGAATTTATTTGAGGACGATATTAGCTTGATTGGGTCCGGTGAGGCTACGAGTCCTCAGGCAGACCTCTGGTATGAGTTTACCAATCGAATTGAGAGGGCCGTGCGCATTCAAGATGACATTGATAAGATAGAAAAAGAAGGGATTGATGAGGTCAATTATGATTTAGAGCGGCTGCGGCTTCTCGAGAGGAAGTTTGAAATAGATAATGAGTTAGACTCAGTAAAAATTCGTAGTTTGGCAGATGAAAGGGCAAGATTGGATCGAGTATACAGCGGGCTACAGGAGGAATTGTCTGATTTATATTTAGAGGTGGGTAGAGATAGAGCTGTTTTTTTAACAGCTGATGGGGTCGAGAAAAGCATCCAGCTGTCAGATGTTGTGAGGGCTTATCGTGCAAATAGCTTAAATATCTTTGAGAAGCTACTGATTTATTTTTCGAAGATTTCTGAATTTTTAACTGATGATCCTCGCGAAGCTAATACCGAAGGTGGAATATTTCCAGCAATTTTTGGCACCGTAATGATGGTCTTGTTAATGTCTGTATTTGTCACGCCGTTTGGTGTGGTAGCAGCTGTATATTTGAGAGAATATGCCAAGCAAGGGACTGTAACTAATATTATAAGAGTAGCAGTAAATAATCTTGCCGGAGTGCCATCAATCGTTTACGGGGTTTTTGGTTTAGGTTTTTTTATATATATTGTGGGAGGTGGCATAGACCAGTTTTTTTATAGTGAAGCTTTGCCCGCACCGACCTTTGGGACTCCGGGATTGCTCTGGGCGTCACTAACGCTGGCGCTTTTGACAGTGCCAGTGGTCATCGTGTCGACAGAAGAGGGTTTAGCTAGAATCCCGCGTAGCGTAAGGGAG
Organism: uncultured Gammaproteobacteria bacterium; assembly: GCA_913048385.1. Classification (GTDB taxonomy): domain Bacteria; phylum Pseudomonadota; class Gammaproteobacteria; order Pseudomonadales; family Pseudohongiellaceae; genus UBA9145. The sequence goes on along the minus strand of CAJWVZ010000011.1, from coordinate 74,491 downwards.
GGTAGCTTGGCTTTAGGAGCAACTAAGTTTGAGACGCTATGGCGTGTAGTGCTCCCAATGGCGAGTCCGGCTATGATGACAGGCCTAATTTTAGCGGTTGCCAGAGCTGCCGGAGAGGTTGCTCCGTTAATGCTCGTTGGTGTTGTTAAATTAGCACCGTCTCTTCCTGTGGATGGAAATTATCCGTACCTGCACTTAGATCAACAGTTTATGCATCTTGGTTTTCATATTTATGACGTTGGATTCCAAAGTCCAAACATTGAAGCTGCTAGACCTTTGGTGTTTGCTACGGCGCTATTGCTCGTTATTGTGATAGCTGTCCTTAACGTCACTGCTGTTTCTATCCGAAATAGGTTAAGAGAAAAATTTAAGTCATTAGACGTCTGATCTGATTTACGATGACGTTTTGAGTCGAAAGAATTTTGTGAGGGATTAATGAAAAAGGTTGAAGTAAGAACGTCGCTCGACAATGGTCTTGAGACATTGGAGGAGCTAAAAAGTTGTGTTGATGTGAAGGATTTGAATCTGTATTACTCAAAAGATAAGCAGGCGCTTATTGACGTAAACCTAAAGATTCCTGAGCAGAGAGTTACGGCTTTTATTGGCCCTAGTGGATGTGGTAAGTCAAGTTTATTGCGTTGTTTTAATAGAATGAATGATTTGGTTGATGATTGTGTCATTGTTGGTCGTATTGAAATTGACGGAGAAGATATTTATAAAAAAGCGGTGGATGTTGCTGATCTTCGTCGCCGTGTTGGAATGGTCTTTCAAAAACCAAATCCTTTCCCAAAATCCATTTATGAAAATGTAGCTTATGGACTTAGGATTCAAGGGGTTAATTCGAAAAGAATTTTAGATGATGCAGTCGAGAAATCTTTGAGAGCTGCGGCTCTATGGGATGAGGTAAAAGACCGTCTGAGTGATAGTGCCCTTGGCCTGTCAGGAGGTCAGCAACAGCGCTTGGTAATAGCGCGTACGATTGCAGTTGAGCCGGAAGTCCTTTTACTTGATGAGCCAGCCTCTGCTCTAGATCCAATATCGACGTTAAAGATCGAAGAACTTATTAGCGAATTAAAGAAGCACTATACGATAGTCATCGTCACACATAACATGCAACAAGCAGCGCGTGTGTCGGACTATACCGCATTTATGTATATGGGAAATATGGTCGAGTTCGATAAGACAGATATTATTTTCACGAACCCCTCAAAAAAACAAACCGAAGACTATATTACTGGCCGATACGGCTAAATCTTTTTTCAGGAACGTCTACCAATAGCAAAATGGATTCATTATGAGCACACACCCTGAAGGACATACCGACCACATTTCTACTCAGTTCAATGTCGAGTTAGAAGATGTTAAAAATAACATGCTTGAGATGGGCGGTGTTGTAGAAAAGCAAATTACGGATGCGATGCACTGTTTAATAAAGCTAGATAGTGGATTAGCGAACGATGTAATTACTCAAGAGAATGTTATTGATTCTATGGAAACAAGTATCGATGCGGAATGCAGTTTGATACTTGCGAGGAGACAACCGGCTGCAAGCGACCTTAGACTAGTTCTAGCAATAATTAAGACGATACGTGATTTAGAGCGTATGGGTGATGAATCCGCTAAGATTGCAAGTATGTCGATAAAACTTAGTGAGGGGGAGGGCTTTACGCACGGCTTGAATGAATTTGGTCATCTCGGTACTAAAGTGGTTAAGATGGTGAGCTCAGCGCTGAACTCTTTTGCGCGATACGATTCAGAAGAGGCCCTAAAAGTAGTAGAGGATGATCTTGCTGTAGACAGCGAGTATCGCACTGCGATGAGAAGTATGGTGACCTACATGATGGAAGATCCTAGGTTGATTTCTAAGGTTCTTAACTTGTTGTGGGCATTACGTGCGCTTGAACGAATAGGTGACCACGCAAAAAACATCGCAGAACATGTAATTTATGTCGTCGAAGGTATGGACGTTCGACACCAGGGTTCTTGACTTAAAATAGAGGCATTGAGTCTGTTCTCTACGTTGAGTTTAAGACTCGATAAAGGGGTAATTCACAGGAAAAACGACTTCCTTTTCCAACACGGCTTTGTATGTTCAGCTCTCCGTCATGCCTCGCTAGAATGTGCTTTACAATAGCTAGTCCAAGTCCTGTTCCGCCAGTTTCGCTAGAACGACTTTTATCTACTCGATAGAATCGTTCAGTAAGGCGTGAAAGATGCTCTCTTCCTATCCCTAACCCGTCATCTGCAACCTCAATAAAAACAGCATCATCCTCGATTCTCGCGGAAAGCTGGATTGTATTGTTCACCCCAGAATATTTTGCTGCGTTCATAACAAGATTCAAAATAACGCTGTACAATTCGTTGTATGAGCCCCGCAATTTAAGTTGATTGGGAGCGCTTGTAGTGAATCTATGTTTATAATCCTTCATTACCTTCGTGGTTGTTTCTTCGATTTCCCTAAAGAGTGTAGGCACGTCTGCTGACAATTCGTCGCCGGGTATGGCCCGAGTCTCCAGAGTTGAAAGAAGTAATAAATCCTTTACTATCGCCTCCATTCGATTCGACTGTTGTTCCATTTGTAAAATGGGGTTGTGCCACTTAGCATCCACGCTGTCAATATTATCGATTATACTTTCTAAGTACCCTTTGATTACAGTTATCGGTGTGCCTAGTTCATGCGAAACATTTCCTACAAAATCTTTTCGCATGGACTCGAGCTTGTGTAACTGAGTTACATCCCGAACAAGCATTAATCGTTCGTTTTTACCAAAAAAAGTTATTTGAAATTCAAGCACATTTTCAGATATGCCCTCAATGCTAATTTGTAAAGTTTCGGTATAATTTCCGCCATAAAAATATGCCGTAAATCTTGGGTCCCGAACTAAATTGGTTACAGCTTGATTTTGATCATCGGGAAATTTAAACCCAAGAAGCCTCTCACTAGCCAGATTCCCCCAGTCTAAGTTGCCTTGTTCATTGATCATTACCACGGCCATTTCAAGGGCTGCTGATGACTCTTGCGCTTTGTTTATAAGAGATTTCAGATAATTGCTGGAAGATCGTTGTTTTTTTTGTAATTTATAAATGCTATCAAATATAGTTCCCCAATTGCCACTGCCCTCCGGGAGGGACGTTTCCTCGATAGTTTGTTTTTCTGAGGCCCACTCAGATAATCGTTTTAATTGATAAATGTTATATACGGAATAAAAAAATAATGCGGAGGCGATAAAAAATGTCGTTCTATCAAAAAGGAAACCAACAAACCCTGAAGCAAGTAGTATTAATAAAAAAAAATCGAATTCGCCTCTCCATTTTTTCATAAACATGTACTTTCTAACCTTTCAAGTGAAAAAGTAATTAGATTCTGAGTTATTACCAACGATCTCCGTCATAACAGTTTCACAATTGATCCTGATCGGAGCAGCTTTTGGGCTCAACGATGACACATTTACTCTGTATTGTCACAGTATAGCTTTTCTGACGTCCTAACTACAGAATTTGGACGATACTCTTGTAGGTTTGCTTTTTTTTAAATAAAAGACGGGGGCAATTCGTGTGTATCAAATAAAAATTGTCGTACTATTACTAGTTATGTTAATCGGTGTTTCCCCAAAAATTTGTTTCGCAGATCTTAAACCCGCTTACCTTATTTCCGGATTTAAGTGGAATGATTTTCGAACGCATTTTGGGTCGAATAACAGGTTAGATTTGAGTACAGGATTAGCTTTTGACTTAAACGTTGAAAAGACCTCGAGAGTTGAGCTTTTGAAAACGAATTTTCAAGCAAGGTCTTCTGATAATCGATCTTATAGAATCGTCATGATTGATTTGAATTATATAAGTGTGCACAAACAGGCTAACTATAATGTTTTTTCAACAGTCGGAATTTCTGACTTAAAGCTGGAATTAGAAAGTAGGAATTTGTTTAACTTCGGTGTAGGTGTAAGTCGTCGGTTAAGTGATAAGTTAAAGTGGAGAGCTGAGATAAAAAAAATTTTCCTATCCGATAACTTGACTTCATTTTCTAACCTACAGATCGGCTTAAGTTTGGCGTATCAGCTAGGCAAATCGCGAGTTAAAAAAGATGCTCCGCGTTACGCTGCGACGGAGAGAACAAAGATAAAGAGTAATCGACATAATAATGATCGTGAACTTTCTTTGGATTCTCGATGTAGTAATTCACAAACAGAGTCTAGGTATTCTTCTGGTGTGGGCAGCGGGTTGGCTCAGGGTCTTGAGCAATCAGATTTAGTATTTTACTTTGACTTTGATCAAATAAAAATGAATAGAAAAGATCGTGCGAAAATGGAAAGAATTGTCTTGATGCTAGAGCAGCATGAAGAATTAAGCATCGTGCTTCAAGGGCATGCAGATTCGATAGGCACAAAAAAGTATAACCAGGGCCTTTCTGAAAAGAGGGCAATTCAAGTTAGGAATGTTATGATAAGAGAATACCGTGCGCCTCCAGATCGGATTCTGACAGCAGGGTTTGGAGAGTGCCACCCGGTTGAAGACAACACCTTTGGGCATGGAAGAGCAAAAAACCGCCGTGTTGTTACGGTTGGCTTTGAAACTGAGAGGCCCGCTGAGTTTTAGTCAAATCAGAAGCTAATTTTTTGGATATGCAGTCTGGACTCTTTTTGTTATTGTGATGAAAAATATTGACAAGCTTTCTTATCGTAATCTTGATGCTATAAAACTTTCAGGGCGTGGTGCGTCGTGGTCTCTGTGTCAGCAGAGAGAGTACCTTGGCCCTGAAACCTTTTCTGATTGGCTTTTTGATGCTGGTTCGTTAACAGAAAGACTCAAGATGCTAGGGGGGGGGAGTTTTGATCTAACTCTTCTCGAGGAAACTTGGGTAAGTTGCGTTTCCCTTGAGCTGAGAGGAAAGTTTGGGCCGATATCGATCGAGCATGATTTTTGGTCGCGTAAAGTTTGCTTGTCTTGTTTTGGAAAGCCGGTTGTGATGGCCCATACACTTGTCCCGCGACACGGTCTTGTTGGTAAACTTAAAGAGATTCTAGCGTTAAAAGAAAAGCCATTGGGTGAATATCTGTTTCAAGAGAAGGGGTTACTGCGATCGACATTTGAGATTATAAATTACGAAAATGAATTATGGGGTAGACGTAGCCTTTTTTTTCTCTATAGGAAACCAGTTTTAGTTGCCGAGTTTTTTTTGCCAGATCTTTTGCATCTGAAAGGTAGTAAGGAAATACTCAATTAGCTTAAGGATGATTGTTTGTTGACTAATAATAGTTTGGGCGTTTTATCAGGGAAGTTAATTATCGATTTAACGCGAGTTCTTGGAGGCCCTTTTTGTACCCAAATATTGGGGGATCATGGTGCAGATGTTGTAAAGATAGAGCCTCCGTTAGGGGACGAAACGAGAGATTGGGGGCCACCATTTCATGATGGTGATGGGGCTTATTACATTGGTGTAAATAGGAATAAAAGATCTCTCGGACTAGATTTAAATTTGCAAGAGGGCAAAGAAGTTCTTTTCAGATTGCTTGAAAGCGCTGATGTATTAATTGAGAATTTTAAGCCAGGAACCATGGAGAGGTGGGGCTTGGGTTATGAAAATGTTTTAAGTGAGCGATTCCCTAAATTGATTCATTGTCGGATCAGCGGATTTGGAGAAGATGGGCCATTAGGCGGCTTTCCCGGATACGACGCTATTGTTCAAGCTATAACAGGATGGTTCAGCGTTAACGGCGATCCCCAAAATCAGCGCACGCGATTGGGTTTGCCGCTGGTGGATATGGGGACCGGTTTATACACGACGATTGGGGTCCTTCTCGCACTTATTGAAAGGGAAAAATCTGGGATAGGACAATATCTTGATATGACTTTGTTTGACTGTGCTATTGCTCTTATGCACCCGCACATTCCGAATTTTATGTACTCGAATGAAGTGCCAGTCCCGACGGGGAATGCCCATCCTAACATTAGCCCCTATGATACGTTTAGAACGAAAACAGTCGATTTGTTTATTGGCGCTGGGAATAATGGAGCGTTTTTTAAATTATGTAAAGCTATAGAGAGGCCAGAACTTGTTGAAGATCCTCGTTTTAAAGACAATATCAATCGAGTGGAAAATCGAGATGAGCTAAAGGTAGAGCTCGAGACAAGTCTTATTAGAATTGATGGTGCGACACTCTACGAAACACTTGCGAATGCGGGGTTGGCAGCAGGACCAATATATGACACTAATCAAATTGTTGGGCATCCACACACTGAGCATAGGGAAATGATTTTGGAGGCGGGTGATTATAAAGGGGTCGCTTCTCCCATAAAACTTTCTCGAACGCCAGGTTCTGTCCGTCATATGCCACCAAAATTTTCAGAGCATGCCACAGCCATACTTTCTGACCTTGGCTTTACCGAGGAGGAAGTGGAAGGTTTAACTAAAGAAGCAGTTATCGTAAAACGCCGGCTTAAATAATATTCCTGGAGCTTGTAGAGTTGTCGGTCTGCGCCACGTAGAGTAGACTAATCGACGACTTACGAGGTCCGAGGTGCCGCCTAAATAGCATTGGAGACTGATAGTCTCGAAGTGCGGTTAGAAACTTTGCTTGTTTAGGTAATCGTTAATGATAATTGCTTGAGGTGGGTAGTGGTTGACGAAAGACTTCAATTTTCTGACCTTTTTTCTTTAAAGAATAAAACAGCATTAATTACGGGTGGAAGCGGTGGCATTGGGTTAATGCTAGCGAAAGGCATGCTGGTGAATGGTGCAAGGGTTATTATTTCTTCAAGGAAAAAAGAAAACTGTGATCAAGCGATTGCGGAGCTTTTGCCTTACGGTGACGTTACACAGGTGGTCTGTGATGTAACGAGTGCTAGTCAGCGGAGTGATCTAGTCAGTGCGGTCGCTGAGCGATTTTCAGACCTTGACATCTTAATTAATAATGCCGGGGCGAATTGGGGTGCTCGCTTTGAAGATTATCCGGATGAAGGGTTTGCAAAGGTGTTAGACACTAATCTAAATTCGGTTTTTTCATTGACTAGAGATTTGGTTCCCGCATTAAAAAGAAACTTAAGAGATGAAGAGCCGTCTCGCATCATTAATATTGGATCTATGGATGGCATTCATGTCCCGATTGTCCAAAGGACATCGACAGTAGCCTATTCGGCGAGTAAGGCAGCGCTTCACCACATGACAAAAGTTCTAGCGGTTGAGTTAGGTCCTCATGGTATTACTGTGAATGCCGTTGCCCCCGGGTTTTTTGCCTCTAAGATGACTGATTATGTTTTCGAACATTACCGTAAAGATATCGAGGATGATTGCCCTTTGGGCCGTATTGGTCGATCAGAGGAAATCGTTGGCGTTGTGACCTATCTAGCTTCTCGAGCTGGAGCTTATACTAACGGCACCGTCATTCCTGTTGATGGCGGCACGAGCGTATCAAAGGGAAAAAGGGAGTGGATGTAGAAGAGGTTGAGGAGAAATGGCGATGAAGTTGGGAGGTTTAAATGAGTTTGTTTGATCTGAGTGGAAAAGTGGCAATAATTACCGGCTCAACGAAAGGTATTGGAAAGGCGATTGCTGAAAGAATGGCAGAGCAGGGCGCTGACGTAGTTATATCGAGTCGTAATCAGGATGTTTGCGATGACGTTGCTGCGAGTATCGTTGCTAGGGGTGGGCGTGCAGTAGGAATTTCTTGCAACATTAACCACAAGGAACAGCTTAAAAGTTTGGTTGAAAAAACTAATTCTGCTTTTGGAGACGTTGATATACTGGTGTGCAACGCTGCCCTAAACCCGTATTTTGGACCGTCTCAAGAGATACCCGACGAAGCTTTTGATAAAGTGATGCATGCGAATATCGGTAGTGTTCATAGGTTATGTCAGCTTGTTATTCCGAATATGAAAAAGCTTGGAGGAGGATCCGTAGTAATAATTTCATCGATTGGTGGATTGAAAGGAAGCGGATCTTTGGGTGCTTACGCAATTTCAAAGGCCGCTGACATGCAAATGGCTCGGAATCTCGCTGTGGAGTGGGGTCCAGATAATATAAGAGTGAATTGTATTGCGCCAGGGCTAGTGAGAACGGACTTTGCGCGCGCGTTATGGGAGGACCCGAAAATTTATAAATCGACCGTTGCTAATTATCCGCTTCGTCGAATTGGAGAGCCAGATGAAATTGCTGGAGCGGCAGTTTTCTTGGCCTCCGGTGCTGGCAGCTTTACTACCGGACAGACCTTGGTTATCGATGGTGGCGGAACAATAGCTAGTTAATGAGTGTTATAGTGAATAAAGTGTTTTTTATGGAGTACTAAAGTTATGAATTTAGAGTTGAGAAAAGATTTAGTTGACGTCCGAGAGAAAATTAGGGGGTTTGTTGTCGAAAATGTTGAACCCCTAGAGCAAGATTATCATAACGAGGTCGGGGTCGGTGACCGCTGGTCGCACACAGCACGTCAAGACGAAATTTTGAACGGATTGAAAGAAGAGGCTAAATCGAGGGGGTTATGGAATTTTTTCCTTCCGGAAAGTCAAGGTGGAGCTGGGATATCTAATCTAGAATATGCACACTTCGCCGAAATAATGGGCCGAAGTCGCTTAGCATCTGAAGCGATGAACTGCAGCGCACCTGATACAGGGAACATGGAAGTGCTTGAGCGATATGGTTCAGACGAACAAAAAAAAATGTGGTTAGAACCGCTGTTAGCAGGAAAGATTCGTTCGGCCTTTGCAATGACAGAGCCGGCAGTTGCCTCTTCTGACGCAACAAATATTTCTACCAGTGCAGTGCTTGATGGTGATGAGTGGGTTATCAGTGGGGAAAAATTTTATATATCAGGAGCAGGTGATGCCCGTTGCAAAGTAATGATAACTATGGTCGTTACTGACCCTGGTGCTCCAAAGCATACTAGACAGTCTCAAATACTTGTGCCGATGGATGCTGAAGGCGTTGAGGTTGTAAGAGGAATGGAAGTTTTTGGTCGTGATGATGCGCCACATGGTCATATGCATATCAAATTTCATAACGTCAGGGTGCCTGAAAAGAATATCATCTTGGGCCGGGGTAGAGGATTTGAAATTTCTCAAGGTAGATTGGGTCCGGGCAGAATTCATCACTGTATGCGATCGATTGGTGCTGCAGAGAAAGCATTGGAGTTGATGTGTAAACGTGCCGTTAGTCGGGAGGCGTTCGGTAAACCTCTTTCTGAATTAGGTGGTAACTATGACGTTATTGCTGACAGTCGTATAGAAATTGAGATGTGCCGACTTCTAACTTTTAAAACCGCATATTTAATGGACACCATAGGAAATAAAGCGGCGCGTGACGCGATTTCGCAAATTAAAGTTGCTGTCCCCAATATGGCGTTAAGGGTGATTGATCGCGCTATTCAAATGCACGGAGCCGCTGGCATTGGGCAAGATTTTCCATTGGCAACATTGTGGACGAGCCAACGGACTCTTCGTTTAGCCGACGGACCAGACGAAGTTCATCGCCGCGTCGTAGCAAGAAAGGAGTTGAGTGCTTACATGTAAATTAGGTTTTGCATTGATGGATTTGATAACTTGAGTTTTCTAAAAAATGCTTCGCATTATATCTGCGACGATATGCCGCAGATATTATCCCGTCCTGTGGTGTTCTTGATGCCTCAGTATTGCGATAATAGAAATTCATGAATTTAGAGGGTATAAATATGAAAATCATAAGGAAAATCGGAATAGCTCTAAGTTCTGGGTTGATTTTATCCGCTTTATCTTTTCAAGCGTTCGGGCACAGCGCTTTGAAGGCGTCTTCCCCAGCTAAGGGATCAGAAATTGATGCCCGTCCGGATATTATTGCATTGGAATTTAATGGTCCCGTGCGGCTTGTGAAATTCGAGCTGACAGTAGATGGGGATGAAGTTTCCACGAATTTTTCAGCTACGCCCAGGCCAGAAGGGTCATACGAAATTTCTGTCGGTGGGAGCGGCGTTGGAAAGTTCATGGCGGATTTTTCAATAGTCGGGGCTGATGGACATCTTGTCCGTGAAACATTGAATTTTTCAGTTAAATAGCGCTTACGTAAAAAATATTATTAATCTGTTGGTCTCGGTATTTTGCTGCCTAACATAGCTGAATTAATATCCTTAATTTCTTTTTGGGCAGCTGCTTCTGTTCTCGCTAAGATTGCGTTTTATATGGGCGCCTTGTCATTGGGAGGAGGAGGCTTATGCCTGATTTTTTTCAACGACAGAACCTTTCGAAATTACACTGTGCTCCTTCGGTATATTATTTTTGGTAGTCTGGTTGGAATTCATGCGGAGGTTATGTTCTTTATCCTGAAAGTTGGTGAGCTAGCCGACGCAGGACTTTTTGGTATGTTCGATATTGAATATGCAAAAATTCTATGGAACACTCCCATAGGAGTTGTATTACGCTATCGATCGTTAGCCTTCTCGTTGGCGCTGATCATGGCGCTTATTACCTTTAGTAGGGTGTTTAGATTGGCCAGTCCCCCTGGGAAGGTATTTTTTCTTCCGCTTTTGACAATCCAAGGAATTGCGTTATTACTTATTATCTCCGTGTTCGAGCATAGCGGGCATGTTTCTGTGCTAGATGATCTCAGCTGGCTCGCTGTGGGTGTCCATTTTTTGGCGTTTTCGTGTTGGATAGGCTCGCTGTTTCCTTTGAATTGGATTCTCGAAAATAGTTCGACCGTTGTCGCGAAAAACCTTTTGATTCGATTTTCTGTTGCTGGGAGTGCAGCAGTTGGATTAATGGTTACAACCGGGATCTACCTCACGTATCGGCTGACAGGTCTAGCCACTGAGGCTTTTTTTTCTGCTTATGGACAGCATTTAATCTTAAAGGTCGCTTTTGTACTATTTATTTTGATTGTCGCCGCTTTTAACAAGTGGCGCTTCGTCCCTGAACTCAATGACGGTGATGAGGCATCACGTTTATTTATGCGCCGAAGTTTGCGAGTTGAAGTATTTTTATCAGTAATTGTGTTGCTGATAACTGCATATTTGTCTTCTCAATTAAGCCCGATGTTCATAATCTAAATCCTGTAATTTTTTGGCCGATACAACAATATGATCGATATTTGAATAACAAAGTCATCAGCCTGTTTTGGGAGCCTGATACGTTTGTGCCCTGGTTACATAAAATTTTAGATAGGATTTATAGTTTTGCAGAGCAAACTATCTCTTTTGTTATTAGTCATCGTGTTTTTGAATTTTTCTCAAAGTTTTGGTGGCTCTTATAACGTTGCCAGTATGAGCCCGTACATCAGATCTATCGAGGCCTTGTTGGAAGAAAATGATATTCCCGGCGCGGCACTCACAATAGTTGCGAAAGATGAAGTGGTGAGGACATACACCTGGGGGGTTCGCGATGTTGAGCTTCAGGATTTGGTCAATGATGATACCGTATTTAGAATTGCATCTATGTCGAAAACATTTGCGGGAACTGCGATAGGAATGTTAGTCGAAGAATCTCTGTTGGATTTAGACCGCACTGTTGAGAGTTTTTTCCCTGGGATGCGCCTAGGTAACGGATATTCGCATAATAAAATCACTGTGAGACATGTCGCCTCGCAATCGACTGGACTGATGCCTCATGCGTACTCAAATCTTCTAGATGACGGTTTGCGTTTTGAAAATATAAAGATGAAAGTTCATCAGATTCCAGCGGTATGCAAGCCTGGCGTTTGTTATGGATACCAGAATGTGGTCTTCTCTCTTTTACAAGATATTGTAGAAACGACAAGCACTATGCCATATTCAAATTTTCTTCGGGGCAATATATTTGAGCCGCTTGGAATGCGAGGTTCTTCGGTTGGGCTTGAGGCCTTCCTCGATGGAGACAATGTCTCTCGGCCACACCGGTTAGTTCAAGGCACGTGGCGTACCACGAGTACTAATTCAGCCTACTACTCAGTTGCAGCCGCTGCTGGTGTCAATGCCACAATAAATGATATGGGAGTTTGGGTGAGGGCCCATTTAGGTGCTTTCCCTGAGGTATTGTCGCGAGCAATGTTAGAGGAAATTCATGTTCCGGTTGTTGAGTCTTCCACCAGGAATTATTTTAATAGATGGGAGGGTATGGAAAGTGCGTATTATGGCACTGGTTGGCGTGTTTTCGACATGTTCGGTACGAGGGTAATACATCATGGAGGTGGAGTAAGGGGGTTTAGGTCAGAAATGGCCCTTATCCCAAAAGAGAACATTGGCATGGTCTTAATGATTAACGCTGAATCAAACATTATGAATGAGGTGGTTCCCTTATTCGTGAAACATATATTATCGGTAAAAGGCGGCAAAGAGTAGAAGCTAAACTAGCGCTCTCGCATTCGATATTCTAATTAAGGTAATTAATATCATGAATCCAACGATAGAACTTTTAAAAAAGCATAGAAGTATTCGTAAATTTACCACAGAACCTATTTCTTCTGAATTACTTGATGAGTTGTTTCTTGCTGCACAGTCCGCGGCTACTTCAAGTTTTTTGCAGGGGACAACGATTGTTAGAGTAAAATCTCCTGAGACGAGAGCGTTGCTCGCGGAGAGCGCGGGGAACCAAGGTTATGTGAACACCGCTGCAGAATTTTTAGTTATGTGTGCAGATTTAAAAAGGGCTGGAAACTACTGTATTGAAAATGGTTTTGCGTTTGAAGGCCAATATACTGAACAGTTTATTATTGCGACCGTTGACGTTGCGTTGTTGGCGCAAAATTTAGTAATTGCTGCGGAGTCAGAGGGACTGGGCATCTGTTATATTGGAGGGATAAGAAATGATCCTCAGCGGGTTACGGAGTTGCTCGATTTGCCTCAAGGAGTTTACCCCGTTTTTGGACTCTGTCTTGGGTACCCGGATCAAAATCCAGAAATAAAGCCGAGGTTGCCTTTATCCGTGATAATAAAAGACGAAACCTACAATGAAAGGGGTAACAAAGAAGAAGTAAGAGAATATGATAAGAAAATCGAAGAGTACTATAAGCAAAGAATGGGTGGTGGGCACGGAATCTCATGGAGTAAACAAGTCTCGAAATTGCTTGGCGAAAAATCAAGGCCTCACATGAAAGATTACTTGATAAAGCAGGGGTTTAAATTTGAATAATACGGTTTTAGCAAAATTAATCTAATGAATCTCGGCGATAAGAACCAGTGCTTGGTAAGACCTCCTTAAGATCGCTTACTCGCATCGAAATCGTCTCAGAGGGAGGGATGGCCTCATCACCAAATGAGAAATTAAACTCACCGTTTAAAAGCCTACCTCTTCCGTCCGTGACGGACCAGCGTGCTGTGTAGTATTTAGATGGGGGTAGGGAACCATGCAAGGGATAGACAAAACTGTGGCTAAGGCGATTAGGAAGATAGGTGAATCCGATATCAATCCATTGGTCTTCAGCGCTATACAATGCAAGCTTCAGTAATTTCACATCCACTCTAAAGCTCATCGTAATCATTTGCGGAGGGGCATTTAGAACAGAATCGTTTTTTGGAAAAGTAACGCCAGGAGTAAGCACCCCATGACTATGCTGCGCGCTTAAATTGGACATTAATGAAAAGCCAAGTACAAAGCTTAACAATGTAAATATTTTCAGAACCACTTTAGAATGTTTTGGTATTTCATCAATCATCTTCTTAGTCTACCAAATTGATTTCGTAGGATGAAATTATCTTTGAGTTTGTGTCGCGATTACCCAAAATACACCATACACTGGCGGGTTAATGCGCAAAGCTCACCATCTTCAGTGAAAATTCGTCCAGATTGTTGTGTGTATCCATCTTTTGCTCCATCCATTTTAAACTCTAAATAAAACCAATCGTGGGCGAAGCTGTCAGGTTCGATCAAAAATTCCACCGACCATGTTACTGAACTGGCAGGAACAGTCCGGTCTTTGAAGTGGGAGAGTAGGACTGGCGGTGGCATATCAGCAATAGCCAAGATACTCTCAGCGGGATATTCTGACATATTACATCTGTGCTTGACCCACATCGTTAACGTCTCGCTGGCTCCGCTGCCAGGTATACCAGGTCCAACCCAGCAGCCATCGTAGTTTTCTAGGAACTGTGGAAACCGCTTTGCTTCAGAAAAACGTATTCCATCATTTCTCGGAATTGGGTTAAAGTCATTATGAGGTTGGACGTTTAATGTTTCTCTTGAGCTTCCAAAGACCCCCATGGCTTGCAAGCACAGGTTCCCTTCTTTTGAAAACACGGAAGAACTGCACTGAGTGACACTTTTTCCTTCGCGTTGGATGTATGCCTTCGTTTTTATCGGGCCTGCGGGAGTCGGAGCTATAAACGATGCCATGAATGATCGTATCGGCTTTTGTTCCTTTATCAGCTTACGCATACTCAGAGATGCGAATGCTCCTACTAAACCTCCAAAAGCGGCACGACCTTGAGACCAGCTAGGTCCGAACTCGGTAATGTTTTCATCAGAGTCCTCGAGCCTGGTTAGGATGGTATTCATCTGGTCGTCGGTCATGTCTGTTTTCATTCCTTAAATTGTGCTGAGTATGTTTAGGGCATTTGTTAATTCTGCTACACTTGCTTCGAAAACTATAGCTTCAAGCATAGTCGTGACCTTTTGGAGATGTGGCAAGATCGTGAATGTCGAAACTTATTCAAATCAGCAATTGACGAGCATTTGTCAATCTTATTATAGCAATCTGAAACATTCGATGATCGGTCTGGTTGGTATTATTTTTCTGGCGGGTAGTGTTGCTAGCGCGCAGATTCCATTAGCTAGGTATCCTCAGCAATTATTCGATTTTAATGAAATTGTGGCGAGAACAAAAACATCACCTGTTGATGATTCTATATTGGTCGATGCACCTCATGAATTGGGTCTTATTTTTCCGAAAGACGTGCATCTTGTGAAGCTGATTCTGCGTGATGAAAGCCATGAGTGGGTCGATTTCAATTTCAGGTACAGTCCGAGAAAGGGTGATGATTTTAACTGGTCGTTACCCGGTTTGAGGGCGTCTAATTATTACACGGCGGAATGGGCAATCCTTGAGCCAAATGACCGTTTAATTCGAGGGAGTTTTAGTTTCTCATTTGGTGCAGGAGCGGAGCGGCCAAGTGTGATAAGAGAATCGGTAGAAATGGCGTTGAGAAGCAGGAACGGGGAGGATGAAAACACTCGATTCGTGACGCCGCCTCGGACCAAGATTATCATCGATAGAGAACCTCCCGTTATAGATCCCCCGTTTACGATTAGGCTAAAAGAGGATAATCCAGATTAACCGCTTTAAAATCATCTTGCTTCACTACTCTGTCACGTTAACGGTGATGTAGTCATCGTGGTATAAGCCTCCGTCGTCAGCTCTGGCCCAGAGTGTATACGTTCCGGGCTTGTCGAAAGTAGCGGTGACTTCATAGATCCCGTCTTCAGGTATCTCCGGTGGAAGCCAAAGAGCACCCCACGGAGAGTTAGCTGAGGTTCTCGTGTCTTCCCAAGGCTTCGGTAAGGGAGGGTCTATGATCACATTACCTTCACCCCTGTATATATTCCATGACAGGAATAACCCGTTGGTCTTTCCTACAGTAATTCGAGTGGGAGGGCGCATCATTCTCGCTTTTAGGAAGCCCTCGGTGGGCGCCCCACCCGTGCATCCACCGGTTATACTTACTCCGCGCGGACAACTCGTTGGAATTCCGTCGTCATTGACACTTGTTTCAAGAATAATCGGTTCGCCAACTTTAGCGGTTCGGATTTCATCCCCTAAAACTGTAACAATTGGTGGGGTATTCGCCCGAGACTCCGGGCTACTTGTTCCGGCGCCTAAAGACCCTGTCTCTGAAGCAATTACCATGTTGTCGACAAGATAGTCGTCCTTCAATGTGGCATAAGCTTTGCGCTCAACCCCATTGACTTTCAGAGTCCATACCAACTCTCGATCGCCCCAGTCCGAGGGTACCGTAACCTCGAATGTAAATCGATTACGTCGGGGGAGGAACTTCGTGGGTTGCCCCTGATCTTTTTCGCCAGGGCTGAAGGAGTTATCTTCGCCAACTGGAACGTATGGCTCTTCAAGCCAGTTTTCGTTCATGTAGCCGAACATGAAGCTAAACGAGCCGTCTGGATTGGGTCGCCATCCTTCGTAAGCGGGTTCGACGTGGCGACCCTTTTGATAGGTCGTCTGTGCAAGACTCAAGACAGATAACATCGATGCAATAAAAAAAATCAGCGCGGGTCGACCCACGCTGATTATCGGGTTATACGTACTTTTCATTTTGATATACCGTTTGATCTTGTGAGTTTAGTTCGCTGCTACCTCGTCCCCATCAAGCTCCCTCTGCTCTGCCACCGGGGCTACGAGAGGCGCGAGACATAGAGGACAGCCGATCACGTGATCATTAGGCCCTAAATTCAAAACTTGGCGCCTTTCTTCCATCGCCTCTGCGAATTGCTCGTCAGTGAGTTCAACTCTTATGCCTAGGTCTATAAACATGTTCGTGACTGACCTATTTCCAGAACCCTGCCAATTGCGAGGGTCTGGGACATTAGGATTAGAATCGGTATTATTCATATATCCGACGATGTGCAGGATTGTACCTTTGGGCAGAATCGGAGCAGCATCGTCTGCGTAAGGATAACCCCTGACCCAGTTGTGGTCATATCCTACACATGAGAGGGTCTCTACGGTATATCCCCAAATCGCTTCCAAACACATTCTCTCGCCAGGAGCGTGCAAATGAGGTTCAAAAGTCACTACCTTTGTATGCTGTTGAAGCACCGTGTAAGCATGGAGCTCCTGATCTTTCTGGTTGCCAGTGATGCTAATATCGACGCCATTCCCGAGGCCAATGAAAGACGGCTTATATTTCGGCTCATATCCTTTAGGATGGAATCTAAAACCAACTTCCATGTGGCCGGTCGTATCTCGTCCGTTTGAATGTAAGTGAACTGAATCAGAGACAATAGCCGTTCCAGCCTTCAATAAACGGCCCGCGTCCTCGTCGAAGATATCGGCATTGCGGCCCACTTCATGCACTGGCCATGGAATTGAGAACCCTTGCCTTTCGCCATTCTCGTCAAGCTGCGCGGTTCCCCAGATCATGTGGTGGAATATATAACGTCCGCCCACGGTACCTGCTGCAGCGCTGGTATCAACATCGTTGACTTCAACAACTTCGACCGACTTTACATACCGATCCTCTTCTAGTCCAATCGGCATGTAGTCGATCTCGCCCCACCAATCAGGGGTGCCAGCAAGTTTTGTAACGTCATTCATCACAACAACTAGGTCTGGCTCGCCTGCTTTCCATTTTGTGGAGTCATCGAATGATAGCGCTTCCGGCGCATCTGCAACATTACCCTGTGGAGTTCCATTTCGGGCCCAAGCTGAAATCGCGGCGAGTTCTTCATCACTAAGCGAAGGATCATCCTTGTAATCCTGAATACCAATGTTTTTCTCCATATACCATGGAGGCATGGCGCCAGCGCGATCCCGTAAGCCAGTTTTGTACTCAATCAAGCCAGCAAATGGAGCTACTTGCTCGTAGGTGATCAGAGGCATAGGGCCTGCACCGCCGACTCTGTGACAGTTTTGACAGCTGCGCTGGAGTATCGGTTCGATGTCTTTATGAAAAGTCACTTCATCTTGCTGTGCCAGCGCCTGAGAAGTGACCACGATGGGTGCTAGTAACGCGAAGCTGCTGGTTAGTATTTTTGCGATAGTTGGTCGCATGTCCGTGATCTCCTTTGGTTTAAAATTTGTCCGCACATTATTTGCGGCCAATTTCGGAACGTTCTCGCCTTTTCGTCTCTTAGGCCTATCTCTGTTTTTATTATCGGCTGATGTTAACACTTTTTTTGTAAAAAAAAACGGTTTTCGATGAGTTAACTTCCTCTGGAAGGGCCCTTTAACAGGGCCCAGAGGTTACTGCTTGAAAAAATGCTCGCTAGCAGTACGATTAGTGCAAACGCAAACCACTGAACGGCGTATGACAGGTTTTGGTCCACATCTGGGTTCACCGCAGGCCAATGCCGTATAAGCGTCCCTTGTTGTTCATTAGTTATACGAAGCTCAAAAGGAAAGACCTCTTCTCCTAAAAGCTGTTCTATCAGCCCAATTTCAAGCGTTCGAAGGCGGACTGGCCAAGAATTGGGATCTATGTCGCTAGGAATCACTCGCGCGTTTTCGGGCGGGACGTAAATCTGCGCAGTTATAGTGGTATTGTCAGTAAAGGGCGATAGCCGAGGCGGGGTGTCGGGGGGCAGTATCCCAGTAGTCCAGCCTCGATTAACTAAAACAACTTTGTTGTCGCTCGCGAGGCGGAGGGGCGTGACAACTCCATAACCTATTTGACCGTCAAAGAACTCTCCGGGCAGTAGGATAGTTCTGTCGTTGATGTATTTGCCACGAAGCAATACATGTCGGTTCTGTATATCCGGATTAGCTCTGTGAAGGTGACCGAGTGGAATTGATTCAATCGGTTCAGCATTTTGACTTGATTCCGCCTCGAGTAACCGTCGTTGCTCGTATTTGTCGCCAGCCCTTTCAAGTTGCCATAATCCAAGACGCGCCAATCCGGCACTCGTGAGCAAAACACAAACTGCGATCAACCAATTTATTTCTATTTCAAAAAAACTAATCTTATATTTATTTCTCATTTTAATCATATATATCAATATTTAAAATATCATAGTTAATGTTAATTACCGTAGTTGCAGCAAGGGCAACGTTTCATTAACCAATCCTGCCATGCCCAGTGCGATAAGAAGGGAGGTTTGTGGCCCCTTATGCGATTCCGTTGGAACGAACCATTCTCCGGGCGAATGGGCACCGCCACCATTGCCACCTCCGGCGATTGTAATGGCAGGGATGCCTAGAGACATGGGTATATTTGAGTCCGTGCTGGAGGTGCTCAGACCTCTTAGTTTCAGTCCGGTCGCACCGATAGCCATCGCAGCAACTTGAACCAGCGGTTCGCTTGCATCAGTCCCCCCAGCGGGCCTGTCACCAATCAGTACAAATTCAACCGTGATGTTTCCATCCGGCCACCTTGCGTTTTCCTCGGATACTGCCTCTAGGGCAACGGCTTTCGCTTTGCGCTCCAACGCGGCTAATTGTTCACTATCGTTGGATCTCATGTCGATAGCAAAGCTGGCGTTAGCTGCAATCGAGTTTACCGATGTTCCTCCTTCAACTGTTCCGACGGTAAATGTGGTCTTCGGAAAGCGAGGTGTTCTAATTTCGCTAATTTTAGCAATTGCACGCCCCATGGCATGTATTGCGCTGGCTATCCCAAATGCTCCAAAAGAATGTCCGCCGGGTCCGTTAAATTGAAATTCAAAGCGTCGACTGCCAGTGCCGCCAGTGGTGATTCGATTTAATCGAACTCCATCAATAGATAAGAAAGCACCTATGTTGGGATGGTCTTTAAAAATTTGCTTGATTCCGCGGAGGTCACCGCGGCCTTCTTCCCCAACATTGCCAGCGAATATGATGTCTCTCACGGTTTTGATTCCACTGTCGTTAAGAACATCTACGATGGTCAAAATAGCAGCAAGCCCGCGCGTGTCATCTCCGATCCCCGGAGCATAATAACGGCCATCGCGTATCCGGACCGTTGTGTCTGTTCCTTCTGGGAAAACCGTGTCGAGATGGGCCGCAATCAACAAGGGGGGCTCGGCACCCGGGGATTCGCCTGCCCTCACTCCAATGACATTTCCCTCGCTATCAATATAAGAGTCTGACAGGCCGCGTATTTTTAACTGCTCCAAGAAATAAGCCGCTCTGACATCTTCCTTGAACGGGGGGGCTGGAATTTCGGTCATTCTGTACTGTTCTTCTAAGGCGCTCGGTTCTCTGAGTTCTATTTGCTCCAAAGCCCATTGAACACTTTTATTTTGGTACATTACTTGAAATATGTTTTGTATATTTTCGCTAATTGGGACGATGCCTTGTTCAGGAGCAGCCGTTTGTCCAAAGACTGAATTGATAAGAGTGGCGAAAACTAAAAATCCAACTCCGGTTTTGTAAATTGGCATGGATCCCCTTCAATTTTGTTAAACAATTTATTGTTGTTTTTTGAGTCTTATCAGACCGCAACTTAATTTAAAATGCTTGAAGATTTTCAGTCCAGATAGCCTCTCCGCATTTAATACGATGATTGCAGAACATGCAGATTTAAACTAAATCTTTTCCCTCAAGGGAGCTGCAGCTCTGTCTAAAATTGAGACGAGGGTAGTGACCAGCAGAACAAGGCCGCAATAGTATGCTGTCGACTTGAGTGCCTCGCTGTAATTTTCGAAACCTGTTAATCTCGACGCGACTATGAGCACTAAGGGTAAAAAATAAAGCACACCATTCCACCGGCCTAGGAAACTCATTCTCAGGGTTTTTTGCTTAAATAGGAAGCGAGAGTCCAAGACATATTGGCCGAACGCAATAATGATCAAAGGCCATAGAAACGGAGTAATTAAGCCACTATGGGCGGCGCTCGCCAAAGCTGTTGTAACGAAGAAAAAGTCAGTGCCATGATCAAAAATCATGCCAGCAGGGCTGGCGCTGTTAGTTGCCCGAGCTACTGGGCCGTCTAGGTAGTCAGAAAATAATGCCGCACCAATCATAAGAGCAGTCCAGCCACTGCCAATCCAGTTGGGATAGCTGATCGCATACGCAAAGGGAATGGCTAGCAATAAACGTATAGCGGTTAAGGCATTAGCAAACCACACATTCTAATCTCCGAATAGTTCGCGCTGCGCTCGTCGCCAAAACACCAAACCAATGGCAGCGTTAAACAGAATGAAAAAATTGTGTTGAACAAATCCAAAAGCTGCCATTTGGCCTTCGTTATCTGGGAATAGAATAACCCAAAACGTTATGGCTGCGGCTCTCATTGGTGTTGGAACAGCTGCTGCAAAAAAGACAACTGGGAGATATGGCAGCAGTTCAAGAAGAGAGGCTGGCACGCCAAACAATTGCAGTGCGACCGTGTAAACGACAATTGCAGCGAGCAGGGCAGGGGAACGCAAAACTAAAAATGCACCGTAGTGCCACAACTTGGCCTGTCGAAAAGCATGGAATACTCGACGGTCCCGTAATTCGCTTTTTTGAAAAATACTGCCATTGAAATATGCTACCCAAATAATGAAGAAGCATGCTGCGCCAGCCGCAAAAATTGGAACCAGAGAAAATGCGTCAGGTAAGGAAGTGCCTGCAACGGTATACCCGATGGTAGCCCAGACAAGCAGATAGAAGACTTCACAAAACATGATAAATAACATTACTGAGCTGACTTCCCATCCAGGAATTTTGTCTCGCTTATTGAGATAAAAAGCCATTGCTCCTTTGCCTATTTGCTCGTTGAAAATAGAAATAATGTAAGCGCTTGCTCGTATGGGGGCTATATCTTTGTACTTTATGTCAGCGACGAACCAGTTTAATGCTCTGGTGACGACTAAGGTGTCTACCGCAAAATAAAATAAGGAATACCCGACCATCAATAGTAGCCATGGTGCCCAATTGACTGTTGCAAAGACGTCAGCCATGTAGCTTGCCAAGTCCATGCCATCGCGGGCTGCGGCTCCGTTTAATCTTCCATATAAATATGCAAAACAGGCTAAGGTAAGTATCAAGAATCCAATACGACCAACCAATGATTTTTTCTTTGGCTTAGCTGTCGACACATCATCTTTATTATCGTGCAAAGTACTTTGATCTGACATAAATTAAATTCCTTTTTACTACTATAGTAATTTTCTTAGCGTGGTTTCGAGAGAGGTCAAATTCAACCCAAGTTCTTGGTCGGCATTTTGTGCAACCTCTTCATCCTGTGTTATTACGTCAATAACCGCAGGAGTAAATCCGCCACCTTTAATACTGCTTGTCAGTTTCGCCATTAATTTAGTAACGCCAATGGGTATTGCCCCAATTTGGATTGCGTGACCCTGCATCGAAGCGACTTTGCTGATTAAGTCACGGTAGCTTATTGCCTCGGGCCCAACAAGTTCGTAGATTTTGCACCCTGGGAGTGATTTGTTGGCACAATTAATTATTGCCGCATTTAAGTCGTCAATGTCGAGAGGTCGCATTTTGTAGTAACCGCCGCCGAGCAGTTTTGCTTTTTCCGGGCGCGCGGTGTTAATGAGAGAAGAGCCTCCCGCGGTATTTGGGCCGAGCAGTATAGGTGTTCGTAATATGCTTGCACTAAGGTTTGAGTCTTGTATAGCCTTTTCTGCCAGGCCCTTAGATCGAAAGTACGCATTCGTGGAATCTTGATCAGCCCCAATGACGCTTATAAATATAAAGTGTGTCACGTTATGTTTTTTTGCTGCGGCAACAGTTGCTGAAGTCGCGTCGACGTTTGCTTGTTGATATTTTGTGTGTTTTCCTTCGATAAGGATGCCTGCGAGGTGAACGACACAATCGGCGCCATCGATAGCTTTTTCTAAAGAGCCGGTGTCGTTATAGTCGATTATAGCAGGGTGGATGTTACTGGATTCTGGGAGTAGTTTGATTGCTGAATCTGAGCGGACTCCTGCGGTAATTTGGATGTTTTCTTTTGAAGCTATCTCCGTTAAAAAATTGATACCGACATTACTGTTAGCACCAGTTACTGCTATTTTCATCGTTTTTGTATTCCTCAATGAAGTGTGTTTTTTAAAAGCATGTGGATTCGTTCACTACATCCGAAGGCATCCTACCTATCTATTCGCACAGAGTCACCTAGAATAGATAAATTTTACAGACAAGCAAAAAGCAACTTTTTATGTTCTTGTCTGGGTGTTTTCTATTTGACCAAATATTTGATCGAAGTACCGGGTTTGTCAGCCCGCTGAAGAAGCATATAGGCGTTTGCTTCGTTGTGTTCGCGATGCTTCGTCTAGTTTAATTGTTGCCAACTCTCCTGCTTGCATGGCAATTCTTCTTCGTTCTGCAGGTGCTTGAGTATAACGAGTCGTCCGCATCTTTGGTTTTTTTTGAAGGTCGGTAAGAAATTTTTCTATTTGCGCGGGGTGCCATTCTTGCCCATGGTCTGCTCCAGCCGCTCGGGTGATACTTTCGTTCATAAGTGATCCACCAATATCATTTGCGCCTGCACTAAGGCAGGCGGCTACCCCTGCCTGGCCGAGTTTTACCCAAGATGCTTGTACATTGTCGATTAATCCGCGAAATACTATTCGAGGAATGGCATGCATGAGGATACATTCGCGAAAGCTAGGCCCTTTCCGACAGAGGCCTCGTCTGTACATTGGAGCTTCTGCAGCGACAAAAGGGAGCGGAACAAACTCGCTAAACCCTCCTGTTTTTTTCTGGAGATTAGCGATCGCAAGAAGGTGGTGTGCCCAGTGTTCAGGTCTCTCGAGATGCCCAAACATGATCGTAGCTGTTGTCCCAAAACCAACTTCATGAGCTGCTGTCATTACTTGCAGCCACTGAGCGCTGTTAAGCTTGTCGCTGCAGATTTCTTTTCGAATATCGTCATGTAATATTTCAGCGGCGGTTCCTGGAAGTGTGTTTAGTCCCGCTGATTTTAAAATTTTCAAAAAACGTACCAGGGAGATTTCTAATGTTTCGGCACCTTGAAATATCTCAAGTGGAGAAAATGCGTGGATATGCATATCGGGCGTAGCTTTTCGAATAGTGCTCAGGATATCAATGTAAGTTTGGCCCGTGTAATCCGGGTGTATTCCTCCTTGCAAGCAAACTTCGGTCGCTCCTCTATCCCAAGCTTCAATACAGCGACGAGCGATCTCCTCGGCGCTTATGTCGTAGGGCTTTCCTCTTAGGTCTTTGTTTCCGCTACCCTTTGAAAAGGCGCAGAACTTACACTTAAAATAACAGACATTGGTGTAATTTATATTTCGGTTTACGACATAAGTGACAGTCTCGCCCGTGGTTTCATGACGAAGCTCGTCGGCATAACCCGCAACCAAAGACAAGTCATTGCCCCTCACTTCAAACAAGCGTGTAATTTCCTTTGCGTTTAGTTCTTTTCTTGCCCTATGCTTTTCAATGATAGCTAGGATATCACTGGAGTGGTTGCGCTGATTTCTGTTCGTGAGGAGATGATGTTCCAATGCTGGAATCTCAGTTGATTCCCCGGGGGTCCATGCGTCTCTTTTAGCCATTCCAGACGAGTCGCTGTGTTGAAAGGCATATGCTCTCGTTTTGTCAGAAAGCCAGCGTTTCGAATCTTGTATATATCGAGGGTAGACGGTTAGGCGCTGATCTAGCCATTTCCCTGCTGCCTCAGTAGCGGCAGAAAGCTCATCAAGGTGAGGCCAGGGCGCTTCAGGATTAACATGATCGGGCGTAAGAGGTGAGACCCCGCCCCAATCATTTATTCCTGCGTCGACCAGTCGCTCGAGAACACCCGGACTTAAGTTAGGTGGAGCTTGAATATTCATTTCGGGACCAAGAACTATTCTCGCGACAGCGATAGTCCACAAAAGCTCTTCAAGGTCTGGTTCGGGCGCACTCGCCATTTTTGTATTTGGTTTCGCTCTAAAATTTTGTACGATGACTTCCTGCAGATTTCCGAATCGCTCAGATACCTCTCTGAGCATTAGGAGGGACTCAATTCTCTCTTTTTTCGTTTCGCCGATACCGATTAAGATTCCCGACGTGAACGGTACTGAAAGCTCGCCCGCTAAAATTAGAGTTTTTATTCGTAGAGACGGATCTTTATCAGGGGAACCATAATGAGGCATACCCTTCTCACACAGCCTCTCCGAGCCTGACTCGAGCATTATTCCCATCGATGGGCTTATTTCTCTTAACCCTAGCATTTCAGCTCGAGTGAGATTCCCAGCGTTAATGTGTGGCAAAAGACCAGTCTCATCCAAGACTCTTGATGCGCAGTGAGTGACATATTCAATCGTGGTTTGAAAGCCCATTTCGGCTAACGATTCTCGTGCAACTTTGTAACGCAACTCTGGCTTTTCACCCAGGGTGAATAATGCTTCTTGGCAACCAAGATTTGCGCCGACTTTACAGAGAGCTACTACTTCATCTGCTGATAGGAAGGGTTGGCCGATATGCCTTGGTGTTCGCGCAAACGTGCAGTAATGACAAACATCTCTGCACAAGTGAGTTAGTGGCACAAAAACCTTGCGGGAATAGGTTATGGTGTTTCCGTGTCCTTCGTCACGAAGGCTTCTAGCGCGAGCCATAAGAGTCTCTAAGTCCTGGTTTCGAGACAAGTCAAGTGCTTCACTGCTGCTGATCGTCTTCTCAAACATACCGCTTTCGGTTGCCACTGAGCGTTACCTTTTTACTTCTGAGTGTGCCATATTATACGCATGAGTATTGGAAAAAGTCGTTATTAAAGAGTTACCCAGTTAATTCAATTTTCAGCAAGGTTACTCAACAGCCAGCGAGCATAAGAACGATTAGATGAATTTTAGCCTAGCCACTTTTATCGATGCATTTTTGAACTGCGTTAAATAAGTCTGGTAAAATGAAATTTTGGAGGAGTTTCATGAAACGAAAAGATCAGAGAATAAGTGAAAATGATCTTTTAGGGAAAACTTATTTAGTAACAGGCGGCAATAGCGGTATCGGATATGAGGCTATTCGAAATTTTGCGTCGAGGGGCGCTAGGGTAATTCTCGTATGTCGAAGCAAGGAGAAAGGACGCGAGGCGTTGGAGAATATAAAACTAGAAACTGGGAATGATTCTCTTTTTCTTTATATCGCCGACTTCAGTTCACTGATCAGTGTGAATCGGTTTGCAAAAAAAATCTCTAAAGATTTTTCAAAAATTGATGTACTTTGCAACAACGTAGGCGGGGCGAATGCAATCCGAATGGTAACTGGAGAAGGGTTTGAGATGACCTTTGTTACCAACCATCTAAGTGGTTTTTTACTGACAAAAATGTTGTTGCCGCTTTTGTCTATATCAACAAATGAAGAGCCCGCTCGAGTTATTTTTACTAGTTCTTATGGGCATGCTCACAGCCCGCTGAATTTTGATGATCTTGAGCTTAGAAACGGCTACAGTTCACTGCGCGCCTATGGGCGCTCAAAATTAATGAATCTTCTCACTGCTCGAGAATTTAGTTTGCGTTGCCAAAGGGAAAATATTGTATTCAGCTCTTTTCACCCTGGGGCAGTAAGAACTCCTATTTGGAGCAAGGGTGGATCAGCATCAAGATTCATTGGGTTCGTATTATTTCCGTTTTTGATAAATGTTAAGAGGGGCTCTGATACATTTATCTGGTTGGCAAGCTCACAAGATCAAAGAGCACTTGAAGCGGATGGTCAATATTTCTTTAAGAGGAAGCGCGCGCGGGTGGCTACTCACGCAACCACAGCAGCATCTTCGAAGCTTTGGGACTTGACTGAAAAACTTGTCGAGCCTTTTGCTGAGTGAATAACTCTATTAATCACGAAGTCCAAAGGTGTAAACGACGTTGCCCGCTGCTATTGTAATGTACTGCTCTCCATCAACAGCGAAAGTCATCGGCGCGGCGTGGACTCTGCCTCCGAGGGAGATATGCCAAAGTTCTTTACCTGTGAGTGCATCTAAGGCAAAAAAGTATCCGTCGGCACTTCCCGTTAGGAGAAGCCCTCCCGCTGTTGTGCTAATACCAGCAGATGAGCGCGGCATTATTGGAAATTCCCACGCAATCTCAGCAGTGCTGGGATCGATCGCTCGAATAGCACTGTGGAAAGCATCCATTGGTTGAGTATATCTTCCTCCCCCCCCAGTAAAGCGTTCTCCCTCCTCGTATTCCTCGTCGCGTTTAAAGAACTCCTGCTCTCCATCGAATGCCGTTACATAGAAAAGACCTGTCTGCTCGCTAAACGCGGGTGAATACCAGTTAGTAGCGCCTACGATCGGCGGAGAAACCATTATGCCTTCGTAAGTGGGCGCCATTCCCGGAACTCGAATTGGTCTTCCGTTTAGGTCCAAGCTTTTTGCCCAGGTCTGAGTTGCAAAAGGCTTTCCAAGTATGAATTTCCCCGTCTCTCTATTAATCGTGTAGTAAAAACCATTTCTATTTGCCCACATCATCACAGGTTGTTGAATGCCAGAGATCTCTATATCAGCTAGAATAGGAATCTGAATGGAGTCATAGTCATGCACATCATGCGGAGTAAATTGAAAGTGCCAGCTGATTGCACCGGAATCCGCGTCTAGAGCTAAAGCGGAATCAGAATAGAGGTTATCACCGAGACGAACATCGCCATTCCAATCTGGCCCCGGGTTGCCAGTGCCCCAATAAATTAAGTTTAGGTCCGGATCATAAGATCCCGTCAGCCACGTAGATGCGCCACCAGTTTTCCATGAGCTGCCAGACCAAGTTTCATTTCCCGGCTCCCCCTCTCCAGGAATGGCATAGGTTCGCCAGACTAAATCTCCAGTCTCTGCGTTGTAGGCGTCAACAAATCCTCTGATTCCAAATTCGCCGCCGGCTATCCCAGTAACAACCAAATCTTTCACGATCAGTGGTGCTGCAGTTTTGCTGTATCCCGCTTGATGGTCCGCAACTTCTTTGTCCCAGAGCAGATTACCTGTGCGAGCATCTACAGCGACTAAGTGGGCGTCTAAAGTGCTCATATAAAGGGTCTCGCCTAAAATAGCGACTCCTCTGTTATTTCTCCCGCAGCAAATTCGAAGATCCTCTGGCAGCTCATGTTCATACCTCCAATAAACTCGACCTGTTTGCGCATCTACAGCGGTAAGGTTGCTTGGGGCCTCCGTAATAAACATGATTCCATCGACCACTAACGGAACTGTTTCAGCGCGATCAATTTCTGGAATTTGATAGGACCATTTTAATTCTAGAAAATTGATGTTTTGACTGTTAATCGAGCTTAGCTCGCTGTATCGCTGACTGCTCATAGACCCCGAATAAGTGAGCCAGTTTTGGGGTTCAGCTTTGGTGTTTTTTAGTCTTTCCCAAGTAACTGGCTGAAAAGCTGGTGTGATGACAGTACTCAGTGTGTCTTCCTGAGCAGATACTGAAGATGCGAAAAAAAATGCGAGAAGAATTCTTAATATCGTTGATAGCTTTTTATTGAAATTAATTTTCATAGCTTTCTCCCACCGCGAAGAGAGAATAGAAACGCAATAATGTCTTCCAGCTCACTAGCAGTAAATTTACCTTGATAAGACGGCATCGTTGATGCTTTGTCTATGTTCCATTCTTTTAGCGTGTTTTTGGGAAAGGAATACAGCTCTTCCTTAACGTCCATTATGCGCAGAGAAAAACTATCTTCACTCATCCGATGTCCTTGATAAAAATTACCGTCTTGATCTGTGATACTCATGGTCCACCATCTCGGTGCTACTTCCTCGTCGGGGCTGATTAGCGCGGAACTGATTTGTTTCGGATGCAGTCTTTCGCCGACCGTGCTTAAGTCAGGCCCGGTTCTTCCTCCCAGTCCTGCAATCATATGACACTCTGCGCAATCAGTGTTTTCGTTATAGAGTTCTTTACCACGAGAAACAGAGCCGGGAAGATCAATATTAGCTGGATCGCTCGACAAAGACTCTATATACGCTACCACTTGCCACGCAAGAGAATCTGGTACATCTGGATTGAGCGCGAGCATGGCTGTTCCGGGAACGCCATTTCTTAAAATATCAAAGATTCCAGCAGTTGTGTTGGCTCGGCGTAGTCGGCCTGTTAAATCGGGAGCTCCAATTTCGTCATCTCCTCGCGCATCAATGCCGTGGCATCTTGAACACTGCCGATCAAAGTATTTATTTCCGGCCCTTACGTCAAAAATCGTGTTGTATAAGTTGCCAGCATCTGCAGCAAATGCTCCGGACGCCAGTTGCAACACGCATAAGCTAAAATAAAGACAGAAGAGAAAAAGGCGAGGGCACAAAAGAAAATGTTTCGATGGGTGCGAGCTAAAATTTTTTGAATTGGGCTTGAGATCAAGAGTAAGCATATGAGCCTCTGCTATTCCCATTATTATTAGCGTGAATTTATTATGTAATCCTTAGATACTATTCACTTCAGGACAGTCTATGCATAATCTGGGTTCATTGCCATCATTAAAAATCCGGTAAAAGCAGGATTTGAAGGGGCGAGGGTGATGTCGACGGACTCGCGCATGGCAGTAAGCGCTCTCAGATAGTCGCGATAAAAGTCCCATGTTGGGAGTGGTTGATATGTCAGTTCCGATAATCCAAATTGTGAAATAATATTTTTAGTTGTAGTCGGCTTAATAAAAGCATCACCGAGTAGATTAAAATAAGCCGGCCATACACTTATAATTGACCACTTAGCTAAGCGGGCTGAGAGTAAAATTTCAAGCAATTCATTAAATCCAGTCTCCTTATCTCCGTGTAGTCTTTTTTTCAAAGCGCCTGTAAACTTATTTTTTTCCTTGGGTGTTAGATTTTCAATGAAAGCCTTAAAGGTCGGTTTCTCAAACACTGATACCATCGAAGATCTCGATACGATCTTAATCATTGATTCAAGAATTACCTCGGTGTCGCGAAAATTTCGGGGTTTAAAGGCTTCGCGGGTGTACTCGCTTAATTGTGTTACACGATGACGCTTGGCTATCGTCACCATGAGTGGGTTTTCAAATCCGCCTGGATACAGATTAAGAAACCGTGATTCTGCCTCTTTAAGTCGCTTGTAATCCATAAATACTTTTGGCTTTTAATTAAACAATGTGTCCGATCCAGCGGCCTGATAATGTAATTCCTATCCACAAACATAACGAAAGAGTTCCGGAAATTCTCATCCTGTTTGTCGATAATTGGAACTCGTTTAATTCATGTGTAGCCTTAAGAAAACCCCGCTGAAGCAAAAGCATATTTGCTCCAGCAAGCAGGAGGAGCAGCATTTTGATTTGAAAGGCAGGATTAACAATATGCGATGCAGCACGAGTTATAAACATGGCAAAGCCGGTAAGCGCAGCGATCCAAAATGATGCCCAGGTCCACGGTAAAAGTTCGTTACCGAGTTGTGCGAGAGAGTATCGGCGGGCGGCGACACCAATGAGTCTTAGGTCAACCATTAGAAGTGTGCCTAGAAGAAGACTTATAGCGACGACATGAATTGACTCAATCAGCGGAAACCATGCAGTTCCGCCAATTTCCCATGAGATCGGCCAATTTTCAATACTTATCCAGATGGGGTTCTTTAAAATATAATTCAATAAGTCCTGCATAGCGACATCTTCTGCATCAGGTTGGATAGATCAAGTATTCAACGTAAGCGATCCAACGACCACTGACGGTAATGCTCAGCCATAAGATTATAGAAAGAAAACTTACCATACGTATGCTTGTCTGATTTGCTCTTGCTCCAATATAGGTTACTAATAAATTGTCGGGCCTAACAAGATATCGTAGGAGGTATGCTATTGGAAAGGCAGTAAAAATCATAAAAATTTTAGCTATGAAAATTGGGTTTTCAGCATATCGGTATGGGCGGGCGAGAACAAAAAACGAGCCGGAGACGACGTTGCTTAACATGGCTAGCCAGAGCCACGGGAAGAGTCGTCGCATCATTTCATCGAGTGATTGGTTTTTTAGCGCTAGCTCCAGAGCTCGCAGACTTATCATTACAATAGAACCCATGACTGCAGCGACTCCTAAAATATGAACCGTTTGGATAATAGGAGGGAACCCTGGTACGTTTTGCAGAGGCCACAGAGCGGCAGCTTGCAGGGAACTATTATTAATTATGCCGGCCAATTGGTTCAATTTCTGTACTCAAATTTTTCTTTTGCGGTTGATGTGCCATCTGGAATGGGATCGGGTATGCCATTCTCGAGCCAAAGCTAGAGATATTTGTCAGTTACCGCACCCTCTGATGCTGATGCTACGCTAGCGGCATATTTTGCAAGGACTCCACGCGTGTATCGGGGCGATGGCCTTTCCCATCGTGCTAACCGGTCTGCAATTTGGGAGTCTGTAAGATCGATTGAAACGGTATTAGATTCTGCATCGATAGAGATTTTGTCTCCATTTTCGACGATCGCAATAGGTCCGCCCTCACTGGCCTCAGGCGTGATGTGTCCAACGACAAAGCCGTGGCTGCCGCCTGAAAATCTTCCATCAGTTATTAGGGCGATCTCTTGGCCTAAGCCTTTGCCCATGATTGCTGAGGTAGGGCTTAGCATTTCTCTCATGCCCGGCGCGCCACGGGGGCCCTCGTAACGAATTACTAAGACGTCACCGGACAGAACTGTTCCGTCTAAAATGCCGGCTAGGCATTCCTCCTCTGAGTCAAAAACCCGAGCGTTACCGTTAAACGTTAAACCTTCTTTTCCTGTTATTTTTGCGACCGCGCCTCCGGGTGCCAAGTTGCCTCTCATGACAACTAGATGGCTATCTTTTTTTATTGGCGATGTGAGAGGACGAATGATGTCCTGATTACTTGGGTACGGAGCTACATCTCTGAGGTTTTCAGCCAATGTTTTTCCAGTAACGGTCATGCAATTTCCGTCAAGCATTCCCTCATCCAACATTATTTTCATTAGAGGCTGAATGCCACCGATCTTTATAAGCTCTGACATCAAGTATTTCCCGCTCGGCTTTAAATCTGCCACCATCGGGATCTGCTTTCCAATGATTGAGAAATCATTTAGTTCGAGTTCTACGCCCATCGTATGTGCCATGGCAATTAGATGCAGTACCGCATTAGTTGAACCGCCTAACGCGATGACAACTTTGATCGCGTTTTCAAAAGCTGAACGAGTCATAATGTCAGATGGTTTTATGTCATTCTCAATTAAATTTAAGATCGCTTGACCTGCCATTAGGCAATCTAATTCTTTGTCGTGAGATATTGCGTCTTGCGCAGAGCTGTTCGGGAGGCTCATTCCCATCGCTTCAATAGCTGAGGCCATCGTGTTTGCTGTGTACATTCCTCCGCAGGATCCTGGCCCCGGAATTGCTGTTTCTTCAACATTTTTTAGTTTTATGTCTGACATTTTTCCCGCTGCGTGTTCCCCAACCGCTTCAAAAACCGATACTATATTTGTATGATTAGGTCCGGGTTGAATAGTTCCACCATATATAAAAATAGATGGACGATTCAGTCTAGACATGCCCATTATCAGGCCGGGCATGTTCTTGTCGCAGCCACCGATCGTTATAATTCCGTCGTGACCCATACATCCTGAAACTGTTTCTACACTGTCAGCTATGACTTCTCGAGATACCAGAGAGTATTTCATTCCCTCTGTTCCCATAGAAATTCCATCAGATATTGTAATGCAGTTATATATAACCCCCTTTCCACCTGCCTCGTCCGTTGCTCGATTGACATCCTCAGCGAGTTTGTTGATGTGCATGTTACATGGAGTAACCATACTCCACGTCGAAGCGATTCCTATTTGTGGTTTTTTAAAATCAGTATCTGTAAAACCAACTGCTCTGAGCATGGCTCGACTGGGCGCTTGGGCAACGCCATCGACGACGATTTTTGAATATTTTCTTTTGTTTTCGGTGCTCATAACTTTCTCTAGAATCGCTTAATAGGATGTTTTGTAACAGTCTTCTGCGAAGATGATATCATATACTCCTCTCAAAACGCGCTTAGGTTTTTATGAAGGGGACGCAAAGCATCTATGCGGAGCGTTTTGACAGCGTTAGTTGGTAAAGCATTGAGTGTGTAAATTTTAAACGTTTAGTAATAAGAAAAGCGACTCGGGCATATGAAGAATAATCAGCAACAGATTATCGGTCAAGTTGAGGCATGGCTCTCCGAAAGCAGGGCTGTTTGGTTATGTACGATTTTGAAAACTTGGGGATCTTCACCTCGCCCTGTTGGATCAATGCTCGCAAGTACGACTGATGGGGAGATAATTGGTTCGCTTTCTGGCGGATGCATCGAAGAAGATTTCCTTGCCCAACTCACCTCGGGCGAGCTTAAGGCTCGCTTTGATGAGGATGGAAAGCCTTTTATAATTTATTATGGTAAGACCGAGGAGGAGCAAGCGCGACTAAAGCTACCTTGCGGAGGACAATTACATGTGCTCCTGGAATTCATCGATCCTTCGAACGAAAATGTTGCGGTTTTTAAGGAGCTTGTTCACAAGTTGATTGGTCACAAGAGGATAAGTCGTTTAATTAATTTGACCAATGGCTCTATTACCGCAAGAGAATTAGATGATGGAGAGACGCGAACGCCCATTAAAATCGTTGCTGAAGTTTTACAGCATGAGCTCAGCCCTATGTATCATTTACTTTTGCTAGGTGCAGGCGACGTTGCTCGTTATGTGGCTGAAATTGGTATTGCGTTAGAGTATGAGGTGACTTTATGCGATCCGAGACCTCGATATCTTGAGAACTGGTCAGTCGAGGGCGTGCACAAAACAGATGCTTTACCAGATGATGTTGTGCGTGACAGCTATGACAACCCTTATTCTGCAATCGTGGCCTTAGCTCATGATCCCAGGGTCGATGATATGGCTTTAATGGAAGCGCTGAAAACAAAAGCGTTTTATATTGGTGCAATGGGGTCAGAAAAAACATCAGCTGATCGAAGAGCTAGATTGCCTCAGTTGGGTTTAAATATTGGCGAAATCAATCGATTGCATGCGCCGATCGGGCTTCAGATAGGGAGTAAGAAGCCGGCTGAAATTGCGATTTCTATAATGGCTGAGATAACAGCGACTCGGAACCACGAAGAGGTCGGGTGATATCGAATTCTGCTTTAGGGCTCAGGAGTAGATAACTTATTAAGTAGTTCTGCTTATTGCGTGACTTTTCTCTCTATGCCGCGTGCATTCATCAATTCTAAGCGTCGAGCTCCGGCCAAGATTCCTACAATGCCGTAGTTACCTTCATGACATGCATATTCATAGACGGGCTCACTGATCTGAGACAGGGGATATTCACCAGACCAATCAGAGCTATAAACGCTCGGGTCATTTACTGAAAATCCATAAATAATTTTGTTAGAATTTTCGCGCGTAAAAGTTTCAGTTACAGTCAAGTTTTTAGTGGGGGCCCCTCGATACGTATGCCAAGGGTTATAGTTCTTTGTCTCGACAATTAAAGTCTCACCGTCCCAGTGGCCGATGGAGTCGCCCATCCATTTTTGTAATTTTGAAGAGGCTGGGTTTCGGTTATCAGTGATCTTAATTATTCGGGCGTCGTGAACCATTTCTACCACGATTGTCACGTATCCAGGAGATTGAATAATTTGCATATGACTGTTGTACATTACGGGAGACATTACAGGCCCTGAACTGTTACCGAACGCCACGAGGCATCTCTCGCCCAGGCTGCGCCCTTCAGGGCCATCATTCCTATCGGGTCGATTAGCTTTGAGTGTTTGCATTTGATCATTAAACGCAGCGATGCGTTCGGGAATTCTGCCATTTGATGGATTAGTGATGGCAGAAGTACGAAACTCACCGCCTACTGTTGGGAGAAACATGCCCCTGTCGGTCCAAAATAGATCATAGTTTCCTACTGGCGGAAGAGCTTCCGCCGCGGGAGCGGATCGATTCGGGTCAAGCGGTATGTTATTCTGCTCAACAGCTGCTTGAGCGCGCCTTTCGAGTCTTTCCGCCTCCTCAGCTGAGTATGCGCGTTTGCTGCCAAGTTCTGTTGGGCGCTCGAAAGGCATGACCGTTGCATTCTTCCAAACCCCTTGAAGATCTGGCACGCCCCATTCAGTGAGAAAATCTGACTGCTCTGCTTTGGCGACATATGAAAACATCAAGGCCATTAGATAGGCTATATATTTGTTCTTTGTGCTGAGCTTGGAGTGTTCTCTTATCAAAATTTTTCCTCTTATAGAACGTTTAAAGGGGAGCTAGAAGTGTCCATGGATAGGCTCGCTCGAGCTGCGATGCAAGCTGAAGCAACAAAAGATCCTCGCCATTACATGCGCTAAACAGGGCTCCTATCGGTAAGTTATCAGCACCAACGGTTGCTGGTACAGACATGCTCGGTGCGCCCGTAGCGTTATAGAGAGCGCAAAACCCGCTATATTGGGCAAATCTCTCAGCGTATTCTTTTGTATTGTTACTGTCCATA
This sequence comes from uncultured Gammaproteobacteria bacterium, assembly GCA_913048385.1. GTDB lineage: Bacteria > Pseudomonadota > Gammaproteobacteria > Pseudomonadales > Pseudohongiellaceae > UBA9145. The sequence continues at coordinate 39,599 of CAJWVZ010000011.1, read as the reverse complement.
TTTAGCCATCCCAAGGGGACCGGAGGGGAGCTGAGTACTGGCGAAAGAACGATGTCGTAATCATTATGAAATTTTTTCATAGCCATTTCTGCCATCGTCATTGTATCGCGTGCCCGAATATATTCATCTGCTGTCACCTTGCGACCTCGTTTCGCCATTATCTTAGTTGATAATTCAAGTTGAGAGGCGTCAAGGTCAGACTCAAAGTTTTCAAATTGCCCTTGCACTGACTGATAGATGTGCGTGCTGATTATCTTGGATGCAGCTTCAGCGAGGTGGCTATGATTTACAGGGTGTTCTAATTCCTCAGCATGATGACCAAGTTCTGAGCATCTTTTTGCCATGGAGTCGACAGCCGATAAGACCTCAGGTTGGATTTTTTCGCCTGTAGGGTGAGTCTTAATGACCGCTATTTTGATCGTTTTAAGTTCGTTTTTTACTCTGTCATAAAAATAGTTTTTAGATTTTGTGTCTTTATTTATTGGAAGCGGGAGAGGGAAAAGAGAGTATGTATGCCGACGGATAAGGTCTAAAAAAGCGGCGCTATCTCGGACAGTTCTTGATACGACATTACCTACACTTAAGCCGCTCCAGCATTCGATCAAATTGGGTTGAGTAATTGTTAAGCCCCGGCTAGGTTTCAAACCAAATAGGCCGCAACAAGATGATGGAATTCTTATAGAGCCTCCACCGTCGGTAGCATGAGCTGCTGGCACAATTCCAGCAGCAACTGCCGCCGCAGCTCCGCCAGATGATCCACCAGTTGAACGAGCTAGATTCCAAGGGTTGCGGCAAGGGCCAAAAACTTTTGGCTCAGTAGTTATTGTAAGCCCTCTTTCAGGGGTATTGGTTTTTCCAAAAATATTGAGACCAGCCTTAATATACTGCTCTACGATTTCGGCATTTGGTTCGTTAGATTCTGGAGGTTTTATTCGACTACCGTACCGGACTGGCAATCCCTTGTAAGGAGTAAGATCCTTAATGAGGAATGGTACTCCGGCGAGGTTACTTGAATCGATGTTAATAGAGTCGGCGCGAGCAATTGCTTGTTCGTACTCATTTGCTACGATGGCATTTATTTTTGGATTTATTTTCTTCGCTTTTTCAACGGCAATTGAGGTTATCTCTTTTACGGAAAAATATTTTTTCTTTATTCCCTCGGCAATAGCGATGGCGTCTAGTGAGGAATATTCGTTTTCAGAGGTTTCTCTCATTAGCGAGTCCTAGAACTTGTCAGAAATCAGTTTATGTCGTTAAGGTTTTTGGTGCGGGAATCGGTAAACCATTTTACTGGTACAGATGTTTTGTGAACACTGCTTTCCACTCCAAGAACAAGTGCAAAAAGGGCCATACGAATGACTACTCCATTGTCTGCCTGTCTAAAAATAGCGAGATTGGGATGCAAATTCAAATCGTTATCTAATTCATTTGCATTAGCTCGAGAGTCTCGGGGCAGTGGATGCATAATTACTGTATTTGGTGCACAGTGCTGAGTGTAAATCTCTTGGTTTAACTTGAATTGTCCTCGATATAAATCGGCATCGGATTGTTTTTCGAAACGTTCCTCCTGAATACGGGTCAGATAAACGGTGTCGTTGTCGTTCAAGCCTTCTTTCATATCATCTGTTTCTATAACTTTATGCCCAGACAGCGCTAGTTGCTTCAATATCTCGTCAGGCATCTTTAATTCGCTGGGCGAGATCATGGTGAAAGTTATATTGTTGTACAAGAGTAGAAGTTTGGAGAGAGAATGTACAGTTCGTCCATTCTTAAGATCGCCGATCATAGCAATTCGCATTCCGTCTATCGTATTGTTTTTGTGCTCAAGTTCCTTCTTGATCGTGTACAGGTCAAGCAAGGCTTGCGAAGGATGTTCGTTATCGCCGTCTCCGCCGTTTATAACAGGCACTCGGCTGGCCTTTGCGAATTCTTCAACTGATCTGGAGGACGGGTGGCGCATTACGATAACATCGCTATATCCACTAATTACCCGAGCCGTATCGTACAATGATTCTCCCTTTGAGATTGAGCTAGTTTTCATATCTACTATTTCTCTGACCGAGCCGCCGAGTGAATTGAAAGCGCAGCCGAAACTCATGCGAGTTCGAGTACTCGCTTCGAAGAACATGCTGCCAAGAATTGCGCCATCCAGAACCTTTGTCGTTTGAAGGCGACCCGCATATGGAGTCATTGTATCGGCCACATCAAATACCTTTTCAACGCCGGCGCGGCTCAATTGATTTACACTTATAATGTGATTCCCGCAAAACTCCATATAACCCCTGCCTATCGTTGAGCTTTAAAATACTTCGTCCAAGATTACTACAGTTGGCCGATAACTGGGAGTTGAAACCGTCAATTTTTTTTTAGTAAGCTGTACAGTGAAATATGGCAAACACTATTTTTTGGTATGATTTCGAGACCTTCAGCGCGGACCCAAGAACCGGACGTGCTGCCCAGTTTGCCGGTCTCAGGACCGATGAAAATCTGAATGTTGTTGGCGACCCACTTGTTATTTACTGTAAGCCCTCAAACGACTTTCTTCCGGATCCGTTCGCTTGTCATATTACTGGGATAACGCCTCAAGAAGCACAATCAAAGGGCATGGTCGAGGCTCGGTTTATTAAAACCATTTTGAGTGAATTTACGGTCCCTAATACATGTATCAGCGGATACAACAATATTCGATTTGATGACGAGCTAACACGACAATTGTTGTACCGAAATTTTTTTGACCCATATGAGCATGAATATAAGAATGGCAATTCGCGTTGGGACATTATTGACATGGTTCGATTATGCGCGGCAACCAGGCCTGAGGGAATTGAGTGGCCAAAAAAAAGTAACGGTTTTGTTAGTTTTCGGCTTGACGAACTTACAGTTAAAAATGGTATCGAGCATGGTTCTGCTCATGATGCATTATCAGACGTAAGAGCAACTATTCAACTTGCTAAGCTTATAAAGATTTCGCAACCGAAACTATATGACTACTGTTATTCGATGCGCTCGAAAAATGTTGTAAAAAGAATTATTAACTTTGAAACGCGAAGACCTTTTTTGCTAGTAAGTCCTTTGGTGTCTGCAAGACATGGTTGTTTGAGTTTAATGATCCCATTGTGTATACATCCGAGACTTCCGAATACCCTGCTTGCGGCGGATTTGCGACAGGACCCAAAGCTATGGATGGATTTGGGTCCCGAAGAATTAGCGAAGCGCCTGTTCTTGACTAAATCTGAAGTTGTTGCTGGTAGAGATCGTGTTTTGATTCGGGGTATCGCGTTAAACAAATGCCCAATTATTGTGAATCTTGATGTCTTAGATGATATTCGTGCACGTAGTTTGGATATAGATACAGAGAGTAGTCGAAAACACTGGGGTATTCTTACTAAGGATTCTAGAAAGCTCCAAAATATTCTTCACGTTATTTCAGAAGTTTTTGCCCAAGAGCCTGCAAGAGAAACTGACCCTGATCTCATGATTTACGATGGGTTTTTTACCCGATCAGATAAGCAATTGATGGCTACAATAAGAGAAGCTATTCCTGAAGATTTGAATAGATTCGACTTTCCTTTTAAGGATCGGCGGCTTAAAGAGATGTTCTTTAGATATCGCGCGAGGAACTACTTGGAAACACTTAATTCAGAGGAGTTAGCACTTTGGGAGGATTTCAGAATGAATCGAATAAATTCGCAGAAATCTAGAGACCAATATAACAAAAGTTTGGTCGAAGCAATGAATGCCGGCATTCGCAATGACATATTGGAAAAATTGGAAAAGTACGTTTTTGGTTTAGGCATTTGAATTGCATTAGGCTAACATGAGAGGGAATTGAAGGTTCGTAAAGGCTCGTTGAATTTAGATATCCTTACTTTCCAAGGAATTCGTGGTTAAGAGTGAGCTAATGGATAGATTTGCAGATATACGCCCGTATCGAGACAGTGAGGTTGGGATGGTTATTTCTCGGTTGCTGGAAGATGAGGGCTTTTTAGACACGGTTGCTCGGTTTAACTGGCCTCGATTGTCAACATATTTACCCGCTGTGCTTCGTCTTGTAATCAAAAAAAGATTGAGACAGCAGACGCGGGCGGTTGATTCTGTTCCTTCTATGCAAGCGGTAATTGCCAAATACATGGAGAAAATAGTGAACGAGACTACGACGAGTTTAACGCACTCTGGAATAGAGCGTTTGACTGCTGGTCGTAATTATCTATTCATTAGCAATCATCGAGATATAGTAATGGATCCGGCGCTCGTAAATTATGTCTTGTACTGTGCAGGTCATGATACTTTACAAATTGCTATTGGTGATAATTTGTTGAAAAGGTCGTTTGTCAGCGATCTCATGCGACTCAATAGAAGCTTTATCGTAAAGCGTTCGGCGAAAGGAAGGGAGCTTCTCTCTTCATTACAGCTTTTGTCAGAGTATATCCATGATTGTATAAGCAATGAAAGCAGTGTCTGGATAGCTCAATCTGAGGGGCGTGCAAAAGATGGGATTGATAGGACTGATCCTGCGCTTCTTAAGATGCTCGTGATGGCAGATCGGAAAGAGTCGTTAAGTGAAGTACTAGGAAGGCTTAATATCGTGCCCGTATCGATTTCCTATGGCTTAGATGCTTGTGATTTGCTTAAAGCGGAGGAGTTGTTTCAAGTCGAAGTAACGGGGAGTTATGAAAAGGACGAAGATACTGACATGAGAAGTATTGTGAGGGGTGTTTTGGGACAGAAAGGAAAAGTTCATGTTGCCTTTGGAGAGGAGCTAAAGCTCTCTAATGATGATCCCCATAGTGTTGCGAAGATGATAGATGATCAAATACTGAAAGGCTACGACTTAAGCCCCAATAATGTCTTAGCAACCGAAAAAATATTGGAGCTAAAGCTCGTTGAGCGCAATAAAGCGATTGAGGAACTACTTGGCACAGTGCCGATTCAAATACAAGACAGATTAGATTTTGAGGCGAGGATTAATGCTGTTCCGGACAATTTACGACTAGGCTTATTGAAAAACTACGCAAATCCGCTTTTAGAGATATCTCAGCTAGAAGCTTGAGTTAGAGAGATAATTGGGTAGGGTGTTTTCATAACGAGCCTGCAGTCTTGTCTTTACTCGAGATGGCAATGGCCCGCTTGCTTTGATTGTCAAATAATTCTGCTGAAAATTTTTTATTATTTCGGCCTTTGAGGGCTTTTCTTTTCCGAACATTTGTTTTAACTGTTGAAGGTTCATCTCAGTTCGGATTTTTTGGTCTTCTTCGGGTGTTTTTAAGCCCATCATCATTTCAATTTCAACGCACAATAATCGGATCTCTTGCTCTGATTTTGCTGTCGCTTTTAAAAAACCATCATAATTCGATATTTGCTTTAGGTTCTGGGTTCTTGATCTCAATGCTTCTTGCGAAGGCGAGTGGTAAGGAAGCTGAAATGCAGGAATTTCTTGAGAGTTAATTTGATTAAATGCGGAAGAATAAGTCTCATTATTCGAAGTGTCAAAAAGTTGATTTTCCAATCCCTCTAGGTATTGATTTGCAGAAATTATTAAATTCAACGCCTCTCTCTGCTTTGAATTTGGAAGTGCACTAATCTTTAAGTCGATCTGATGTTGGTAACCTCGTAATTGACGAGTAATTAGATTTCTGTTGTCGCCTCGATAGGTTTCAAGCAATGATTTAAGCTCGTGCCTCAGTTCGGTCGCTTTGTGTTGAGGTTTCTCGAGATCAAGAAGAGACGCGTTAGCCAAAGCTTTAAAGCTGTCAAGAAGTAAGAAGAGTTTCTTTTCATTAGTATCAATTTGGGGAGCTTTTTTCTGCGCCGGGCTTTTTTGAAAAAAAGTGCTGCATATTTTTCGAAATTCTATCCAAAGAATTTCGTCACTTTTTGTTCCTGCGGATTTAATGTCCTTCCATTGGGTCTGCAAAGCTTTTATTTGATTCTTTGCCTCTGGATTCGCAGTGCTTAATTTACTTGCCTGTGAAATTAAGTTTCTTTTAAACGTTTCATTGGTCTTAAAGTGATTTTTTCTGATGTTTCGTAAAGAGGACGTTAAACGATAGTACCTTTTATTAAGGTCTTTTGCTTTACTGTCGTCAACCGGGGAGTATTTTCTCCATGAGGTATCGATGTCCCTCAATAAAAGAGTTATTGATCTTATATCTGTTTTTTGATTTCTCAGAGCAGTGAGTTTTTCATCAAGAACATCGCATAAAATACTTTTTTCTCTTGCGTTCGATATTCTGAGCTCACTTCGTTTCTCAAAATATTCTTTGCATGATTTATAAGCTGTGTCAGACGCTTGTTTGAATTTTGCCCAAAGCTTCCTCTCATTTTGAGAAATTCCAATAATCTTCCAACAATTTTGAATGTGTTTGAGTTGGTCTATTTTTTCCGCCCCATGTAGTGCCGAGGCTTCAAGTGAAAGCATCTCATTTATAAGTGTCTCTTTTTTTCTAGAATTCTCTTTTAAAGTGGAATCTCGGAAGTTGTAGTAAGACTTTTTAGTCCCTCCCTCAATTTTGCTTATCTTCTTCAACATCCCATCGCTAAGATCTTTTTTTGCAGATTGTATTTTGTTCCACTTAGATTGAGCTTTTTTAAAATCTTTTTGCAAGATAAGTGAATCGACATGCTTGATTTCTGTTGTTATGAGTCTTACTTTATCCTCTTGGTAGATCTGGTTTTGTTTTAAGGTTTCGAGGAAACTTTTGTGTAAAACATTGCCTCTCTCAATATCTTCGATAGCATCTCTTGGTATCTGTTTCCTCAGTTCACCTAGCCGATTGCTAAACAAATTAATTTTATTGCTTTCATGTATTTTAATCGCAAGTATTTGGTCTGTTATTTTTTTTAATTCCGCCAGAGGGTCCTTATAAATCGGCTGGGTTTTCTTTTTGGTTGTGCCGTTTCTAAATTCAGTTTTTGTGAGATTTTGATTATTTAAAGCTGTCGTAGAGGTTAAAGGGAAAGGTTCCATTGTTGAAATAGATAAGTTTAAGTCCAAGCTTGATGTGTTAAGTGATTTGTTGCCTCTGAAATATGTTGTTACTGAGTCCGCTGGGCATATCACTATACCGGCTGATTCTTCTGGGGTGTCAAATTGTAAGCTAGAATGATCCTCACCTAGATTGGATTTTAGCGCTAACGTGTTTTTGGGGGTAGGTGTCACAATGATCTCTTTTTTGTATATAAAGGAGTCTTCGCAATGAGAAAAGGTGTCTTTGGTTTACCGAGGAAAGTTCGATAGCCTTTAATCTCTGTCAGCCCTTAAGCTCGAATTTAGTGAATGATATAATAATTTTGTCTGTAACGGTAAGTGATATCTATGAACCATGATGAAGTGAAAAATTCCGTTCAGGAGACATATCGATCGCTTCTTGCGGCTTATGATCATGTACCGAGATACGGCCAACGATTGATGATTGCCGAAATCGTGAATTCTTTGAAACCACTGTTTGATGAAACGGAGGCTAGGTCGCCAATCGTTACCATTGAGGCAGGCACTGGGACCGGGAAAACTCTTGCGTATATTGTTTCGATTATACCAATAGCGAAAGCGTTAAAGTTAAAAGTTATTATTTCTACTGCGACCGTTGCGTTACAAGAGCAAATAGTAATAAAAGACCTTCCGGATATTTTAAAAGGGTCCGATTTAGACTTCAGTTATGCGCTGGCCAAAGGGAGAGCGCGGTATTTGTGTTTATCGAAATTAGACTTAATGCTGAAGAGCGATGAGAGTCGAAATGCCCTATCAGACTTGTATGGTGAAGAAACAGTTGAATTTGAGGGTGCTCCTATTTATGAACAGATGTCGGAGGCTTTAATTTCTGGCAACTGGGACGGAGATAGAGATAGCTGGAGTACGAATCTCGATAACTCTGTTTGGTCATCCGTTACTATTGACTCTGGTCAGTGTGTTGGTCCGAAATGCACTCATTTCCGTGATTGTTGCTTCTTTCAGGCACGAGATGGGTTGGATCAGGTGGATTGCGTAGTTAGTAATCATGATCTGGTTCTATCAGATTTGGCGCTGGGAGGAGGCGCAATACTTCCGCCGCCCGAGGACTGTATTTATGTTTTTGATGAAGCACACCACTTACCGATTAAGAGTAACAAACACTTTGCATACTCAACTCGAATAAAAAGTGCGATAGAATGGTTAGAGAGATCCGAAAAATTAACTGAAACCGTGCGTGCAGACGAGGGTTTTGACGTCGGTACTGGTGCTCAAGTGAGCAAGGTTGTGTTTAGCTTAAAGAGAGATCTTGATTATATTTGGCCGTTGCTCTTGAAATATGTTGAAGGGCCTAGCGTTGGAAGTTCTTTTAACGAGAGTCCATATGTTTTTGAACTTGGAATGGTGCCAGACGAATTAAGAGATTTATCTCAAAATTTAGCGATCTTGTTTAAACGATTCAGTGATGCTCTATGTAGCTATGTTGATGCAGTAAAAGAAAACCTAGAACCGTCTAAGCCTCGGTCAGTTCAAGATCAGGCAGAGCTGTGGTTCCCATTGTTAAACAGTATTAAGTTGAGAGCTGATGCCAGTTACGAGCTGTGGAAGGGATTTTCAACAAAGGATAAGCTTGATGTTGCCCCTAAAGCGCGCTGGCTATCGGCGGTCGATGGTGCGACCTTTGCAGATATTGAGATGTCGATAAGCCCAGTCTCTGCAGCTGATGATTTAACTGACAAGCTCTGGTCAAAGTGCAAGGCTGCGATTCTTACATCCGCGACTCTTTCTGACTTGGGTGCCTTTAGCATGCTGAAAATGCGCGGAGGAACACCACCGGACGGAAAATATTTGTCGATACCAAGCCCATTTGATTTCGCAAATGTTGGCGTTTTGGAGATTCCTCGACTACGTTGTGAACCAAGTAACACTGAGCTTCACTCAGAAATAATTTCAAAAGCCATTCCTAAACTTATTTCCGGCCCCGGTGGGGCATTGATGCTGTTTCAAAGCCGAAGACAGATGGAAGATGTCATTTTGAAAATGTCATCAGACTGGCGGGAAAAAATACTGTGTCAAGATGACTTTCAAAAATCTCAACTTTTAGCTTTTCATCGTAAGCAGGTGGATGAAGGGAAGTGTAGTCTAATTTTCGGCTTAGCCAGTTTTGCAGAGGGGATCGACTTGCCTGGAAACTATTGTAAACATGTCCTTATTGCAAAAATTCCGTTTTCTGTACCCAATGATCCAATTGAATCTACCTTATCGAAATGGATAGAGCTCAACGGGTTCAATCCCTTTATGACTTTATCTGTTCCAGACGCAACTTTTAGGCTTCTTCAAGCGAGTGGTAGGTTACTTCGCAATGAGGCCGATGCTGGCCGAATCACAATTTTTGATGAGAGGCTAGTGACAAAGCGCTATGGAAAGTTAATGCTTGACGCACTACCGCCCTACAAAAGAGAGCTTTTTCTAAGGTCTTTCTCAGTAGTTTAGGGCTGGGAGCGATTAATCAGATTTATATTTTTGACAAAAACATCGCTTCCGCTCATAAGTCCATGCTTTATTGAATTACTCGGGTTGAGTATAAAGACACAGGAGTTTTTGATTCTCCTTTTCTTTGAGAAATTTCGTCAGCAAAGGTGATTCCTTCAACTATCTTCCCAATTACCGTAAGACGCCCGTTGAGGTGGGGCAGACTTTTAAGAGTTAGCAAAAATCCTGGCCCACCCGGTTCACTCAGCACAAGAGTTCCTCGGGAAATCATCCTCGAGTCCAAACTATCTGTGAATGTTAGTCCTTGAAGTTTTAAGCCATCTTCAAGTGTTAAATTTCTGAGGCTCTCGAATAAAATAAATTGATTTTCTTTTATCATGTCAGTGGACATTATGTTGTTTTTTTTCAAAAAAGGTTTTAGTAATTTCTCTTCGTAATCGTCTTTACTTGTTATAGCCAAATTTGGATGAAGTAAACCATCGGCGTTAATTAGAGGTGTCTTATCAAGCCCGAGAGCTTTAGCGCTGATATCTATTTCTGGTTGGGCAGTTGGTGCGCCAAAAGGATGAGAGCGAGAGTCTCCGCCTTGCACTAAAATGCTTGGTATCGAGTTTTCAAATAGACGATTGTCGAGGTACCTTGGGGAAAAATCCGGAGCAGACTTGCTGGATATTTCACCCCTAATCAATTGTAGAAAATATTTGACGTTTCTCGGAGCTTCATCAGGAAATAATTCAATATAGATCGATCCAAATTCAGTATGCATTACGATTAATGGATTGCTTCCATTTTGCATTGCTTTTTTTGCGGAAGCAGTTCCTGCACGCAACGACGTTGTCATGAAAAAAAACAAAATAGTTAGTATTGCGAGTATCTGATGTTTGTTCTTTATCGTCATCGTCATCGGATTTCTTACCTCTAGGTGTGCATGACTGGCTTATAGGAATGTCAGTAGGTAGTTTGGCTCGCAATAAATGATGCTCTAACTCTAACTTCAACCCTTGTCCTTGCCTGGATTTTGTTGTTCTATTCAAGACCCGCGAATCGTCTCTCCGCATTCAATAAGTCGTTAGGTGTATCGATGTCATATAACACCCCTGGGTCGTTAGTTTCTACCTCTAATGTAAGGTTTTGATGGTTTTTTAGGACTTTTCGAGCACCCTCGTCGCCTTTTAATTCATTCAGCACTTGGAAATGATCTTTTCCGAATGCGATCGGATTCCCCACGATTCCGTTAAATTTTGGAATTACTATGTTCGTTGCAGTTACCCGGCTGGCAATTGCTTTATATGTTTCTGTCCGAATGAAGGGCATATCCGCTAAGCAAATTAAACAACCTTCCCATGATGATATATATTGCGATCCAAACGCTATTGACTCTCCTATTCCAATTTGATCAGAGGGGTACTCGATTGTTGTTGCTTTAGTTAATGGTAGTTTGGATGGAGCCCCTTTTTGTATTATGGCTATAATATGGGAGATCTCGGGATATGCGTTTGCAAGCTGGTTAATTGTTTCTTCATACACGGTGATTGGATTTTTTTTATTTATTGTAGCAGTTAGTTTTTGGCCCTCAAATCGACGACTATATCCAGCAGCGAGCACTAATGCTCCAACGACCGCTGTCATATGGATGGGTCAGTCGAAACAAAAAACATCACTGTTGCGTGGTAAATGTATGCCATTTTACTGCTAGTGGAGGGTGGTTGGATCATCATCTTTTTTCGCATAGCTTTCATTACGAATTTCAATAACTATACTTTTCTCGTTTATTTTTTGGATTGTTTCGGATAATTCTTGAGCAACCAGCGCGACACTTGTTTTTTTTTCCTTTACGGCTGAAAGATCCTTTCCTTCGCTATCATCCTCACTGTTCTTCGTGTCGTGACTTGTGTTCTGTAAAACCTGTTCGCTAAGATGCTCACGCAGACGATTCACTACGTTTGTCATAACCTCGATGGTCTGGCTGAGTTGATCAAGTGTGATCAGCGTGCTGCTCGGATCAGTGCGCCTGTACTTTTTCTCTTTCAAGTTATTTCCTTCTTTGTGTTTTGGGCAGAGGTCAGTTTCCCGCCATTTAATCCCACGTCAATGCTCCTCCAGTTTGATACTCGATGACTCTTGTTTCAAAAAAATTCTTTTCTTTGCGTAAATCCATAATTTCAGACATCCACGGAAAGGGGTTCTCTGCAGCGTTAAATTGTTCTTTTAATCCTATTTGGGCGAGACGTCGGTTCGCAATAAACTGAAGATACTCTTCCATCATTGCGGCGTTCATCCCGAGGACACCTCGAGGCATTGTGTCTCTCGCATAATCAATTTCAAGCTGTGTTGCTTGTAGAATCATTTGAGTTGCCTGCTGCTGTAACTCCTCTGTCCATAAATTTGGGTTCTCTAATTTTATTTGATTGATCATGTCTATGCCAAAATTAAGATGCATGGACTCGTCGCGCAAAATGTATTGAAATTGTTCGCAAGTCCCTGTCATTTTATTACGCCTGCCCATCGATAATATCTGAGTAAATCCGCAATAAAAGAAAATACCTTCCAGACAGCAATAAAATGCGATGAGATTTTTAAGTAGCGCTTGATCATTCTCTATGGTTCCAGTCTCAAATTTTGGATCACTTAGTTGTTGAGTGTATTTTAAGCCCCATGCTGCCTTTTTCGCGACGGAGGGTACCTCGTGATACATATTAAAGATTTCGCCTTCGTCCATTGAAAGGGACTCTATACAGTACTGGTATGCGTGAGTGTGTATAGCTTCCTCAAACGCTTGTCGAAGAATGTACTGTCTACACTCAGGATTGGTTATAAGTCTATAAATTGCTAGTACTAGGTTATTGGCCACTAATGAGTCGGCCGTTGAAAAGAAACCTAAGTTTCTCTTAACAATTAGTCGTTCGTCATCGGTTAAACCGTCAGGGGTCTTCCAGAGAGCGATGTCTGCAGTCATGTTGACTTCTTGAGGCATCCAATGATTTGCACTGCCGTCTAGGTACTTCTGCCAGGCCCAATCGTATTTGAATGGGACGAGCTGGTTAAGATCAGCTCGGCAATTGATCATGGCCTTGTCGTCTACAGCTACTCGGGTTGCTGTTCCCTCTAGTTCGGCTAGACCGGCAGCGACATCGAGTTCTTCTAAGTCATCTGCAATTGCTTTTAAAATGTTGTCTGCGCTACTCTCTTTCAGGTTTTCTGGCTTTCTGGTTTCTTCCGCACCATCTACCGGATTAAGTTTAACTTTCTCATCTCGATTCGATATTTTTGCCGGAGTGAAATCATGGCCAGTACTTTCTTTATCAAACTCTTCCCATGTCAACATTCTTTTTTCCTCTAACTATTCAATCTGTTTGGTTTCTTATTTTCTTAAGCTTTAATAAGCCAAGCGTTTGTCTGTTTTACCAGTGAATCCCGTTCGCTCTCTTACCCTAATTTACTGACATGCTTCGCAATCTGGGTCATCTAACGAACAAGCTTGCGGTACGGGTGCTGCGCCTACTGGTTCGGACGACACTTTGTTAAGACTGTTGTCTGCAACGGTGGATTTTTCTGTTGTTGTTGCAGCTAGTGCTCGCAAATAGTAAGTCGTTTTAAGACCGCGGAGCCACGCCATGCGGTACATTATATCGAGCTTTTTCCCACTCGCGCCTGCTACGTACAAATTAAGTGATTGAGCTTGGTCAATCCATTTCTGCCGGCGGCTTGCAGCATCTACAAGCCACTTTGGCTCCACTTCGAATGCAGTAGAGTAAATATCTTTAATATCTTCTGGGATCCGATCTATTTTTTGGACGCTTCCTTCATAATACTTTAGGTCATTGACCATAACGCTATCCCATAAGTCGAGAGCCTTCAGGTCTCGAACTAAAAATGGATTAACGACCGTAAACTCCCCTGATAAATTAGATTTTACATAAAGATTTTGGTATGTGGGCTCTATTGATTGTGAGACCCCTGTTATATTGGCTATAGTGGCGGTTGGTGCAATTGCTAGTACGTTGGAATTGCGCATTCCACTTCTCTTTACCTTTTCTCTTAAGGCGTTCCAATCGAGTCGCGTGTCTAGATTAACGTCCACATAATCAGAACCTCTTTCAGCTATAAGGAGCTCTAAAGAGTCGATAGGAAACTTACCTTGATCCCAAAGCGACCCTTCGTAGGATTCGTATTTCCCGCGCTCTATTGCAAGATCACTTGAAGCTGTTATCGCGTGATAGCTAATAATCTCCATTGATGTGTCAGCAAACGTTACGGCTTGCTCAGAGCCATAAGGAATCTTTTGGCAATACAAGGCGTCTTGAAACCCCATTATTCCCATGCCAATCGGGCGATGCTTTAAATTGGAATTTTTTGCTTGCGGTATCGAATAATAATTAATGTCAATCACATTATCGAGCATTCGTATCGCTGTCTTTATTGTTTTCGCCACCTTTTCTTTCATCAACCCGTCAGTATCGACGTGATTAATTAAGTTGATGGAGCCTAGGTTACAAACCGCCACCTCATCTTTATTCGTGTTTAATGTTATTTCCGTGCAAAGGTTTGAAGAGTGAATACTACCTACATGTTGTTGTGGAGATCTAACATTGCAAGAATCTTTAAAAGTCATCCACGGGTGACCTGTTTCAAATAGCATTGAAATCATCTTGCGCCACAAATCACTGGCCTTTATTTTCTTATGAGGGGTAATCAGGCCCTCTTTCGCTCTTTGCTCATAGTCTTCATATTTTCTCTCGAACGCGCTTCCATGCAGATCATGCAATTCTGGAACCGTATCGGGCGTAAAGAGAGTCCATTCCTGATCGTTAAAGACACGTTTCATGAATAAATCAGGAATCCAGTTTGCTGTATTCATGTCGTGCGCCCTGCGGCGCTCGTCGCCCGTGTTTTTTCTAAGTTCTAAGAACTCTTCAATGTCCAGATGCCAAGTTTCGAGATATGAACAGACGGCTCCTTTTCGCTTTCCTCCTTGATTGACTGCAACGGCGGTATCGTTAACCACTTTGAGGAAGGGGACGATTCCCTGAGATTTTCCATTAGTGCCCTTGATGTGAGCTCCTAATGCTCTTACCGGAGTCCAGTCGTTTCCCAGACCTCCTGCCCATTTCGATAGCATTGCGTTGTCTCGAATCGCAGAGTAAATACCAAAAAGGTCATCCGGGACTGTTGTTAAGAAACATGACGATAGCTGAGGGCGAAGTGTTCCGGAATTGAAGAGCTGAGGAGTGGACACCATATAATCAAAACTTGAAAGCAGGTTATAGAATTCTATTGCCCGCTCTTCCTTCTTTTCTTCGTTAGTGGCCAGTCCCATGGCTACACGCATAAAAAACACTTGTGGGAGTTCAAAGCGCGTCTCATCGCTATGTATGAAATATCGGTCGTAAAGCGTCTGCAAACCGAGGTATGTGAATTGCTGATCTCTCTCAGCTTGAAGTGCTTCTCCTAAAACATTTAGATCAAACTCTAGCAAGTGAGGTGACAAGAGCTCTAGTTCCACCCCTTTTTCTATATACGATTTTAGCGCGGCTCCATACCGATAGTGCATCTCAGACTGGGTTGCCTCCGCTGCAATTCCCAAAAATGTGAGGGCCTCTGCTCTTATTGTATCCATAAGCAGCCTAGCGGTAACGTAAGAATAATTGGGGTCTTTTTCCACCATGGTGCGAGCTGTCATTACAAGCGAGGTTCGAACGTCAGCCATTTTTACGCCGGTATATAGGTTTTTAAACGACTCGTTAAATATGGTATCTGCTGAAACGCCCTCCAGACCAGCGCAGGCTTCTTCTATAACCGTTTTTAACCTTTCTGTATCAAGGTTTGCTCTTTCGCCGTTGTCCAACGTTACTTCTATTTTAAGTTCATCGTTCGTAGTCGTTTCTTTTTGTTCCCCTCTTAATCTTTCGTGCTCGGCCCTGTAGATAACATAGCTTCTTGCTACCTTGTGTTCACCAGTCCTCATAAGAGCGAGTTCTACTTGATCCTGAATGTCTTCAATATGAATTGTGCCCCCAGAAGGCATTCTTCGAACGAAAATCTCGCTTATTTGGGCTGAAAGTTCTGAAACTGACTCGTGTATTCTGGTCGAATCCGCTGCATTCCCTCCCTCTACGGCTAGGAACGCTTTTGTTATAGCAACATTTATCTTGGACTGGTCATAGCTTACGACGGTCCCATTTCTCTTGATAACTCTTATTTGTCCCGGTGCTGTGGCTTGTATACTCGGAGGGTTACTGGGTGATGATACTTGGGTGTTTTTTCCTCGATTGGTGGGGCTGGCCTCTATTTGCATTCTTTACTCCGCTTTTATCCTTGTTTTTCTTCGCCGTCTCTAATTCATGTGTTTCATCTTCGGGCAGTCTTTTCTTTCCATGTTTTCTTGTTACATACTATATATAGTATGAATGCTTCTAACCTTTAGTTTTTTCCATAATTTTTTTGCGCTTATTTTTTTTCGTAAGCTTGTTAAATTTTCGGTTTTGGCGTTCCCTCGAAATTAGGGAAAGCCTATTCTTGTCTCTTCCAGCAAGGCCTATCGCTTAATGCTAAAGTTTTTGCCCTTACCATATTGCGCGATTGTTGATACGCATTGGCTGGAGGCATCGGATTGCTCTGTTGTTCCCTTTTTTTAAAAGTTATTTTTGATGCCGTTATGTGCCTCAAATTGCTACTTAACCACTACATCTAGGTGTTTCGCTTATGATACTTACAAGATAGTGATATTGCTGAAGAAATGCAAGTGGATTTTCTGTGGCATCCTTGTGGATATGATGTGTATCATTAGCACTCACACCGGGACGGCGTTGCTTGTGGCTTTTCTCATACCTGAGATGGTTTTGTTAAGTAACTTGAATCAAAATAAAGGGACTTACGAGTGAACACCTCACCTATTAGCATAGCTGCTTATATTGTTCACAATCTGTGTATTCGTTTAATAGCATGCGATTTTGAAGTATTGGAGCCTAAAAAGTCTAAACACTACATATAGTGGTTAGACTTGTTGATTTTTTGCCCAAATTCTCTTCGCCCACTAGCCACCTCGGAGCAGGTACTCTATCAGAGCTTTTTGAGAGTGCATTCTATTTTCGGCTTCATCCCAAACAACGCTGTCAGGATGGTCTAGTAACTCTCCACTGACCTCTTCACCGCGATGAGCAGGCAAACAATGCATGAACAGAGCGGAGGAATTGGCGAGACTCATTATTTCGGACGTTACTTTATAATTTTCAAAAGCTGCTTTACGCCTTTCTTGTTCATGCTCTTGTCCCATCGACGCCCAAACATCTGTTACGATTAAGTCAGAGTTTGTCGCTGCTTCGCGTGGGTCCTGAATTAGGACTAAGTTTCTTTTTGACCTCGCGACTACATCCGGTGCGGGTTCGAATCCATTTGGGCATGCTATTCGTAACTCAAAATCGAGTAATTTGGCTGCGTTGATGTACGAGTTACACATGTTATTGCCGTCACCTATCCACGCCACCACTTTACCGGTGATATCTCCTCTAAGCTCTTTGTATGTCTGAATATCAGCTAACAGTTGGCAGGGATGGAAGCGATCGGTTAACGCATTTATAACGGGTACCTTGGAATGTTCAGCAAAAGTTTTTAACTTCTCGTGTGAAAAGGTTCTTATTGCAATGCAATCGACCATTCTAGACAGAACTCTTGCGGTGTCCTCTAAAGGTTCACCGCGACCAAACTGAGAATCTGCGTTTGAGAGAAACATTGCGCCTCCATCTAGCTGACGCATGGCAACCTCAAAGGCAACCCTGGTTCTGGTTGATGACTTTTCAAAAATGAGAGCGAGGGTTTTATTTTTAAATTGTTCAGCCTTATCTGGCTCTTTCTTTAACAGAATAGCTCTATTAACTATTTTTAGTAGCTGATCAGCCGTAAGATCTTGCAGCGATAAAAAATGTTTTACATTCAATGGACTTCTCTCGTCTGTGTGGTTGAATTTTATCGTATAAAGATGGTGTGTATTTATGTTCGCCTCAGCAAATCTTATGTTATTCTGATTTTGAAACGAAAACCACATGGTATTAAGTTGTCTTTCTCACAACAATCTACTTTACCGAGAATTTTAAAATAAGAATATGAACCCCGTTGATCTTAGGTTGTTTTCTGGTCGAATCACTTCTATTTGCGATGAGATGGGATTAGTTTTGCGACGCACGTCTTTTTCGCCCAACATTAAAGATCGATTGGATTTTTCTTGTGCCCTCTTTGATGCAAAAGGGTCGCTTTGTGCACAGGCGGCGCACATTCCTGTGCATCTGGGGAGTATGGCTTACACAATGCGTGATCTTGTTTCGTTCAGGGCTTGGCAACCAGGAGACGTTCTCGCCTTAAATGATCCAGCGAAGGGAGGGACGCACTTACCAGACGTAACTGTCGTTTGTCCTGTATTTGTGCCCGATATGATTCTTGTCGGTTTTGTTGCTAACAGGGCGCATCACGCCAACATTGGATCTATTTCGCCGGGATCGATGCCTCTATCTCAAGGAATTGATGAAGAAGGAGTATTAATCTCTCCAACATTGCTTTATCGGAACGGTCAGCTTCAACGAGACTTGAAAGAGCCACTGCGATCGTTAGTATTCGATAAAGAAAATTCTTTTGAAGCGCTTTGTGGTGATTTTTCTGCTCAAATAGGAGCTAACCAACTTGGTGTTCAGCGGCTTTCTCAGTTAATTACGGAAAAAGGTGAAACAAGTTTTAAGCTTGCTGTAGAGGCTTTGAATGACTATGCAGATAGGGTTGCATCTTCAACTTTTAGTAGCTTTCCGAACTGTTTAGTTGAGTTTTCTGACTGGTTGGACAATGACGGGTTAAATGAGTCCAAGGTTCCGATAAACGTAAAATTAGAAATCAAAGGCGATTCTACGAATAAAATGATCTTATTAGATTTTTCCGAGAGTGCTAATGCGGTTAAAGGTAACCTCAACTGTCCTGAGGCGGTGGTTGCGGCTGCTTCTTACTATTGTTTGCGCTGTTACATGCCTGAAATCGCCCCGGCTTGCGAGGGATTATTTCGTAGAATAAGCATTAATGTTCGCCCAGGGTCAATTTTTAATCCGCCGCCTAATGCTGCCGTAGCAGCCGGTAACGTTGAGACATCTCAAAGGCTTGTGGACACTATATTCGGGGCGTTTGCAAAGATCCTACCCGAGAGAACTCCTGCAGCTAGCCAGGGTACTATGAATAATATTTCTGTCGGGTCTTTTGCTGAGGGTAAGCAGTGGGATTATTACGAAACCGTTGCAGGCGGTACCGGAGCAAGTTCAAAACGTTCTGGTTTGAATGCAGTTCATAGTCACATGACTAATACGCTAAATACTCCTATCGAAACCCTTGAGACACATTTCCCGTTAAGATTAAAACGTTACGAAATCAGGATGGGTAGTGGCGGTAGTGGGCTACTAACGGGAGGGCATGGGGTAAGGCGAGAGTATGAGTTTCTTGAACCTGCGCACTTGACGATTCTCTCTGACCGAAGGCTGACTAGTCCTTGGGGCGTAAAGGGAGGTATGCCTGGTGCAAGGGGAGTAAACAGTCTAAACAATAAGCAGATTGCCGCAAAAGTTTCAGTTTCGGTAGGCAGCGGAGATTCTCTGCTTGTCGAAACGCCGGGCGGTGGAGGATGGGGGAGCCGTGGCTAGATGCTTTTGTTAACACCAAGCATAAAGTCAGGGTACAATGAAGAACTTAGAGGCTGATTCAAGGTGAGGGTAAATCGGTGACGATAGAAGAGACGATAAAAGACCAAATTAACTCAAATTCCATATTACTTTATATGAAGGGGAGCCCCGAGGCTCCCCAATGTGGTTTTTCTGCTCAGACGACTCAGCTTTTGATGTCGTGTGGAAAGAAGTTTGCCTATGTGGACATCTTAAGTAATCCTGACATAAGGGCTAATCTTCCAACAGTATCCAATTGGCCAACATTTCCGCAACTTTTCGTTGAAGGAGAGTTAATAGGTGGCTGTGATATTGTCGTAGAAATGCACGAGTCGGGAGAGTTACAAGACCTAATATCGAAAGTCGGCGATCAAGGCGATGGTTCACGGGAGTAATGCCCGTTTTATTTTAAATTATGGATGAATTCTTTAATCGCCACGTAGGGGCCAGCCACCAAGATTCTTCCAGCGATTAACAATACAAAAAAAGAGTTCTGCAGTTTTGTTTGCGTCGTAACGGGCGGAGTGTGCTTCTTCACTGGAAAAGTCTATTCCAGCCGCCTCACATGCTCGCGCTAAGACCGTTTGTCCAAATGCCAAACCGCTCAATGTGGCAGTATCGAAATTTGAGAATGGATGGAAAGGGCTCCGCTTAAATTTGTGACGTTCAGCTGCTGCATTGACAAAGCTTTGGTCGAAGTGGGCGTTGTGTCCAGTTAAAATCGCTCTATTACAATTGTTTACTTTTAATGCCCCACGCACAATGTCAAAAAAATTGTTAAAGACGTCTCGTTCAGGTTGCGCAATGCGAAGAGGATGATGGGGATCAATGCCCGTAAATTTTAGGGCCGAGTCTTCTAGGTTAGAGCCCTCGAAGGGAACAATTCGTTGAAAAAACGTTTGGTCCACGATTAGCTCGCCAGTCTCAGTCATACCTGGGATCACCGCACCCAGCTCAAGAATTGCGTCAGTGGCACTGTTAAAACCGCCTGTTTCTATGTCGACTATAACGGGTAGGTAACCCCTAAACCTAGTTGCCATTGGGTTATTTGGTGTTTCCTTCCTGAGAAAATCTGCCCCGTTTTGCTCTGTGAATTCATTTGATTTTTTCAAGTTTTTTCTCGACTAATTGCCAATTGATAATTTCTCCTGCACGGATCGGCATAACTTTCTCTTTGCCGAATGAAATAGTTTTTGGCATCCTCCATTCCGACTTTTCTAAAACGATTTTTTCAATTGGCCTCGGCAAGCCATAAAAGTCTGGACCATTTTTACTTGCAAAATCTTCTAAGTTATCGAGCGCATTGGCAGCTTCAAAAACTTCAGCGTATAGCTCAATAGCAGCCGGCGCGGTGTAGATGCCGGCGCAGCCGCAAGCAGTTTCCTTGTCCTGGATACCATGCGGGGCCGAGTCAGTGCCAAGGAAGAATTTCTTATTACCACTGGTGGCGGCAGCAACTAGCGCCTCTTGGTGTGTTGACCTCTTTAAAATTGGCAAACAAAAGAAATGAGGTTTAATGCCGCCAACAAAGATATCATTTCGGTTGAAGAGCAGGTGATGAACCGTAATAGTTGCCGCGATATTATTGCTAGCCCCCGAGACATAGTCGACTGCATCTTTGGAGCTAATATGTTCAAGAACTACTTTGAGATTTGGTAAGGTTTTTGTAAGTGGGATTAATACGCTTTCGATGAATTTTTTTTCGCGATCAAAAATATCGATTTCGTGGTCTGTTACCTCACCATGCACGAGGAGAGGCATACCGGTTTCGCTCATACGTTCCAACACTGGCATGACCGGTTCTAGTGCGGTAATGCCAGCCTCCGAATTTGTGGTAGCACCTGCTGGATAATATTTAACGGCTTGCACATGTCCCTCTTTCAGAGCTAAGTCTATATCATCAGGCGTCATTGCATTGTTTAGATATAGGGTCATGAGTGGTTCGAAGTCACTTTGATTGGGTCGCGCCGCGAGTATTCGCTTTTTGTATTCCCTTGCGTCAGATGGTGATGTTATCGGGGGCTTTAAGTTTGGCATGACAATAGCTCTGCCAAATGTGCGTGCTAGATCTGGCACGGTTGTTAATAGCGCCTCGTTATCTCTTAGGTGGATATGCCAATCATCAGGTCGCAATATTTCTAATCGTGTCACCGGTTCAGTCATCTTAAACTCAATCAGATAGAAATCGTTGATAGGTTATTGAATCGTCTATACCTTCCTAAGTATAACGGAATAACTTCATTAACAAAAATAAGCCAATTAACTTTCCTCAAGGCTTTTCTCATCGAGGGTGATAGAATAGGGATATTCGCGGTTTGTTTATTTTTAGGTTGCTGTTGTTGGGGAAGAAAATATGGCGAAAATAGAAAAGGTAGTCCTGGCGTACTCTGGCGGTTTGGATACTTCGGTAATTGCAAGGTGGTTAAAGGAAACCTATGGCTGCGAGGTGGTTACATTTACCGCTGACATTGGTCAAGGAGAAGAAGTGGAGCCTGCAAGAGCTAAGGCAAAAGCCATTGGTATTAATGAAATATTTATTGAGAATCTGCAGGAAGAATTTGCGTCCGATTACGTGTTCCCAATGTTTCGAGCCAATACGATTTATGAGGGAGAATACTTACTTGGGACCTCGATTGCGCGACCATTAATTTCCAAACGTTTGGTGCAGATTGCAGAGCAAACAGGGGCTGATGCAATTTCACACGGTGCAACCGGGAAGGGGAATGATCAAGTGCGCTTTGAGTTAGGAGCTTATGCGTTGAATCCCTCGATAAAAGTAATTGCTCCCTGGCGTGAATGGGACTTAAATTCTCGCGATAAGCTTCTTGCATATTGCGCCAAGTACGATATCGAGGTTGAAAAAAAGCGTGGAACAAAATCTCCTTATTCGATGGATGCGAATTTACTTCACATCTCTTATGAGGGTGACATCATTGAAGATCCGGCAGCTGAGCCTGATGAGCAAATGTGGCAATGGACGGTTTCTCCTGAAGATGCGCCTGACGAGGCTAAATATATCGACTTGAAGTTTGCGTCTGGGGATATAGTCAGTATTGATGGGGTAACGATGTCGCCTGCCGAGGTTATGATTTGCTTAAATAAGATTGGTGGCGAAAACGGAGTTGGTCGCGCAGATATCGTTGAGAATCGATACGTAGGTATGAAGGCGCGGGGATGTTACGAGACGCCTGCTGGTACCATAATACTGAAGGCCCACAGAGCGATAGAGTCGATCACTCTCGATCGAGAAGTTGGGCATTTAAAAGACGAGCTAATGCCTCGATATGCTTCACTGATCTACAACGGCTACTGGTTTTCTCCAGAAAGATTGGCTCTTCAAGCATTAATTGATGAGTCGCAAAGGTATGTGAGTGGGATTGTGAGATTAAAACTGTATAAGGGTAACGTGATAGTTGTGGGGAGGGAATCAGAGTGCTCACTGTTTGATGAAAATATAGCTACTTTTGAAGATGATGCAGGTGCTTATGATCAAGGGGACGCAGAGGGTTTCATAAAGTTAAATGCGCTAAGAATGCGTATTGGTGCGCTGAAAGGACGAAAATATTAGTGCGTCTCACTTTTCCTGAGCTGTTGCGAATTTTTTTTTGAAGTTGCAAAACTTTTCAACAGAGCATTGCGAACATTTTGGATTTCTGGAGGTGCAAATATAACGACCATGGAGTATTAGCCAGTGATGAGCATCGAGCAAAAATTCTTTTGGTACACGTTTCAAAAGTTTTTTTTCGACTTCTAAGACGGTTTTACCGGGAGCTAGACCTGTTCTATTGGAGATTCTAAAAATATGTGTGTCGACTGCCATAGCAATTTGTCGAAACGCTGTATTCAAAACAACGTTTGCCGTTTTTCTGCCAACACCAGGTAGAGATTCAAGTTGGTGGCGTTCATCAGGAACGATGGACTCGTGCTTTTCAACTAATATTTTACAGGTTTGAATAATATTTTTAGCTTTTGAGTTGTACAGCCCGATTGTTTTGATATGTTGTTTAAGCCGTTTTTCTCCCAAAGAACAGATCTTTTCCGGTGAGTTAGCAACAGCAAATAACAACTTTGTTGCTTTGTTTACACTGATGTCAGTGGCTTGAGCCGATAGGATTACCGCTATAAGAAGTTCGAAAGTACTTTCATAGATTAACTCTGTTTTTGGGTTAGAGTTTGCGTTTTTTAAGGTCCTAAAAAAAAGTATTCTTTTTTCAAGATTCATCTGGCTTCCTTAAGGTTCTTGATTTCAATAACTCTTTCCGTTTGCGCACGCGGATTATTGCTTCTTGGATTTCTACTCGGGCTCTCTCTCGTGAAAAGTTGCTGTTGTGCTTCAGTTGCTCCAACTTTTGAGGACTGAACGATTGTAGTGATCGAGCAGTGCGAACATTTTTGTTGTCATGCCGAGTAGCCCACTGAGCGCTTAAATTCTGATTGATGCCGCCCTCAGTAATACTGAAGTCTTTTAACTCTGTTTGCTGGCCTATGGGTTTCATTTCAATACAGTCAACAGGACACGGGTCTATACAAAGATCGCAGCCCGAGCATTCAGCTGTGATAACAACATGCATCCTCTTAGCAGAGCCTAAAATTGCATCAACAGGGCAGGCAGGTAAGCACTTAGTGCACCCGATGCACTCTTCTTCTCTAATAACAGCAATCTTTCTGGTTTCAAAAATGCCATGTGATCGATTTAATGGCTTAGTTTCCTGACCCATGATCTCGGCAAGCACTTTTATGACTCGATCGCCTCCCGGTGGGCACTGATTGAGAGGCTCGCCATTCAGAATGGCTTGTGCGTATGGTTTGCATCCTTCAAAGCCACACTTTTGGCATTGAGTTTGTGGCAACGCATTGTTAATAATTTCAACGGTGGGGATGGCTTTCTGCATGAGGCATTATGCTCGACTTTAACGGTCCTAGTTCGAGTGAGTTGATTCTTGCTTGCTATCAAAAAGCCCTTCTGAAAATGACTGAGGGATCCGATACTGACTCAAGACAGCGTCTTCAGTATTTACCGCCTCCTTATGATTTATAATCATCTGGTATCCATTTTTGTTTTCAAAGATAACGTTTTCATCGCTGTTAAATCTGAGACTATCAGCGAATTGCTGAAAATTTTTTACATCATTTCCGTTAACTTTTTCTACAACCCAGTTTCGCCAGTCGTGATATCCCAAATTTACGTCGGCTGCTAAAACCTGAAGAGCGACAACAAGCTCATTGCGCTCAGTTGAGCTCCATTCACTCCGAGCCTGAAGCAAATTTACCGGTGCGCTACGACTCCAATCGTTACCCCAACGCTTAATGAGGTTCATGTTTAATGGCACAAATACCACCCCGCCAAAGATAATGTATTTGGGGACTTCATCGAATTTCTCACCTGGCACGAGTGAGTAATTTCTTAAGGCAGGTCTTGCCTCGAGCTTGACCGTATTTTTGATACCACCCCGCGAATATTCAATCCTTATTTGATCGCCGATATCATGGAGATCAATAGCGTGTTTAAAGTTGGTCATTTGGTCATTCGCTATTTTTATGCTCCCATCTTCGGAGATATTAAACTCATCAATTTTTAAGATCACATCTCCTTTTTCTATTATCCCGCTGGCGGGAGAACCATCAAAAACTTGAATAACTAGGACACCGCTCTGATCAACGTTTAACCCATATGAAATTTTTGCAGAGGGGCTATCCAAATTTTGAGTTCGAAACCCTAAGTCAGGAAAGCCATCATAAATAGAATCCTTTGCATCGGACAGCACATGGCTGATCATACTGGGCGGAACGAAATAGCCTAAATTTTCGGCACGACCGCCGCTGCTCGCCTGCATTACAACGCCGACGATTTTCCCGTCAACAATCACTGGCCCTCCGCTATTTCCCGGATTAATTGCCGCGTCAATTTGTCCTGCTAAAAGATAAGCGCCCGCATGCGCATAGACTTGCTGTTCCACCCTCGAAAGAATGCCTTTGGTAATACTGAGTGATTTCCCACCGATGGGATAGCCGTAAACAGATACTTCTTGAAGAGCTGGCGGCAAAGTGCCAAAGCTCAGAGGGGTGAGGTTGTCAAAAAACCCTGGTTCGTCAACGGTTAGCAAAGCAAGATCAGCATCATGAGAGATAAAAGTTACTTGCGCAAGATATCGACGGGGATCGTTGTGTTTTTGAGCTTGAACATAACTCGCATTTGCGACGACATGCGCATTAGTAAGAATTTGGTTTGGTGCGATTACTGACCCTGATCCACTTGATTGCCGAGGAGATAATAATCGCCAAGGTGTGAAATAATCAGGGGCAGCTTGGGTGGTGTAAATCTTTATGACTGAATTTTCAATCATGCTCGAATCATCCGTGCTCGCCTGGATTGCTGTCGTCACCATCAAGAAGGCGCCAACAAACATTTTTGCGACGGCTCTTGTGGGAGTCGATGGTCGATAGTTACTACGACAGAAGAATCGGTTAAGAGCGTTGCTGGAAATTCGGTTCAGACCTTTCTGATTCCCAAAGGCTTGTAGGTTTAAATAGTCTAATTCTAGAAGCTCCTGAAATCTCATTAGCATTTTATGTAATCCTCATGCCGGCTTTAGCCCCGGAATCTGGTTGTAAAAGCCAAATTTCTTTATCTCCTGGCCCTGCAGCAAGAACCATTCCTTCCGATACTCCAAATTTCATTTTGCGTGGTTTTAAGTTTGCAATAATGACTGTTAATCTTCCGATCAGTGTTTCCGGCTGATATGCAGACTTTATTCCTGAAAAGACGGTTCTAGTCAGAACTTCACCGTGTTCGTCAATACCAAGCGATAACTTTAATTCAAGAAGCTTATCAGCACCCGACACATGTTTAGCATCAATAATCTCTGCAACGCGAAGATCCATTTTTTGAAAATGCTTGAGGTCAATTTCTTCAGCCTCGAGCTTGTTTTTAGGCTCTTCGTTAGAAGTGATAGAGTCACCTATGGTGTCCTTCATAACATCCTCGGAGGTTTTAGTTTGTAAAATAAGCGTCTCAATAGATTTCATTTCCATTCTGAGTATTAATGGCTTAAAAATATTAATTTTTTTGTTTAGTAGGACATCATCGATGTCATTCCACGACAGGGGGCGCACTGACAAAAAAGTTTCCACTTTTTCTGCCAGTACTGGGACTACCGGTTTTAAATAGATAATTAATATCCGAAACGCATTAACGCTTGTTGTAAGTACGTTATGCAAATTTTGTGATTTTGGATCGTTTTTTGCCAACACCCATGGCTGTTTGTCATTGATGTATTGGTTCACTTTGTCGGCGAGAGACATTATTCGCCTGATCGCTTTATTAAACTCACGTTGTTCGTAAAAGTCTGCTATTTCGTGTGAAGCCGATTGCAGCTCGGAGATAAGAGCAGGGTTATCTAGTTGCCCCGATAAAAAGCCATCAAAGTTTTTTGTTACAAACCCCGCGCATCGACTGGCAATGTTGGCGATCTTTCCAACGAGATCGGAGTTGACTCGAAAAACAAAATCTTCAAAATTTAAATCGAGGTCATCGATACCTGAAGAAAGTTTTGCACCGAGGTAATATCGCAAATATTCTGGATCCAAGTGTTCCAAATAATCTCGAGCTTTTACAAATGTTCCTCGAGATTTCGACATTTTTGTCCCATCAACGGTCAGAAATCCATGAGCAAAGACGGCGGTTGGCATTCTGTAGCCTGTGCTGTGAAGCATAGCGGGCCAAAACAGTGTGTGAAAATTAACAATATCCTTCCCAATAAAGTGGTAGAGCTCAGTCCCACCCGATTTTTCTTGGTCCCAATATTCGTCGAACTGATATTCTTGCTTAGAGCAAAAATTTTTAAAACTCGCCATGTAGCCGATTGGAGCATCGAGCCAAACGTAAAAATATTTATCAGGAGCATTTGGAATTTCAAAACCAAAATATGGCGCATCTCTGCTGATATCCCATTGCTTTAAGTCATGATCAAGCCACTCCGACAACTTATTTGCGACGGCTTCTTGCAATGTTCCACTGCGGGTCCATTGCTGCAGCATTGATTTAAATTGTGGTAGGTCGAAAAAAAAATGCTCGGAGTTTTTTAATTTGGGTTCGGCCCCAGATATGGTAGATCGCGCGTTAATTAGGTCTGCTGGGTCATAGGTTGAACCACAGACCTCGCAATTGTCGCCGTACTGGTTTTCTGCGTGGCATTTGGGGCAAGTTCCAACGACATAACGATCGGCGAGGAAAAGATTCTTTTCCGAATCGAAAAGTTGTTTTATGTCGCGTTTTATTATGTGGCCTTTTTTTTCTAGGGCTATGTAAATTTTTTCCGATAACAGTTTGTTTTCATCTGAGTGGGTGCTATGAAAGTTATCAAAGCTTATGGAAAATCCGTCGTAATCGGCTTTGTGTCGCTTCTGGGTTTCGTCTATCAAAGTTTCAGCACTTATTTGTCTTGCTTCAGCGCTTAGCATAATAGCTGTGCCATGAGCATCATCAGCACAAACATAGACACAGTCGTGGTCACGTAATCTCTGAAATCGAACCCAGATATCCGTTTGAATGGCTTCCATCAAATGTCCAAGATGGATGTCTCCGTTTGCGTAAGGTAGTGCGCTTGTTACAAGAATTTTTCGGTTAGTCAAAACTGCATCCTAGCATGCCGGTAAAGCGAGCATTATATCGCAAGATCGTTGTAATATGTGTTCTTTAGATCTCGACCATGTCAAAATCTTCCTTTCCGACGCCGCATTCCGGGCACATCCAATCATCAGGAATTTCGTCCCAGCTAGTCCCAGGAGGTATACCGTCCTCTGGTAGGCCTTTGGCTTCAAAGTAGACGAAACTGCATACCAAGCACTGCCATTTCCGCATTATTGTCCTCCTAACTTTAAAAAGTAGATCATACTGGAAACCCCAAGAGATTTCAGCGTTGCTAACAGGTTTCGCAGCACCTGAGATTTTCAGCTATTATTTTTTGGGTGTGGTGCCTCTTGATAAATTGGTATCATGCCTATTGTTAACTTTAATATTAGCGGTTCTTTATTCTGGGTAGGAAAAATTATGAGCATTAAGTCGGATCGATGGATTAGGGAGATGGCAATAAATCGGGATATGATAAATCCTTTTCATCCGGAACAAATGCGAAAGGACGCAGAGGGCAATAAGGTCATTTCCTACGGTACCTCCAGTTATGGATACGATGTGCGCTGTGCTAGCGAGTTTAAAATCTTCACTAATGTTCATACAACCAGCGTTGTTGATCCTAAAAATTTTGATGAGTCTAGTTTTGTCTCTATTGATGAGCCTTTTTGTATTATTCCGCCTAACTCTTTTGTCCTTGCAAGAACCATAGAGTACTTCAAGATCCCCAGTGATGTACTAACAATTTGTTTGGGAAAATCAACTTATGCTCGTTGTGGAATAATTGTCAATGTTACTCCGTTAGAACCGGAATGGGAGGGGCACGTTACTCTCGAGTTTTCCAACACAACTACACTACCCGCAAAAATCTATGCAAACGAAGGTGTTGCTCAAATGTTGTTTTATCAATCCGATGAACAATGTGAGGTCACTTACAAGCAGCGCAGTGGAAAATATATGGGTCAGGTTGGAGTGACGCCACCTAAGGCATAAGACTCGTTATTTAAGGTTTTGATTGTCTTCTATTCTTGTCAAAAATTTGACGCAGGAAAAATTAACGCCAAAAAAATGGCGGATTTCAATCCGCAACGTCGGGTATTTGACGACTAGTTATTTTTGCGATCAAGCATTGTGAGTTTAAAAAACATTGCCGTGGGGCATAGCTCTCTAAAAAAAACATTATAACGCTCTAAATTATTGATTAATATAGCTTATATCTAGTAAAGAATAATTTGATTCTAGCTAGCTTTTTTCTGAAGATCCTGTCTGTTCGTTTCAATCAACTTGGCACGCTAGTTGCAAGTCCTACCTTGAAAGTAATTATTTCTTCGTAATTTCGACTCGGAACTAGGGATATTTTTTGGAAGCTAAATTGAAACTCGAGAGAAGAGGCGCTCAAAACCAGGTGTCTTAGCGTCGATTAAGGAAAGGTATTTAATGACTTCAGTGTTGGAAGCCAAGGTCTATGAGAATGTTCTCCCTAACGGGGAGGTAACAGATGAAAATCTGGGATTGGTGGTCGAACGATATGCTCCGCTCGTAAAGCGCATAGCGCATCACCTGTTGCTTCGTATGCCATCGAGTGTGCAAGTCGACGACCTGATACAGTCTGGCATGATTGGGCTTTTAGAAGCGGCTCGAAAATACGATGTTTCCAAAGGAGCTAGTTTCGAGACCTATGCAGGCATCCGTATTCGGGGTTCAATGCTTGACGAGGTTCGGAAAGGCGATTGGGCTCCGCGCTCGGTTCATCGAAAGTCTCGTAAAGTTGCGGAGGCGATAAAGTCAATTGAGGCGCGCACTGGGAGTGATGCAAAAGATAAAGATATCGCAGAGGAGATGGAAATAGATCTAAATGCCTACTACGCGATTCTTCAAGATGCCAGCGGCAGTCGTTTGTTTAGTTTTGACGATGTTATGGAGGGTGATGACTCTGCGATTGAAACCGCGGCTGGCGAGTTAATGGGTCCGTGTGACGGTTTGCAAAGGGATAGTTTTAAAAGTCATTTGGCATTAGCAATTGACCACTTACCTCCGCGTGAAAAATTGGTCTTAGCTTTGTATTATGACGAGGAGCTTAATTTAAAGGAAATCGGTGAGGTGATCGGAGTCAGCGAGAGCAGGGTCAGCCAAATTCACAGTCAGGCAGCCATGCGGCTTCGGTCTCGCTTGTCGGAGTGGCGTTAAATAGAAACGTCTTGGGACAGTCTCTTAACCGAGATCCCCGTTAGTCAACCCTAGTTATATTTGTTTGTAAGCACTAGGTCTTCGGTATCAAATAATTGTATTATTTTTTTGCGGGGGGTTTGCACTTGGAAACGCTCTCGGGTGTTTGTGACTTTTAAATTGGAATGTGAAGTATATGTTGGAGCTGAAAAAACTTAGCTGCGAAAGGAACGATAGGGTTCTGTTTGAGAACCTGAGTCTGTTGGTCGAATCGGGTGATGTTGTTCAAATTAGCGGGAGCAATGGAAGCGGAAAAACATCACTTTTGCGAGTGATTTGTGGACTGAATGATTACTTTACAGGGGGAGTTTTTTGGAAAGGTGAGATGCGCGATTCTGACGTCGAAGCATTCCGAAATGATCTTCTTTTTCTTGGGCATCGTGTTGGGTTAAGTAAGCTCCTTTCGCCCATAGAAAATCTGAAGTGGAGCACAGGGCGCAAAATCGATTGGTCGGAAAAAGACTTGCTTCAAGCACTATCTCGGAATGGCCTGCAAGGCTTTGAATATCAGCCATGTTTTTTATTATCGGCTGGGCAGCAACAGAGAGCTGCACTGTCTAAACTTTATCTTTCAAACGAGCCAATGTGGATATTGGATGAGCCGTTCAATGCGCTCGACAGCGAAGCTATAGGCATGCTTGAGAATCTCATAATGCAGCACGCGCGCAGAGGTGGAATCGTATTGGTTACTACTCACCATAAATTGAAAATCCCTTCCCTGCGCACTGTGGACCTATCATGAGTGCCCTTGATCTTGATAGGCGAAATTTGGCTGGGGCCGTCAGTATAACTAGGGCTTTTAGAATAACCTTAGAGCGCGATTTAATGCTAGCCTTCCGAAGGAAAGGTGACTTCGTAAATCCCTTTGTGTTCTTCGTCATCGTTGTGTCGCTGTTTCCTTTGGCTGTTTCTCCGGAGTCAGTATTTCTGTCTCGGATCGCTCCAGGTGTAATTTGGATAACGGCTCTTCTAGCAGCAATGTTGTCGCTGGACTCTATGTACCGAGCCGATTTCGAAGATGGGTCGTTAGAAACGCTTCTGCTAAGTCCTCATCCCCTTTATTTTTTGGTTCTAGCGAAGAATTGTGCCCATTGGCTCGTCAGCGGGCTGCCAGTCGTTTTAATCTCGCCTTTTTTAGCAATCATGCTGAGTTATCCATCTGACCAACTCATTATTTTGTTGATAAGTCTGTTGCTAGGTACTCCTTTTTTAACGTTGGTCGGCTCAATTGCCGTGGCTTTGACAGTCGGGTTAGGCAGCCGGGGCCTTATTTTAGCCGTTATAGTCCTTCCGATGTGCGTACCCATTCTTGTTTTTGGCACCCTTGCGGTAAACGCCGGTCTGACAGGCCTCCCGGTAGAGGGATATTTGGCTTTGATGGGTGCTATGTTAGTGGCCGCCTTTAGTCTTGCGCCACTTGCGTCAGCTGCAGCCCTTCGTATCAGTGTTGCATGATTAAATGTTAAAGATTTTTGGGGTTTTTACTCGGCTTCAGCCTCTCAAGGTCTGGTTTTACCTGAGCGGCGTAGAATACTAGCTCTCGTCTTATTTTTGGCTTTGAGGTTCGTGATACAATTCGAAGATTTTTGAAATTTCTTTATAACCGAGGTGAGCAGGATATGTGGGTTTGGTTCGCTAAATTGGGTTCCCCAAAATGGTTTTATGAAATATCCGGGCGATGGTTGCCGTGGATGTCCGGAGCAATGGTGCTTTCGATTGGTTTTGCAACAGTATGGGCATTGTTGTTTTTGCCACCGGATTACCAACAAGGTTATACCTCGAGAATTTTAGTCGTTCACGTTGCTGTAGCAGGAACTTCTTTGGCGTTTTTCCCGCTTATGGCGGTTGCGGGTGCGATTACCCTTGTGTGGAAGATGAAACTAGCGGATATGGTCGCAAAGAACGCAGCGCCGATAGGAGCTTGGTTCTCATTTTTGACTCTCGCTACGGGTTCGCTCTGGGGAAGCGTCACTTGGGGTACTTGGTGGGAATGGTCAGATAGCCGTTTGGTCTCTATGTTGTTCCAGTTTTTCTTGATGATAGGCGTGATTTCATTGCGCTCAGCTCTTGATGATAATGATCAGTCTGCCCGAGCTTGCGCGTTGCTCGCGATTTTGGGTTGCATAAATGTAGTGGTGATTAAGTATTCGGTAGAGTGGTGGAACACTCTCCATCAGCCCGCAAGCGCTGTGACAATTGGCGGCGGCGATGTGAATGGCCCGGAGTTTTGGGTTGTGACCCTGTTAATGATTTTAGGCGTTTACCTATTTATGGGCATTAGTCTCATCTTGTCTACTAGGAATGAGATTCTCGAGCGAGAGAAAAACGCTGTTTGGGTTCAGGAAATTGCTAATGATTCGTAGAGACGAATTGGCGCAATGTAGTGTCGTTACTTAGGAGCTTCAAAAATGCTATCGACAATTCAATTTTCTAGCTTTTCGGATTTCATCGACATGGGCGGCTATGCCTTCAACGTCTGGGCCGTCTATGGTTTGTTTGCTATTTTTCTAGTGGCTAATTTGTGGCTACCTCTCAAAAAGCGTAAAAGTATTATTCGCAATCTCAAGAGAGCCCGAAAAGGGCAGCTGCAGGATCAATGATCAAAGAGATTAGCCGTCGAGATCTGGAAAGATTAACTCGATCTGGGAAAGGAGGTATCTGTGAAACCGCATCGACGAAACAGGCTAGCGCTTATTTTGTTTATTAGTTTTGGTCTGAGCGTGACCGTTGGTTTAACGCTTTTTGCATTGTCCCAAAACATCAATATGTTTTTTACGCCAACTCAAGTGGCTCAGGGAGAAGTGCAACCCGGTCAGGCCTTTCGCATTGGTGGGATGGTAAAGGAAGGCTCGCTTGTAAAAAACGAACTTGATTTGGCAGTTAGGTTTACGACAACTGACTTCGTTTCCGATGTGCCGATAGCTTACAACGAAGCCTCAGGAATTCTGCCCGACTTATTCCGAGAGGGGCAGGGAATTGTTGCGGAAGGGAGTGTTGACGCCTTCGGTATTTTTCAGGCTACGAAGGTGCTAGCGAAGCATGATGAAAATTATATGTCGCCTGAGGTTAAGGCTGCGATGGATGCTGCAAAATTGCTCAACGCAGATGAATCGGATTTGGTAAATGAGGAACTAACAAAATAATGCTGCCAGAAATCGGTCACTTTTCATTGATCCTTGCGCTTAATCTTTGTGTGCTTCTAAGCGTGTTTCCGTTTATTGGTTCGGTAAAAGGCGACGTCGTGTTAATGAGTTTAGCGCGCCCATTGACGGTTGGAGTTTTTGTTTTCGTTGCCCTCGCTTATGTGTCACTTACCGCAGCGTTTGCAACAGATGATTTTTCAGTATTATATGTAGCTGAGCATTCGAATACCCTTTTGCCAGAGCGGTACAAATTAACTGCGGTCTGGGGAGGGCATGAAGGGTCCTTTCTGCTGTGGATATTTATGCTTTCGGGCTGGATGCTCGCGGTTGCACATTTCAGTCGTAGTGTACCTCTCGACTTTTTGGCTCGAGTCTTAAGTATTCTAGGAATGCTTTCCGTCGGGTACCTGCTATTTTTATTGGCAACGTCGAATCCGTTTGATCGAGTCGTACCGCTAGCGCCGGCTGACGGCGCCGATCTTAATTCTGCGCTTCAGGATTTTGGTTTTATTGTTCATCCTCCCACTCTTTACATGGGTTACGTAGGGTTTTCCGTTGTGTTTGCTTTCGCAATGGCAGCGCTCTTGAGCGGTCGACTTGACTCAGCGTGGGCCCGCTGGTGTCGACCATGGGCTAATGTTGCGTGGGCCATTCTTACTCTGGGTCTATGCCTCGGGAGTTGGTGGGCTTACTACGAGCTTGGTTGGGGAGGCTGGTGGGCGTGGGATCCTGTTGAAAATCCTCCTCTGATCACTTGGCTCCTTGGTACAGCGCTAGTCCATTCTTTAGCGGTATCTGAAAAGAGAGGGGCTTTTAAGAGCTGGACCGTGATGTTATCAATTTTAGCGTTTGCTGGAAGTTTATTGGGAACTTTTATTACTCGCTCTGGCCTTCTCACCTCGATACATGCTTTTGCCTCGGATCCAGAGAGAGGCATTTTTATATTAGGAATTCTTGTTCTATCTATCGGGGGGGGATTGCTTTTATATGCTGTTAGATCCCCGTTGCTCAAGGGTGGGGTTGGTTTTGAATTAAGTTCTCGAGAGATGTTTCTTTTAACAAATAATGTTCTTTTGGTCGTTGCTGCTGCCTCAGTGCTTCTCGGAACGCTTTTTCCGATGATTTTTCAGGCATTGACAGGTAAGCTTATTTCGATCGGCCCGCCGTATTTTAACGCAATCTTTATCCCGCTCATGATCCCTTTAATTTTTTTTATGGCAGTGGGGCCGTTATCAATGTGGAAAAGCACCTCGGTTCGCTCCATGGTAACTCGGCTTGGTAGGGTGGCGATGATTAGTTTGGTGCTTGGAATAGGGCTCCCGCTGGTAATAACGTTGGAGTTTGATTTCTGGTCAATTGCTGGTGTCGGTTTTGCCTTATGGATTTCGCTGAGCATGATCAGTGATTTTGGTAACAAGATTAGAAAAAAAAGCAATATTGTAGAAGGGGTGCGGGGTTTGTCGCTCAGTTATTACGGGATGCAATTAGCCCATATTGGTGTGGCGGTTATGGTCGCTGGAATCTCTTTAACAAGCTCTTATAGCATTGAGAAAAGCGTGTTGCTGCAGAGCGGAGAAAGTACTGATCTAGGTGAGTTTAATTTTGAAATTGGAGCCGCAAGGTCGGTTTCCGGCAAAAATTTTTCTGGGCAAGAAGTCTCTATCAATGTCTCTAAAGATGATATTTTTTTAACTGAGCTGCTCCCTCAGCGTAGGGTATATTTTGCGAGCGGTACACCATCGACGGA
Organism: uncultured Gammaproteobacteria bacterium; assembly: GCA_913048385.1. Taxonomy (GTDB): domain Bacteria; phylum Pseudomonadota; class Gammaproteobacteria; order Pseudomonadales; family Pseudohongiellaceae; genus UBA9145. The sequence continues at coordinate 4,732 of CAJWVZ010000011.1, read as the reverse complement.
AATGGCAATCGACGCAGGGTTTCTTAGGGATTTATTTGTTACCCTTGGCGAGCAAAAAGAAAATGGCGCTTGGTCGATGACGCTTTATGTGAAACCGTTTGTAAGGTGGATTTGGTTGGGAGCGCTGTTTATGGTTTTTGGCGGCTTGGTATCGGCTGCAGATAAGCGATATCGATACTTGCAGGAGTCAGTTGATAAAAATAAGAAAAGTCTCGCAACCTATAGTTCTGGAAAGACTGCGGATGTTGGGGTATGAAATGTTAAAACGCTTGCTGCCGATTTCTGCGTTCTTTTCCTTTATCGCTGCCTTGGCTGTCGGACTATTTTTAGAGAACAAAGACTTGCCATCTGTTTTAGTTGGCAAGCAAGTTCCCTCGTTTTCCCTTAAAACTATTGATGGATCTCTAGTAACAAACAATGATTTGCCAGGAGAGATATTTCTTTTGAATGTCTGGGGAAGTTATTGTTTGCCATGTCTGATTGAACACCCGACATTTATGAGTCTAACTGAGCGTGGGGAGATTCCAGTCGTTGGCATCAATTATCGCGATGAATTAAATTTAGCTGACGATTGGTTAAAAGAAAACGGAGACCCATTTCTGTTCAGCATCGCTGATCCTAGCGGGCGCTTTGGTATTGATTTGGGAGTGTATGGTGCTCCGGAGACATATTTAGTCGATGCGGAAGGGATTATTCGATACCGGCACGTCAGTGTGTTAAACGATTCGGTTTGGCGAGAAGTCTTTTTACCACTTGTTAAGAGCCTTCGCACACCTAAAATCGCATTGGTGGGAATGTGAATTTTTATAAGATATGGCTCAGAAATATTTCGGTCTTCTTTCTTATTTGTTCTTCGTTTGTCAGCTTTGCTGTGGTGGCTCAGGTAGATACATTTCAATTTGATAAAGCAGAGAATCAGGAAAGGTTTCGAAATTTGTCAAATGAATTAAGATGCCCAATGTGTCAAAACACCAGCCTCTCAGGTTCGTCCGGTGGAGTCGCGGAAGATTTGCGAAGGGAAATATATTTGATGATAAAGGAAGGCCAAACTGACCGCGAAATTAAAGACTTTATGTTTGAACGTTATGGCGACTTTATCTTTTATAAGCCACGGCTCACTGTTGGTACTATTTTCTTATGGGTGGGCCCCGCTTTTTTCTTGTTAATTGGGGGATGTGTAGGTTTTTCTGTTTTTAGAAGTGCGCAGTCGTTGACGTTAAAAAATAAGACGCTTACTGATTCGGATCAGAACAAGATTGAATCTTTACTGACGCGAGAGGAGCAGAATCTAAAAATTAAAGGTAAGACTAGCTGATCGTTCTGTTGATAGTGTTGACCCTGTTTTGCTTAAGTGAATTTTTATGACTTTTCTATTTTTTTCTGGGTTTCTTGTACTAGTGGCAATGGGATTTTTCTTATCGCCTTTTTTCTCTCAAAGTCGAGCTCAGGGTAGTAATTTTTTTTCAAGCCGCAAAGAGCAAAATATTTCGTTATTCGAAGATCGGCGGTCTAGCTTAGATAGAGACTTACGGGAGAATTTGATTTCGCGAGAACTCCATATGCAGCTGACCACTGAGCTGAAATCAAGCCTCCTTGAGGATATAAGCGAAGATAAAGACGAATCTTATGTACACCAGAAATTAAGTAAGCCGCACTTGCTCGCTGCAATTTTTTCGGTTTTGTTGATTCCAGTTGCGTCATATTCTCTCTATGGCCATTGGGGGTTCAGTCAGCATGAGGATATTCGCAGTTTGTATGAGCGCACAGCTGCTAATCGCGATGACTTGGAGGAGACAAGAGAATTGATTGCGGCTCTTGGCGCAGTAGTAATGGAAGAATCAGAATCTTCTCCTTTGCCTTGGGCTTGGTATTTTTTAGGTGAGAATTTTTCTATGCTCGGGCTTTATTCAGAAGCCGAGGTTGCATATCGCCAATCCTCGGACCGTTTAAGCGAAGAAACAGAGCAAGCATTATCTTTGGGTCGGTTGGCCTTGGTTAGATACATCCTCGATGAGTTTGTTTTAACTCCGCGAGTAAGTGCAGCAATTGAGCAAGCAAGACTACGAAACCCAAATGAAACAGCTGTTCTTCAAATTCTTGCGAGTGATGCGGAAACTAGAAAGGACTATAGCGAGGCGATTGCGAATTGGCGATTACTGATTCAAGCAAATCCTAATTCGCCTCAATCAAATCTTTTGCGTCAAAAGATTTCTGACGCTCAGTTTCTTCTTGTCCCCTCAGAAAATAACGTTCTCGCCGCAGACAACATGACCTCACCTTTAATTAATGTCTCGTTGAGTCTTGCAGACGGTCTAGATGTGGCTGGCGATACAATTATTTTTGTTGCGGCTCGAGATGCTAATAAGGAAGGTTTGCCACCGTTGGCCGTTGTAGTTTTATCGGTGAAAGATCTGCCTTCGGTTATAACGTTGACTAATGCGCAGGCTGTAGGGCCCTTAAATCTCTCGTCAGCAGAGGCGATCAATGTGTCTGCGCTTATTTCGTACTCAGGTGTTGCTAATCCGAATTCGGGGGATATTCGAGTCGTGTCAGAATCAATTTCACTCAGTGATGTACCATCTGAGCTATCGTTAATCCTGTCTTCGAGGATCCCATAATAATTCTCGGTTTTTGGGTGATTGATGAACTGGTCTGAGTTTTTTTTGATATCGATTGCGCATTTTTTTGCTGTCATCTCGCCGGGGCCAGATTTTGCCCTTGTTGTAAGGGTAAGCCTCAGGTTTGGCTCGAGTGCTGGGGTCTGGACAAGTTTGGGCATAGGGTGCGGAATTTTACTCCATGTCTCTTATTGCTTGTTGGGTGTGGCAGTTTTAGTTTCCCAGTCTGATTTATTCCTTGTTGTATTAAAGGTCTTAGCCGCATTTTACCTAAGCTATTTGGGGGTGCGTATTTTAGCAAGCTGGAGGCAATCAAGTTACCAAAACCTGACCATAGCTCTTGAGAAAGGCGGAGAACCGACCATTTTTAGGGCCTGGCTGGATGGGTTTTTGACAAATGGGTTGAATCCTAAGGCGACTTTGTTCTTTTTGGCGTTATTCTCTCTGGTTATTGATTCATCCACGCCGCTAGCACTGCAAGCTGGATATGGGCTTTATTTGTCAGCGGCCACGATCGGATGGTTTGTATTGCTCGCAAATAGTATCGGCCATGATAGTGTGAGAGGAAAATTGGCTCCAGTTGCTCCATATATAGATTTAGCGATGGGTATTGTTTTGCTTTTCCTTGCTTTAGGGATTGCGCTTGATGTCTAGATCGACAAATATGCAAACCGGATTTTTCTGCATGATGTGCCGGTTTTGCGATATAGTATCTTACGCATAACTAAGGTGATGTTTCGGAATATTTTAGATGTCTAATAATTCTTTAGCGAGATCCCCCGCGGGGCCCACTTCAACGGGCCTTGTAGATCGATTTGGACGAAGTGTGGATTACATTCGCCTATCGGTCACAGATCGATGTGATTTTCGTTGTGTATATTGTATGACAGAGGATATGGAATTCTTGCCGAGGAAGCAGATTCTCAGTCTCGAAGAATTGTACGTTGTAGCGGCGGCGTTTGTTGACTTGGGCGTAAAAAAGATACGCTTAACAGGCGGAGAGCCGCTAGTTCGGAGTAATGTAATGAGTTTGATTGAGAGGCTCGGTGAGCTCCCTGGATTGGAGGAGCTGCTGCTGACCACGAACGGTGCCCAGCTGCACAAGTACGCACTTCCACTCCGGCACGCTGGAGTAAATAGAGTCAACATAAGTATAGATAGCTTGAACTCTGAGAGGTTTAAAAGAATTTCGAGAGTAGGGAAGCTTGAAAGCGTCTTGAATGGTATTGACGCTGCGCTAGATGCAGGTTTTGATCGCATTAAGCTGAATTCGGTAATCATGCGTGGGTACAATGATGACGAAGTTTTGGCTCTAACTGAATATGCACTATCTAAAAATATAGATATTGCGTTTATAGAAGAGATGCCCCTCGGCGAGGCTTCCGATCATGCAAGAGAAGATACAACTTGCAGTAATGCTTGGGTTCGAAGGGTCATAGAACAGAAATATAAGTTGAGAGATGTGGAAGAGAAAACAGCTGGGCCTTCACGGTATGTAAGGGTGGAACAGTATGGTCACTCTCGAATCGGCTTTATATCGCCAGTTACACATAACTTTTGTGAAGACTGTAATCGCGTTCGTGTAACGGTAGAAGGCCGCTTATTATTATGTTTGGGAAATGAGCATTCTGTAGATTTGAGAGGCATCCTGCGCTCCGAGGAGTTTACAAATGCGTTGTTAAAGGAAAGTATAATTTCGGCGATGGATCTGAAACCAGAAAAACATTATTTCTACGATAAAAGTCAGCCACAACCGGTGCGCCTGATGAATATGACAGGAGGTTGAGAAGCATGTCCGCCCGCACTGGTGATAGTGTTTCACTTCGCATTTCTGTGGTAACCGTCTCTGATACTCGCACGGAGGAGACAGACAAGTCTGGAGAAGTTTTGGTTAGTCGAGCTACAGACTTCGGACACAAAGTATTGTCTAAGGAGATAGTGCCAGATGATGTCTATGAGCTCCGGGCGGTGGTATCTCGTTTGATAGCGGATGCGGCCGTTCAGGTAATTTTGCTGACTGGCGGGACTGGTTTCACTGAGCGAGATAACACCCAGCGGTCGATCGAGGTCTTATTTGAAGACCATATTGACGGTTTCGGAGAGCTCTTTCGTAC
>CAJWVZ010000010.1 GCA_913048385.1 uncultured Gammaproteobacteria bacterium | reverse complement strand
TTTCGGTGAGATGCCTTCCGAGATTACAGAACAATTATCACGCTTCGAGTATTCCAAATAAGAAGGTAAGAAACCCAATTAGTCATGGAGTTATTCAAGTCAGAGAAAGTAGTAGTTTACTTAATTGCTACTCGCTGGGAATGCATAAAAAGAAGGATAAATATGAAAAAGCAAATATGGTTTTTGTTGCCCATTTTAATTCTTGTAAGTTGTCAATCAGGACCCGAACCTTTAGTTGCTTCGAAAGCTGATCTCATTCCTTCAGTCTATCCCATCTCGAGCGCCATTGAACCCGGATCAACCGAGACCGGTCTTTACCGTACCGTGACTCCCTTCGAGCACGCGAATGTTGGGCGGACTCACGTTTACCCTGCTGACTTCGGGGGTTCTCTGAGCGTACCGGAGTCGAACGCTGTAGTTGTGCGACAATTTAGTGGCGTGCACGAGGCGCCGTACAACATTGTCACACGCAACCGAGACGAGCTCTTCTTGTTCGGAGGCACCCAGGGTCGCAGAGACGATGCTAAGGGACCCTATGTGACCAGGTTTGACGCCACCACCGGTCAGGTGCTCTGGCGCACCGATCTGAGAGATACCAAAGCCCTGGGCGAGTTTCTCTGGCCTGGTCTGGTTACAGCCCATGGAAATGGAGACCTCTACGCCATCCACGGTATACGCATTGTCAGGCTTGACCCAGCAACCGGGACGGTGCGGGGCGAAGTCGAACTGCCCACACCCGATGGTTTCGCACCTGAGGACATCACCTACAACGGATTCAGCGTGCTGCGCTCCGGTATCATCGTCACCAAATCTTTTGGTCGGCGAGGGGCCGAGGGTGCAGGCTTCCCGCCATCCATCGTGGTTACGGTAGACCCGAATAACCTAACTGTCATCGATTCCTATCAGCTCGCAGAGGGCTCTGCAGGCCGGCTAACCGTTGGGCTCTTTCAGGGTGACGAGTACGTCTACGTGCCGGGGGTTCGGAACATCTTCCGTTTTGCAGTGAACGGTAGTGAGCTACGTCTCGATGATCGCTGGAATGTGTCCAACTACGTGCGGCCAGGTCAGGGGGCAGCGTCCGCGCCAGTTGTGATGGGCGATTGGATCGTGTTCCAGACGAACTCTGGACCGTCTACCGCACCGCTCAGTGTGTACGCGGTTTCTCAGGCCGATGCCGGCCTTCGGCTCAGAACCGAGCCGTTTTCGCCTGGGGCGAATGGCTTCAGCTTCATTCCTTCGGCGCTCACTGTCGACCCTGAAACCATGCGTATCTACTCCATGGATGCCGGGCGGGGGCAAATCGCTTGCATTGAACTCGTTGGCGGAGAGCGACTTGAGACCCGCTGGGTCGTCGATCAGACGACTATGAATCACACCAGCCTCGTCGGGCCGAGCGACGCACGAGTATTTGTATCGACGGACGCGCCGAACCTGCTGGCTGCCCGCGCCGCCGCCCGCGCGGCTGGTCGTCAGACGGCTGGATACGAGGAACAGGTAGTGTGGCGATCTGCGGCCTCCGGCGAGGAGTTGGCGCGCAGCGATTTCATGCCGCCAAAGCTCATTGGTGATCCGCTTGCGCCCGGATTCTTTGGCGTTTGGTACTACCTGGGCGCGGCTGGAGATGTATACGAGCTGAAAGTGGAGTAAAGATGCCAGAGTTAACACTCGGGCCCGTTATGACATGTCCTTGACTTGTCCAGACGGTTTGGCAATTCGGTCGTTATTATTCGTGTTACAGATTAGAGTCACTCCGCGATTTGGTTGGAACTTTATCCTAGCGACCAAATTTTGGAGATTTTAAAATAAAGTGGGAATTCATGAAATGTTTCTTATTCCAAAGAGAGGTTATAAGACATGAGAATACTGCTCCGTTTGGTAAGCACAATTATTTTCTTTACACCGATCCTCATGCAAGCTAAAGAGGTAAGCCCCGGAATTTTGCGAACTCCGGACAGTCGCTTTGAGAACCTCCCAGACTACGACTTCGATCCTCACTATGAAGATATTCAGGGTTATCGTGTCCACTATATAGATGAAGGTCCTAGGGATGGCGAGGTTGTGCTAATGCTCCACGGCGAGCCTTCCTGGGCATATCTCTATCGCAAAATGATACCTGTATTCGTTGAGGCGGGATTTAGAGCAATCGCTCCTGACCTGATTGGTTTTGGACGATCGGATAAACCCACCAGCATGGATACACACACTTATCAATTTCATGTTGATACGCAAGCTGCATTAGTTGAAGCCCTCGATCTCACCGGTGTTACATTTATAGGTCAGGATTGGGGAGGCCTCATCGGTCTCCGAGTAGTAGCTGAGAATGAAGAGCGATTTTCTCGCGTAGCTATTGCTAACACCGGCTTACCGAACCCGCAGACTGATAAAGCACCAGAGGGCGCATTCGGGAACTGGAAACGTATGAACCAACGGATGGTTGAGGCCGGAGATATTCCCACGGGAGCTATGATCGCGAACAGTGTGGGAGATCCATCCCTCAAAGAAGCTTATGATGCTCCGTTTCCCGATCCGAGCTATAAGGCGGGGCCATTAATCATGCCTCAGCGCGTACCGCTGGTTCGCACTGATGCAGGAGCCGTTGAGAATTCTGCGGCATGGGAAGTCTTTAGGCGCTGGGAAAAACCGTTCCTAACATCCTTTAGTGACGGCGATCCTATTACTCGGGGAGGTTATATATTCTTTCAGCGACAAATTCCGGGCGCTCAAGGCCAGCCCCACACCACGATAAATGACGCTGGGCACTTCCTTCAAGAGCAAAAGGGAGAGGAGTGGGCTGAGACTGTTGTCGAATTTATGCGAGCCAACCCACAATAGAAGGATCAGCCAACAGGCGCAGGTCTCAAACTTTTTTATAAAACTAGCGAAATCTATTGAATGGGAAAATGAAAGTTGAGCTGAGTTTACTAAAAAACCTACTGCATACTTTAAAAATTTTCTCATAAGTATCGAAAAATTTCTGTGTTTTTATGTGTGTTACTGAAGAATAACGGGGGCAGTAAATGAGATTGAAAGTCGTAACTTTATTAATAGGACTAGTGCTAGGTGCTTGTGGCAGCAAGACCGAGCCAGCCCAATCAGTTAATGATTCTGGTGGAGAAAATAGTTCAGCATCCCCTAGCAACAATGATGTCGCAAGTACTCCCAGTCAAGCAGCACCCTCTCGAACTCAGCAAGGCCTGCTAACAATTCCAAACGATATTTTCAGCGCGCTCCCTGCCAAGAATGCTACACGAACTGCTTTTTTTGGCGACTTGCATGTTCACACCACTTATTCGCTCGATGCTTTTGCCGTTGGTACTATGGCGACACCTTCTGATGCCTATCGATATGCCTTGGGCGATACTATCCAGCACCCAGCTGGTTTTGATATGACATTACGCGTACCCCTAGATTTTTATGCAGTCACGGATCACGCCATGTATATGGGAATGTTGTTTGAGGGAGCGGATCCCAGTACTGAATTAGCAAGAATTATGAATTTAGACTATATGGCGAATTACAATGCACCGGAAAATCTAGTACCTGAACGCCCCGCTGTGTTGGGTAGGTTTGTGGGTGATGTCAGACGCATGATTGGTGACGGAACTCTCAGTCAAGACTTGGTCCATGACGTCATCCACGATGCTTGGAAGGATACTGTTGCCGCCGCTGAGCAATATAACAAGCCAGGTCAGTTCACCACCTTTGTTGCCTATGAGTACACAGCATTCTCCAATCCTGACCGTGGGAATTTACATCGCAACGTTATCTTTCGTGACGCCGATAAGCTTCCCGCAGTGCCCTTCTCTTCATTGCACAGTAGAAACCCAGAAGACTTATGGGATTGGATGGACAGCTTACGCGATGAGGGAATTGAATCACTCGCTATTCCCCATAATTCGAACGGTTCCGGTGGACAGATGTTCAAGCTTGTGGATTGGGCAGGCAACCCACTGGATGATGCCTATTCCTCGCAGCGCATTCGTAATGAACCGCTCATGGAAATCACTCAAATTAAAGGTACTTCGGAAACGCACCCCTTGTTATCGGACAATGATGAATGGGCTGGATTCGAAATAATGCCTTATTATGTCGGCGCCGGCGGCAATCGGCTCTCTGAACCCTCAGGCGGTTATGCGCGGGAAGCATTATTAAATGGGTTGTCCTTCGAAGATCAGGGAATGAAGAATCCTTTCGAATTCGGTTTTGTGGGTGCGTCTGATACCCACACGGCTGCCATTGGTGATGACGAATCTGATTTCTATGGCAAGCTAGGACTGGCGGATGCAACACCTCAACAGACTGGAGCAGTTCCGCTGAGTGCTGAGGAAGGGGAGCGTCTTCTCCAAAACAGACCTGATTCTGTTAAGGAATTTGATGCAGGTGTTTACGCTAATGGGGATGATATAACCTTTGGCGCATCGGGAATTACCGGCGTCTGGGCGGAAGACAACACACGGGAGTCTATCTACAGCGCGTTCCGACGGAAGGAAACTTTTGCTACCACCGGCACGCGCATCAAAGTGCGTTTTTTTGGTGGGTATGATTTCACCGATGAAACGCTGACAGCTCCTGATCTGCTCGAGACTGCATATTCTGACGGTGTATCCATGGGCTCAGATTTGTTGCCCAACGGTGACCGAGCCCCGCGCTTTATTGTCTGGGCCACTCAAGATGCTCTGAGCGCGCCTTTGCAAAGGCTGCAGGTTGTCAAAGGCTGGACCGTTGATGGTGAGCCCCATGAACAAGTGTTTGATGTCGCTTGTTCAGATGGCTTTGCTGTCGATCCACAATCTCATCGTTGCGGCGACAACGGTGCTCAAGTGAACCTCGAAGACTGCTCGATTTCAGCTGACGTCGGAGCGGCTGAGTTGAAAACCGTATGGGTTGATCCTGAGTTCGATCCTTCCGTGCGGGCATTTTATTACTCACGTGTACTCGAGAACCCAACTTGCCGATGGTCAACCTGGGATGCGATCAATGAAGGCTACGAACCGCGACCAGATTTTCCAGCGACCATTCAGGAACGTGCCTTTACATCGCCGATATGGTACCGACCTGGGACAGGCTAATCATGAAGCTCTTAAAGAGCCACGTGTTTTGGTTTGTGGTTTTGGGCATATTAATTTTTGTCATCGATGAGCAAACCTCCGATCCGCTCGATACCATAGTTGTGGATGCTGCGCTCGAGCGGCGAGTGGCAGCGCTGTGGGCTGCACAGGTACAGCGCGAACCCACCGAGGCAGAGATCGCCAGCCTCGTCGATGACTGGGTCACTGAAGAGATCTGGCGTCGTGAATCTATAAGGCTCAGCCTGGACGAAGAAGATGAAATCATTCGCCGGCGCATGATTCAGAAAATGCAATTTATTGCCGAGCAAGAAGCCGAACTTACACCGACAGAAGAAGAGCTCAGGGCTTACTATGAGGCGAATCACGAACGCTACGAAGTCGCATCAAGTGTCTCTTTCGAGCAACTCCAATTTCAATCTCGCGACGCGGCAAGCACTGCACTCAGTGCAGGGGAATCGATCGCCAACCTAGCGCAGCCGTCGATGCAGAGTCGAATGAATGCCCGTCAATCACCATTGCAAGTTACCAGCATATTCGGTCTTGAATTTGCCCGTTCACTCAACAGCTACGATGTGGCTTTGAATTGGCAAGGTCCCATACAAAGCACTTTTGGCTGGCACCTGGTGAAGGTTCTTGAGCAAAATCCCGCTTCCGTTACACCATTTTTAGATATTCGCGCAACAGTCCTCGGTGACTATACCTACGAATCACAAGTTCAGGCACAAGCGGACTTCATCGAACAGGTCCGGCCGAATTATGACATCGTTCGAAAAGAAAAATAAGAAGGTTGAATCAGAAGAAGGTTAGATGATCAGTAAGGGGTTCATGAAATACAGCGGCCTGATTGCCACTCTCTGGCTCTTTGCCAGTCAAAGTTTCGCTCATGAGATGCGCCCGGCGTTTGCTCAACTGATTGAAACAGAAGAGGCAGCCTCAGCGGAAGTGGGGGTCTCAGTGACGCTGCGCCAACCGATTGTGTCCGGATTCCGACCAGACTTAGCCCTAGATCTTGGAGGCTGTCGTCTTGGCGCTGAAATCATCAGTCAGCGTCAAGAAGGCACCCTGATTCAAAGCTGGCAAGAATACTGTGATCAGGCACTCTCGCAATCCAAACTTGCTATTCGCAACCTGTATCCCGGTGTCAGTGAGGTGCTAGTCAGTGTCACGCACCTTGATGGCAGCCTGCAACGCTTTGTTGTTAGGCCAGACAACCCGGTAGTGCATTTAGGTGAGGCCGATTCTCCGCTACTTCCAGCCTATCTCGAGTTGGGTATAGAACACTTGCTGGCGGGGCTCGATCACGTCTTGTTCGTTATTGCCCTAATGGTATTGATTACGGAGAGATGGCGACTTATAGCAACTGTTACTGCCTTTACGATTGCTCATTCCATAACCCTGGCACTTTCTACTTTTGAGCTACTGCAGGTTTCTCAATCTGCGGTAGAGGCGCTGATCGCGCTGAGCTTGTTTTTCATGGCAGTTGAGATGTTGAGCAAAACTCCCTCTATAACATCAAACTATCCCTGGGCAATTGCTTTCGGGTTTGGCCTTGTACATGGATTAGGATTCGCCGGTGTGCTTCGTGAAGTAGGTTTGCCAGATGATGCGGCACTTTGGGCTTTATTGCTGTTTAACGTTGGCCTGGAAATAGGACAGTTGATGGTTGTCATTGTATGCCTTTTGGTTGCCATTTTCTTTCGCAGTTGGTGGCAAAAAAATACCGTTGCGCCCGAGGTTAGTCTAAGCAATGTTCTACCTGCATATTTAATTGGTCCGATCTCCGTTTGGTGGCTTCTTCAGAGACTACCCATTCTGAGTTAGCAAATCTGCCAACTGCCGTTTCAAAAGAGATCGAGAATTTTGGCAACGAGAAAACTCAACCATATGGACAAGTCAGTGACTTGTCCGTAACCACTTTGCTGAAAAGAACTACCCTCTGAGAATTATTCCACTCTAAAAAGTTTGATTCTCCAATCTAACTTATGAGGTGTTTTCCGATGACAGTGAAAAATGTTTTAAGTTTAAGTTTATTCTGGCTACTTCTAAATAGTAGCGCAGGGTTCGGAGCTTCTTTTGAAAATAACGTACTTTTCATTCCAGTAGTTACCGTTGGCCCTGATGCTTACAGTTTGGAACTGTTGTTAAATCAAGACGGCCCTGACATTGATTTTTCTGTTGTCGGAGCGCAGGAGATACAAGTTCTTGATACAAGTGGAGCTTCTTCCTTCGATGGAACTAACTTGTTTGTCCCTAAGCTGAGTATAGACAGTTTAAACTATTCACTTACTCTTTCAGTAGTAAACATAGATCCACCAAAATTTCGGCTAAAAGATTATGCGAAATTAACGGAAAATTCGGCTGTCATGGGTCAATGGGTTTTTAACTTGGATTTGCAGGGGCAAAAATCCTCGATCAATCTGACAATAACTGAAAATGAGGGGAAACTTGGTGGAACCTGGGTCGCTCTGCAAGGCGCTTACACATTATCTGACGTTAGTTTCGTCGGAGACACTCTGTCGTTTTTTCTGGAAACACTGCAGGGGTCGAGAACGGTATCATTTGAGTTAAAAGATAGTTTGCTTATCGGCAGTCTATCGACACCGCGCGGGGAACAGCAGATAGTTGGCAGGAAATCTTCTTAAGTAAAGTGCTAGCGCATTTGCTCCCAGCGGCATTATTGCGTTTTGTTTTCAAATTAAAGTAGTCATATTTTTTTAAATCTACTCTACTTAGGATGAGTAAGAGTTTTTATTAGTGACTTGTCACTGACTTGACCTTTCTGACAGTACTAAACAAACCTAATCTTCAACCGCTCCGATGTGTCGTGCGCAGGAAGTTAAATGTGTGTAACCCACAATCATGACATGTGGTGCTTTGGTTGTCTGACGCAAATCGCATTACGTTCTGAGTGACGTCTAATAAAAAAAGTGAATTTTGATCAGTTTAACTTTGTGAGTTCGATTTACAAAAAATTATAAAAAGGATGTTTAATGAATTCATTGAAAACTGAAGAAGTAAATGGCCGAACTACTTGTACAAAAAATCTCGTATTAAAAGTAACGCTTTTGGCGGCAGTCTTTTGCACAATAGTTGTCCCAACGATACCAAAAATTTCTTTTGCACAAGACTCGCTGATAACAGAAGTGCTTGTTACCGCGCGCAAAAGGGAGGAACGGTTGCAGGATGTACCCAGTTCCGCCGCGGCCATTTCAGCGAATTTAATTGAGGGTATAGGCGGTATTTTTAATCTACGCGATATGACTGACTTGGTTGCTGGCGTTAGCACAAACGAGAATCAAGCTGCTGAGTCTGAACCTACTATGCGCGGTGCGGGGCAAGCACGTAATCGTGCGTCTGCGTCCGCTATCGGCCTTTACCGTAATGGTGCGTATTTCGCGACTAATGGTTTGGCTGGCAAAACCTTTGCTCGAATGGATACCTACGATTTGGAGAGAGCTGAGGTGTTGCGGGGCCCTCAGGGAGCGCTATACGGGCGGAACGCGCTCGGTGGCGCAATGAATGTGATTTCGAAAAAACCCCAAGATAAATTCTCTTTTGATGTGGGTGGTGCGCTGGGTCAAAAAGATTTTCAGCGCCTCGAAGCCAAGCTCAATCTTCCGATAAACGAGCAATTCAGCATACGGATCAGTCGCATGGATGAAGAACGGGATGAGGGGTTTTATAGCGATATTGACAATCGTGACATCGATATTGAAAAATTCGAGCACACCCGTATGTCACTGCGCTATCAACCGTCAGATGCATTGGACGTTAACTATGTTTTCGATACTCAGGATCAGACTTTCACTAATGCTATTTTTGCTAACCGAAACCTGAGGCCAGATATCGAAGATGCTTTCAGCACCACTATTAATTCGCCAATGGTGAGTAAAAACGAAATTGGAAATCACAATCTCACTATAGACTGGGTGCTGGATGGTGGCACACTGACATCTGTTACGAATCAACGTGATCTAAAGGTAGGGCTCCAGACGGATGTGGATTATGTTGGCCCGATCTTTCAGTTAAATACGTTAAATCTGCAAACAACACAAAGAGCGGACAACGACATTTTTTTCCAGGAATTACGTTACGTCGCCGAACCATCTAGCAACTTTAGCTGGCTGGTCGGGGCAGACTACTTTGCCTATGAAAACACCGAGGTCTTTGATCAGTGGGTTGGCCCAACAATGAGGCCGAACTCATTTTTTCGCAATTACCGCACCGACTCTAATTCGTGGGCTGTGTTTGGAAGCGCTGAATACGCACTAGCAAATTTACCTGTAAGGCTTACCGGTGAGATCCGTTATGCACATGACCAATTCGACGGCTATGTGCAGGAATATCGAGCTGGAGATCAAGGGGGGATTCAAAAGGGCCCATTTGTTTTGGGGTCGACTTTTAACCGATCTAATCCAGTCAATCCTCAAAGCGATCTTGATATAGGGGACACTTACAAAAACTTACCGTGGGGTGTCACTCTAGCTTATGACTTAGACGACCTTGATATGATGGCCTATGGCAAGTTAGCGTCCTCCTATCGACGGGGAGGCATGAACTTGAGCGAGGGTTCGCCCGGCGAATTATATCCAACTCAACTGACCTATGACGAAGAAACATCACTGACATATGAGTTGGGATTGAAGAGTAGTTGGTTTGATAGGGCACTTACCCTAAACGCTGCCTTCTTTTTTACAGAGTACAACGATTTTCTTAACACGACCGACAACGGTTGCCCCACCCAGTGTCAGTTAATTGGTTCAGATGGTAACGGACTGGGTTTCAATTCGGATGGATCGCGCGTTGGTGCAGACGCGGCCGGCCTTCCGATATCTCCGAACAGCGAAATACCGGTAGGATTTTTTATCGATAACGTAGGTACCGCAGAAGTGTGGGGATATGAAGTGGAAGCAAATTACCGTACGCGATTTGATTATGGTGCGCTGTTGTTGATGAACTTGGGCTATGCGAAGGGCAAAGGTAAGGTTACACATGTGGGTTCCGACGTTGCTTTGGCAACACTCGAGATTGCTGATGACGCAGATTTGCCCTTCGTGCGACCTCATCAGATTAACGCTTCATTCGTCTACCGACAGCCGCTCGTGAATCTAAGAGGTATCTTCGCAGATGTGAATCTTGTCGCATCAGCGACCTATACTTTTGAAGAAGGTGGCGTTACGAATTTGACTAATGTCCCATCTGGTTCTGCTGGAGGCCGACGGATGCTTGATACAGTTCGTCGTTTAAGCGCAAACGTTGGCTTAAATACTGCCAAATGGTCACTGTTTCTGCGTGGCAGAAACCTTACTAATCATAGTTATGAGATTTTGAGTCTTGACAGCCTATATTTGCGCAACCAGCCGCGTTTTACCTATCTCGAGTTTGCCTATCGTTTTTAATGTGGTCGGCTGGGAATTGGTAATTTCAATACAAGGATAGAGGTCAAGGACAGACATGAGTAATGTTAAAGGACGAGTAAAAAAAATTGTTTGCGAGCAGCTCGGTGTTAATGTCGAAGAGGTGAAAGATTCTGCGTCGTTTGCTGAGGATTTAGGAGCAGACTCGCTTGATACCGTTGAGCTTGTGATGGCACTTGAGGCAGAATTTAAGACTGAAATCCCTGACGAGACGGCTGAAAAAATTACTACCGTCCAACTTGCAATCGATTACATAAACGAGAATCTTTGAGGCTGCAGACAGCGTTCTTGATGCTACTTAGAGGTTGATTGATCCTCTTAATCTGATTTTAAAACTGATCAGTTATTGGGAGTCAACATCTAACTAGCAGACGTAACCATCGATGTTGCTCCCACCTGTTTACTTAGGTTGCACCTCAATTTACCCCACTATCTTCGCAAATTGCCTATTCAGAGGCGTAGGTGACATGTCAGCGACTTGTCCTTCTCAGCCGAGCCTAGGAAGAGTAACTTTCTGCGAAGATAACTAGCAGTCGTATAACTCATGAATTAGTAACACAGCTCTGCAGGTGTCTTCCTATGAAGCTAAAAAATACTTTTAAACTTGCCTTAGTTTCCCTGTCATTCTTACTGGGTGCAAATGCCCAGGAGTTGGATGAGGTGGAAGGAATAGCTTTTCTAGCACAGTCCGATATGGAAGGTCCGGTCACTGTGGTAGACCTCGTTAAATTTAAGCCAGGTAGCGTGGAGGCCTATGATCGCTACGATGCTCTCGCAGAGGAAAAGCTTAGAGCGCTCGGTGGCGAAGTGATATTTCGCGGCTATTCGAGTCCTTTCTCCGATAGATCCGCCAACGAGCGCGAGTCAGCGCGTCAGGGCGCCGATCCCTCCGACCTAGGCTGGGACAGAGTCACGATGCGGAAATACCCTTCCGCGAGTGCAGTCGTTGAGATGAGTGCGAGCGATGAGTATCAAGCGGCGTTACCCAATCGTGCCGAAGCAATCGAAGATTCAGTGGTGTATGCGTTTGGAGGAAATCAGATGCGCGATGTCCAGTTGTCTGAATCTCCCGACACAATCTATATGCTTAACCTGCTTCGCTTCAGTGGCGACACGGGTGTCGCTGGCTATGGTGATTACGGCTCATCAGTCGTACCACTTATACAAGGCGCGGGCGGCGCACCCATGCTGAGCGCGAGGGGCATCACACCAATAATCTCGAATCAGGAAATCGACAGCATGATTCTGGTCGCCTATCCCTCACATGAAGCGTTCCTCTCTATGTTGCAAAGTGATGCCTATCGTACGATCTCTCACAAGCGGACAAACTCGATCGAGCTTGGCTTGGTCTTGCCGTTTTCGGATCGCAAATAATTAGAAGAAGTTGAAACCAATAACTAGCAGACCTAACTATCGCTGTTGCTCGCACCTGTCTATTTAGGTTGCACTTCAACTTACCCCAGGACCTCCGCTAATTGCTTATCCACAGGCGTGGGTGACATGTCAGTGACTTGTCTGCCAGCCTCAGGCTTTGAACGAGTTATCGTGGCAAAGCGTAACAAAATGTCACCTTTTCGGTGAATTATTAACATAATTTTGAAGGAGTTTTCGATGACGCTTAAAAGTATATTTAAACTTTCCCTTATATCTTTGCTGCTAAGTAGTAGCGGTATTTTCGCGGCTGATAATTCGGCAGTATTGGGCCAATGGGCTTTGGACATGTCGGTGCAAGGGAACGCAGTCTCTGTCGACCTTGCGATAACTGAAGATGGCAATGGACTCGCGGGAACCTGGACAGGTCCAGCCGGGACTAATACATTGTCTGGCGTTAGTTTTGACGGGGACTCCCTATCATTTTCCATGCAAACACAGCAAGGGACAATGAATGTGTCATTCGAACTGGACGACAATACGCTAGACGGCAGCTTATCTACACCAATGGGAGACTTGCCGATAGTGGGAAAGAAATCCTCTTAAAAGCCGGTCTAAATCAGCTGAGCAGATCGCAGTATCACCAGCCCAGCCGAGCTGGAGAATGCGGTGAATATGGTCGTCAAGGCAATGATATCGGCGGCCAGATCTGCGTCTCCTTCCATTTGATGCGACATCACAAAACTGGCCGCAGCAGTGGGTGCCCCCGTCATTAGATAGAGAATGCCCAGATCTGTGCCACGCAGCCCAATCAAAACCCCTGCCAGCGTTGCTAACCCCGGCACCAGAATCAGCTTGCTGATCGTGGCCCAGATTAACAAGTTGCGATTGCCCCGCAAGCGGCCGAAGCTCAGGGAACCACCCACACAGAGCAATGCCAGCGGCAGGGTCATATCTGCCAGATAACGCCCGCTGGTCATCAACCACTCAGGTAAACGCAACTGGGTCAGCGATAAAATCAGTCCCAACACAATCGCAATGATCAATGGGTTGCTCATTATCGATCTGCCTATCATCAGAGCAAGGTTATGTTCGGGTTGATGTTGAGCCGCACTCAAGACCGCTACAGCTAATATGTTGTAGACAATCGTCATCAAAGCGAGATAAACCCCAGCGGATGCCAATATCCCATTGCCGAAAGCGTTGACCGCTAGGGCCAGACCCACCACACCCATATTGCTGCGAAATGCGCACTGTACAAATACGCCACGCTGCGCCGGTGCCATAGAACCACTGAACAGCCAGAGCAGAATCACCGCTAGAAATATGATGACGATGGCACAGCCCAATAACTTGGGCTGGATCAGGGCAATTACATCCGTCGTCGAAACATTCAGAAACAATAAGCAGGGTAGGGTGACATTAAATACCAACTTAGAGCCGCTTTGAATAAAGTCCTCGCTTAGCATGCCGTGACGCAAAAAGGCATACCCAAGAAGCAACATAAAGAGAATGGGAGAGGTAACGGTAAGCGCAAAACTGAGGGCTTGCAGCATGAACGGCTTCCTTGCTTATGACGCCGTATTGTACGAGATATTAGTCACGCTATAGAAGTAAAAAAGAATCAAGTAAAGGTAGAACGGCAGCCGACTCCGTTTCAAGATATTTCTGAGCGCCTAAAGGTCCAACAGTATACGCATTTATTTTTTACTTGTTTCAATCTTAGTTTTAGTTTGGCTTAACGTCAAAGGATCTGGCGAATCTTTCGGCCTAACGGTACCATGCCTTTCTTGGGCGTCCCCTTAGCTTTTCGTATTAAACAGATAAACGGTACGTTGGGGTAGATTTTAACTATGTCTTACAGAGGAATATTGATATGCAGCACATTCGGATCGGCTTGCGTTTAGCTGCGCTCTGCCTTGTTTTTTTCTCTGGGGCTTCGGCCCAGCAAACGCTGCATCCTACTGACAACTGCCAGGATCATGCCGACTCTGACATGGTGACATTTGCAGATGCAGTGCTGGAAGAAGCTGTGCGTGAGGCTTTGTCGCTCGGACCACAAGATGCATTGAGTTGCAGTCAAGCTGCACAGTTGAGGACGCTGAGAGCCGGCGGTGGAGGCGCAAGAAGATCGGTTTCCGGATCGCCGGAATGGGTTGATCCTGAGCACATATTTCATGACCTCTCCGGGATACAGAACCTTGCGGGCTTAACTAATCTCGCTCTTCCCAACCGAGGTCTCTCTGACATCAGCCCACTGGCCGAACTCACGAAGTTGACGCATTTGAATCTGCATACCAACTGGATTTCTGACATCAGTCCACTTCGAGGCCTGACCACGCTAGTCGATTTACGTATCGCCGAAAACCCTTTGACTGACATCAGTGCCCTGAGTGAACTGACGGAATTGAGAGTGCTTCGGATGCATCGCCACGGTGATTTTATCGGTGGGCAAAACCCCCGATCGGTTATGGGGGCGACGGGGGTGCTTTTTACTAATGCTGTTACTGACATTAGCCCTTTAGCGAAACTGACTAAGCTAGTAGATCTGAACATTCACACTCAGGATATAAGTGATCTGACTCCGCTAAGCGGTTTGGCATCACTAATTGAATTGAGATTGGCTGGGAATTCCTTCACGGACCTGAGCCCTCTGCGTGGGGTCACCACCCTTGAATATCTTGAACTCACTGGGAACGACATTACCGACATAACACCGCTTAGTGGGCTGACAAACCTCATGGCGCTCGACCTCCGTTTCAATCCTAATTTAACTAATATTCAGGCACTGTTTGAAAATCCTGGTATCGGCTCCGATGACATAGTCGAGCTGCGCCATACGAACGTGTCATGTTCGGATCAGGCGAGACTCGCTGAAAAAGGGGTTGAGGTTCGTACAGAACTTTTTTCTTCTTGCGCTACGGTTAACCGTCAAAGATAAGAAGGAATGGTAGAAGGTTTGTTTTTTGGCTCGTGGAACCGCTTGCACTAAAAGTTATTATTTTAAGATTAAAATTTCAAGGAGTGGGTAGATGCGTAATCTAGCTGGGCTTAAGAGCGGGTGTCGAGATACTTTGCTGGCCTTGATGTTTGTCTGCATTGTTGGCTGTTCAAGCGATGAGCAAGCTTCAGAAGGTCTGGGGAACAACACAGAGCCGGAGGAAGTGTCCGTTAGTCAGCTGCATGCGGCTGCACTGGTACTAGATGCTCATGCGGATATTGTGATTCCTTCGACATCCACCTCTTATCTGAGTGACGATGGCTCGTCAAAAGTTTCGCTGGACAAAATGCGAGCAGGCGGCGTCGATGCCGTCGTTATGTCAATTGCTGTCGGGCCTGGGCCGCGCACCGAAGAAGGAGATGCGGCAGCGCGAGCTGAAGCTGATGAGAAATTAGAGGCAATTAATTCGCTTATTTCACTCAGTGATGGCAACGCCGTCCTAGTCAGAAGTTCAGCCGAGCTTGTTGCTGCGCATGAGGCAGGAAAATCGGCCATTATCCTCGGCTTTCAGAATGCTAGGTCCTTGGAGCGAGACATCAATACGATCGACGAGTTCTACCAGGCGGGGGTGCGCGTATTTGGCCTTAACCATCTTGGACACAACGAATTTTCTGACTCTTCAAGACCAAATTTTGATGGTACAACAGGTAAGTTCGAAGTCACTGAGGAGCACGGAGGTCTCTCTGAGTTGGGAGTTTCCGCCATTAAGAGAATTAATGCGCTCGGCGCATTGATTGATGTGTCACAAATGTCAAAATCGGCAACCCTTCAGGCACTCGAGCTTACCACTTCGCCTGTGGTCGCGAGCCATTCAAATGCCAAAAAAGTCTCAGACGTGAGTCGAAACCTAAGTGACGAAGAGATTGACTTAATTGGCGAAAACGGTGGCGTGATTCATGTGGCGGCCTTTAAAGGATATCTTTTAAATATCTCTGAGCCGAAATTTATTGGAACTTTAAAATCATTGCGAAGAGAGGTGGGAATTTCGGAAGAGTACAACTACCCGTTTGAGTTGTATTGGGAAATTGAAGACCTGGCAAAGAGAGCAAATTTTATTGCTGCAGTGAGCGAACTTTTGGGACCCGCAAAGACAGACAACATGATTGAACACATAAATTATATTGTTGATCGAATTGGTGTTGATCATGTGGGAATTGGTAATGATTTCAATCACGGTAGCGGCATCGATGACTACATTGATGCAACGGATGCGATGAATTTAACGGAAGGACTTATAAGAGCAGGCTTTACGCAAGAAAGTATCGACAAAATTTGGAGTGGTAACTTTTTAAGAGTCTTGGATGCCGCGGCTCGAAATTCTACTAAATAAGGATTTAGAAATGGGTTTAATAAGTGTGTCGGACGTTATTTCTGTGCTTTTTGCTTTTGCCGCTAATGGGAGATTACGGCCATGAATTCCGTTGTAAATGCGATGCCTGATGCTTTTAAGTCGCAATATTTCGACCTCGAAGATGTTGGCGATGCGCAGGAGTTTTATCACAGCAGGGGTTGGACAGATGGCTTTCCCATAGTTCCGCCTACCCCCCAGGCCGTGCAGGCCTGCCTAGACTGGGTTCTCATGCCAGCTAACGAGATTATCGGTATTGAGCCCGTGCGCGAGCGGGCCATCACCGCAGAGAAGTTGGCGATTAATGCGGTTATGGCTGGCTGCCTACCTGCGCATTTCCCCGTCGTAGTTGCAGCAATGATGGCAATGCTAAAAGAAGAGTTTCTGTTGCATGGCACGACGGCCAGCACGGGTGGTTGCGCCATCCTTGTCATTTTGAATGGTTCCATCAGGAAAGAGATTGGTTCGCGCAGTGACTTCAATGTATTGGGTAGTTCTGATAGAGCGACTTCGGTCATTGGCAGAGCTATTCGGCTCGCTCTTATAAATATTTTACAGGTGAGTCCTGGCGCTATTGACCGGTCGACTCTTGGCCATCCTGGCAAGATAAGTTATTGCATCGCGGAAGATGAGGAGGGAAGTGATTGGCCCTCTTTAGCCGAGTCCCGTGACATACCGAAGGATGCTTCAGCTGTCACGGTGCTCGCGGCATGTGCCCCTCGGCAGATCATGAATGAGTGGACAAGTAAACCCGAAGAAATACTGGATACCTACGCTGCAGAGATGCGGGCGAACATGCGCAACTATTCCATCTGGTCAGGTAACTACGCAGTGGTCATGGCCCCGCAGCACCGAGAGCATATGCGTGCGGCGGGCTGGGGTAGGAAAGAGATTGCCAATTACCTTTTTGAGAAAGCGAGGGTTAGGCGGTCGGAATGGTCAACCGTGGGCAAGGGCTCTGTGATACGGGATAAAGGTGATACTGAATACTGCGCGTTGCCCAGTCCCGACCATTTGTTATTAATTGCGGCGGGCGGTCCTGCAGGCGGGTTCGGCGCGATAATACCTCCCTGGCTCGGCACAAAGAGTCGGGCCGTTACGGCGGCTATAGGCGCCTGCATAGATTGCGAGCCACCGTCTCAATCCAAATAAGATGATATGGACACTTGGTTATCCCAAAAGGAAGTAAGAATATGACTATTCGCGTATTAAATCCTACCAGTGAAGCTTTAGTGGACACTATGAAGCCAGCTCCACGGTTAACAAGCCTAGCGGGCAAGACAGTCGGGCTTATCTCCAACGGCAAGGAGGGAACGGCTGGTTTTTTCGCTCATGTCGATAGGTTGCTTCGAGACCGTTATCAAGTGGCTAAGGTAGTCTTGCGAACCAAGTCTAATTACAGCGCACCGGCGGAGGACGAGATCATCGATGAGGCGCGGAATTGGGATTTGGCCATCAGTGGCCTAGGTGACTGAGGTAGCTGCTCGTCGTGCAGTTTGCATGATGCAATCAGTAGCGAGCGGGTGGGAACCCCGGCGGTAGGCGTAATGACTAGTAACTTCGCTAGCGCCGCTGAACTCATGGCCAAGGTGTTAGGCATGCCTGGCTATGCCTTCGCAATTATCGATCACCCTGTGAGCAGTGCAAACGATAAGGAGCTAGAAGCGAGGGCGCTGCAGACTATGGTGGCAATTGATGAACTGGTTTTGGTTTCGCGTTGCTAGCGTGGTTCGAAAAAAGTCAACGACCGAGTCTCAGGTTAAATATGAATTTGGGAGAAATGGAGAACGAACAAGGATGGACGCAGGGGGCTTGTCGAACCTTACTGATTGGGACCCCCCCACACGAATCTTCTGAAGTGTACATTCGTTGCGCAAAAACGTGGGGTAGGGACCCCTCAGGCTAATACCGGACAACAATTCTGCCAAGTATCAGCTTCTGAGACGTCAACATCCAATGGCTCAAAGTGTGACCGCCTGTGTGTGGACTCTCAGTCTTATCTGAGGCGTCTGTGTCAAGTATTGTCTCCATCCGTGTACTTCAGCTTGGCTTTATCGAATAACCTTTGCTCTATCGAGGGTACTCTTTTTGCAAAAAGATTTGCCAAGAAGAACGCAAAGGGGAAGGCGCTAGCAGTTAAAGTGACCATTAGCACTGAACTTTCAAATAAATTTTCCATCATTAAGTCGCTCCTTAAAAAACTATAATTGTCTCTACGATGGTTCGTATTGATATGGTTCAAAAAAGTACTCATTAGAAACTTATAGCCCATTTTGCACGCGCACACGTATCACAAGGCGCTGAAAGCGAGGGCGCTGGAGACCATGGTGGCAATTGATGAACTGGTTTTGGTTTAGCTTTGCCAATAATTGCACTAAATAAGAATTTAGAAATGAGGTTAATAGGTGAGTTGGACGTTACTTTGGTGTTTTTGGTCTCTGCTAGTCAATGAAGATTATGACCATAAATTTGGCTTTAAACAGAATTCTTGGGGGTGTCCTTTGACTACCGAAAGCTATTTTTTTTTGCGTATTTTTTCAAATTTGGCTTCGTACTTACTTCTTTGCGTTGGAGTCATCGTCTTTTCAATATGAGCTAGAACGAGTTGCGGAAGGTTTTCTGTCACTGGAAGATTGTTTTCTCTCGCCCAATTAATCCAATGAACAGGATGTGTTCGAGCATCTATTTTTCCATCAGTTATTGATCTCTTTGCCAACTCGTTTACTTCAAGAATTTCTTGAAAGGTAGGGAAGTGACTCTTCATCGCTTCTGTAAGAATATTTTTACCTGCCATAATCTTAGTAAAGTCCAAGCCCCGCATAACATAGATGGCTTCTCGTTGAGTCCAAGACGGAAACTTTGCCCAATTCTCCAGCTTGGCTCGGATGCCGTTTGTGATTATGAATTGCCTCTCTAGAGCCTGCATCGTAGTTAGTAATTTAGCGACCGGTTCCTTTGTTTTATCGAACCTGGGATCGGCAACGGGTGCTGAAAGTTTTTTCCCAAAACTGTAAGCGAAGAAGAAATTCTTAGAGTTATTGGCGTACCTAGTTGCTTCATCTTTTAAATAGCTCGTAACGTGCTTCTGGGCTTCTTTTGGCGATAACCCAAGTTGATCTTCCGCTGATTTTAATAAGCCCTTGAGCCTTTCAGGTTCGACAAAATATGGCTTCATTGTTTACCTGCCTCACTCATAGCTTTTAATCTGTCTTAACGTCATGGGCTATATATCCCTCATCAATAGCCCAATCTAGCCAGGGAATTTTTATGTGGTTGTTTGTGGCCCAACTAACACAATATGTCGTTTTCCAAAACTTTGTAAAACCTTGAGCGTAATATTCAAGATCCTCTGTCTTATGCTCTGTCACCTTCCAGATTCCTAGAAG
Organism: uncultured Gammaproteobacteria bacterium; assembly: GCA_913048385.1. GTDB lineage: Bacteria > Pseudomonadota > Gammaproteobacteria > Pseudomonadales > Pseudohongiellaceae > UBA9145. The sequence continues at coordinate 80,122 of CAJWVZ010000010.1, read as the reverse complement.
CCTGTCTCTAACGTCTTGCTTCGCTTTCTTTAGCCCCTCTTCCTCTATCTCAACACAGGCATATTCTCCATCTTCAGTAATCTCAATGAGGCCTGCAAAAATATGACATACCTGACTGTCAGTCCAGAAGCCTTTCACAAGCTCGTCTCTAAGATTTTCCCAACGACCGTCAGACATTACCTGCTGCTCCACGGGAAAAAAGATTTATTGCCTGTGAGAACAACCTTGATCGGCCAGTGACTTACTGCAATCCAAAACGATAAGAAGAACCAACCTTCCATATCGCTAAAACTTTGATTGAGGTTAAACAGAACTCGAGATATCTCTTCGATAACTCCTGCACCGTGAAAGATAGCTATCGCATACACCAGCAAACCAACAAAATCGATTAATGCAAAAAATCCTAGCCAATGGATTACTAATCCTAGTCTGTTAATCATTGTTTTCGTATCTCTCTTACTATGCATTTCATGCAGGGATTTATTTATTTCTCTCGTCGCGGGAGTAAGGTTTCATAGTTACGATAACAACGCCCATTTGCAAGAGAGGATTTTTAAAAAATACAAACAAAATGAAATTTTAAAATTAACGGCTCAGAATACTTTAATATTACAACAGGCTAAAAATACGTGTGCCGGCAATTCGATTTAGCTCCGCGACACCGGCCAAGCTTCTACTTGTTGTAATTTATTCGATACTTCTTTAATGTGCTTTGTTTAGCTTCCCGAAGGAGTAGTGCAACGTGCCCTTGCTAACTTTCCAAAATCCAATCCGTTTTGACTTTGGAGCTGTTCAGAAACTTTCTGGCGCATTAAAGCGTGAAGGTATCGAACGCCCGTTTCTTGTCACTGATCTTGGGATACGTGCCAGTGGGTTATTAGAGCGTATCACCGACATGTTGGACAATGCATCCGTAGCTACCATTTACGATGGGACGCCGGGAAACCCTACCGAAGAAGCAGTCAATGAAGCGCTGCAATCCTACCAAGAGAGCGACTGTGATGGCGTTGTATGTATTGGAGGGGGGTCTCCGATGGATTTGGGCAAGGCCGTCGCGCTAATGGCTCTGAGCGGTGGACCGCTCGCCCAATACGATCCGTTACAAGGTGGTAACAAGCTTGTTAAGGGCGTGGCGCCACTCATCGCTATTCCCACCACAGCAGGTACCGGCAGCGAGGCTTCGTTGGGTTTCGTCATCAGCATGAGCGATGGGCGCAAGCTTACTTTTGCTAACGCTAATTTCCTCCCAAAACTGGCTATCTGTGATCCTGAACTGACAATGGGTCTGCCGCCGCATTTGACAGCTGCTACGGGAATGGACGCGATCACCCATTGTATCGAAGCCGTACTTGCTTCTCCGGTGAATCCGCCCGCAGACGGAATTGGACTGGATGGGTTGTGGCGAGGTTGGCAACACATTCGGCGCGCTGTGGAAGATGGCAATGATCGCACTGCACGTTGGGAGATGATGATGGCTTCAACCGAAGGCGCACTTGCGTTTGTGAAAGGTCTCGGTGCAGTTCATTCGATGAGTCATGCGGCAGGACGTTTAAAGGAACTAAAACTCCACCACGGCACTCTCAACGCAGTCATACTGCCGACTGTTTTGCGATTCAATGAGAGTGAGTGCGCTCCCGCTTATTTGCGCTTGCGTCAAGCCATGGGGTTGCCTTCAGATGCAGATTTGGCACGAGAAATCGAAAAATTGAACGCAGATATTGGGTTGCCTGGCGGTCTCTCTGAGATGGGTCTTTCAGAAGACATGATCTCGGATATGGTTCCCCACGCAGTTAACGATTTAGCAACAATGACGAATCCCAAGGCAGTCAGCGCTGACGACTATGTTGAATTGTATCGCAGTGCGATGTGATCAATTAATCTGAATAAGCACCAGGCTTACTTCACCAAAATCTAATGGCGGGCCTTTCTACTGGTTTTTTAATGTCAAAAAAGGGATGTGGGCCAGTACCTAATGAGGTCTCGACCCTCTCCCTTCCATTCGACTTCTTATATTGAAATATTTTTAGCCTATCGTCTCACAGGCTTCAATATGGCCAAGCCGGCATAGCAACCACTTGCTGCTCCATTGATCCAAGCCCTTCAACATCAACCTCAACGACATCCCCAACATTAAGGTTACGACGCATTCCGGGTTCTGGCGAAATAGCCCCAGTGTAAATGAGATCTCCCGGCTCTAGAGTCATGTAACGCGATAAATAACTAACGAGTCGAGCTGGATTATTAATCATAGTTGAAGATTGACCTTGCGAGAGAAGCTCACCGTTCAACCGTGCAGTGATTTGTAAATCGCTATAGTCTATCCCTCTCACAATCTGGTTCGCGAGCCCAGCCCAGGTGTCTGTCGCTTTACTCACATACTTAAGGGGCCTGGGTCCAGAGCCTGCTGTGATCCAAGAAAGCTCAGACCAATCATTCCCAGTAGCAACGCCAAAAATGTAATCATTAACTTCATCGACCGGAATGTGGCGCCCTCGGCGACCGATAACTAAAACCAACTCAGCTTCTGGAATAAACATTTCTACTTCCGGTGGGCGTTCGACATTTCCACCGTCAGCACTCAGTGCGGTGGAGCGCTTGAACAAGTATCGAGGGTGAGGGACTTGTCGGGCAGGTGCATTTTTCGGTTGATAGTTTGCAGCTGCTGCAAGGACTTTCCGGCCTGGCTTAGCTGGATCTACTGGCAAGTCGAATTCCACATCAGAGACATTATGGGTCCGTCCGATGCGCGAGAAATTACCTCCGATTGGATCCCCATCGAGCTCATTGATTTCATCACCATTAAGTATACCGAAGGAAGTTCCTTCCGAATGTCGGAACCTGACGTAGGTACCGTCGGCAGCAGAAATTTCCGGGCCTGATGCAGTCTGACGGGTTACACGCATCAATTGGTTACTTACGATACCAACGTTCTCTAATTCAACTTCAACGACATCGTCTTGCCAAAGTTGGCGTCTCGTGCCAGGTAGCTGCGGAGGAGCCACTGTACCGGTAAAGATAATGTCTCCGCGCTTTAATGTAACGTAATGACTTATCTTACTGATTAAAGTGGCTGGGTTGTCACGAAAATCTGCACTTGTCCCCTGAGCGGCTACAACGCCGTCTAATCTAACCGTAATTTGAAGATCACTTAGGTCCAGCCCAGTTACTACCGTGTCTCCCAGAGTAGCGAACGTATCTCCGGCCTTGCAAAATACATGAGTTGGTTCTTCAATTCCTCGTCGCTCACCGCACCAGTCATTCTCACTCCAATCATTACCTACAGTTACCCCAAACAAATAATCCATTGCTTCCGACTCAGGGATGTGCCTACCTTCACGGCCAATGATGAGTCCGATTTCGCCTTCAAAATTAAAGTTTGTGGCGCCGAAAGGAACCTCAACTCGTGCACCGTTTTTGGCCAGTGAGGTATTAGCCTTGCTGAACCAACGGGGGTGATCGACTTCAACAGGATTACTATTGGGATTGTTGGAATTACCCGCAACCCCCATAACGTTCGGGACCCGGTCCGGATTCATTGGTATTTCTAATTCTACGGACTCTAAAGCAACTGATACTCCGGTCGGGCTCACGCCGTCTTCGAATATGGGGTCACCATCCAGAACACGAATAGTTTCTCCTTCCAGAATACCACTATGGGTACCCGTACTATCGGTAAAGCGGACGTAACGCGTGATTTCTGCTTCTTCTGCCGCGCAAGAATAAGTAGAAATCATTACTGCGGTAACAATTAAAATACCCCTGAGTCTTTCAAGTAAAAAACTATTTTTCATTACTACAAACCTCCCAGCGTTTAATGAGTTAAAACATCGATTTTCTGTTGAAATGGCATTTGGCTTAGTATAAGGGTATGCCTTCGATTGTAAATTTTAAAAAGAGTAAAAACTTTACAAATTGTAAAAAAATCGTTTTTAGAGTTGGGCTGGAACAGTCGAGGAACAGCAGAGTAGTGCGGATTAAAGACGTAATATCTAAGTCAAAGGGATGGTGCCCAGAGGCGGAATCGAACCACCGACACGAGGATTTTCAGTCCTCTGCTCTACCAACTGAGCTATCTGGGCTTAATGATATGTAGTCCGGCAAAACAACCTAACAGCGAGGCTTACATCACAACAGCGCGGTATTAAACCCTCACGAATGATCTTAGTCAAGATGCGAAAACAAGAATGTGTAATGTGTTTATTTATTTCTCTGCCTCTGGCACATAACCTTCGGCACGATCGACTTCCTCGTTGTTTAGAAATTTTCCCATTTGTAGTTTTAGATAACTCCGATGATCAGCGTTCGCCATGCTAAGTTGTTTTTCATTTATCAGCATCGTTTGGTGGCTTAACCATTCGGTCCAGGCCTGTTGAGAATAGTTATTGAAAATCTCTTTACCAGCCTCACCTGGGTATGGAGCTACCGCAAGCCCCGGTAATTCTTTATTAAATTTTCTACACATAACCATTCTTGACATTTTTTGGCCTTTTATTCTTTTCTAATAGGTCCAGTATACAAGAAGAAAAGGACTAATGTATCTCTGCTCCAATACCTTTCTCGTGCGATGTTTAGAGAATGTTTCTTATTGAGGCCCGATTTGACTCAGTAATCTTTTTACAGGTGCTGCAAGGCCAACCTCAACGGATTGATTGAGGGGGTACCAAAGCCACTCATCTGAGTTTCCAACGGTGAGCTTGTCAGGATTAATCGCTAATCGAATTGGCTGGATGTCGAGGTGGAAGTGAGAAAATGTGTGCCGAATTGGGTCCATGACGATCGCTTGCTTAATATCTATCGCCTCATTATTTGACTCCGAGCCTAAGCTTCCCAGCTGCGGAACGGTCCTGGGGTCTGGTGACTCAGGGAGACTGTACAAAGACCCCCAAATTCCGTCTGGAGGTCTTTTGTATAAGAGAACTTGGTGATTTTCATTGGTCAAAATAAACATAGCAATAGACCGAATCGGAACCTCTTTGGTGGGTTTTCGTCCTGGAAAGTTCTCGGTGGTTCTGTCTTGGTATGCCAAACAGTCATGGCGTAGCGGGCAGATGTCGCAAGCAGGGTTGCTTCGGACGCAAACCGTTGCACCGAGATCCATTATCGCCTGGGTATAACTTGCTACTCTTACCGAGGGTAATAATTCTTCAGCTAAATCCCAGAGAAGGTTGCTTACTGCAGTGTGTCCCGGCCAGCCGTCGATCGCTCGATAACGAGCGAGGACACGCTTTACATTACCATCTAGGATGGGGGCGCGAACATCCATCGATATCGCGGCTATTGCCCCTGCGGTAGATTTCCCAATACCCTTTAAAGTTTCAAGCTCTTCAACGGTGTTCGGAAAAATTCCGCCAAAATTTTCGGTAATCATTTGAGATGTGTGATGCAGATTACGCGCCCTTGCGTAGTAACCAAGGCCTGTCCACAGGTGCAATACTTGATCAGTTTTTGCCGCCGCTAGGTCCTCAATGGTCGGAAATTTCGAGAGGAATCTCTCAAAGTAGGGGATTACCGTGCTCACTTGGGTTTGTTGTAGCATAATTTCCGATATCCAAACTCGATATGGAGAGATGTCTTTTTGCCAAGGCAGGTCGTGACGACCGTGTTTGTCAAACCATTCGAGCAATCGATCGGCAAAAGAAAATGGATTGGGGCTTTTGTTATCCAGAGTGGCTATCGACTTAATCAAAGAGTGTTTCAAGGAGCGCTCGCATTCGCTCTTCCTCAGCGCTTTCGATTTGCTTGTCCTCTAAAATGTTTCCAGAAGAAAAATCAGCGAATATATTTCGGACCTTTGTGAAGTCCGGTCTGCAATATTGATCGGTTTCAATTTGCCAACGGGACTGACAGACAATTGGCCAGCCCAAATTCTTATAACTATCTCCAATGGGCAGCGTTTGTTTTTCGGGCTCAGGTAAAAGCGTAGCTTCTACCTCGTAGTCAAATGATTTGGTCTCAAAATCCAGCTTACCAACGGCATCGATATCTGCATTATCAAGCCTGAGGTTGAGTCGATGAGTATCACTAAGGCCATTTTCCAGAATAACAAACCCTCCAACTTGACCGAATTTTTGTTCATCAGCCCAAAGTTCAAAACCACCTGCTATCGGATTTAATGCCGCGATTGACGAAAATGTCTGACTGAGAAGCGAAATATTCGTAGTGCTGTCGGTCAGTGCAAAGGTGATGTTACCACCGACAGAGTTAACGATACTTCTCTGAGTAAAGAACTGATCTTGGGCCGCGGCATTAACAGTTGCCTCAAAGGACAGGTCACCCGCTAATCCATAGCGAGTCGACATGGCTGGCGCTAACCGAGCAACGTTAACCCTCCTTCCTTTTATTGATGTTTGAACGTTCGGTGGCGTTAGGTTCGAATCAAGTCTTAAGAACCCACTCAGCGTTCCTCCGAATACATCAAGGGGCGTAAGCTCTAAGTCGAAAACCCCGCGCTCTAGGTTAGCAGAAAAATTTAGATTTTCTGCTTCAAAACCCGGTAAAACAAAAGATTCGAGGGTGACTTTTCCGACGCTGTTAAAATTCTGAAATGCGAATGCCGAGAGATCAACCGTGGGAGTTGTCTTTATAATCGAGACGGTATTTTGAAATAAAGATGCTAGATTGACTCGTCCCCCACGAACTTCGTACCGCAGGGTCGGTGTACTCTGCGAGTCTGAGAATAGCCAGTCAATATCCGCTTCGATGAATTCTTCCGCTATCGTGATAACGTTTTTCGAGATAAACCCTTCTGCTTTATTTCCGTTGAAATCACTTTTAACACTCCAGTTGTTTTTTTCATCTACTCCAATTCTTATTGGGTTTTTTTGTTTCGCAAGTTGAAGAGTTTCTATGAGCGAGGTAACTTCAAATTTGTTGGAGTAGAGCGTGCCAGTATATTTTTCCGGGCTAAAGGTTATTCCTCCAGAGAACAATAATGGTGTGATTCCAAGTGTCATATTTCTCAACTCTACAGTGCTCTGCTCGGAATTCTCATGAATTTCCGTTGAAAACGTGAATGGCCATTCAGCTACATTTTTTAAAAGATTAATGTAGGTTTTTATACTTAATGAACCTCCAATAAAAACCTCTTGATTGCTTTCACCAACTTTTTCTATTGTAAAATTAATTTGGCGGAGCTCCCTCTGTGATTTTTTTTGAATGTTTTTCCAGTCTAAACTCCCGTCTTTCACCAGGATTTTTTGAATGCGTAATTCACCGCTATCGACAATCTTGAAGGGACTAGGAAGATTGTATTCAGTGAACGGAAAGTTTAAGTTAGCGCTGTTTGATGCAGCATCATTTTTATTGAAAAGCCACGTTAAGTCTTCACTGTTTGAAATGGAATAATTTAGGTGCGGACGGTCAAGAGCTATCTCAATAATACTCAAGGGTGCGCTAAAAATTGTTTTAGGAATAATTTCTGCAGAAATGCTTTTTGCGGAGAGAAGTTCTTGATTGGTGTTAGGGGACTTAATTCGGACATCCTTTAATGTCACCAGGAACTTGTTTTGAAATTCGATAGAGATCTCACCGTTTACGATAGCGTCGTAGCCAAAATTGGACAATACGTATTCCTCGAATACGGCTTTTGTGTATCTTGACGCATAAGAATTGACGAAAATTCCGGTGAGCCCAATAAGACCTATTAAAGCGAATATTGGTAATACTAGCCGGTTTCTCAAATAGCGCTTCATCCAAAAAATACCAGAGATGTCAGGAGACCCAATTTTGTTCGAATCATTCTGAGTCGGTTTTTCGGTGTCTTTTTTGAGTTTAGCTTCCATAGCTTTCCTTGAGTGCGCGCGAGCTCTATAATAGACGATATTAAAGGAACTCGGTATAGGCACATTTTCGTGCATCGAAAGCCAAGGTAGATCATGAACAATCCATATGAACGTAAAGCATCAATTGAGCGCAACACGAAAGAGACGCAGATTACAGTAACAGTCAACCTAGATGGGACGGGTGTGTTGGAAGCTGAGACAGGTTTGCCTTTCTTGGAGCATATGCTCGATCAGATTGCGCGTCATGGTTTGATAGACATTCAAGTAAAGGCTGCAGGTGATTTGGAGATTGATGCTCACCACACCGTAGAGGATATTGGCATTACGTTGGGACAAGCGTTCCAGCAAGCGCTAGATAAGACTGGAATTCGACGCTACGGGCATGCCTATGTACCTTTAGATGAGGCCCTTTCCCGTGTGGTTGTTGATTTCTCCGGCCGGCCGGGCCTTGAGTACAACGTTGATTTCGTGAAAGGGACTGTCGGTTCGTTTGATGTTGACCTATTTCATGAGTTTTTCCAGGGCTTCGTGAATCATGCTCTAGTGACTCTGCATATAGACAATTTGCGTGGGAAGAACGCGCATCACCAAATTGAAACAATATTTAAGGCATTTGGCCGTGCTATTCGAATGGCTATGGAGCAAGATCCAAGGTCAGAAGGTGTTGTTCCCTCAACGAAAGGCTCTTTGTGATTACATTAGACGTCTGTTAATCATGGCATACCCGAGAGAAAACTATTTTGTTAAATAAGATCGCGATTATTGATTACGGGATGGGGAATCTCCATTCTGTTGCAAAGGCGTTAGATCATGTCGGCACACAGAAAGAAGATCACGTTGAAATATCTATAACCGCCGACCCACGTGTTATCGAAGCTTCAGATCGAGTTGTTTTTCCCGGTGTAGGTGCGATTCGCGACTGCATGGCTGCAATTAACCGGCTAGGTATTGGAGCGATTATTGGCGACTGTATAGCTGCCGAAAAGCCAATCCTTGCGATTTGTGTTGGGATGCAGTCACTGATGACGATGAGTGATGAAAACGGAGGGGTGAATTGCCTCGACATCATACCAGGGCGCGTAAAAAACTTTTCTAACCGACTTTTAGATGAGCAAGGAAAGCGCCTTAAGGTTCCTCACATGGGGTGGAATGTTGTTTCCTTTGACGCCGGCCACCCTTTGTGGACCGGCATTAAAAACCGGACCCGTTTTTACTTTGTTCACAGTTATTATGTGCCGACAACTGAGATAAATCCTGGATCGCAAGTTGCAGGACAGACGCTATATGGAGAAAACTTTGTAGCAGCAGTCGCTAAGAAAAATATCTTCGCTACGCAATTTCATCCGGAAAAAAGCCAAGCCGCAGGGCTATTAATGTTGAAGAATTTTTTGGAATGGGACGGGACAGTGGTAAACACAGAGCATCTCTAGATTTTAGGAAAAGCATGAAAAAGCAATCGATGTTAATTATCCCAGCGATAGATTTAAAAGATGGACTTTGCGTTCGTCTTCGTCAGGGAAGGATGGACGATTCCACTATATTTTCTGATGATCCCGTTGCTGTTGCTGGCGGTTGGTATGAAAAGGGAGCGCGGCGATTGCACGTCGTAGATCTCAATGGTGCATTTGCGGGTGAACTTGTTAATGCAGAAATTATTTCGAAAATAACTGCCGCCTATCCAAACTTTCCAATACAAATCGGAGGTGGCATTCGCAACATGGAAAGTATAAATTTTTATCTTAATGCGGGCGTTAGCTACGTCATTATTGGAACTGCGGCTATAACGAACCCAGAGTTTGTCAAAGAAGCATGCCTAGAATTTCCTGGTAAAATTATCGTGGGTATCGATGCCAAGGATGGCATGGTCGCGACTAATGGCTGGGTTGATATTTCTGATGTGACGGCAGTTTCTTTAGCTGAAACGTTCTCTGACAGCGGTGCGGCGGCAATTGTTTATACCGATATTTCGAGAGACGGGATGATGCAAGGACCAAATTTGGTTGCTACGCAAAACTTGGCACAATGCTCTCCTGTACCAATTATTGCTTCGGGAGGTATAAGCAATCTCACTGATGTGGCAGCGGTTAAGGGAATTTCAGATACTTGCACTGGAGGAGGTATTCTTGGGTTGATAACGGGGCGCGCAATCTATGAGGACCGCCTAGACCTCTCGGCCGCTCAAGCAATGTGTGATGAATGATTGTCGTCGAATTAAAAAAAAGTATTTTAGAGAGAGATGAATGGGCTTAGCGAAGCGAATAATACCTTGTTTGGACTGCGAGAACGGTCGAGTTGTAAAAGGAGTCCAGTTCGTGGACATCCGCGATGCGGGTGATCCAGTCGAAGTTGCTCGGCGCTATTGTGAGGCCGGAGCGGACGAAATAACGTTTCTGGATATCACCGCAAGCCACGAGGGTCGTCAAACAACGATTGAAACTGTTAAAGCGATTGCAGGTCAGGTTTTTATACCACTGACGGTGGGAGGCGGAATTAGGACTCTTCAAAACATCCAAGATATGTTGAATGCGGGTGCTGATAAAGTCGCAATTAACACTGCGGCCGTGGACAACCCAGATTTTGTGAGAGAAGCAGCTGAGCGATTTGGATCTCAGTGCATTGTTGTAGCGGTAGATGCAAAGAGAGTAGATGAAGAAAGTAAAGGTGCGCGGTGGGAAGTATTTACTCATGGGGGTCGAAAGCGAACGGGAAAAGATGCAATTGAGTGGGTCAGAGAGATGGTTGGCCTTGGGGCAGGGGAAATCTTGCTGACGAGTATGGATCGGGATGGGACGAAAATTGGGTTTGATCTTGATCTTAATCGCGCGGTAAGTCGCGCTGTTTCTGTTCCGATCGTTGCCTCTGGTGGGGTCGGTAACTTACAGCACTTGGTGGACGGTATTCTTATCGGAGAAGCAGACGCAGTTCTTGCCGCTAGTATTTTTCACTTTCAAGAGTTTAGTATTCAAGAAGCCAAAGCCTTTATGGATAGCGCGGGAATAGAAGTAAGAGAACTAGCCATACTCGAATAAATTAAGATTATCCGCAATCAGCCGTCTTACCTTCCTCGCATATATGAATTGATACCCTTCAATAAATTTAATGCTTCTTGTAAGGGATAGTCACTAACGAGTACTTCCTCAGCGGTAACTAAAACCTTTGAGAGTTCGTCTGAGGAAAGATCGTCGCGTCCTTCCAATTGGACTCTTTTATCACTTTTCAGTGAGCTGTCCACACTGGGTATATGGCCATCCAAGTCCGATTCCACATATTGTCTAATATCTCTCGATTTTTTGGTAATAAAGGCTTCTTCTGCTATGACATCTGGCACGATCCCTGTAGCTTGAATGGATCTTCCGTTTGGAGTGAAGTAAAGCGACGTTGTAAGTTTCATTGCTTTGTCAGGTGCTAATGGCAAAACCGTCTGTACTGATCCTTTTCCGAAACTACGCGTGCCCAAAATTATCGCACGATTATGATCTTGCAATGCTCCTGCCACAATTTCCGATGCTGACGCAGATCCACGGTTTATCAGAACTACTATGGGAAGCTCGGTATTAATACTGTCCTTTGATGCTAGGTATTCATTGTTCGCCTGTTCTATCCGACCCTCGGTGTAGACAATCGTTCCATCCTCTATAAAGGAGTCAACAATTTCAACGGCCGACTGCACTACGCCCCCGGGGTTGTTTCTCAGATCGAGAATGAGACCATAAATCGGTTTGGCTTCTTCGATTAGCTGTCCTATTTCGTTCTTAAATTCTTCGCCAGTATTGCCGCGAAATTGGGAAACTCTTACGTACGCATAGCTCTTATCAATAATGCGGCTACGAACACTATTTATGCTGACGATATCGCGAATTATTTGAAGCTCAAAAGGATCCAATCCCTCGCGGGAGATGGTGACAGTCACCTCTGTTCCGGGCGCGCCACGCATAAGCTCTGCAGCTTCGTCCGGCAGTAATTGACGCAGAGGCTTCCCATTAATTTGCATGATTCGGTCGCCGGGGAGAATGCCTGCGCGATCCGCAGGAGAACCGTCGATCGGAGAAATCACAAGGATGTAATCATCTTGTCTGCTCACCTCAATGCCCAGACCACCGAATTCTCCGGTTGTGGTATCCTGAAGGCTATCGAAATCTGCCCCAGATATGAATGCAGAGTGTGGATCTAGGCCTATTAGCATCCCTCTTATCGCACTTTCTAGCAAGTCTTGGTCCTTTACATCCTCGACATAACTGCTTCGAATCTGATCCAGGGCATCAGTGAACATTCGGACTTCTTCAAGCGGTAAAGGAAGCGGTTGCTGAGAATTTACAATGGCCGGGTAAGCCGAGAGGGTCGCGAGTGTAACCAGTTGGTATGCCCGTCTCTTAGACCGGTTCAACCTGTCCATCACATAGTCACACATATATCGTGTTAATAACATTATAAAAGCTCCGTTTTAAAACGGGTTAATTGGATTTGGTTTGCTTCCATTTGATAAAAATCGACGCACTACACTGAAGTACTTATATTAAAATCGCTTGATCCGCTTTCGCAATTTAAAACTACTTTTTTTTAACATGCTACTTTTTAAACCAATTATTTGGATTCTTTGCTTCGCCCTGGTGCCGAATTTCAAAATAAATTCCAGGGACGAGAGTTCCGGGAAGAAATCCGCTTGTTGCTATCACTTCTCCTGCCAGGACTATATCACCTACTTGCTTTGCGAGCGCTTCATTACCGCCGTAAAGGCTCAGATATTCGTTGCCATGGTCTATAATTACAAGTAGCCCTTGACCGCGTAACCAGTCCGCAAAAACAATCTGCCCATCATAAACAGTGGCAACCGGAGTACCGAGCTCGGCTTTGATTGATATTCCCATTTTTATGGTATCGAAGTTCTCATTTTGATCTCCAAATTCAGAGTAAATTTGCCCGTCAACCGGAGCCGTAAGCTGACCTTGCAGGTTGAATAAATCAACTTCAGAAGACTGAATATTTGATTTTTTTATTATTGCTTGAATTTGTTCTAACAAATCTTCAAGTTCTTTTTGGTTGCTTTCCAAAGTTTGCAGCTGAGTGGTTTGCGACGAAATGGATGCTAAAAGCTCATTCAACGCTTGTTTTTTTTCAAGTCGGTTCCTTTCTAATTCATTTCCTTGCTCCTGTAATGAGCTTCTTTGCGCAGTTATGTTGAGTTTTTCTTTTTCTAGGCTTGCCTGAAGTAAATTTAGTTCATTCTTTAATTCAATGTGCTCGTCCCGTATTTTTTTTTTCGTTTGAGCAATTATGTTCGCTGAGTGTAAAAATCGTTTATTACTGATTATTTTCGTTGATTGAAATAGAGTTTCAAAAAAATTTGTATTTCTTTTTAGGTAAGAGCTACGTACGATTTTTTCTAAGTTATTTTCAAGGAGTTGTTGGCGCGTTTCTATTGTTTTTTTCTGGCTTTGAAGTTTGGCTAGTTGATTGCCGGTGTTTTCTATTTGAGATTCGGTCGATGAAATTGCTAGGCTTGTTTTTGTAAGTGATTTTTCGGTGCTTCGTAAAGTGAGTTGTTCTTCACTTAGCTTTGTATTAGCTTCGATCAGCCAGTTCTCGATTTGTCTTATTTCGATTTGAATTCCAGACAGTTCTAACTCCAGATTTTCTTTTTTTGAAACTGTCGGTTGGTTTAGCGCTAACGCTGAAATCAGCGGGGATCCAAGGCATATCGTGACGAAAAAAAATAGATGACACTGATAAGTGAAGCACCACGGAGTCGCAACTTTATTCATACTCATGATTAAACTCATTTTTCACATGGTTTATCGAGTAAATTTACTCCGCTCATTTCTTTTGGTTTGGTTAAACCTAGAATGGCTAAAAGGGTTGGCGCAATGTCGCACAGACTTCCCCTAGACGAAAAACCTTTTCCGGTTTGTCCAACATAAACTAAAGGTACGGGCCCTGATGTGTGGGATGTAAGAGGTTGGTTTGAATCAGTATCACGCATTTTTTCAACATTGCCATGATCTGCCGTGATAAGCATTTCTCCGTTCGTGCTTTTAATTGCCTCCAATACTCTATTTATACACTGGTCGAGAACCTCAACAGCTTCAATCGCAGCGTCAAAGTTCCCTGTGTGGCCTACCATGTCGCCATTGGCGTAGTTGCAAATAATAGTGTCGTATTCTTTTGACTCTATTGCTTGAATCAACTTGTTAGTTACTTCAATTGCTGACATTTCTGGCTTTAAATCATAGGTTTTGACATCGGGTGACGGGACGAGAATACGATCTTCATTTTGAAATTTTTCCTCTATCCCCCCGTTAAAGAAGAACGTTACATGTGCATATTTTTCGGTTTCAGCAATTCGTAGTTGGGTCTTTCCTGCACAGGATAGAACTTCTCCGAGGCAATTTTTTAAAGTTTCTGGAGGATAAGCAATCGATGAATCGATCGTTGATGCATATTGTGTAAGTGTTGTGAATGAAGCCAGCCGAGGTCGCAGTCTGCGGCTAAACTGGGAAAATTCATTATCTGTAAATGCTCTTGTTAGCTGTCGAGCTCGATCAGATCGAAAATTCATGAATATGACGCTGTCATTTTCTTTAATAGGCGTCGCCGGATTTTTCTCATCACAAATAATAGTCGGCTGAACAAATTCGTCATCTTCACCTCGCGCGTACGCCTCTTTTAAAGCGATTTCTGGTGTTCCATATTGAAAAATAGCATCCCCATTGGTAAGCATATTGTACACTGGCTCGATCCTATCCCATCGGTTGTCGCGGTCCATAGCGAAGAATCTCCCGGAAATCGATGCAATTCCACCCCTGTTCGTGGAGGCAAGTTTTTGTGTGACCGAGATAAGTGATTGTAAAGCACTGCGCGGTGGGGTGTCTCGGCCGTCAAGGAACGCATGAATACGGACTTGGGGGGCTTTCTTTTCTAACGCGAGGTCGATCAGCGCCGAAATTTGGGTTTCATGACTATGGATTCCACCAGGTGACAATAGCCCCAAGATATGAAGGGTCGAATTGTTGTTTATGGTTTCATTTATCGCCGTAAGTAGGGCTCGATTTTCGAAAAAACGACCGCTGCTTATGTCGTGATCAATTCTAGACAGGTTCTGGTAAACGACACGACCGGCTCCGAGATTCATATGTCCGACTTCAGAGTTGCCCATCTGGCCTTCAGGAAGGCCGACTGCTTTTCCCGAGGTTTTAATCAATGTGTGTGGGCAAGTTTGTACCAAAGCGTCCCAGGTGGGGGTGTTCGCTGCGTGTATGGCGTTATTTTCCGGGTTCTCTCGGTGTCCCCATCCATCTAAAATCATAAGAAGAGCTGTTTTTTTTGGGATATTAATCTCCGTCATCTTTTAGAAATTGTCCTTTTTGTAACACAAGTTTTAAAGTACTGAGGGCTGGTTAGTTTTCAGTAGCTCCCAACGGAGGGTTCATTATCCTTGAAAGTTTAATGCAAGGCGAACTCAATTATTAGACAGTATACTTCTAACATGTAAACGGCGTGTGTATAATACTTCTGCTTTCTTTATTTTCAGATGATTTTGATTGACTCCAACGTTCGATTTTCGGATTTTATTATTTGCATATGGCTGAGTTTCTGTTTTTTCTAAGCAATCACCCTATTCTGACTGGACTTTGGGTTTTGTTTTTTTGTGGGATACTTCTTTATCATCGCGGCACCTCCGCCTCATCTGTAAGTGTTCAACAAGCAATCTTGCTTGTTAACAGGAGCGAAGGCGTTGTTTTAGACATCCGCGATAAGAAAGAGTTTGATGCCGGTCATATCGTCGATGCGATTAATATCCCCGCATCGAAACTTGAGCAAAGAATGGTTGAGCTATCAAAGTATAAGAAGACGCCTGTGATCGTTGTTTGTAAGCTTGGGCAGCAGTCTGGGGACGTCGCTAAAAAGTTAACCGTTGCCGGTCATGAAGAGGTGGTGAGATTGGGAGGCGGGATCAGTGAATGGCAAGCTCAATCGCTGCCTTTGATCTCATAAATGCAGTAACAGAGTTAATATCGTAATCAAGTGCAGCTTTTAAATTTATGATTCGCTTCGGGCGAACGGAAGGAACTGAACATGGCAGAGAATGAGACGAATGGGGCTGGAGCAGATCAGGGTAAAGAGGCTCAAGGGCCTCAGTTTGTGCTGCAACGAATATACTTAAAAGATTGTTCGTTTGAATCTCCTCGAAGTCCTCAATCATTCAAAAATGATTGGCAACCCAAAATTAATTTTGACGTAAAAACACGCAGCACCGAAGTGGAGGAGAGCGTTTTTGAAGTTGTTCTTTCGCTTACCGTAGAGGCAAAATTAGAGGATCAAATAGCTTTTGTAGTTGAAGTTCAGCAGGGCGGTGTTTTTACTTGTAAGGATTTTGAGGCGCCGGCTTTGGAGCAAGTCTTGCACACGATGTGTCCAAACATTTTGTATCCTTACGCGCGCGAAGCAGTGGATAATCTAGTTGTAAAAGGAAGTTTTCCGGCTCTTATGTTGGCCCCAATCAATTTTGAGCTTTTGTATGCGCAGCAAAAAGAGCAACAGCAAAAAAAACCTACGGATACCCCAGAAACAGAGCAAATAAATTAAAAGAGTCGACTTCATCGAAGAAAATAGGTCGGGAAGTTGGTTGTACAGTTGGTAGGGGTCGGGTTTTAGACGCCGCCCTCGAAATTGATTTGTCGCCATGCTTCATAAGCAACAACTGCTGCCGCGTTCGATAAATTTAAGCTCCGGCTCGTCTTCGCCATAGGTATGCGTAAGAGACGTTCATTCGATAGGTCAATTCGAACGCTGTCTGGCAACCCCCTTGATTCTGGCCCAAAAATAATAAAGTCTCCTTTCAGAAATTTTGCTTGATGATAATAGCGTTTGCCTTTTGTGCTGATACCGTAGGCTTGCTCTAGGCCATGATTTGTAACGAAGGCATTCCAATTATCGTGTACTTTTAACGCCGCGTAGTCATGATAATCAAGCCCTGCACGACGCATTCGTTTATCATCAAGGTCGAATCCGAGCGGTTTTATAAGGTGTAGGTTTAAACCCGCATTAGCAGCTAATCGAATGAGATTACCTGTGTTGGGTGGAATTTCAGGCTCGTAAAGAACAATATTGATCATTTTGCGCTCGACTCGTTTACGCGAGTGTTCGGGGTTTTTACACAAACACCAACGATTGTGTTAGTTTTTTCTAACATTACTCGGAAAGTTTTTTGAGTTTTCGTGTCAATGTATTCCGTCCCCACCCGAGCAAATTAGCTGCTTCTCTTTTACCACCAGCTGAATGTTTTAATGCGATGTCTATCATGGTCCTCTCGAATATCGGTGTAATTTCATTAAGGATAGATTTGTTGCCGAGCGTTAACTGTTTATCCGCCCACAGGCGGAGACCGTTAGTCCAATCTAACGGGTTTACAAGTTGTTCCTCATGTTCTTTGAGCTCTGGCGGGAGGTCATTGATGTGAACCTCTCTACCTGAAGCCATAACAGTAATCCAGCGGCAGAAATTTTCTAATTGACGGACATTTCCGGGCCATTCTAATCTCGTTAAGTATTGCTCTGTATCTTCGTTTAGTATTTTTGATTCCGTGTTGAGTTCTTTTGCAGCAGAATTTAGAAAATGATTAGCTAACTTTGGGATATCCTCGCGTCGATCTGCAAGTTTTGGGATATGGATCCTTATTACATTTAATCTGTGGAAGAGATCTTCACGGAACAGATGCTGCTCAACAAGTTGTTCAAGATTTTGGTGAGTTGCGGCAATAATACGCACGTCTACTTTAATCGAGGTATGTCCTCCAACGCGGAAAAACTCGCCGTCAGAAAGAACACGTAAAAGTCTCGTTTGTGTTTCAGCTGGCATATCACCAATTTCGTCTAAGAATAAAGTTCCGCCATGTGCTTGTTCGAATCGCCCGGTTCGTTGCGACGTCGCGCCGGTAAAAGCTCCTTTTTCATGACCGAATAATTCGGATTCTATTAATTCCTTCGGAATCGCCGCGACGTTAAGAGGGACAAAGGCTTCGTCTTTGCGCGGACTATGCTGATGTAAGGCTTGAGCGACAAGCTCTTTACCTGTTCCTGACTCTCCATTAATTAAGACAGAAATATTAGATTGTGACAGCCGCCCGATAGCGCGAAACACCTCTTGCATAGCTGGAGCCTCTCCGATAATTTCTTGTGATTCAGGAAAGACCTCTGCTGGCGCTTCGTTAGCCTTTTGTTCTCTGGAATGCGCAAGGGCTCTGTTGGCCATCGCGACGGCCTCACTGATGTCAAAAGGTTTTGGGAGGTATTCAAAGGCCCCTCTACTATAAGAGGAAACGGCGCTATCAAGATCTGAGTGCGCTGTCATGATAATAACTGGTAGCTTGGGGTGTGTCTCATGCACTCTCGATAAAAGGTCGAGACCACTGATACCTGGCATTCTGATATCGCTGATAATTGCTTGAGGTGAAACTTGTGTTAGCCTTTTTAGCAGTTCATTACCATTTTCAAAAGATTCTGTTTTTAGGCCGGTTTTTTCTAAAGATTTCTCTAAGACCCACCGAATCGATCGGTCGTCATCGAGTATCCAGACAGAGTTATTTTGTTGCATTACAGAGTCCTCTTTTTGGCCGTTAATTTAGATACATTTTATTGTTCGCCGCTCTATGTCCTTTCAACTAATCGGCAATAGCATGGAGAATACTGTTTCACCTTCGACGCTATTGCACTCGATCTGTCCATTGTGTCGAGTCACGATGTCGTGGGCGATTGAAAGGCCTAAGCCGGTTCCGTTAGCACGTCTGCTTACCATTGGGAAAAATAATGAATGTTGGATGTCTTTGGGAATTCCCGGCCCGTTGTCAAAAAACTTTATAACAGCGGCCAAGCGATGAAACTTTCCGTCGAGTGTGGCGTTACGAATTACTCTTGTTTGCAAAATAATTTCGTTTCTGTCTGCGTCATTTTCAGAATTAGAAAGCGCTTGCACAGCATTTCGCACAATGTTCAACGAGGCCTGAATAAGTTGCTCTGGATCAGCAGGTAAGTCTGGAATACTCGGGTCGTAATCACGAACTAATTTTGTTTCATTATCGGAAAATTCAGCTTCGACTAAGCCATGGACTCGCTCTAAAACTTCGTGAATGTTGGTGGGCTTTAGATCTGGGATTGATCTTAATCCAACTAACCGATCAACTAAATTTCGTAAACGATCCGCCTCTTCAATGACGATGTTCGTATAGTCCAGAAGTTCTGGGTTAGCTAACTCTTCTGCTAAGAGTTGAGCAGCCCCTCGAATTCCGCCAAGAGGATTTTTTATTTCATGAGCTAATCCTCTGACTAGTTCTCGCGTAGTCGCATGGGCAGCAGTTATCGACTCTTCGCGATTAATACGATGCGAGTGCTCAAGAGAGCGCAATTCTAGGAGGAGTTGATTTTCTGTAGTATCTCCGACGATATTTACCGAGTAATCAACCGTTATAACTTTGCCATTTAGTAATTTGAGTTCTACAGCTCTTTTAGTAAAGTTTCCTCGGTTGGTCAAAGCTGCTTCGATATCGAGCAGATCATCGTCTGGGTTTATAAAGAGCTCCTTGAGTGAGAGCCCCTGAGCTTTTTGGGAACTGATATCAAGGAGATGCTCTGCAGCGATATTTAAATAACGAAGCTGCTGGTGATTATCCAGTAAGCATATCGCTGTATTGAGACTATCGAGAAGACGTTTGTGGTTTGCGCCGTTAGTCACACTATGTTTCTCGCAAAGGTTAATTTTAGAGTTGATAAATGATCCGGTTGTAGCTCTGATTATGCAATAACTGGTCCAAGTGAGTATTAATTACAGTTGTTGCTCATTTGCGGTGCGCAATATATTAGAAGGTAAAAAACGGACAAAAATCAATTGATAATATTGCACTAAATTGGTGCATAGTCAACTTAGCGGCAATTCCTTAGGGTGCATACTTTGGGAAGTGCAACATATAAAATAAAAAACCTAGGACTAGCCTAGGTTTTTTGTGAGTCTATTAATCAGTTTTGATGTAAAAACCTAAATCGCTGAGACTATAAAGTTAAGCCTTCCTTCGAACTCTTGATTATTACAGCAGCAACTTTATATGGGTCTGCGTTAGAAGCTGTTCGCCTGTCCTCGAGGCGGCCTTTCCAGCCGTCTTGAACTGTGCCAATAGGAATCCGTATTGATGCGCCACGATCTGAAACTCCGTAGCTGAACATATCGATTGATTGAGTCTCATGCAGGCCCGTTAATCGCTGATCATTGTTTGCGCCATAAACGCTTATGTGGCGCTCTATGTTTTTCCCAAATGATTCACAAATTTTGGTGAACACTGATTCATCGCCGGCATCTCTCATCAAGCCATTTGAAAAGTTGGCATGCATTCCTGAGCCGTTCCAATCAAGTTCTTTGCCGAGAGGCTTTGGCTCCCAATTAATGGCCATCTCATAACGTTCGGCAGTTCGTTCTAATAAATAACGAGCAATCCAGATTTCATCGCCCGCTTTTTTTGCTCCCTTAGCAAATATTTGGAACTCCCACTGACCCGGAGCAACTTCAGCATTTATACCTTCAAGGTTAAGGCCAGCTTCTAAGCAAATATCCATATGCTCTTCGACTACGTCCCGACCAAATGCATTTTTCGCGCCGACGGAGCAATAATATGGCCCTTGCGGAGCTGCGTAGCCGTTTTTAGGGAATCCGGGCGGTAAATTAGTTTTTGTATCCCACAAGAAGTATTCTTGTTCAAATCCAAACCAAAAGTCATCGTCATCGTCATCGATAGTTGCGCGCCCATTAGTGATGTGGGGAGTCTCATCAGCATTCAAAACCTCCGTCATTACGAGGAAAGCACTAGCTCGATCTGGGTCTGGGTAAATAGCGACTGGTTTCAGCAAGCAATCGGAGTCATTTCCATCAGCCTGTTGCGTCGAACTTCCATCGAAGGACCACACAGGGCAACCTTCCAAGGTACCGTCGAAGTTGTCTCTGACCATCGTTTTGCTGCGTAATGTTTGAGTGGGAGAGTTGCCGTCCAACCAGATGTACTCTAGCTTTGTTTTTGTTTCCATTTTTCCATTTTCTCCTTAAATAAATTCGCAATTCAAATATGCTGTTGCTCAAACCGCTGGGGTAAAAAAACCTGTTGATGCTACAGTGCTCATCGAAGTGTTGTGCTTAGGTGCCTAGTGAATCTCACGATTTCCATTAGCTGCTCTTTAACAAGCAGCAAGTAATGTGCCAATATGTTTGAAGAAGTAATTTGTTTGCTAGTAACTAGAACTCCCTTGTGATCATTGACTATTTATCTATGGCGTTTCCTGTAAAAAGTTATTAACAAAAGACGACAGATAAAAAACGCACCATAAAAGATCATTTCTTAATAAAAATGCACCAAATATGCGCATACATGAGTGCTCGATATCTTAAAATAAGAAGAAAAGCCTTAGTGAACTTTAAAAATGGTTTTAATTGTTTAAGTTCTGTCTGATTTTTGAAACCGTTCTCGTGTATACTCGCGGCCGGCATGGAGAGAGGCTAGCTTGAATCAGAATGCATTTCCTAGTCTAAATTTAGATGGGGCATCGTCACATCTATGTTTGGATTGGCGAGAAGTCTGTTTTTGTACTTACCTATCTCCCCATCTTTTATTGATCTGTTCCATTTGTAAAAGGGTGAAGAGAATTGTGGTTGAGGAAATAAGAAACATAGCAATAATCGCGCACGTTGATCACGGTAAAACTACTTTAGTCGATAAGTTACTTCAGCAATCTGGAACTTTAGAATCTCGCGGTGCCGAGCTAGAACGAGTAATGGATTCTAATGATCAGGAAAAAGAGCGAGGAATAACAATTCTCGCTAAAAATACCGCAATAAGTTGGCAAGGTTATAGAATAAATATCGTTGATACCCCTGGCCACGCCGATTTTGGCGGTGAGGTTGAACGTGTTCTTTCTATGGTCGATAGCGTCCTTCTCCTTGTGGATGCGGTCGACGGTCCGATGCCGCAGACAAGGTTTGTAACTCAAAAGGCCTTTGATCAAGGCCTAAATCCAATAGTGGTCGTGAATAAGGTTGATCGTGATGGTGCTAGACCCGACTGGGTAGTTGACGAAGTTTTTGATCTCTTCGACAAGCTTGGGGCAAACGATACGCAGTTAGATTTCCCAATCATTTATGCGAGTGCACTTGATGGTATAGCTGGTCTAGAACTGAATGAAATGGCAAATGATATGGAACCCCTTTTTGAAACGGTTATTCAGAAAGTTCCCTCACCAAATGTGATAATCGATGCGCCTCTTCAGTTGCAAATTAGTGCGCTTGACTATAACAGTTATGTAGGGGTTATAGGTATCGGAAGAATTACGCGTGGAACCGCACGAAGTAATCAACCAGTAATAATCGTCGATCGATCAGGACAAGAGCGGAAAGGAAAAATTCTTCAAGTTAAGAGCCATCTTGGACTAGAGCGGATAGATGTGCCTAACGCTTCAGCTGGTGAGATTATTTGTATTACTGGGATAGATAAACTAAATATCTCAGATACGATCTGCGATCCAGAACTCATTGAAGCGCTGCCTCCACTTTCAGTAGATGAACCAACAATCAGTATGACTTTCCAAGTCAACGATTCTCCCTTTGCCGGTCTTGAAGGTAAGTTTGTAACTACACGCAACATAAGAGAGCGCTTAGACAGGGAGCTTCTTTTTAATGTCGCACTGAGGGTTGAGGATGGCGATACTCCTGATAAGTACAAGGTTTCGGGGAGAGGCGAACTCCATCTTTCCGTCTTAATTGAAACTATGCGCCGAGAGGGGTTTGAGCTTGCAGTTTCTCGACCTGAGGTTATTATTCAGGAAATCAACGGTGTTAAACAAGAGCCCTACGAGTCGTTAGTAATAGATTGTGATGAGATGCATCAGGGTTCGGTAATAGAAGAACTGGGGAATCGCCGTGCAGAAATGCGAGACATGATTCCTGACGGCAAGGGTCGTAGTCGAATAGAGTTTATTGTGCCGACTCGAGGCCTTATTGGTTTCAGGTCTCAATTCCTTTCATTAACCTCTGGTTCTGGCCTTATGACGCACGTATTTAGTCATTATGGCGACTACAAAGATCTTGAACTTGCTGCTCGTTCACGTGGAGTTCTGGTTTCGATGGTAAAAGGAAAGACGCTTGGATTTTCCTTATTCAATTTACAAGAGCGAGGAAAATTGTTTGTGGAGCCCAATATCGAAGTATACGAGGGAATGATTGTTGGTCTTCACAGCCGCGAAAATGATCTTGTCGTCAATCCAACAAAAGGGAAGCAACTAACAAATGTGCGTGCGTCTGGGACCGATGAGAACATTGTACTTACGCCCCCTGTGCGTCACACACTAGAGCAGGCGATGGAGTTTATTGCCGAGGATGAGCTCGTCGAAATAACTCCTACAAACATTAGACTGAGAAAACGTTATTTGACGGAGAGCGATCGTAAACGGATAAGCCGCGGATCACAAGAGCGCGGGTAGTCATTTTCAAAATTTGATTTTTTGTTTGCAAGAGGTCAGTGAGTTTGCTTTATGATATGTGTGATTCAACGAGTGCAGTCTGCACAAGTACTTGTAAAAAAAACAGTCAGTTCCGAAATCGGAGTTGGATTACTTGCCCTGATTGGGATTGAACGCAGCGATGGGGTTTTTGAAATTGAAAAAATGGTTCAAAAATTGCTTTCTTATCGAATCTTCTCTGACTCAAAAAAGAAGATGAACCTAAGCCTAACTGACGTCGACGGTGAATTGCTTCTGGTGTCACAATTTACTCTTGTCGCAGAGACTAAGAGCGGATTAAGGCCTGGGTTTTCCTCAGCCATGTCTCCTGAATTAGCAAGACCATTTTTTGAAAAATTTGTTGTGGCCACTAAATCTAAGTATGGAAAAGTTTCATGCGGAGCATTTGGCGAAGACATGGAAGTAAACTTAATAAACGATGGCCCAGTTACCTTTATTTTAAAAGCTTAAGACTCCTTACCCTTTATTGTTCGTGTCGGAATCGTTGTCATCAGATGGTGTATTTGCCATTCGTCCAGCTAAAATCCCAATTTCAAAAAGCGCCCACATGGGTATTGCAAGAAGTGATTGAGTAAATGGATCTGGGGGTGTAAGCACCATAGCGACAACGAAACAGCTCACAATTACATAAGGTCGTTTTTGCACAAGTGCCTCAGGTTCTACGAGTCCAGACCGTATACAAATAAAAACGGCAATGGGGATTTCAAAAGCAACGCCAAAAGCGAAAAAAATTGTTAGGGCAAAGCTTAAAAAGCTTGAGATGTCTGGAGCTACCTGAATACCCTCGGGTGCAACAGAAATAAAAAACCCGAATACGATTCCAAACAGTACATATCTGGCAAATGCGATGCCTGTATAAAATAAGGTGACGCTAGAAATGAAAAGAGGTATAGCAACTGCTTTCTCATTTTTGTATAAGCCGGGAGCAACAAAAGACCATAGTTGAAAAAGGATGTAAGGCGCCGCCACCAAAAAAGCGACGTAAAAAGTGAGTTTAAATGGGGCGAAAAATGGAGAAGTAGGATCGATTGCGATCATACTTGTATTTTCAGGCAGAGCATCGATCAACGGGGCGGCTACGAACGTATAGATCTCATTAGAAAAAGCGAAGAGCATTAAAAATAAAACTACAACGGAGATAAGGCTTTTTAATAATCTGTTACGGAGTTCGACTAAATGATCGATTAAAGTTAACTCCTTAGTATCCTCAGCCGACGTCATTTTTAGGGGTCTCTGTTGTTTGCGACTGCATTTCGGTTTTTGGGTTAGAGCCAGTTATATCTTTTTCCTCGGGAAGGTGGTTAACAGCTGACGCTTCTGCAGAGAGTGCTTTTGGATTAACTCCTTTGCTGTAAGACGGTCGTACTAATGCACTCTTTTCTGTTGTTTCGTCTTTATCATCTGTATGGTTTTTAATCTCTGTTGCGCTAGAGGCTCCAGGGTCTAGATCGACAGAATTCACCAGCTCATTGATAGATGCTTTTGCCTCGTCAGCAGAATTCTGAAGCCGTTGTCTCGTATCTTCGATATCGTCGAGTACGCTTTCATTGTGAATCTGTCGTCGAATTTCATCAGTGTTTAATTCTCTTTCTATGTCTGATTTTATTCTGTAAAAGCTTCGTCGGAATCGATTCAGCCAAAGTGTCCCTGTTTTGATTGCGCCTGGTAGCTTATCTGGTCCGATAACAATTAATGCTACGACACAAATAATTAAAATTTCAGTAGGTGCAATATTAAACATCTGACTAGTACTTTGTGGGGTTATTCGCAGGGAAAGTTATCTGCATACTTTGCGATTGTTGATCTGAAGAGGATTTTAGATCAAATTTGACGGGATTCAAAAGCTAGCTTGCTTCATCTTTTTCAACGTTTGCCGCCACCGTTGGCTCATTCACGGGTGATATTTCTTCCTCTTCGCTTTTCGAAGCGCTTCCATCCTCTTTTAAAGCGCCTTTAAAGCCCTTTATCGCGCCTCCTAAATCAGTCCCAATGCCCTTAAGTTTCTTTGTCCCAAATAAGACCACTACGATAGCTAAAATAATCAGTAATTGCCAAACTCCGATTCCACCTAAGCCCATGTTCTTCTCCTCATTTTACGCAATCATGTAATAAGTATTGCCGGTGATTTTAATCGAGTGTCCGTCCAGCTTTTTCTTCGTGCCCTGAAACCCCCGATCTTTGCTTCAGCACCTGCAAGACCTCATCGTGGTTTATATCAAGGTAGCTCAACATCACCATAGAGTGAAACCACAAATCAGCAGCTTCGTTAACCACTTCTTTTTTTCTTTGTATCTTTACTTCTGCACCAGAATTTTCATAATTCTTGGCTGCTAGGATTGTTTCTGTTGCTTCCTCTCCGAGCTTTTCGAGAATTTTATCAATACCTTTGCTGTACAGGCTAGCAACATATGAGGTTTCTGGGCTGCTTTCTTTCCTCGCTTCAAGGATATCTCTTAGTTCTGATAAAACTAAATCCATTGCAGATCAACCTATAGCTTTTTTGTCTCGACAAACTGTCCATGAATCGTTACTGAGGCGCTTGAAGAAGCATGACTTTCTGCCTGTATGGCATGCGGCTCCTCCAATCTGATTAACGATATAACAGACCGTGTCATTGTCGCAATCTAAGCGGATTTCGACAAGCTTTTGTACATTGCCGGATTCTTCGCCTTTTCGCCATATTTTGGATCGAGAGCGAGACCAATAAACAGCCCGTTTCTCTTCGACTGTAGCTGAAATAGCTTCTTTATTGGCCCATGCAACCATCAGTAACTCAGAGGTTTCAGCCTCTATTGTAACTACTGGAACAAGCCCGCGCTCGTTAAATTTTATTTCTTCAAGATATGCTGCCATTACATAAGTATGCTACTTCAGCGCGAAAAATACAAAAAGCATCCCCCTAATCCAATAAATGCAGAACTTAAAATTACTCGCGCATGGTCAGATTCATAGATACCTGATTCCAGGAGTGGAGTAACACCTAAGCCCAAGGCAAGGAATAGCATTCCTATCCACAAAAAACCTCTGCGTCTATTTCTCTTTTCACGTTCGAAGGCTTGTTCTTGTAAAAAAAGTTCCTTCCTTTTAAGAACCACTATTTCATTTAGGCTGGAAAAAGCAGATAAATACGCAGGGAGATTAGGCACCTCATTGACAAGGTCGGGAAAGGACTCTTTCATCTTTTTCGCAAACGTAAATGGGCTTAGCTGACGAGTATTCCAGCGTTCCAAATGTGGTTTTGCTGTCTCCCATAAATCAAGGTCTGGGTAAAGCTGTCTTCCCAACCCTTCCACGTGAAGAAGAGTCTTTTGCAAAAGGACAAGAGAAGGCTGCACCTGCATATCAAAAGCGCTTGATGTTTGAAATAAACTGACGAGAAGCTGTCCAAACGAGATTTCTTTTAGAGGTTTTTGAAAAATTGGTTCGCAAACCGATCTTATTGCTGTCTCGAATTCATGTGTTTTTGTGCCCTCTGGTACCCACCCGCTTTCAATATGTAACCTAGCGACTTCATGATAGTCTCGATTGAATATAGCAAGTAAGTTTTTTGCGAGATAGTTTTTTTCCTTAATCTCAAGTGAGCCGATAATGGCGCAGTCAATCGCTATATATTGTGGATCTTTTGGATGTTCCTTCGAGACAAAAATATTTCCTGGGTGCATATCCGCGTGAAAAAAATTATGTTCAAAAACTTGAGTAAAGAATATGTCTACCCCAATCTCGGAGAGCGTCTTAAGATTTATTCCATGAGACTGCAGCTCGTCGATATTTGTTACTGGAATTCCATCTATCTTCTCCATGACTAATACGTTTTGCCGTGTATAGTCCCAGTAAATTTTTGGGACATAGAGATTAGATGACCCAGAGAAGTTGCTTTCTAACTTGGTAGTATTCGCCGCTTCAAGTTGTAGATTAGTTTCATTTAATATTACTTTTTCATAGTCTGATAAAACTTCTGCTAATTTTAAGCGACGACCAAATTTTGTTCGAGACTCAATAATGCTTGCAATTTTCTTTAAAACGCCGAGATCAGTTTTTATGACCGAAACGATCCCGGGCTTGATTATTTTAATAACGACCTTTTCGCCTGTTCTTAGGGTTGCTGCATATACTTGGGCAATGGAGGCTGAAGCCAAAGGTTTTTCTTCTATGTCAGAAAAAATATCTGCGGGTGAAGATCCGAGGTGCTCTAGTAAAAGATCGTGAACTGACGGTGTGAAAAATGGTGTAACCGAATCCTGAAGTAATTTAAGTTCATTGGCGATGGTGGGATCAATAAAATCCGGTCTTGTAGAAAACAGTTGTCCTAACTTAATGTAAATTGGTCCAAGCTCTTCAAGCGCAATACGGGTCCGCTTGCCAAGATCGCCCTTGCGTGTTTTGCTGAAGGCCCACTTTGCTCTGTAAGGTGTAAGAGCTATTTTGATGACCACAGTATTAGGTAGATTCTCTAGGAAGTCGTCTAGGCCATATTTTGCAATAATGTTGAGCAGCTCGTGCAGGCGATATAAAGAGGTCAAAGCCAGTTTTCTCAGCAAGAATTTTAAGGAGCCGAAGATATCATCAACGGTTGATCGTCACAACTTATGCTGTTTTAAGAGCGTTTTTTTGTTGAAGCTTTCGAGAAACATATGAAATCTTTGCTTCAGCACGATCTAATCTCAGCCGTAGGTTGTCGATGGTTTCACCTAGAGTGTCTATTCGATCTCTGGTGGGAGTAAGTCGTAGTTCTTCAGATAAAAAATCGTCAAGACTATTTGCTAGCCGCCTTAATCCTTCCGTATTAAATTGTTTAATTTCTTTATTTATTCCTGACATTTCGTTTGTAACAATGTCACCGGCTATTAGAGTAAAAAAGTCGTCCCATCGAAAATCAATTTTTTCAACCACTGAATATAGCTGATTTGCTAAATTTGCATCGCCGTTAAGTTCAAATTTTTTGTTGGCAATTTTTTTAGTTTTATCGCGTGCTAGTAAAAGATCGGCAAAATTCAGAGAGCTTGCACTAATCTTAACATCGGGCAGTTGGTTGATTTCGCAGAGTTGGGAATTTCTTATTGTAATTCTTGAGTCGAAAAAAATAAGTCCCAGGGTCTTCCGAGTATCTGTAAAAAAAAACTCGAAGCTTTTTCCATTGAGGCCTTTTAACAAAGTTCTAGAATGTTTGTCTCGAGCTATTGCCCCATTTAAAAGCATTTCTACTGTCTGAAAAACAAAGGTTTCGAGCAAAGAAGGCATAGTAATTAACTTAGTCACATTGATGGTTTAAAACCGATATGAATAGCACATACCCCATTAAGTAAATCATAGTATTTGCAATCGGTAAAATTTGCGTCTTCGAGCATGGTTTTCAGTGTTTCCTGATCGGGATGCATTCGAATTGACTCAACTAAATATCGGTAGCTTTCAGAATCCCCTGCAATGACTTTACCGGCCAAAGGCCATAGAGCTGAAAATGCTCTATAGGTTGTTTTAACAAATTTATTTTTAGGTTTTGAAAATTCTAAAATTAAGACCCGTCCACCTGGTTTCAAAACCCTATACATAGATTTAAGCGCAGAAAATTTATCAGTAACGTTTCTTAAACCATAGGCGATGCAGACGCAGTCAAACGATTCATCTTTAAAAGGAAGGGTTTCAGCATTAACCTGTGCAATAAAAATATTTTGATTGGATCCCTTATCAATAATTCGGTCGCGACCAACCGCAAGCATTGCGTCATTAATGTCAGCTAGAACAACTTGGCCTTTCTCTCCAACGATAGGGGAAAAGCGCAGACTAAAGTCACCAGTGCCGCCGGCTAGATCAAGAACGCGATGGCCTGGTTTCAAGCCGCTATACTCGATTGTAATGCGCTTCATGAGCCTATGAGTTCCAAGAGACATAATATCGTTCATAATGTCATATTGAGTTGCTACGGATCGAAATACGTCCCCTACACGTTTTTCTTTCTCTGGTATGGGTACTGTTTCATATCCAAAGTGAGTGGTAGCGTCGCTAGACGTTATTGGAGATGCGCTTTGAATTGGTTTATCAGACATAAGAATCGATTTCGTCGGGTGATACCCGTTGATTTTTAACTGGGTTTGAAGCTTTAGATTTACGTTATATTAATGACTTGTGTGTCAGGAGGCAATGGCTCTCGACTCCCTTTGGCCTGCGTCAGCTTTTCAAGGTACTTCCTCCATAATTGCTCTTGATTTTTGGCTAACTCTAAAAGATAAATCCAACTATAGATTCCTGTGTTGTGCTTATCGCTGAATACCAGTTTTATGGCGTAATTACCGATTGACTCTACGTTTTTAATAGTAACAAAGCGTTTCCCGGTTTGAAGTATTTCTTGTCCAGGTCCATGGCCACGAACCTCCGCTGAAGGTGATGATACTCTAAGAAACTCTGCGGAGAGGATGTAATTCTGATCATTGGAATATGACAGTTCCAGTTGAGCGCTTCCTTTATGTAGGATTATTTTGATGGGACGCATTCGAATTTTTGGAACCTTACCGTTCTTGGGGTTTTAAGAAATGAGAAATACAATCATAAAATATATCGGCTTAAATCTTCATCTTTCACTAGCTCGCTTAGTTGTTTTTCTACAAAGGCTTTATTAATTATTATCGTGCTTTGATCTCCAATTGCCATGTCTGCCGCAGAAAATGAGATTTCTTCGAGAAGCCTTTCCATTATGGTATGAAGTCTGCGAGCTCCAATGTTTTCTGTTTGGCTATTTACCATGAAAGCCATCTTTGCAATTGCTTCAATTCCGTCTTTTGAGAATTTTAGTTTTAGTCCTTCCGTATTTAAAAGTGCCGCGTATTGTTGAGTAAGAGAAGCATAAGGTTCAACTAAAATTCGCTTAAAATCGTCGGCCGTTAAGGCATCAAGCTCTACGCGTATAGGTAATCGTCCTTGCAGTTCTGGAATTAGGTCGGATGGTTTACTCAGATGAAATGCTCCGGATGCTATAAAAAGGATGTGGTCGGTTTTAACGCTGCCGTATTTTGTAGTCACTGTGGATCCCTCGATCAGAGGAAGTAAATCTCGTTGTACCCCCTCGCGAGAAACACTTTGGCTGTTATGATCATGTTTGCTGCAAACTTTATCGATTTCGTCTATAAAAACGATCCCGCTTTGTTCGGCCAAATCAGTAGCGCGAGAAGAAATATCGTCACTATTGATAAGTTTGGACGCTTCCTCGTCCTTAAAAATTTTCAATGCATCCTCAACCGTTAAACGTCGAATTTTTTTCTTTCCATTGCTTATCTGGGAGAACATTCCTTTCAGTTGGCTGGTCATTTCTTCCATACCCGGGGGTGCCATGATGTCAACTTCGGAGTGGTTATCTTTTATTTCAGCTTCGATTTCTTTACCGTGCAAAAGTCCTTCTCTAAGTTTTTTTCGAAAAACTTGACGGGTGTTGTTTGTTTTTTCATTCGTTTCTAAAGTTTCGCTTGTTGGAAGAAGCAGATTTAATACGCGCTCTTCTGCTCTATCAGAGGCTTTGTTTTGAACACGTTTCATGGCGTCAGTGCGAACTATTTTTACTGCTATCTCTGTCAGATCGCGTATCATTGATTCTACATCTCTTCCGACATAACCAACCTCCGTAAATTTCGTTGCTTCAACCTTTATAAAAGGCGCATTCGAGAGTTTGGCTAATCGTCGAGCAATTTCGGTTTTACCCACGCCGGTCGGGCCGATCATTAAAATATTTTTTGGTGTAATTTCATTCTTCAGATCCCCGCTAAGCTGCATCCGCCTCCAACGGTTACGAAGTGCAATTGCAACGGCACGTTTTGCTGAAGCCTGTCCAACAATATGCCTATCAAGTTCTGATGTAATTTCTCTTGGAGTCATCACGTTATTTTGTGGAATTATATTTTTACTAAGTGTCATTCTTCAAATCTCAAAAAATTGATGAACGTGGTTTGTGAGAAAGAGGTAGGTCTTACGACCCGAGAGTCTCAATTGTGTGCGACTGATTAGTATAAACGCAGATTTCAGCAGCTATCTCCAAACTTTTCTTAGCAATTTCTTCAGGATCAAGTTTGGTATTTCTAAGTAAGGCTTTTGCTGCAGAATGTGCGTACATGCCTCCTGACCCAATTGCCATTAGAGCATCTTCTGGCTCTATGACATCGCCATTTCCACTGATGATTAGTGATGCTTCATGATCTGCAATTAGTAGCATTGCTTCAAGGCGTCGTAAGGATCGTTCTGTTCGCCAAAGTTTTGCTAGCTCTACGGCAGCGCGAACTAATTTTCCGTTATGCAAACCAAGTTGTTCCTCAAATCTTTCAAATAATGAAAACGCATCCGCAGTACCTCCAGCAAAACCAGCAATGACTTTTCCATCATAAAGTCTCCTAACTTTTTTTGCGTTACCTTTTAGTACCGTGTTTCCGAGTGATACTTGACCATCACCTGCTATAACAACTTTGTTCCCACGCCGTACCGAAACGATGGTAGTGCCCCTAAATTGTTCCAAGATAAGTCTCCTAATGGTGTTAGTAAAGCTAGCAGAGCAAACGTGAGTAACACTATTTTTCCGGGTCGAGCGAGCCGTCGATACTTCAGCGATATCTTGAGTCTATTATTGTGTGTTTTTGATGGAAATCAAGTCGCTGACTAGAGAAAAATACTACTGAACTGTGAGTCGTAAGGATGAGACTCGATTTTCACGGAGTAGCGCTTCCGCTTGATTGAGTGCAGAGCTGTTTTGATAGGGTCCTGACTGAACCAAGAAAAGAACGCGACCTGGAAGGTTTTGTCGCTTAACCTGGGCGGTGACTCCGAGAGCTTGAAGTCGATTGGCTTCTGAATCAGCTAATTCTCTTTGAATAAAAGCCCCTGTTTGCAGTAAATAAGCGCTAGAAAGTTCGTCTTCTTTTAAATTCTCAACAGACTCTTCAGAAATATTTATTGGAATAGCGTTGACTGGGACCTCCCAGTCAGCGAGAGCGGTGAAAAATTCAAGCTCGAGTTTTGGTTCAACTGTTATTTCAGGAGTAGCTTTTTCTGCTGGTCGTATATCTGAAGAGCTCGCTGAAATAGATGAGGTCTGAGAAGCTAAAGGAGGAACCATTCCTGACAGGTAAAATAACGCACAACCAAAGATACCTAATGCAACACCGACCGACATACCTGTTAGCATTAGGTGCCATTTTGGTGGTGCTTGAACAATCTTCCGATCTAAAAGAGGTTCTGGGCGAATTTTTGCAAAGTCTTGGTTCATTTGTAGATCACATAAACGGTGAGTATCAGTTCTATCTCTTGTCAAGAGGGTGCTACCAAAATGTATCGGTTGAATCGATATAAAATAGAGTAACATTGACTTCTTTTATTCTTAAAGCATTTCTATTGGATCTACATCCACATGGAAGCGAACTTTTCTCGGAACGCCTTTTTCAAAAATAAGAATAAGAAGCTCTTTTAAATGATTTTGTAAGAGCGAGCGAGTTTGACTTTTCAAGATTAAGTGAACTCTGAACCTTCCCGCTCTTTTTTCTCTAGGTGCTGGTATTGGTCCGAGTCTAATGATGTCCTTTTTGGTTTCTAACTTAAGGGTTTTGGAAAGGACTAAAATCTTTTTTAGAAACTCGTCAGCATCTTTTAGATTCTTAGATTCTCCGCGCAGAAGGCACAGGTGGGCAAAGGGTGGTAAATCGCCATTTTTACGCTCGATGAGTTGCAGTTGCGCCAGTTTTTTAAAGGATCGAGATGCTATTAGATTAAGGGTTTCGTGATTCGGGTGACGAGATTGTATTATTACCTCGCCTGCATTCAAGCCGCGACCCGCGCGTCCAGAAACTTGGATTAGTGTTTGAGCCATCTGTTCTTGACCACGAAAATCCGAGCTAAAAAGCCCAGCATCAGCATCAAGCACGATAACGAGAGAAATATTTGGAAAATGATGACCTTTAGCTAACATCTGAGTACCGATCAGTAAGCAGGACTTTCCAGATGAAATTTCGTTCAGTTTTTTATTTAGGTTAGAATTTCCGCGTGTTGAATCCCGATCAATTCTAATTTTTGGGATTGTTGGAAATCGGTGTGTAAGAAAGTTTTCAATTTTTTGTGTTCCCAGACCATATGTCTCCAGTTTCGAAGAGCCGCAATTCGGGCACTTTGACGGAATCGACCTGCTTCGGGCGCAATGATGACATCGTAGTTTTGCAGGGTTACTGTGAACTGTCATTCGTGAGATGCAGGAGTCGCATTCTGAAGCCCAGCCACATGTGTCACAGAAAAGAACTGGAGCAAATCCCCGTCGGTTTATAAAAATTAGGATTTGGTTTTCTTGCAATAAATGTTCTGACATTTTTTCGAGTAACGGTTCTGAGAATCCTTCCTCTAAGCCAATACTGTTAATGTCAATTATTCGGGTGGTATTCGGTTTAGCTTCGGTCGCCGGTTGTGACAGTTCTAGTCGGGTAGATTTTCCAATAATCGTATTGTGAAGACTTTCAAGGCTTGGCGTTGCCGATCCCAAAATTACTGGAAAGCCCTCGTTGTGCGCGCGCATCACAGCGAAATCTCTGGCTGAATAACGAAAGCCTTCCTGTTGCTTGTATGAGGAGTCGTGCTCTTCATCAATCACAATTAAACTTAGATTGGGCATCGGAAGGAATACAGAAGATCTTGTTCCTACTACAATAAAAGGGTTTTTATCACACGCTTGGGACCAAGCTATCATCTTGTTTTTTGCGGATAAGCCTGAATGGTACATTATAATAGGACAATCAAATCGTTTTTTAAATCGACTAAATGTTTGTGGGGTTAAACCAATTTCAGGTACTAATACAAGACACTGAGACTTTAGTTTAATTTGTTGAGAGATAGCCTCTATGTAAACTTCAGTTTTTCCTGAGCCCGTTACCCCGTCGAGGAGAAATGTTGAGAATCGGTTTTGGGATGAGCTTATTGATTTAAGGGCGGCTTTCTGCTCTGAGTTCAAGATTACATTTGAATTGATAATTGTGCTTGTTTTTGGCACTAAAGATGTTGAGGGACCGGGAGGGGCTGCCATGGCTTTTCTGATTAAGAGACCGCTCGATTCAAGTTTCAATAACAACGATGAGTCAAATCCTTGTGCTCTGATGTCATTCGTTGACATGGCAGTTGTGTTATTGCGGATGAAATTTAGAAGCGCCATTTGGCGGGGTTTTCGCTTCAAGTCGGAGTAAGCTTTGTCGTTGCTCTTAGATACCCATGCATAGCTTTTAGAAATCTTGGGGCTGGGCGATCGTAATTTTGATGGAATTGCTGTCGATAAAACTTCGCCTATAGGGTGTTGGTAGTACTCTGAGGCCCAAATCAGGGTTTTTAGCAGCGCCGGTGATACGGTAGGCTCCTCATCCAAGGCACGAATTATGGCTTTTAGTTTAATTGAACCAATATTTGATCCATTAGCGTGTGCTAAGACAAATCCTAAAATGTTCCGTTTACCGAAAGGCACAAGTACCCGGCTCCCAGGCAGGAGACTTCCCGTTTTTGATGAAGTTTCCTTGGGAGGCAAGTAATCGAAGTGGGTCCGCATAGGAGAGGGAATTGCCACTCGCAATATTAAGCCTTGGTATTTTTCGAATAAATTGTCGGGACTGTCCCCGTGCCTTTTTAAAAAGTTAGCTTTTAGCATTTGAATATTATAAGGCTTCGGTAATTAAAACTCAGTAAGATTCATTTGTGATTGACCCGCAACCGCAGTGTATGGTTCGCTTTAAACAGGATCTTTTGTTAAGTCGAAAATGCTCAGGCTAGAAACGACTGATTGTTTGCAAAAAAAGGGAGTAAGAATATGACGATCTCAGAGATACCGGAGGAGTTAAAGATTAAACGCCAGCAGTTAGATCAGGTCGATCTTCAAATAGTTGATTTGCTTGCGAAACGTTTTGAGATCACCCAACAAGTGGGAGAGGTCAAGGCAGCATACAGTCTTGAAGCGCTGGACGGTAAGAGAGAGACAGAAAAGCTAAGTTCATTAAGGGATTACAGCAAAAAATTTGGGCTAAGTGGCAGCCTAGTCGAGTCGCTTTTCGCTTTGATTATGGAAGAAGTAGTCGCAAATCACAAAAAATTGAGGTGATCCTAGCTGAATAAGTTAAAAACGCGTCACAGGGTTATTATTTGCTTCTGATCTTCTCTCTGTTAGAATCCTGCTCCTGATCAGCTGGGCATCGCCATTTTCTCTGATACAATTGCGGAATATCCCAGATTTTTGTCATTTTTGAAGCGTTCGTTTTTGAATAGCGACACTTTATTGTGCGTCGCGGAGAATTTATTATGAAACCAGATATCCATCCGTCCTATGATGTGATGAAAGCTACGTGTTCGTGTGGGAATACGATAGAAACAAAGTCGACTATGGGTAAAGACATCACGATCGAAGTTTGTTCGGCGTGCCACCCATTTTATACAGGTAAGCAGAAAATTCTTGATTCCGGTGGGCGGGTAGATAAGTTTAAGAAACGTTTCGCGGCGCGACGAGTCTAGTTAGATCAAAACAAGGTTTCGGTTGTTATCGATTCTTTAAGGTCATTTTCCTCTGTGTCAGATTGTCCGTCTGGAGCATTCTCAACTCGGAAGAATTCAAACATGCTTCCAGAGTCACCAGGCGTGGCGACTTCCCCTGACTTCTGATTAATGAGCCTGTCGACGATGCCATCTGGTTTCCTTGTGGTCTCTATAGGCTGGCCTTTTAACGCCTCCCTCATGTAGTCGATCCAGATCGGCACTGCAATCGTGGCCCCTTGTTCTTGTTCTCCAAGCGGCTGGGGCTGATCAAAACCTACAAACACCGTCGTTGCTATGTTTTCGTTAAAACCTGAAAACCATAATTCTTGCGGCCCGTTCGTCGTTCCAGTTTTACCTTTAAGATCGACTCTATTCAACTCCCGATTTACCCGAGCGCCGCTCCCTTCTTCAATGACCGAGCGTAGCATTGAGCCAAGAATAAACGCCACTCGGGAATCTATAACTCGGGGAGCTCTCGTCGGCACATCCTCATCTTTGCAGCTCACACAGACTTGTCTGGGGTCAGCGTTGAAGAGGGTTTCGCCACTTAAGTTTTTAATCTCCTTAATCAACCAAGGGTCAACTTTAAACCCCCCGTTCGCTATGGAGGCGTATCCTGTAACTATGTCCAATGGGGTTACGTCCCTGCTACCTAAAGCTATTGTAAGGTCGTTGCGAGGAAAGCCTTCCGTGGGTATCCCAAGTTTTGCTGCAAACGAGAGAGATTTTTCTGATCCAAGTTGGTCATAAAGACGAACAGTGGGGACATTTCGAGATTCTTTTAGCGCATAACGGAGAGTCATTGGACCCAAAAAATTATTTTCATAATTATTCGGACGATAATCTCCACGGGTAATTGGAGCATCGTTAATTATTGTCGCCGCGGTATATCCCTCCTCAATTGCTGCTCCGTAGACGAACGGTTTGAAATTAGAACCTGGTGGGCGCGGAATTAGAACTCTGTTAATCTGACTTTTTCTAAAGTCGTATCCGCCGACTAAAGCCAATATTCTCCCGTTTTTTGGAGAAATTGATACAAGAGCTCCTTCGATATCCGGTATCTGGCCGAGCTCCCAATGCCGTTCGCTCGCTCTCAGGTAAATCAAATCGCCAACAGTGACGGAGTCAGCGGCTTCAGATGGCGGAGGCCAAGCCTCGTTTCTGCTTTGAAAAGCATATGCCCAAGATATTCCGTCCCACTCTACCTTTACTTCTTGACCATTTTTACGCAGGGCATTGAAACTCTTCTCGTTCACTTTTGTAACCACAGCAGGTTCTTGGTTACCGTATTTTGAAAAAGTCGATAGCTTTTTCATCAAAGTTTCAAAATCTTCATCTAAAAGGGTTTCACTCGGGCCTCTATAACCATGCTTTCGGTCATAGTAGTTTTCAAGACCAAAAGTCAGGGATTCTGCTGCTGCAATTTGTTTGTCGCTGTCTATGCTGGTGGTAACTTCGAACCCTTGAGAGTAAATTTTTTCACCGTATTGAGAGAAAAGGTTTTGTCTTACCATCTCGGCGACAAATGGTGCAGGGATTTCTATATTTCGGCCGTGAGGTGAAGCCGTGATCGGCGCAGCATCAGCCAGAAGGAAGTCGGTGTTATCAATCATTCCCTCGCGAACCATGTTTTTTAGTCGAGTACGTCGACGCTCAATCGACCTCTGAGGGTTTGCTAGCGGATTGCAAGTAGACGGGCAGGGCAGGAGTGAAACCATCATTGCTGCCTCGGCCAGCGTTAGTTCACTTGGGAGCTTACCATAATAAATATAGGCGGCAGCTCCGATGCCGTCGGCTCCAGCTCCAAAATAAATCGTGTTTAAATAAAGGGTAAGAACTTCTTCTTTTGTTAACTCTTGTTGGATTTGTAGAGCAAAGGGAATTTCCTTGAACTTTCTCAAATATACGTTGTCACTGTCAAAAGAGAGATTATTAGCAAGTTGCATAGTGATGGTGCTGCCGCCCCCTAAATTAACGCCTCGCATGAAACCATAGAGACCTCTTAAAAGGCTCTGAAAATCGACCCCGGGATGGGAATAAAAACGTGCATCTTCCGTCGCTATCAGAGCGTCAATAAGAACTTTGGGTATTTCCTCAAAGGTTACTGGGTTTCGGCGATTGCCAATCTCATCAATTAGAAAGCCATCTGACGTGTATATCCTCAGGGGAGTCTCAAGCCTAACATTTCGATAATTTTCCGCCTCTGGTAATCTCGGGGCCAAATACAAGTAGGCAGCGGCGGCAACCATAAGAAGGCCAGCTGTTCCAACGATTGCTAGTGTTGGCAGAATTTTTAACACCCTGACGAGCCGATTTTTCACTTATTTTGGTCCCTGTGCTTACTCAAAAAACGCGAAGTGCTAGACGCTGCCCTTTTGTCACGACGTTTTGGTTTCGGTTCTAGTAACGAAGTTATTTGTGACACATGACAGATACTTGTTTTATACACTGCTATACTGTTTTTTTAAATGATTAATAATCGCTTTAAGGCCGTGTAAAAAAATGTCTGAAAAGATGGACATTGAAAGGCTGACAAGAATTCGCTCGTAGAGCGTTTTGGACCCCAATGGATTGGATAGCTAGTTATTATGCTTGATAGAAAAAACGTTTTTTTAGTCGGACCTATGGGGGCTGGTAAAACGACGGTCGGTCGATTATTGGGAGAGCTGTTGCGGCAAGATTTTTTTGATTCCGATGCTGAAATAGAGAAAGCAACTGGCGCAGATATTCCCTGGATTTTTGATGTGGAAGGGGAGGTGGGCTTCCGGAAGCGTGAAAGAAAAATGATTGATTTTCTAACCAGCAAGGAAAATATTGTCCTTGCAACGGGTGGAGGTTCTGTTACTGCTGAAGAAAGCAGACGTATGCTTCGTGAGAGAGGAGATGTCGTTTATTTACGAGCCTCAATCGATCAACAAATTCGGCGAATGAGCGGGGATAATTCAAGGCCATTGCTTCAGGTCGAAGACAGAGAGACTAAAATCCGTCAGCTTTTTGCAATTAGAGATCCATTATATAAAGAAGTATCTGATATCAGTATTGAAACGAACGGCCGCAATGCTAGATTCATAGCCAAAGAAATTCACCGACAATTAAAAAAAATCTCTCGTTAAAGACGCAGGGTTCACGCTTCCTGCTAGATACAACCCCGAGAATTGAGCGAAAGTTGCAAGACTAAAGGAATGCAAAATGCAGAAGATAATTGTAGATCTCGGTGAGAGGAGTTATCCAATTTTTATCGGGTCAGAGTTGCTTGCTCAATCACATTTGATTCCCATGAACATTAATGAGGGGCGAGTTGTAATTGTCACGAACACCGTCGTTTCGCCTCTTTATCTAGAGAAAGCAAAGTCATTTTTTTCTGATCGAAGTTGCAGTCAAGTGGTTTTACAGGATGGAGAAAGCTTTAAAACACTAGAAACAATAAACGTAATTTATAAATTTTTATTAGAGGGAAAATATGATCGAAAAACGACGCTTGTTGCTCTAGGTGGTGGAGTGGTGGGCGACATAACTGGGTTCGTTGCTGCAACATATCTAAGGGGAATTGA
The DNA here is from genome assembly GCA_913048385.1 of uncultured Gammaproteobacteria bacterium. GTDB lineage: Bacteria > Pseudomonadota > Gammaproteobacteria > Pseudomonadales > Pseudohongiellaceae > UBA9145. The sequence goes on along the minus strand of CAJWVZ010000010.1, from coordinate 40,738 downwards.
TTTCGTACAGGTGCCAACGACTTTGCTTTCACAAGTAGATTCATCAGTCGGTGGAAAAACTGGTGTAAATCATGAGCTTGGTAAGAATATGATAGGCGCTTTCTATCAGCCGAGGTGTGTGATTGCGGATACAAGCGTTCTCTCAACGTTGCCGCAACGAGAGCTTAAGGCCGGGTTTGCAGAGGTCCTCAAGTACGGATTAATAAACGATCTAGACTTTTTTGAGTGGCTTGATTCGAACAGCTCTGAGCTTCTTCAAAAAGAACCTGCGCTTATGACGAGTGTAATAAAGCGTAGTTGTGAAATAAAAGCTGAGATTGTCGCGAAAGATGAGCGAGAGGCTGGTGCTCGGGCTTTATTGAACTTCGGTCATACGTTCGGTCATGCCATTGAGGCAGCAATGGGTTTCGGCAATGTGCTTCATGGTGAGGCAGTTGCGATGGGGATGGTGATGGCCGCAGACCTTTCGTTGCGTGTTGGCTGGATTTCATCGAGCGAAGCTTTTCGAGTGAGGCAAGTGCTTGAGAACAATTTCCAATTAAATATAGTTCCTCCAGATAAAATCAGCGTTGAGCAATTCCTTGAATTCATGGCTTCTGACAAGAAAACAGAAAACAACATATTGAAATTCATCTTGCTCCATGCCGTTGGGGATGCGGGAATAAGCTCAGAAATTCCAATTAATTTATTACGTGCTACCCTTGGTGCGGGATCTTCGCTGTGCGAGGATTAACATATCATTTTCGGTTCTAAAACACTGCATTTCGTTTATCGTTGTCGTGGTGTTTGGTCTTCGAAGTAATTGAATGTATTAGGTTGAGATTAGTTCTCTTCACAGGCCAGAGTCACATCTGTAAAACTTCCAAACATCGGAGCCTTTTTGTTGTTTTTAGGAGTACTATCTTTATTTTCAAAGACATTTTGGAGGTGACGCGTTTTGGCACAAATTTATGACGATCAGACTAAAGAAATAAACTCTGAGATGCCTGTTTTGAGAAACGACAGATTCCTTAAAGCGTTGTTTCGAGAGCCAGTCGATAAAACCCCTGTATGGCTTATGAGACAAGCAGGTCGTTATCTTCCCGAGTACAGAGAGGTGCGTTCGGAAGCCGGCGACTTTATGAGTTTATGCAAGAACCCAAAATTGGCTTGCGAAGTCACGTTGCAACCCCTTAGACGATATGAATTAGATGCGGCGATTTTGTTTTCTGACATTCTTACTATCCCAGACGCGATGGGACAGGGCTTGTATTTTGTGGAGGGAGAGGGTCCGAAATTCCGGAAAGTTATTAGGACTGGAAAAGATGTTGAGAAGATACCGGACGTTAATATATCTCGTGATTTAACTTACGTGACGGATGCAGTTTCACTGATTCGCAGAGAGCTTGATGGCAGTGTTCCTCTTATTGGTTTCGCCGGAAGCCCGTGGACTCTTGCGACCTACATGATTGAAGGCGGAAGTAGTAAGGATTTTCGGGAGGCAAAGCAGTTTTTGTACAATCATCCGACTGACATGCATCTCCTTCTGGAAAAATTAACTGTGGTAATTGTTGATTATTTGAATGCTCAAATTACTGCAGGTGCCCAAGCTGTTCAAATTTTTGATACCTGGGGAGGGCTGCTAACAAGCGCTGCTTACCAAGAGTTTTCGTTAAAATATATGAGAAAAATCATTAAAAAACTTAGACGACAATCTGAGGGGCGTGCGGTCCCGGTTATTATTTTCACAAAAGGTGGTGGCCAATGGTTGGAACTTCAAGCTGAGGCAGGCGCGACTGCTTTAGGGTTAGATTGGAGCACCGAGATTGGCCGCGCGAGAGGTCGGGTCGGAACGAAGGTGGCTTTACAGGGCAATTTAGATCCTTCGATTCTTTATGCAACTGAGGAGGTGATAAGATCGGAGATAGGCTCAATATTGTCAAGTTTTGGAGCGGGTGAGGGGCATATATTCAACCTAGGACATGGCATAACCCCGGGCGTTCCTCCGGAAAATGTTGGAATATTTGTTGAAGCAGTGCATGAGCTCTCAGCTCAGTATCATGACGAAAATACTTAACAAAACTGAGTCAATTATTGCGTTAGGTTCTAATATACCGAGTAAGCATGGCCAACCCGCGCAATTATTAGCGAAGGCTCTTGAAAAACTTGATCGTATTAGTGAGGGTATCCCTGAAGCTTCTTCTTTTTTTAGGACCAAAGCTGAAGGGCTAGAGCCCGGCGCCCCCAACTTCCTAAATGCTGTTGTGGTAATAACACTCGACGATGATTGGAGCCCAATCCGATTACTTCGAGTTTTAAAACGATTTGAGTCAGAGCTTGGTCGTTGCGAGCTTACAGGCGACGAAAAGTATGCGAGCACTCACTATCATTCTAGAGCCATTGATTTAGATATCATTACCTACGGTTCTTCTAAAATTGATTTGCCCGGTTTGGTAATTCCGCATCAAAGAGCATTGAACAGAACCTTTGTCCTTGAGCCGCTGGCGGAACTTCGACCAAAAATGATATTTCCTGGCAGCGATAAAACTGTATCGGAACTTAAGAACGCTTTATTGGTTTTAAAAAATACGCGCTAATGGTTATAGATTGTTTTTTCGGGATTCAATTTTTGTTCCTTAGGTGCTAAGGTTTCAGCTCACGTGTGGATGCGCTTTGTTATGTGTAAAAATGGTGACGGTAAAAGGAATTTGGTGATGCGCAAGCGAAAGGGTGAGCTATTTTTCATATATTTAGCGATCTCGATACCTTTTGGGTTGGCTTTCGCGCAGGATGATGTGGGCCTCTGGATAGACGAATCAACTGCTCAGTCGCCTTCCTCGCTTTTCCAGTCTTCTCCTCTATTTAATATAGAGCGCAGGGTAAGCGAACACTCACTAGAGGGCGATCTAGTCAACAAAGCGCTTAATTTTAATTTAGGAATGAGATTGGAACCTGTTGAGGGGCTGAGCTTAATCGCTGACGCGTGGCAGATGCAGCTCTCGACGCCTCCCTCAGTAGAGCCTGACACTAAAACAAACTTATATGCAGATGAGTCTTCGCTCCGAGATTTTGATCTTGAGAATCCCATAATAGGTGATGATCTAAAATCATCAGGTTTTGATGTTGGCGCTTCTTACGGATGGAGCACCGACCGGTTCGGAGAATTCACTCTCAGCAGTAAAACCACCTATGTTGATCAATTCAAAAACAGCTCATTTTTACTGGATCTAGGAAAAGAAGAGTTTGGGGCTCCTGAAGAACGGATGTTGAGCCCCGAATTGCAAACTAGCCTGATGCTCGCGTGGAAGTTTGGTAACCACACAGCGAGTGCAATTACAAATTACTTTGATTCTTACAAGGATATTAACGATCTTGATATGGATGAGATCAATACGTTGGTTAAAAACTTGACGACCTTAGATTTAAGCTACGACTATAACGTTAAGTCGGGCGCCCAAGACCGAGCAGTGATTTCGTTTGGCATTCGAAATATATTCAACGAAAAGGGCACGCAGATTTTGAATGCAGCAACCCGTATTTTGGACCAAAATGGTCGAGTAGCTTACGGCTCTATTAAGTACAAATTTTAGATTTCCTCCCTCTATAAAAAAACTTTGGGTAATGTAAAGATGATTCGAGTAGCGATTGCTGGTGCGTCTGGCAGGATGGGCAGAGCTTTGCTGGAGGCATTATTAACTAGTGAAGATCTACGATTAGTTTGTGCTATCGTGTCGCCAGGTGATCCTGCCGTTGGCACTGACGCTGGCTTGTTCTCTGTTGGTAAGGCTATTGGAGTACTCGCGACTGATTCTCTGGATGTTAGTTCGGCAGAGTTCGATGTCCTAGTCGACTTCACAACACCAGTATCAGCCTCAGCCCATTTAAAGATTTGTGAAACTCATTCTAAGGCAATGGTTGTAGGAACCACTGGTTTCGATGGGGACCAAATTTTAGCTTTTCAACAAGCAACAGTGCCTATTGTTCTAGCCGCGAATATGAGTATTGGTGTAACCGTTTGTCTTAAACTCCTCAAGCAAGCAGCTTTGGCGCTTGGTCAAGATGTAGATATTGAAATAACAGAAGCACATCACAGATTTAAAAAAGACGCTCCCTCGGGGACAGCGCTTGAAATGGGGCGGGTTGTCGCGTGCGCTACGGATCGTGTTCTCGACGATTGCGGTGTATACGATCGCAGTGGTCAACTAAACGAAAGAGTAAAAGGCACTATTGGATTTTCGTCTTTACGAGGCGGAGATATTATTGGAGATCATACGGTTACGTTTGCGGGTCTCGGAGAAAGGGTTGAAATCACCCACAAGGCAACAAATCGAATGACTTTCGCCAGTGGAGCCTTGCGCGCTGCTTCCTGGATTGTAGGTCGCAAACCAGGAATGTATTCGATGGAGGATGTCCTTGACCTTTAAATTTGCAAGAGTTTGATTTTTTTTTGTGATAACGGTTTCCAGCATAGACAAGCGTAGGGGTTTATCTTTAAACTCTCCCCTCAGTAAGATGATTGCTGTAACCTTTGCGATTTCCAAAAAGCGGAGTGAAGAGATTCTTCCCTCCGCTTTTTTTATGCCGACAGTCCGCAGTAAATTTCGAGTCGATGCATGAAAAGCCAGATTTTTTTGACGAAGCGTTTGCAGTGAAACTTTTTCGAAATTTAAAGCAGGGGGCCCAAAGTCCGTGTCTGAAGTGGCAATTTTAGCGTTAGAGGACGGGAGTTTATTCCGAGGACGGTCTTTTGGAGCGCGAGGGCAATCCAGTGGAGAGGTGGTTTTTAACACTTCGATGACCGGTTACCAAGAGATCATTACTGACCCGTCGTATGCGCGTCAAATTATAACTTTCACATATCCTCATATCGGTAATACCGGAATCAATTTGGAAGATATGGAGTCCTTAGAGATTTGGGGCGCCGGAGTGATTATTCGGGACCTTCCGTTAACAGCAAGCAATTGGCGGATGAAACAATCCTTAGAAGCTTTTCTGACCGAAAAAAAAATAGTCGCTATAGCCGAAATCGACACGCGACGTTTGACGAGGAGATTACGAGATGTTGGCCCATTGAACGGCGCTATTGTGTCAGGGGACGCTTATACAAAGTTAGGCGATGAGGGCGCTATAGCTTTAGCTAGGGAATTCCAAGGTCTGCAAGGAATGGACCTAGCTAAACATGTGACTACTCAATTACCATTTGAATGGAACATTGGAGAGTGGAATCGTAGAGAGGGATTTTCATCAAATACCAAAACCAAATACAAAGTCGTCGCTTACGATTTTGGAGTTAAACATAACATTTTGAGGATGCTGAGTGAGCGTGAGTGTGAGGTGATTGTTGTACCTGCAACCACCGGCGCAACAGAGGTATTGGAAATGTCACCGGACGGTATTTTCCTCTCTAACGGGCCTGGTGACCCTGAGCCATGTGATTATGCGATCGAAGCTATTCAAGTATTTCTTGAAAAAAAAGTGCCCTTGTTTGGAATTTGCCTTGGCTATCAGCTGTTGGCAATCGCATGTGGTGCCAGAACTCTAAAAATGAGGCTGGGGCATCATGGAGGGAATCACCCTGTTCAAAACCTGAGGGACGGACGAGTGTTTATAACAAGCCAAAATCATGGTTTTGCTGTGAATCCTGACACATTGCCGGCTAATCTTGAGGTAACTTTTAAGTCTCTTTTTGATGATTCTTTGCAAGGGTTTGAATGTAAAGATAATCCAGCCTTTGGCTTTCAAGGTCATCCGGAAGCCAGTCCAGGGCCTCAAGATGTAGATTTTTTGTTTGATCATTTCATAGATTTAATCTCTGAAAACGCTGGTTCAAAAAACCGTGATAGGGAACCGATTTGAGTCATGCCTAAGCGTAAAGATATTCGAAGTGTTCTAATTTTGGGTGCCGGTCCAATTGTGATTGGGCAGGCCTGTGAATTTGACTACTCTGGAACTCAAGCGTGCCAGGCTCTTAAGGAAGAAGGGTTGCGGGTTATTCTCGTAAATTCTAACCCCGCAACAATTATGACTGATCCGACAATGGCTGATGCGACTTATATCGAGCCTGTCACTTGGCACATTGTTGAAAAAATTATTGAGAGAGAGAAACCGGATGCCATTCTCCCAACGATGGGAGGGCAGACTGCCTTGAATTGCGCACTTGATTTAAATCGTCACGGGGTTTTAGCGAAGCATTCGGTCGAGCTGATTGGAGCAAATTGTGAAGCCATTGATAAGGCTGAGGACAGAGAGTTATTTGATCAAGCGATGAAGTCGATTGGGCTAGAAACTCCTCGTCATCGAATAGCTCATGACACAGCAGAGGCTCAAGAGGCTCTTGAAGAAATTGGATTCCCTTGCATTATTCGCCCCTCGTTTACGATGGGGGGTAGCGGAGGTGGCATTGCTTATAACAGAGAAGAGTTCGAAGAAATATGTACGCGAGGCTTTGACCTTTCGCCGACAAATGAGCTGTTGATTGACGAATCGCTGATCGGTTGGAAAGAATTTGAGCTGGAAGTCGTACGTGACACAAAAGACAACTGTATTATCGTATGCTCCATTGAAAATTTTGACGCAATGGGAGTTCACACAGGCGATTCGATAACGGTAGCCCCAGCGCAGACTCTAACGGATAAAGAATATCAAATTCTTAGAAATGCTTCTCTGAACATTCTTAGAGAGATAGGAGTTGAGACAGGCGGGTCCAACGTGCAGTTTGGCGTCAATCCGGTTGATGGGCGATTAGTAATCATCGAAATGAATCCCCGAGTTTCGAGGTCGTCGGCCCTTGCTTCGAAAGCAACTGGTTTTCCTATTGCTCGAGTTGCCGCAAAGCTTGCGATCGGATTTACTTTGGATGAACTATCAAATGAGATAACGGGTGGCGCTACACCTTCATCTTTTGAGCCCTCGATAGATTATGTGGTAACCAAAGTCCCTCGTTTTACTTTTGAAAAATTTCCCGAGGCTGATGATCGAATTGCGACGCAGATGAAATCTGTTGGTGAGGTCATGGCGATTGGCAGGACATTTCAAGAGTCCTTGCAGAAGGCTTTGAGGGGATTAGAAGTCGGTGTTTCAGGCTTAGATTCCACTCTCGACACAGAATTGAGTGATTCCAGAGAAATTCTTACCCGAGAGCTAACAGAGCCAGGTGCGCAACGTATCTGGTATGTAGCTGATGCTTTTAGAGAGAAGTGGACGTTAGAGACTGTTTACAATCTGACAAACATAGACCCATGGTTTTTGATTCAAATTCAGGATCTGGTTCATGTTGAATCAAGTCTCGAGGGCAGGAAGCTGTCGTCTATTGGTTTTTCGGAGATGAGATCGCTCAAGCGTCAGGGTTTTGCTGATGAACGCATCGCAAAGCTTTTGCACGGTGCTGATGAGGATTCTGTTCAAGAATACCGACATGAGCTGGGGGTGAGGCCAGTTTACAAAAGGGTAGATACTTGTGCGGCGGAGTTCGAATCATCGACTGCTTATCTGTATTCCACCTACGAAGAAGAGTGTGAGGCGCTGCCGTCTAATAAGGACAAAATAATGGTGCTCGGTGGAGGGCCTAACCGAATTGGCCAAGGAATTGAATTTGATTATTGCTGTGTCCATGCCGCGCTCGCTATGCGTGAGGATGGGTTTGAGACCATAATGGTAAACTGTAATCCTGAGACTGTTTCTACTGATTACAACATTTCTGACCGCCTCTATTTTGAACCTCTTACCTTTGAGGATGTGGTGGAAATAGCGATTCTTGAAAAGCCAAAAGGCGTTATCGTTCAATTTGGTGGGCAAACACCTTTGAATTTAGTCAAACGCTTAGAGCGCGCGGGAATCCCTGTGCTTGGCACTTCTCCTGATGCTATCGACAGAGCGGAAGACCGAGAGCGATTCCAGCAATTGATTGAAAAATTAGGTTTAAAGCAGCCTCCAAATAAAACTGTCCGCAGTGTTGAGGAGAGCATGGATGCGGCTCGAGAAATTTCTTACCCTTTGGTAGTTCGCCCTTCATATGTTCTAGGTGGTAGGGCAATGGAAATTGTCTATAACGAAGAGGAGCTTCGACGGTATATGCATGATGCCGTAAAAGTTTCTAATGATAGCCCAGTGCTTTTAGATTATTTCTTGAATGCTGCTATTGAGATCGACGTTGATTTGGTTTGTGATGGAGAAAAGGTTGTTGTAGGTGCGATCATGCAGCACATTGAACAGGCTGGTATTCACTCCGGAGATTCGGCATGTTCCCTGCCGCCATATAATTTACCGGCAAAAGTGCAAGACCTTATACGCAAGCAAGTCACGGCACTTGCTCTTGAGCTCGGCGTTATCGGTTTGATGAACACCCAGTTGGCTTACCAAGAAGGTGAACTTTATATAATCGAGGTCAATCCTCGGGCGTCCCGAACTGTACCATTTGTTTCAAAATGTATCGGTCGTTCTCTTGCTCAAGTTGCAGCAAGATGCATGGCAGGAAAGAAGCTGCCCTTGCAAGGATTCGAAACAGAAGTCGTGCCTGAAACTTTTGCAGTGAAGGAAGCTATTTTTCCGTTTAATAAATTCCCTGGCGTTGACCCTATTCTCGGTCCGGAAATGAAATCGACAGGGGAAGTCATGGGGGTAGGTAAAAGCTTTGCTGAAGCTTATGCTAAAGCTCAACTTGGAGCTGGAGAGAGATTTGCGGATCACGGTAATGTTTTTATAAGTGTAAGAGGCGCGGATAAAAAAGCGGTTGTGGAGGTTGCCAGTAAGGTTAGTGCTTTGGGTTACAATATTGTTGCGACTCATGGAACAGCAGAAGTGATCTCTAACGCCGGTATTTCTGTTACTCGGGTGAACAAGGTAGCCGAAGGCCGGCCTCACATTGTCGATATGCTTAAGAACGATGAAATTCAATTAATTTTCAACACGACAGAAGGTAAGCAGGCGATAGCTGATTCTTCGATGATTCGACGCACGGCACTCCGACATGGAGTATTTTGCACCACGACGATTGCGGGTGCTCTGGCAACATGCCAGGCTCTTCGCTATGGAAATGATCTGAATGTTTATACCTTGCAAGAGCTTCATGCTGCTTTACATTGAATTAAAACATTGAGATATTTTAGGTTTGGGGTTGCGGGTGTGCCCGAGAAGCCGGTCCCCAGCAATCCTATCCGTTAATTAAAAAGACAAGTAATTATGCCAAACACACCAATGACGATCGAAGGAGCTGAAAAGCTGAGAGAAGAGTTGCACACGCTCAAGGGTGACACGCGACCTAAGATAATTAATGCGATTGCAGAGGCGCGGGAGCATGGTGACCTTAAAGAGAATGCGGAGTATCACGCGGCTAGAGAACAACAGAGTTTTTGTGAGGGGCGAATCAACGAAATTGAGAGCAAACTTGCAGACGCACAGATAATTGACGTGAGTAAGATATCGCCGACTGGTAAGGTGATATTTGGAACAACGGTAGAATTGTTAGGTTTTGCTGATGATAAAGTGGTTACATATCAGATAGTGGGTGACGATGAGGCCAATGTCTCGATGGGTAAGATATCAGTAAGCTCCCCAATCGCGAGGGCGATGATGGGTAAGGCCGAAGGAGATGAAATAGTAGTTAATGCGCCATCAGGCGATATTGAGTATGAAATTCAGAAAGTAAGACACGTTTAAGCCTAGATCCTGTAAGCTCGATCAATGTTTGATAATTTTTTGTTGGGTTTTTTTGAAGCTCGGTATATGAGAAGAATATTTCCTATTGCCTGAATTTTGTGAGCGTTAAAGCTTTCACAAATTTTCGTAATTTCTGCCTTTTTCTCTATGCGATCTGCGATTGAAACTTTTATTTTAATTAATTCATGATCGATCAGGGCTCGTTCGATTTCTTTTATCACGTTTTCGGTGAGCCCGTTCGATGAAACCGATACCACAGGTTTTAGGTCGTGCCCGATTGAGCGAAATTTTTTTTTGGTGCTATTGTCGAGTATCTGATTCATCCAGCGGGAGTCTCTCTAACAAAATGTTTAAATTTTGAGAAATATCTTTGACTTGCTTATTTCCACACCGCAGTTTTTTGCGTTGAGATAAAACGATTATACAGGTAAAAACAATGGCGCGCTCAAAGTCGAGTAAACAGTGGTTAAAAGAACATTTTGAGGATGAGTATGTCCGCCAGAGCAAGGAAAGTGGTTTGCGTTCTAGGGCGAGCTTTAAATTATTGGAAATTCAAGAAAAGGACAAAATATTTAAGGGTGGTATGACTGTCGTTGATTTAGGTGCTGCGCCCGGAGGATGGTCCCAAATCGCAGCTAAGTTGGTGGGGAAGAGCGGTAAAGTAATTGCGAGTGATATCTTGCCAATGGATGCGTTGCAGGGGGTAGAGTTCGTGCAAGGCGATTTTAGTGAAGATCAGGTCTTGCAGAAGCTTCAGTTGATGCTTCCAAGGGAGGGTGCAGACCTTGTAATTTCCGATATGGCCCCCAATATGACCGGTATGAAAGTTATTGATCAAGCAAAACTGATGAATTTGGCAGAGCTTGCATTGGATCTCGCGAGATCTGTGTTGAAACCTGGGGCGTATCTTCTCGTGAAGGTGTTCCAAGGAGAGGGAATGGATCAATTTAAGTCCGATCTCCGCCGCAGTTTTAAATCGGTGAAAGTTAGAAAGCCCAACGCCTCGCGGGCGCGGTCAAGCGAAATATATCTGCTTGCACAGGGATTTTTAAAATGAATATCTCAAGGTAAAGGCCTTCTCTTGCATTTTATGTTATTTTCGGGGGCCGAGCTGAGTTTGTAGCTGTCGGCCAGATGGGGCCTTGTTTAAAATATTTAAGCTTGAGAGCGATCGAAGCGAAGACACAACAGAAAAAATTGGGTCTAAAAATTAATGTTCTGGGAGATAAAGCCTTGAATGATATGGCAAAAAATTTGGTTCTTTGGATGATCATAGCGGGTGTTTTGCTCACGGTGTTCAATAACATCAATCAGGGCCCACAGGCAGATAATGTCAATTATTCCCAATTCTTGCGGGAAGTCCGCGATGGTCGAATCGATGTGGTCGAGCTAGCGGGCACTGATATCACGGCTCGACGCGGTGATGGAACTAGAATGAAGACGGTGATGCCTGCCATCGGTGACGCGCAATTAATGGATGATCTTTTTGCGAACGACGTCGAGATCATTGGCCGGGGGCCTGAGCAGCAGAGCCTAATTTCTCAGCTGCTGGTCGCAAGTTTTCCTATTTTAATAATAATTGGATTGTTTTTCTTTTTTATGAGGCAAATGCAGGGTGGCACCGGCGGCGGGAAGGGCGGGCCAATGTCCTTCGGCAAGAGTAAGGCGAAGTTGTTGGGCGAGGATCAAATTAAAATTACTTTCGGAGACGTTGCTGGGGTAGATGAGGCTAAAGAAGATGTGAAGGAGCTTGTTGAGTTCCTTCGGGAGCCAGACAAATTTCAAAAGCTCGGTGGAAAAATACCTCGAGGCGTTCTTATGGTTGGTCAGCCTGGAACGGGTAAAACCCTCTTGGCGAAAGCAATCGCCGGTGAGGCGAAGGTCCCGTTTTTTTCAATTTCAGGTTCCGATTTCGTCGAGATGTTCGTTGGGGTGGGGGCATCTCGCGTGCGCGATATGTTTGAGCAGGCTAAGAAGCAGGCTCCATGCATCATCTTTATTGATGAAATCGACGCAGTTGGAAGGCATCGAGGAGCGGGGCTTGGTGGCGGTCATGATGAGCGCGAGCAAACATTAAACCAATTGCTTGTGGAGATGGACGGGTTTGAGGTCAACGATGGTGTTATTGTTGTCGCTGCGACAAACCGGCCAGACGTCCTGGACCCAGCGCTTTTGAGGCCTGGACGGTTTGATAGGCAGGTCGTTGTTGGTCTTCCCGACATCCGCGGAAGAGAGCAGATTCTTAAGGTTCACATGCGTAAGGTTCCTGTCGACGATAACGTCCGTGCCAGCATTATTGCCAGAGGAACCCCGGGTTTCTCTGGAGCCGACCTAGCTAATCTTGTTAATGAGGCTGCTTTGTTTTCTGCGAGAGCCAGCAAGCGTTTGGTCACTATGGAGGAATTTGAACAGGCGAAAGACAAAATCATGATGGGGGCAGAGCGTAAGTCGATGGTGATGTCCGACAAAGAGCGTCAAAATACTGCCTATCACGAGGCGGGACACGCGATTGTGGGACGTTTGGTGGACGAACACGACCCCGTATACAAGGTTAGTATAATTCCTCGTGGACGCGCTTTGGGTGTAACGATGTTTTTACCCGAAGAGGATCGTTATAGCTTGAGCAAGCGAGGTATTTTGAGCCAGATCTGCAGTTTGTATGGTGGAAGGATCGCCGAAGAAATGACACTCGGTGAGGAGGGCGTCACCACCGGAGCCTCTAATGATATTCAACGTGCAACAGAAATGGCGAGGAACATGGTCACCAAATGGGGCCTTTCGTCTGAATTAGGGCCCCTTCTTTACACAGAAGATGAGGGTGAGGTTTTTCTTGGCCGTTCTGCGGCAAGCCAAAATAAGTCCTTTTCAAGTGAGACGGCGAGCAAAATCGACCTAGAAGTGCGTAGAATTATCGATGATTGTTATGCGAAGGCAGTCACTCTTTTGAATGATAATCGCGACAAGCTGGAGTTAATGAAGGATGCCTTGATGGAATACGAGACCATTGACGCGGGTCAGATAGATGACATCATGGCTGGCAATAAGCCCCGCCCGCCGGCCGATTGGTCAGATGGCGACGATTCTGGGCATAGTCCCTCGGAAAAGGTGAGTGAAGAGCGTTCCTCAAATCAAAGCAGCTCAGGCGCTGGGCCCATCGGTGGCCCAGCAGGCGAACATTAGCCAGAGTACCTAGGATTGTTCTCGGCCCGGATTCTTGAAGCGGGAGAGCGTAAGCACGACCTTTCCTCTCCCATCGTCATGGGTATACTCAATACTACCCCAGATTCATTCTCCGATGGTGCTGAGCTGGCATCTTCAAATTCAGGTAAATTCCGCGTAGACATTGATAAGGCGGTTTCTTGCGCACGGGCAATGGTTTCTGACGGAGCAGTTATCGTGGACGTCGGGGGCGAATCGACACGCCCAGGCGCCGCTAAGGTCCCCGTTCAAGAAGAACTGGATCGTGTTGTGCCCGTGATAGAAAGGCTGAGCTCGGATCTAGATGTTACTGTTTCCATTGATACAAGTTCATCGCTTGTGATGCGGGAGGCTATAAACGCAGGGGCTCGCATGGTAAACGATGTGCGTGCGCTCGCCGACTCAGGGGCGTTGGATTCCATCAAGAACTTCAATGTAGCTCTATGTCTAATGCACATGCAAGGCGCTCCAACGACTATGCAGCAGGCGCCTGATTACAGTGATGTTGTTACTGAGGTTTCCGATTTTTTGAGTGAACGGGTAAGTTTCGCGATTAGTGAAGGAATCGATCGATCATGCTTGGTTGTGGATCCTGGGTTTGGTTTCGGTAAAACTTTGGAACACAACTATAAACTACTAACGAATATGCGTGAGCTCAGGCCTCTTGATGTTCCTCGGATGATTGGCGTTTCTCGTAAATCGATGATTGGGATTGTTACCGATCGCGATGTTAAACAGCGGTTGGCAGGTTCGATTGCTGCTACCGTTATTGGCCTGAACAGTGGCGCAAGTATTGTTCGCAGTCATGATGTTTCTGCTACTATAGACGCGATCAAGGTATTTGAGATGGCGAGGCGGGCATAGATTTTGGATCTTTCTTCGTTTGTCATTTCAGCCAACTAAATGTTTTAGGAACGGAAAGACATGGAAGTTAAAAAGTATTTTGGCACTGATGGGATACGCGGTGCCGTCGGAGATTCTCCGATCACGCCCGATTTCATGCTAAAGCTCGGCTGGGCCGCGGGTCGGGTATTTGCTAATAAAGGGCTCGACAGAAGTAAAATCTTAATTGGTAAAGATACCCGCATCTCTGGTTATATGTTTGAGGCTGCCCTTGAAGCGGGTATCGCTGCGGCCGGTGTTGATATTAATTTGCTTGGGCCGATGCCTACTCCTGCCGTCTCGTACTTGACGCGCACGCTGCGTGCGCAAGCGGGTATTGTGATTAGCGCTTCTCACAATTCATATCGGGATAACGGCATCAAGTTTTTTTCAGGTGATGGTTCGAAGTTAGCAGATGAAGTGGAGCAGGCCATCGAGGAACAGTTAGCGCTGGACGTTACTACTGTGAAGCCTGAGCATATTGGAAAGGCTAGCCGCATTAATGATGCGGCCGGAAGGTACATAGAATTTTGCAAGAGTACCGTGGGTTCAAGTCTTAAGCTGCACGACTTAAAAATTGTTGTTGATTGCGCTCACGGCTCTACTTACCACATAGCGCCTAGTGTATTTGCAGAACTTGGCGCTAGGGTTATTCAGATGGGCACTTCGCCAGATGGGCTCAACATAAATGAGGGCCATGGTTCGACTTCGCCCAAAGCTCTCTCGGAGAGGGTAGTCAGAGAGGAGGCTGATCTCGGTGTTGCATTTGACGGGGACGGCGATCGTTTGGTCCTGGTCGATCATCGGGGCTGCGTGGTTGATGGAGATGAAATTATATATTTAATTGCATGCGACCGACGGCGTGAGCACCTGGATTTCGGCGGTGTGGTCGGGACGGCGATGAGTAATTTAGGACTGCAACAAGCATTGAGTAAGCTCGACATTCCTTTTTTTCGAGCCCCTGTCGGCGATAGAAACGTAATGAAAGAGTTGTTAAAAAGGGGTTGGAAGCTTGGGGGTGAAGCCTCCGGACACTTATTATGCCTCGATGTGGCTAATACTGGTGATGGAATCATTTCGGCCCTGCAGGCACTATCGGCAATAAATAAGTCAGGCAAGCCTCTTGCGGATCTACGAGGAGAGATTAATAAATTCCCGCAGTCGATGGTAAATATTCGCGTCAACTCTGGTGTAGACGTAAGTAAGTCCGATTCCGTTCTGTCAGCGGTAGCAGACGTCGAGGCAGCTCTTGGAGACTGCGGTCGGGTTTTGTTGAGAGCTTCGGGCACGGAACCCGTATTGAGGGTTATGGTAGAGGGGGAGAATGCCGACGATGTCGCAAACTATGCACAGACCTTGGGCGAAGTAGTCAGTGCTGCGGCCGTTGGGTAGGGGACGCACAAACGCCCGTAGCTGAGGCGAAACCTTGCAACCCGCGGTCTTCTTAGTTAGACTTCCCGCCCCTTTTTGGGGAACTGTGATCTCGGTTGCGAAGAGTTCTAAACACCAACTGCTATCTGTTCGGGTTATTAATGCGTCGAAATGTCGTCATTGGGAATTGGAAGATGAATGGGAGCGTTGCCTCGGTAACGACTCTGGTGAAAACAATTATCGCGCGCGGACTTGGTGAAAAAGCAGATTGTTTTTTATGTCCATCTTTTGTTCATGTGACGCTTGTTTGTGATCTTTTGAACAACGCGAGCTCGGAGATAAGATTGGGGGCGCAGGACCTCTCAGATCAGGCAGGGGGTGCCTTCACCGGAGAAGTCTCTGGCCCGATGCTCTCGGAACTTGGAGCTGGCCTAGTTCTGGTGGGACACTCGGAACGGCGGCAGGGGCTTAATGAGACTGATCATTTGGTCTCCTCGAAATATAAAGCTGCCCGCGCTGCTGGGCTGACCCCGGTCCTGTGTGTTGGCGAGACACAGGCAGAGCGAAAGAACGGTGATACAGAAAAAATAGTTGGGCGGCAGCTTCGGGTGGTAGTTGAAGAATGTGGCTTAGAGCTTATGAAGGGTTCAATTGTTGCGTACGAACCAATCTGGGCAATCGGGACAGGTTTAACCGCTGCGCCAGAGCAAGCTCAGTCTGTGCACGCGTTTTTGAGAGAAACGCTGAGAGAGTGCAGTCCGGCGTTGGCAGACGAAACCCGTATAATATATGGTGGTAGTGTTAAAGCTGACAATGCGACTCAGTTGTTTGAGCAGAAAGATATTGACGGGGCATTGATCGGGGGAGCTTCTTTAGACGCCGAACAATTTTTATCAATTTGGGAAAGTGCGGAAAAATAAAGTATGGAAACCATTATTGTTGTAGTGCATTTAGTTGTAGCGGTCATCATCGTTGGCCTGGTTCTCTTGCAACAGGGCAAGGGTGCGGATGCTGGTGCGTCGTTTGGCGCAGGTGCTTCGCAGACAGTTTTCGGAGCGTCGGGTAGCGGCAATTTCCTTGTCAGAGCAACGACGGTTGCGGCAGTCATTTTCTTTGTGACCAGTCTTTCTCTGTCTTTGGTTGCTAAAAACCAGACGGGATTTGGTTCTACCGCTGGCCTTCCCGTTGTTAATCCTGAACTGCTTGAAAATATGTCGGAGATTGAAGCTGACGTTCCGCGACTCGAGACATCGCCTACAACTGAAAATACTCAGGAAGATCTCCCAAGTCTTCCGTCCAATTAGTAAGAAATAGAAATGAAGATTTATGCCGAAGTGGTGGAATTGGTAGACACGCTATCTTGAGGGGGTAGTGAGCTATGCTCGTGCCGGTTCAAGTCCGGCCTTCGGCACCACGTTTTCTTAGTATTATGTAACCTTAATTCTTTGCATTAACTAACTTCTTTTTTTTTAAACTGTTCATATGACTTTTCGGAACCACATCGCCGCCAGGCTTCCTGCATACCTCCGGGAGAAAGATGATAATCATCAATATGCCAAAAACCATTAGACATTCCATCCCCCTTATTGGTTAGTTGATGTATGTCTAAAAATCCAAACCCGGTTTCTTTAGATTGCATTTTTAATTCATAATTAAATATTTTAATTACCTCGACTAACTGCCTAATATCCTTTTCCGAGTGATTTCTAAAATCAAGATTTGGACATGGCACTCCTTGAATAGTAACGTTGTGCTGACAATCAGAATTATTATTTACAATGTAGTTGAGATAATTTTCTATCGTGTTCGAGATTATTTCTCTTATCTGCTTTTCTGGAAATTTCCTTTTATGTGCGATAATTCCAGATTCTAATCTACAATCTATCTCTCCGATTGCTACTAAAATATAGCTATGTTTTGGAAGAGCGAAAAAAATACTCTCAAATTGATGTTTATATTGATTTCTAAAAGCATTTCCTAAATGCCATTGCTTGCAGCCTTTTATTAATCTTGCACTGCAGAAGAAATCAATTTCTGAATATTGAATACGTAAATGATGGCTGGTTAGGGAATGACTCTCGCCAAGGACGTATAGAGTCGTGTCATTTTTTCCTTTCTTATTAGCAATATATTTATTTTCATGCCATTTTAAAATGTTTGACAGATATATCGAATATACTCTTTCATTTTTAGATATTGAGGATGTTTTTTCTTGTATTTTAGTAGCCGCCAAAAGAAGTTTTTTACTTTCTGTAAAATCCCCTTCTAAAAAGTTGCAGATAGCCAAATTCACACCAGCCTTCAAACCATAATCATCAGAATCTATTCGCAATACATTTTTCAACGAAACAATTTCTGCTTCTAAATTATTCATATAACTTTGAGTAAATGAAATATTGAGCATCGCTTCGGCAAAGTCAGGCTTCAATGCTATCGCTTGCTTATAGCTTGCTAGAGCCTCGTCTAATCTGCCCAGCTCTTGGAGTGTGACGCCGCAGTTATTATGGGCTTCGGCATAATCAGGCTTTAATGCTATTGCTTGCGTGAAGTGCTCTTCAGCCTCTTTTGGTCTGCCTAGTGCTTGAAAAGTGGTACCTAAGTTGTAGTGGGCTTCAGCAAAGTCAGGTTTTAAAGCTATCGCTTGTGTATAGCTTGCTTCAGCTTCGTCTAATCTGCCTAGTTCTTGTAATGTGACACCCAAGTTACTGTGGGCATAAGCAAAGTCAAACTTCAACGCTATTGCTTGCGTATAGCTTGCCTCAGCTTCGTGTAGTCTTCTTAACTCTGCGAACGTGAGACCTAAGTTGTAGTGAGCTTCGGCATCTTGAGGACATAATGCGACTGCTTCTTGGCTGGGAACTAATGACTCACTTATTCTACCGGTTTGTTTAAGTACAATGCCGAGCATTGTCCATGCAAATTGGTGCTTAGGAAATTCTTGAGTGATTGTTAAAGCTAACTTCTCAGTTTCGGGATACCTTCCATTTTGGTATTGTTGCAATAACAAACTAAGTTGTTCTTGAGACGGCTCTTTAGCATCAATAGTTGCCTTCATTACGACTCTTTTTTCAAATTTAGCTTTAGTAATTGCGTTAGCCTACTATAACTATTAACCGTAGCGCCAGACCTCTCCCACCCCTAAAAATCAGGGCCACCCTTGGTATATAAAGTTGGTTACAGGAATCGTTACGGGAATTTCGGGAACGCCAGTTGTAACTGCAAGTAAAGCATACGTTTTTTTAGGCGGTTTAGAGATTAATATGCCGGCCTTCGGCACCATGTTTTCTTAGTACGTGTAATCCTAAAGTTATCTAGACACTGTAATAGCCGTTATATACCTTGGGCACCCTTAGGGGTAGCCTGCCTCGAGCCATCTGGATTTATTGTTACTACAAGCGGAAACCATTCTTCCCCATCACATATAAAGAGCAAGCAGCCTTCGACAAGTAAGTTGCCATTTTCTAACATAGCCAACTCTGCACTATAAAACTTGCCTCTTCTGGGGTCGTATATTCTGCCGCCTTTTATGGTTTCATCTGATAAAAGTTCTTTTTCAAATCCATCAAATAAATTTATACCGATCAGAGCTCTATTTCTAAGCTTTCTTTCGTCATTATTTTCATCTAAGACAGTTAGTGGATCCGTTCCCTCCTCAGTAATTACGTGCACTACTTCAGCGCAGATAAATTGTTGGCAGACCTTAATTTCAACAATTGAGCCTGAAGCAAACCAAAAACCTTCTATTGAATTTTCCGAAGCTTGCGATGAATAAGATAAACTCCAAAAAGAAATGGCGACAAGTATTATCTTTTTCATAATAAATCCTTATCAGTAGCAACAGAAAAGCAGAGAAGAGTTATTGTTATTAACAGTTTGTTCATGTCTAAAAGATACCCAATCTGGTCTCAAAAAACATCAGGAATAGTCATCATTCGAGCAGACTAGGTAGCCCTTTTATCGTTTCTTTGTCCTCTTCAGTATCCAATAGCCAAGCCACGTAGAAACAATTGCCTTAACGGTCTGGTGTAAAATCATCGGTAGAGAAAACACCCAATCTAAGAAAGCAATCCAAAACCAAGCGTATGCCCACTCAATAATAGGGAGGAGAAAGCCAAGGTAGTTCCTAATAAACTCGATATTTGATAGTGAAATAATACTATGATCGGTAACGGCAATAATGCCGATGCCCCACAAAACTAATGCAATCTGGAGAGGCGTTGTCCAAATGCAAATGTAAGCAAACACTCTTAAAGAAGAAATCATTCTCCTGAGAACCAGTAATAAAAAACCGTGTCTCCGAAACCACCAATAACAATGATCGGCCAGAACGATCTTGGATGATCTAGGCAACACTGAATCATACGGCTAAAAATACGCTTTTTCATTTTTTTAAATCCAAAATCTTTTTTATTTTTTTCGAATTTACCTTTAGTGAGTGGCCTAGCCCTCTTCTTATATTAATTCGCTTTATTCTTTAATCTTTTTTTCTTTACAGTCATATTTTACATATGCAGATGATAACCGTGACCAGATATTTTTATTAACTTAAATATAATCCAATCCAGTTTGAGTCAACCCAATTAAACCGACGTTTTGTATGTTCAATTCGCTCTCAGCGACTTGCATCGCAAGATCAACCGGAGCCAGACTGCCACCATCAATTAAACCGGCATACTGATTAACTAAAGCTTCAGGCGCTGCTTGACCGGTGAGAGACTGATAAAAATGCTTCACCATATCGGCACCGCTTGGGTCAGGTCCAAAAATAGCAACGATTGCTTGTTCTAGAAACCCTTCATATGTGAGCCCATTGTCTACAAGACCAAGACCAATGCCTACTAAATCTGGTTGAGACACGCCTGCTTCACCCAGGAAAGCGCCCAAGACTTTTGCCGTGATGCCGGCACTTCCTTCGAGATCTAGAGCTATTTTTTTATCTTTAAATGAAATTCTTTCTACCGAAATTAAGGTGTTGTTTTCTACTTCAGTCTTTATTTTCCAATCGTGATCGCTTACACCTGACGAAGACTTAAGCAAAGAAACCTGATTTGATGCAATAGCAAAAGACGCAACGTCTACTCCATTGCCACCAACCAGAAGATCATTACCGAGCCCGGGACTTAGTACACCGCCATCACCAAAACCAACTAAGATATCGTCCCCATCAGTGCCTGATCTATCCTTAACTTGATTAATTAACTGACCGGAATAGCGAACATAAGAGCCTTCACCGTCTACAGTGTTCCCACGATTGAACATGTAGGCGTCGCGAACACCATCACCATCATCATCAAAAAGTTTAAAATTGACAGCCCATTGTGTAGAAACGGAAACGAGCTCAGGAGAGTAATACCCGTTACCATTGTTGTAATAAATTACAACTGCCGGGTCTTTTGCATCGACCCCACCCCAAGGAGAGAGTGAGACCACTATATCTTCATATCCATCGACATTTAGATCATTATAACTAATATCAATTGGCCAATATCCATCGACTTTTAACTTATCATTACCGACCAATTTTTTTGCAACATTTTGATACCCTTCAGCATCAGTTTCTTGCAGAATCACAAGATGGTCAGACAAGTAGTTTTCGTTTACACCTATGTCTCCGGTATCAACGGCGTATATAACTTCAAGTTTTCCATCTTTATTAATATCAACAACCTCGAGATCGTTCGCGAAATACGTGGATGCTGTTTGATCGTATAAGGGCAGTATTTTTTCAGAAAATGAAAATTTTCCAGACCCGTCATTAATCCAAATCTGGGGATTAAGTTTTTTCAGGAAAAAACCTTTATCTTCCTCCCAACCATTAGTTTTATATTCTGGAACAATCAGATCTAAATCACCATCATTATCCATGTCACCACTGCGAATCGCGAGTGACATGTAATTTGGTAGCTGAGGGCCCGAAGGAGGCATGGCTTTATCACCCGCAATTTCAGCAGGTAATAAATCGCGTCGGCTAACGAACGTACCGTCGCCCTGACTCATCATTATAGTCGATAAGGGCAATTCATCGTACTTTAGACTGTTTAAGACGATGTCAGTAAACCCATTGCCATCAAAATCCCCAAAAGTCCAACCATGGGTATATGACGGTTCAGTAAAAACATCGCCTGAAATATCTTCGAACCCAGATTTACTATTCAACGCAAGGAAAGGTATCTCTCCTTGAGAGCCGGTCGGATTATGCCCACTTTGGCCCGGCACGAATAGATCACTGAGCCCATCATCGTTTGCATCAAATAAGAAAGTACCGCTGTACGAGCTCCAGTTGTTAAAGCCAATCCAATCTATCTTCTCGACATCACCGTCCAATTCAAATATACCTAGAGGCCAGTCCTCCGAATCCTGATCGTTTTCTGGAGCTACCAAAACAACAGGATTATCATAATTCTCCAACAAGAATATTTCACTTGTCGCAAGCCCCCACTGTGGTTTTATTTCGCGATAATTCTCTGGTAACAATGAGGCCACATTGGAAACTAAATATTCAAGATTACCTACCGAAAAATATTTCATTACGCTGTCCTCTTTTTCAAATTCACCTTTAGTAAGTGGGTTAGCGTACTATAAATATTAACCGCAAAGCCAGACCCTCCCCATCCCTAAAAATCACTCACCCTTCAACTTCATGCGAAGGGTTTTGCTAAAGCTTACGTTTAAGAAGTCGGGACGTTTTGGTGGTTGGCGAGGTATTTTGGACTTCTGTTAAGAGATGTTCTCTCCAAGTTTAAGAAGCCCATGCTGTATACCTTGCCAGCCACGCCTTTTCGAAATACAGACTCGGGTTCAAATAGTTTTGGGAGGAGGGATCTTGAGTGCAATGGCTTTAGATTTTAGTAACACTCTTGGTAACATCAAATAGAGCAAGGGGGGGAGTAGGACATTGAGTTACAGTGTTTGTAATTATCCACAACCTGCAGTAACTCCTCTCTTTATTATTAATTTATCCTTTTGGAGGTATTACTAGCGTGTAAAAAGACACGAATGCAAAAGCTAGGTTTATCTCCAGCGCTATATGAAATAAATAAGCATCTTGAATATATAGTGCATTAAAAATTAGCAGCGCAATAACAACAAAGAAAGAAAAATAAAATAGAATATCGTAATTAATTTCCTTGTAACTCTTAGTTTTGATTATATCGATAGTAGCAAAAGTCAAAACTATTATTGTAATGATTATGTAAACCCAACTAGAGATCATCCAAAACTCTCTAAACTCTTCTTCACTCTTTAAAGCTCCATCTATCTGAGAAGTAATTAGAGTAGTAAGAGAGGCAAATAACGCTGCACCACTTTGAAATAATAAAGTTTCTAGTTTATGGGTTTTATCATCAGGCAGTTCTTTAGTAAAAATACCCACTACACCTGAAAACCCAGCTAGAGTTACAGCAAGCGTTGCTATTGTTATAAGGATTTGTTGTTCTATCATGAAAATATGATAGCACTTCTGTTGGAGGCGGCGGGAATTACAATAGACAGGCATAGAAGAGTTATTGCAGTTAACGGTTTGATCATGCCCAATACCTTTTTTAAAATTCACCTTTTATGCCACGAAATACACGCACAGCACTTGCCTTATCTGAGAGCTCACCAATTAAGTTCCCCTGTGGAGTATTTAGCGCACCTGTTTGAGCAGACAACGCTGCTGAAAAACTAATTAAGATGGTCGCGAACGCAAATCTCATTTGTAAATCCTCTATATCTAAATTCTTTATTGCTGTAAAAAAAGGGTGAATAATCAGAGTTTCTCGTGATTTCCAAAAGTTCAAGCTACTGAAGGCTATATTCAAGAATGAATTTTTCAATCAAAGGATTTATTTCTTCGGAATGAGTTGAACTCATGTAATGGTCTCCTCCCTTTACTGTGTATAACTCAGCACCCTGAATATTTTCAATTAGCGTTGTTGCATGACTTATGTCTACATTAATGTCTTCATTTCCATGAATAGCCAATGTCGGGACTGTAATTTCATTTAGCGGAGCGGAGAAATTTGAAAATTGCTCATAATCATTTTTAATCCCTTCTTGTCTTGCACTTAGTGGCCAAATTGACCAAACTAATTTTTTTAGCTCTTCTACATTTTTTGGTTCATTAAGAAGCTTTTCCCTGTTATTTGGGTTAGGAAGGATCGCAGAAGCAAGATTTTTATTGCTCAGAAAAGACATAGAAGCAAGTTGAATCCAAAGACTAAAATCAGAAGCGCTAATGATTTCTGCATCGGTTTCAGTAAAATCTTCTGCGTAGCTTACCGCCTCAAAAGCAATCAACCCATGTGTTCTTTCTGGAAATTTTGCAGCAAATTCCAAAGATGAAGGGCCGCCACCAGAAACCCCCATTACTGTTACTTTATCGATACCCAATGCATCAAGTAGTGCCTTAAAAACCTTGGCTTGCTCAAGAGGAGTTTTCCCAAGAAGAATAGATGTTCGTAGGTATCCAGGTCTTGATGGAGTCAATACTCTGAACTTGTCAGTCGCCTCAGCCGTCTGATCGTACCCGCCAGGCGTCCCATGAATAAAGAGTAAAACTGGACCAGTATTCCCCTTCAGGGTGTATTCAACAGAGCCTAAACTAGTCTCCACTATCTCAGAATTAGCTTTTAAATTATTGAGAAAAGAATATTTAAAATAAAAATAAGAGGTAGGAAAAGATACGACAATTGCTAGAAGGAGAGTGATAAAGATCTTTATCATTTAACTATACGCCCCAATAAGTTGATGTAAACATGTTGGCAGCATCGTTCTGCAAAATATCGCGAGTATAAATCGTAATATCTCAGCTTCCAAAAAGCGACGTTAACATGATGCCCTTATAAAAAGGCTGATTCTTCGTCCAGAATAGTATGTATACGGGCACAATGGAACCATTCTGTCTTATCGGGGTGTACCCCCAGGGGTGGGGTGCGGGGTAGAGGAATACTAGAAAAAAGGGGGTGGGGTAGTTGGTTGCGTGTTTGATTGCACTTTCTTTCAACGAGGGGAATACTAGTCTCCTTGAGAGCATAAATCATAAAATAACGAAAAGAGATAAACTTATGTTAGAAAAAATCTTACCGGGCCAAGTGGACAATGCCTTTGAAGGACACAGGCTTTCTTTGGTTTTCTTCTACTTTATAACGTTGCTCACAATCTGCCGAAGTTGTGTTCATATATTTGCGGGAGATGGCGGTGCTCAGTCTATTGCGACGATCCCATTGGATGCTTTTACTCAAGGCGGCGCAGAGGGTGTGATCTTTCTATTTGCGCAATGGGGGATTGCTCAACTGATGATTGGTGTGATGTATCTTATTGTGGCATTGCGTTATCGGCGTCTGATTCCACTGATGTATATCTTTATATTTTTCGAATGGGGTTCGCGAATTATCTTGGCATTTTTCAAAAGTATAGAGACAGTATCAGTGGCGCCTGCCGCACTTGTACAACCAATACTGGTGCTGGTAGTGCCCGTGATGTTCTATCTTTCTATACGCCAGATAAAGGCTACGAATAACAACGGAGGTTAAGTTTTAAGCATCGCGCTTACTTATTTGCTTAAAGATGGGATGCCCCTCGGGTATACTTGCTACCCCACCAATGGGATAACTTGGAATGAATATGAACGAAAAACCTAAATGCACCGACACAAGCTGTTGTCCTTCAAAAACGCCTATCACACGCAACGCTCCAAAGGTTGGACGCAACGATCCATGTATCTGTGGTAATGGCCGTAAATTTAAAAAATGCTGTGGTAAAAATTTGTAGAAAACTTCATCTGGGATTGGTTAATGGTAGGTGAAATACTCAAAGTACTGTAAGTATATGATATGAATTCCCATTCAAGTTCGGCCTTCGGCACCAAATAAAGCTCTAAAACCATTTTTAGGGTGAATGATTCTGCGATGTTAGACGACAAAGGTCCCGTCAGCACTAGCGATTTGTAATATCGCATCACTCAGTCCGGTTACCCCAACAAGTGAAACTACTTCAGAATAGCTAACGGTACTGTAGTCGGGAAAGCTATCAGCTATTTCTTTTTGGTACTCTGAAGAAAACTCGTCATTTCTCAGGTAAACCATAATAAACTGATCAATATCCTGATATGCATAAACTTGGCTTCCATATTCTATCGTATGACTTAATACATCCTGACCGTTACGCACTATTTCTTCATTTAAGTCAGAAACTGTCAGCGCCGACTCTGCAACAATGCCCTCTTCTATTATCAGCGAAATGACGTTTCGTTCGACTGTATCTGAAAGATAGCCATGAGCTCCTTGATCATTATTTTGGAACACGTCAAGCAAAATGTCTGTGCTCGGTCGAGAAATAACTGGAGCCAGATACTTCGTAAAAAGTGCATAGCCTAGAGGGTTCAAATCTAGAACTCCTGTAGGTGTTCTAGCCGAATCTGACCATTCAGGTGCTAACGACCCTTTATCCCAAAATTCGTTGTATTCCCACATTCCAAACGTTAACAAGTAGAGATATTCTTTTAAAATTACCTCACCCGTAAAACCAAGGTCCCTATCCAAGCTTCCGCCGTATCCCTCCAAATCAAAAGCATCATTCTTAACCGCTTCACTCATCGCCTTGTATACTTCACTGGATTGATCCGATCCATTTAGAGCTTGTAACGACCCCTCGACGGCTCCTTTAATCCCGAGCATATGGATTGTATGAAGTACATGCTCCATGATTTCAGCGATATCATTTCTACCTGTGGGAGGATTCGGGGATTCGACATTTCTGTACCAGACCATATCGTTACTAACATGGATATCGTTGTGTTCATCCAAGCCTTTCCATTTCTCTGGTGAGCGCAATGGGTTAAATTCATAGCTGTCCCCACTGCCGTAAAGCGTTCTTTGAACAGTAGGTGAACCTGCATGGAAAGTACCACTTTCCCCCTTCAGTATCTTAATGGCATTTTCTTGTGCAACGCTGTCTATTTCTTGTCCCTTTGGGTTTAACAGCAGCTGTATTACCCTGGCCGTTTTATATACCCAGTCGTCGGGCACGGCCTTGTTACCACTGACTTCTGCGCCTGCAACAATTTTAATTCCATGAACAGTTAGCGATCTGTCATATAGTTGGGTGAGGCTTTCATACTTGATTAGTTCGTCGCTTTTATAATATGGCAACTGATTGTCCTCGGGTTTAAGCTGAGAAATAAGCTTAGAACATTTTAGCATTCAATTTTTTTGACAGTAACTAAAAACCGTATGGCCAGACTCTCCCAACCTGATGGAAAACGCAATCGACATATTCGTATGAATTGTCTATCAGGTTAACCAAATTTTAAATCAGAAAAACAATTCCGAAAATACTGATTGCCAAAAAGCTGAGTCCGGCCAATTCTTTTTTGGTGATCCGTTCTTTAAAGAAAAATACCGATGCGATTAGGCTAAATATCAGTTCAATTTGGCCAAGCGCATTTACATAGGCAGCGTTTTGGAGTGTGTAAGCGGTAAACCAGCAAAACGAACCCGCCATCGAAGTCAGTCCAATCCAAGCTGCGCCTCGTCGAGCGGCCCAGACCGCACTGATTTGTCCCGGCTGAAACCAGCGAAGCCAAGATGCCATTCCGATTAATTGCGCAGAGGTAACGCAGGCCAAGGTAACCCCAGCGCGCAGTAAAGGATCGGTGCTGTCTATCTCAAGCGACGCGCCGCGATAACAAACAGCCGATATGCCAAATAGAAATCCTGATAAAACACCAAGCTTAGAAGGGTAATTATTAATTCTTCTAAACCAGTCGCCTCGTATTTCAGGCATCTCTGACAGTAATAAAACGCCAATCAAACCAATCAAAATAACAGTCAACCCTGCCTGACCTATAGAATCGCCTAAAATCAAAAAGCCTATCAATGCCGTTTGGATCACCTCAGTTTTTTTAAACGTTGTGCCAACTGCGAAATTTCGTGTTTTAAATAGCAAAATAACGCAGACTGTCGCCAAAATTTGTGCGAGACCTCCCGATAAGGCAAAGGCCCAATACCATAATGAGGTTGCGGGGAAAGAGGTTTCAGTCAGCGTGAAATAGAGACTCAAAAAAAAGACGACTAAGGGAGCAGAATAAAAAAACCGAGCAAAAGTCGCTCCTGCCGACGTCAGAGTTGAGGTGCTGAGTAATTTCTGCAGTATAAACCTTAATGTTTGAAAAAAAGCGGCGCTGATGGTGAATGCAATCCAAAGTTCCATAGTGCGTGATGCCTAAATAAATACGCGAGTTCAGCTTCTTGATGCCAGCGCTAGTCTAACGCTCTTTTTTGAAATTTACCCTTAGTAAATGAGCTAGCCTAATACGTACGTTGCTATAACGCGGAAAGTTGGTGGGGTATCTTTTATTAGTAGAAGATTCACTCTGTAAGCATTGGAAACTGTATCAACAATTGGAATAGAGAGCATTCTGTTTCTGAGAGAAAATGTTGCCGCGCGTGGGTCAGGATTTTTTTGCTGAATGAATGATGCGCTCAAAACGAAATCTAAAGTTTTAGAATTGTTGAGTGTCATCTCTACATAGAAAGATTGTTTATCAACATTCACAGCGGGGATAGTCAGTACTCCGCTACCTGAGTCAAAGGAAGCATTTGTATTTTTTATTTTCGGCTTTGCTTTGAGAAGAGCTTTCCAAAAAGCGGTATTAAAAGTTACACCATCGGCACTGCCGGTTTCGCCGAGGCGTGTGATTAAAAGATTAAGGCTGGGAACTAAGTATAGTTTCCGGTCTTGAGCTCCTTGCATAGCTATCAGATCGGGGGGCGCTTCAGAAATTATAGGGCCGCTACTTCGTACAGCATCAGATGAAAACCCAAGTGAAAAAGTTTGCCCATTTAGCCACCAGAGATAACCGTATGATGGGTTTAGGTTTTGTGACGGGCTTAACATTTCTTGCAGAAAATTTGGATCTTCAAAAATTACTTCGTCTTTCCATTGACCGCCACCTTGAATCATCAAACCAACACGAGCTAAATCTCGGTTTGTGGTAGCAAAGCCAAATACATTCTCAGAAGAGTCCGAATTTCTTAACACCCAAAAAGAATTTGTCATGCCTAGAGGTTTTGTTAACCACTCGTGAGTTATTTCATCTCTCGTTTTTCCTGTAGCTGCGCTAACTACTGGCATAAGGAGGTGGTACGCGGGCGTATTGTAAAACCATTTTTCGCCAGGTTTATCTTCAAAAAAAAGATCACTTGTAAGACCACTTGTCATTGTAAGTAGGTGACGTATTGTAATTGCTGACTCTTGGGTTAGAGAAGCGTTGGACCATCCCGAACCGACATATGAACTAACGGAATCTTCCAATGTCAGAAATCCTCGGGTCTGAGCAATGCCGACTAGAATCGCTGTGATACTTTTTTGTACAGATGCTACGTCCTCAATAGGGCGGTTTTGTAAGTCAAATTTTTGGAGACTGTTTCGGTATCTTAAAGAGGCATCCGGTCTTTCCCAGTATTGCTCGGCTATAATCTTTCCATTCTGTAATATTAAGAGACCGCTGCTCTTTCTGTCTCCGGCGAGTTTCACGGCCTCTGCTAGCAGCGCCGGATCCCAGCCTGCCTCGCTCGGGCTAATGACTTCCCAATCAGTGTCTTCCATTGGAAAGTACAAATCGTTGGCTGCGTTTGAGAATGTACATACGAAAAGTGAAATCAGGAATGCGGTTGTTGTTAGTATTTTGATCATTTCAAATTTACCTTTAGTAAGTGGGATAGCCTACTATAAATAATTAAACCAATGAAATATTATGTAATTCAAGATAGCTTACAGGATTAATTTTGAGGAGACACCGCGAGCTGTATCCAATAAATTGAAGTAGCCTAAATAAAATGAGGGGGAAATCGTGATAAACAGACGACAAATTCTGCAGTCAATGGCTGCGTTCCCTTTGCTTACGAATTGCGTGACCACAAATCAAAAAGATTCTAGGAATTATACGCCTTCAGGCTCACCATTACGTCGCGTTAATGTCTCCGAAGATAGGATTATTCGCTCTATCGCGGGATTACGTCCCTTTCGTTCCAAAGGTTTCGTTGTTAGCGCTGAACAAATGAATGAAAAAGTGGTAATCCATAATTATGGTCACGGTGGTGGCGGTATTACATTATCGTGGGGCACTTCTCATTTAGCCATGGAACTTGCTATCCAAACTCAACATAAGCGTTGCGCAATCTTGGGCTGCGGAGCCGCAGGACTCTCTGCAGCTAGACTAATGCAAAATGCCGGCTGGGAGGTAAGTATTTATGCTAAAGATTTACCGCCAAACACTACATCTAATGTTGCAGGCGGGCAATGGTCACCGACTTCAGTCTATGACAATGATGCAGTTTCACCGGTATTTCTTGCCCAATTTGAAAGTGCGATGCGCCATTCCTATCGCTATTTTCAAAATCTAGTTGGTTCGAAATACGGCGTGCGCTGGATAAGTAACTATATGATAGCTGATAATCCAGATGAACCCGGCAGTCTTTATTCAACATATAGCGACATGTATCCAGAGCGCAGTCAATTAAACCCGTCACAACATCCATTCGATGCTACGCATGTGTTGCATATGGATACTATGTTGATTGAACCGGCCATTTATTTGCCAGCTATGATGAATGATTTTCAAATTGCTGGTGGGGAAATACTTGTCAAAGAATTTCAAGATACTAATGAAGTTCTGCAGCTTGAGGAGCCAGTAATCATCAATTGTACGGGGCTAGGGTCGCGGATGTTATTTAATGACAGTGATCTAATCCCTATAAAAGGACAGCTTACCTTTCTGTTACCTCAGAATGAGGTCGATTACATAATCATCGGAAATGGCGGGCTTTATATGTTCCCGCGGAGTGATGGGATACTTCTCGGCGGAACTTTCGAAAGAAATAATTGGGATACAACACCTGATCCAGAGAAGACGCGCCAAATAGTTGATGGTCACCATGCATTTTTTGAGGCCATGAGAGACCCATGGGCATGACAGCAAAATTGTCGTGACATCTACGGGTTCTTTCCCGCTACCTTTGTGCTTGCTTAACTCTCAGGGCGGGAATAACGAGCATTAGCTGACGGAAATTTAGCAACTTTATCCGTACGACTCATACGCAAAGCCTCTTTTTCCGATTCATCATAGTAGAAACTTTCAGCGAATCGGTTGTCGTAGGTAATATCTTCAGATGGCATTAGACTTTCTCCCTTTAGCGTTGACGTAGCAAGTAGGTATAAATCACGGTTTTTTTCTAAAATAAAACAGGTGTAGAAATGGGAAATTAGTTCGGTGACTCTATCTCCCAATAACTGACATCGACATTTTTTGATAATACGTCGATATTCCAGACAACAAAATTCACTGCTCCGTTGTCCACCGCATCAGTAAAAAATAGTTTGATGGTGGATTTGTCTCTTTTGAATGTTCCTCGGTGTGGAGCAGTAATTAAGGTTCCATCAGTTAAAAAAGTTCTAGCCTCACCGTTCATTACCCCTCTTGTTCGATCTCCGTCGACAGATTCCATGACGTGAGAGCAAAACACGGAGCCATACCCCTCAACTTGTCCTTCATAGTCAAAGGTCGCGCAGTCTGGCTCGATTGTCATCCGCGTGATTTTAAGCTGGCCATTTCCATCAGGTTTTGTAAGATCCACGACGTCCTCCTAAGTTAAAGTTACCTAAATACCTCAAAACATAGCCCACACCACATCAGCACACAGTCTAGTATCCAATCCACGGTGGTTCGATCAGCAGCTCTGGACTCGCGCCGGGTTTGGCTATCCATTTCTGGGGCCGGCCGTAGATATTATCGCCTCCGTACATCACGCCCTCGGAAGAAACACTAAAGCTATGAACTTCACGGAAACCGTCAGGTAATTCTGCAGGAACCACCCAAGTGTATTTTTGGTTGCCCTCAAAATCAAAATTAATGAAGCGCAACGGATTGTGAGCTGTCATCCAAAAATCGTCCTTGTTTACAATAACATCTAACGCCATACCCGAAATATCAATGCGACGCTCAAAGTTAAATTCCGTGAAGCTCTCTCCTGTTCGCCAGATGTTGACTCCGTTACCTGATCGGTCTAGAACAAAGATCCGTCCTTCAGGTCCTATGCTTAGAGAATGTATTCCATTAGTCCCACCAGGAACAGCCCCTTCTGTGCCAAACTCAGTCATGTAGTTCATTTCGTTATCATATACGACAACACGATTATTAATCAGGCCATCTGCTACGAGGATTCGGCCATCTGGCATGAATGCTACATCTTGCGGACTGCCGTAGTGCGTTGCGTCTTTGCCTGGCTCTCCTTTTTCACCGTATGTTGCTAATAGCGCACTGCCATCATTGGCTAAAACATAAATTTGATGATGAGTTTGGTTAATCACCCATAGCTTGCGTTCAGGATCATAAGGGCTGACTCTGATACGTTCCGGACCCGGGCCATCGGCTCCTTCACAGAGGTAATCAAGATGGTCCCAGACATCGACCACCTTGCCGTTTGCGTCAAGAATAAAAATGCAGTTCTGCCAGGTTCGTCTTTCACCCTCAGTTAAAACGCTGATGCCGAGTTCGCCTGCAAATCCGTGGAAATCTCGAGGTACATCTAAAGGTATTTTGGTTTCACCCCGCTGACTTACGATCAGGCGTCCCGGGTGGTCTGACAATACCCCCGATGCACCGCCAAAAGCGAATCCTTTTTCTGCAAAAGGCTCAGCCCAATACGTCACGACTTCGTATGGACTGTCTCCAACGTCACCTATATCTCTGTGGTCTTGCGCCATCGAAGAAGCTGAAAGCAAACTCATCGCTAGTGTACAAGCCGCAAAAACTATTGGTTTATCTACAAGATTCATATCGAGATATCCTCGTGGTGAACACCACTGTTTAAATTTTTATCTTGAGTGCGACCGTAAGTGGAAAATAGTCGCATTTATGCCAATACAAGCTACCCTAGATACACTAGCACATCAAATACAAAATAAGTTGTTACACTTCTTTTCTACGACGATTAAAAGGCAACATCACCAACAAAGTTTAAACCTGTCGGGCCAAACCAATCTGACCATTTCGACCCATTAAAATTACCCACCTTTGTTATGTAAGGTTTGTTATAGGATTCTTTTAGGAAATTTGCGGGGGAAGAGGGTGTGGGTAACCTCAAGTAAGGTATTCTGGTTTTGAGATGCGACATATTGTCTCATGTGACATTATGCCTAATCGACATTTTGGTGTTGCCTGCATAACCTCCGCTTTTTAAATGTCGAGTCTATCCAATGAAAAAATTATTTATCAGTATTTTTACCCTCTGTTCTTTAAATGAGCCAATAAAGGTTTTTGCTGATTCAAATGAATTAGCAATTAGTCATGCGCCGATAAGTATTATGGGTGATCATTATCATAATAAGGGCGAATGGATGTTTTCTGCGCGTTACGTAGGGATGTCGATGGCGGATAACCTGATTGGAAGTAGAAAAGTTACTGAGGCTGAAATCATTGAGAATCCTAATCCATATCAAAGTGGCATGATGTCAACAAAATTAAGTATTGTTCCTGAAAAAATGGAAATGGATATGGCGATGCTCGGTCTTATGCATGCGCCGAGTGACTCAATTACCTTGATGAGCATGGCCATGTTCGAACAGAAAGAGATGCAATCTCTTACCTTCAAGGGTGTTATGCCGAACATGGGAGGTATGAGTATGCCAACAATGGGTGGTATGGATATGCCATCAAAGCGCACTGCTTTGGGTTCATTCAAAACAGAGTCTTCAGATTTAAGGTCACTGTCGATATCTGCCCTGATAAAACTTTTTGAGCGCGAGCAGTTTAGAGCACACGTTCAACTCGGCATTGAAAAAAACTTTAATAGTAATGATGAGACAGGGGATATTCTTACCCCTATGAACACGCGTGTAGAAATGGTCCTGCCATATGCTATGCAAATTGGGGATGGGAGCACGTCGCTTTTAAGTGCGTTTACGTTTGTAAACAATAAACAAAATGATTGGGTTTTTGGCTTTCAAGGTAGAGCGAGAACTAATTTACAGAAAGATGCTTGGGCATTTGGAAATTCTCGTACGCTTAATGCCTGGGTTCAAAAGTCTGTTGCACAAAAAACTTCCGTTTCTGCTGGTATCAGTTATTCAGATATAAGTGGTATTACGGGTAGGGACCTAAGAATTAATGGGCCTGTTCAAGCTGCGAACCCATCAAACTACGGCGGCACAACAACCTCTTTTTCTCTCGGCCTAAACCAGTTGGTAAAGATATTTCCCGGAAGTCATGACGACCGAATTGGACTAGAAATTTCGAAGCCAATTAATCAGAATCTAAATGGCCCGCAAATGGGCACTAATTGGCAATTTCAAATTGGTTATCAAAAGTCTTTTGGTTACTAATATTTTTTCCAACTGAACCTTTATTAAGTGGATGCCTTGCCGTGAGTATTTAATGCGCGGCAAGATCCTCCTTTCCTTCAAAGTCATCGACTCTTGATATATGTGATACTGCACAGTTTTGACTAGTCCATTCGGTTGCTGGGTGCTATCTTATAGTCAGATTTGTTTTCTACCACAGTAATAATTATCTGTGTTTAACTTATTGGAGCTTTAGGATGAAAAAATATATTGTTCTTTCGATTGCGTTATTGTTTTGTAACATCACTCATGCAGCGGTATACATGATTGATTTCAAATGTGAGCCGGAAGCATATGAAGTTTTTGCTTCTATGACGCTGGCTGAACTTGATGCTCAGTTTCTAGATGGTTCAAAAAAACTTGCTAGATATCACGACCTCACGACCGGCCAAGGAATAGTTTTAGTAGAGGCTGATGACCCCACTCTTGTAATGGAATTCGCATATGGATGGAATGAACTTTGCGAGTCCGCAATAGTTCCAGTGGTAGACGATGAGGGAGCAATGGAAATAGTGAGTAAATAGTTACTGTAAAACAGACAGGGCGAGTATCTCTCGCCCAACACTAATGACAAGCTTCGATATTCACTAATTTTTTCTAAAAAACGTGTCGATAGTAAGGTGGTCAAGAAGCAATAGACTTTGAAATCTTGCTAATTTGCTGCGGCTCGAAAAGACACGTTTTATCTGCTGAAGTTGTAACCTACTTGTCGGTAGGTATCGCATAAGTTCCTACAGAATGGGCAACGGGTTCGTCGTCGCCTTCAGAATATATCGAGACCTCTCCCACTGCTAACGATCTGCCTAGTTTTAGTATTTTGCATACACCTAATAAATCTTTTCCAGCGACCGGCTTTCGTAGGAAGTTGATATTAAGACTCGTCGTCACAGCTAGTGCAACTATGCCAATTTCCCGTAATACCGCAACATAGAGCGCGCAGTCTGCGAGGTCCATCATTGTTGGGCCAGAAATAGTCCCACCTGGGCGCAAGTCAGCACTGCTAACTATACGCCTTACAGTCACAGTGTTTTTTTCAAAGGATTCGATTAGAAAATTTTTCTGGGGAAACTCTTTGGACAAAAAAGCCTGCAGTTCAGTTTTTTCTGTTTTACTCACTTTGGATAAAATCTCATTTCAACTGAATCATCTTTGACGTTCATTGTTGTGATGCAAATGTACTGATTTCCATCACTTACGTCGTCCAGCGAATAAAAAGAATAGATATAGCCATCTCTACTCCAGACGCCTTGACGGGTCGAGCTTACCCTCGAGCCATCATTGTTAATAGCGGTAGCTCTGCCTTGAAAAGAACCTTGATTGACAGAATTCGGATTATCTAAATCAATATTATAGGTTAACCAAGTCTTTCCATATATTTCGTTGTCAGAGACGACGTTGATAATCCCGCCCTCATCGGTCAAGGTCGTAGATGTTATTTTACCCGTCAGATTCACTCTATCCCCGACGACCTCAAAACCAAAAGTAAGCAGCGGAGCGATAAATCCGAAGCAGGCTAATGTTATCGCTAATGTAAGTTTTCTCATTTTAAACTCCTTTTTTATGGGATTCTTTTAACCTCATTTTTCTTAAGAGTGTTCGGCTAATACAATTCTTGATGGGACAGCCGAGTTCTCCTTGCCCATTACTTGCAAAGTCGGAACACAAGTAGCACTGGTTTCTGCGCCATACACTCGTCATGTTTGCGTTTCATTGCGGCTTGCAGCTTTCCGACCTCGAGCAGAGCAATGGCGGCGTCAGGATATTCACCTGCTACACGGCGCACATTTGCTCGTAGCGCATCCATTTTGTCGCCATACAGCAATACCAAGTGATCGACAGGGATCAGAATGTCAAGATCTCTCCGCCAGTCTTGCACATTGCGCGCGCTCATCTCGGTAAGAAATGCCGGCCAACACATTTGTTCTCGGATAAACGTACCCGCCCAATCAGTTTTCCGACACTCAACGTCGTATTCATCAAGATCGTTCAGGTCGTTATATGTGTTGTAAAGGGATTTTTCAGCGATGTCTATTTCTGCTCGCAGGCTGCTGAAAGATTGTCGGGCGCTTGTGACTATCTCCTCAACTGGAATTGAACCAATCTGTTTTACGCTAACTCTTTGCTCTGCGCCGCTCCCTTTGAAAGGGGAGTCGCGATGGGAGGCATTATCCCCGGCTTGAGCCGACGAATTTGCGAAGTAAAGCGAGCTTGTGCAGGTCAATAATAAAGCTGTGAATAGAGCCCGGATGCAAGTAATCATAGATTAAACTTCTTTTTTGAAATTTGCATTGTTGTAAGCGAACCAACCTTCGTAAACTATCAAGCGCACAACCAGATTCTCTCGGTACGAAGATTAAGGTTAGCCTGTTTATGAATCCAAAGGTGCCCCGATTAAAAAACCATAGAAGGTTTTTAATATCTCTTACGTATAAGAAGTTATGGTCGGTGGAGTGTTTGGGAATATTTTGCCGGAACGCGGGATGCCCATGTTGTACACTCCGCCGGCCTCACTTTTTTTAGCGTAGCTTTTATATATTTTCATGTTTGGGGCCACAAACCGTTGCTTTGAGACTAGCGGCTCCGCCTTCTAATAAAGGTTCTAACAATTCTAAAAGGCCTGTTTCTATCCTCCATGAAAGGTAAGCCTCTTGATGATCTAGTGTTTCCCAGTCTTCGATAAGGTGAACTGTGTTTGATGATTCCTCAATATAGGTGCTTACACTTATGCAGCCAGCGAAGCTCCTAGTATCTGGCAGCGCTGCTTTTAAAAGTTCTTTTAGTTGATCTAATGTCTCGGCTTTAGCCGGAAATGAAACTATTACTAAATTTTTCATTTTGAATTCCTTTTTTACAAAAATACCTTTTTGGAGTTGATAAGGCAACTATCAACTATTTACGTTGCCTTACGATAAAAGAGATACATTTCATAAGAGGTAACTTAATATGAGATCGACCCTGATAGTTTCACTAACAATTTTATTGCTTGGCTGCGGAGCTGAACCTCAAACTGGTTCGGGTGCTGAGTATGAATTTATCGCAGCCTCTGGATTGTTGTTGAATAAAAGGACGGGTGAGGTGCGTGCTTGCACCAGACCACTCGCTCAAAATGGATACTGTTCAGGGATGCAGAGAGACATATAAATCCTGTTGTTAGTAAACAATGTTTCGCTCAAGCTCCCGCTTTCCTATCAAGGTCTTTCCAGTGCCGATGACCATTACTAAAAACTCACGCGGGATCTAATCGGTCAGTCACTTGCGTCAATCGTTCAATTAATCTCGCTAAGGATTCTTCAGTCGCATCTTTTGAGCTGATGCCGCCATGAATCGTTTGCCAAATAGATTCTGTTGTCTCGTCGGCATCAATTGCCGTTCCAGTTTGCACATAGGAAAACTCCGTCAACTCGAGAGCGCCGCCAATCATGTAGCATACGATACTTGGTGAAGTGTCTGAGCGAAATGAACCGTCCTTCATGCCGGACTTGATTTCATGCGCCATCATATCGGCCATTCTGAGGTTTTGATTTCGTGCGAGCGATGGAAGTTCGTTATTTTCAAGTAACCTGTAAAGTGTGCGCAGTCGACACATGCCGCGGTCTTCTAGTATCAGGAGGAGGGTTCGGTGGATCAAATAGCGAAGCCGATTGCTGGGACTTTCAATGCTCGCCAACGATTTTTGGATGTCGTCGAAGAATAGATCGTAGTGTCGACGAACAACTTCTTCGAGTAAGCTGCGCTTGCTTTCAAAATAGCGATAAATTGTTCCTTCAGCGATGCCCGCAACTTTTGCAATATTTTCTATTGATCCTTTTTCGAACCCAGAGGCACAGAAAACCTTTCGTGCTGATTCGACAATAGTGTCGACGCGGTGCTTTTTCGGGGGACGCGGTGCATCCTTGAGGGCTACGAT
This sequence comes from uncultured Gammaproteobacteria bacterium, assembly GCA_913048385.1. GTDB lineage: Bacteria > Pseudomonadota > Gammaproteobacteria > Pseudomonadales > Pseudohongiellaceae > UBA9145. Next base: position 3,366 of record CAJWVZ010000010.1, on the reverse strand, counting down.
AGTCAATGTCAAACTGGCCTATTGATACGTTTTTAATATTTTCAATATGTCACAAAAGTGAGCCAGCTTCAATTTTTGCTGTAGACCTTGTGTTGTAACAAAGTGAGTTTTATGTTGCGGTCCACAATAAATGTGGATATCGTGTTAGAAAAACAGTTTTTAAGCGTTTCAAAAGAATGAATGTGATTCATTTTAAGCATTGTAACTGCAAGATTAATCGACTACTTGCCAAACTTATGCTCAAGGAATAACAGGGATTTTTGTTTATGCCTAATCTTATAAAGCTTCATACGGGTCTTTGCCTCGCAGTGTTGGTGATCGTGCCCCAGGTGCACTCACAGGTTCCAGATTATGAGCCTCCAAGAACCGAACACGGTAGGCCAGACTTGCAGGGTATTTGGACTAATCGCTCAATCACTCGCATGGAGAGGAGGCCAGGAGTTGACATGCTCGTACTGAGCGAAGAACAAGCTTATGAAATGGCTCAAGGATCTTTTTGGTTGAGTCTAGACAGGCAGCAACAGAACAATCCTATAACGGAAGCTAAGGCGGGCGCTGCAGCGTTTGGTTCACGCGGCCATAACGCATTTTGGGTCGATAATGGGCCATCCATGGGGTTGGTAAAGGGTGAGTATCGTACTTCTTGGGTCACCGAACCTGTTAATGGCCGGATCCCCTATAAAGATGGTGGTCCCGCACTTCGCAGAGCAGCCCACTTACCCAAAATTGGCAGTTTCGATGGTCCCGAGACCAGACCGGTCTCCGAACGTTGCATTGCCTTCGGCGGTATAATAGGTCCGGTAATGCAGAACGGTATCTACAACAATAATTACCAATTCGTACAAACCAGAGATCACATCCTGCTCATGTCGGAAATGGGTCATGAGGTTCGCATCATTCCTTTTGCTGATGACCACCGTAACGAAGGACTTCAGCCTTGGTTTGGTGATTCCATAGCCAGTTATGAGGGTGACACGTTGGTTATTGAAACTATCAATACCTATCCACTCCAAGGGTCGTACATATCACCGACAGGAAAGGTTACCGAACGATTGACTCGTTGGTCGGACGATGAAATTTTCTATGAGTTTAGGGTGGAAGACCCAGCTATTTACACCGAGCCTTGGGGTGGGGAGTTCTCTTTCTACAAAGAGACGGCGTTGTTCGAATATGCTTGTCACGAGGGAAATTACTCTTTACCTGGCATACTCGCTGGAGCGAGAAGAGCTGAAGTGGATGCTGTTGCCGAATAAGCTAATAGTTAAAACTTGTTAAGCATGTTCGATCACTTTTAGGAAATAACCATGCATTGTTTTTCAAAAGACGCTTCATATTTTAAAAGAATCTCTGTTTTGACCCTTGCTTTGCTTGTGTTGACTTTAATTCCAGTTAACTCGACTAAACTCTATGCCGCCGCAGGGCCTAACTTGACCTTCGAGGCCCTCTACGAACAGCAGTGTGCTGTTTGCCATGGTGATGAACTGCAGGGAGAGGCAATCGGCGTACCACTTGTGGGTAGAGATTTACTGCACGGCCAGACCCTTGAAGAAATAGCTGTTAGTATCGCTGATGGTTTTCCTGATTCAGGAATGGCTGCTTGGTCTGAGACCCTCAGTACGAATCAGATCAGGACGCTGGCAGTGTTTATCGCCGAACAAAGAGATTTAATGCCCAACGGGGTGTTCAATACGTTAACTCCAATAGAGTTTCCCAAAGGTGTGGTTGCCAGTGACAAACATTCCTTCACGGCAGTACCGGTGGTCGATGGGCTCGTAGAGCTTATTTTTTCGATGGCAATCCTTCCAGATAGACAGTTTCTCGTTACGGAGAGAACGCGAGGGCTCCGCTTAATCTCATCTGATGGTTCCCAGTCAACAATGATTCAGGGCACGCCAAAGGCTTACCACAACGATGACAATCCACGTCGCGGAATAGGGTCGATGCTTGAGGTGACACTGCACCCTGAGTATGCTGACAACGGTTGGATTTATTTACATTTCTCAGACCGTTGCGAAGACTGTAATGCTCAGAGCCGGCAATATAAACGGCCCGCAAGCATGAATAAAGTCGTTAGGGGTCGTATAGAAGGCGATCAGTGGATCGACCAAGAGACCATCATTGAATTCGATGCTGCAAGTTATCAAATTGGCTCTGACATTGGCGCCGGTGGAAGAGTCGCGTTCGATCAAGAAGGGCATCTCTTCTTTTCAATAGGGGCGAGGAGTCCCAACACTATGTCAGGCGTGCAAGATCTCGGGTTGCCTTGGGGGAAGATACACCGGGTTAATCTTGATGGGAGTATTCCGGAGGACAACCCTTATGTCGGCGATGCCGGTGCGCTAGATAGTATTTGGAGCAGGGGGCACCGAAGCCCTCAGGGCTTGGAGATCAATCCGCTCAATGGTGAATTGTGGAGTACAGAAATGGGCCCGAGGGGAGGAGATGAACTCAACATCATTGAGCCTGGCAATAACTATGGGTGGCCCTTACATAGTCTTGGCATCAACTACTCTGGCTCGGAAGTGAACTATGGTCGGGATGAACTGGAGATATTTCGTATCGAAGACATTGAATTACCAGTTGTAGATTTTACACCCTCACCTGCAGTATCCAGTTTTATTTTCTACCAGGGTGATGCTTTTCCTAAGTGGCAGAACGATATTCTAATGGGCACACTAAAATCACAGCAACTCTTTAGGTTCAGTATTGATGAAAATAAAGTGATCGAGCAGGAAATTTTGTTGGATGATTTTGGCAGGGTGCGGGATATAGAATCAGGCGTAGATGGTGAGATTTATCTTCTGATTGAGAATGGTGCAGGCAGTAAAATTGCTCGATTAATGCCGGAATCAGTCGAAGTTGCCGAGGAATAGTTTACAACAGTGAATAAGATCCCCACCTTTCATGCGATTTATCATTAAGATATTGCATTGTTTTACAATTAACTAAGTAGATTAGGGAGAGTAATCATTTCGATATATGAAGGAAAAAAAGTTCTAGTTACTGGAGCTTCTGCAGGCATAGGTTATGCATTATCCGAAGAATTAGCCAAAAGAGGATCAGAAGTAATAATTACTGCAAGAAGGAGAGACAGACTAGAGGCTCTTGCTAAAAAAATCACAGATTCAGGAGGGAAGACTCAGATTTTTGTTGAAGATTTGTCTCTGCCTGAATCGGGGATAAAATTGTACGATCAAATCAAATCCGCAGGGCTCAACATTGATATTCTTATCAATAACGCGGGCTATGGACGCTGGGGAGAGCTGACAAGCCATGAGAGGGGGGATTATTCAAAAATGTTGCAACTTAATGTCACTACCCTTACTGATCTCTGTCATCTATACATTCCGGACATGGTAGCTCAAG
>CAJWVZ010000009.1 GCA_913048385.1 uncultured Gammaproteobacteria bacterium | reverse complement strand
TCAATTTGACCAGTTTGATGTCGCACTAAAAGTTTTTTACTACCTTTAAATTCGAGGCATAAAGACGGAAGAATCTCATTAATCGCTCGCGAGCCTTGACTGCCTCCCAGAACAAGGAAACGTAGAGACTGATCCGGGCTTCTTAAACCCACGTCCTTAATTGCCAGGTCAATTATCGGTCTTCGCAATGGGTTTCCAACCAACTGACGGTTTATCTTTGAATCAGCAAATGTACCAGGAAAAGATTCAAAAACCATACATGCAAACTTAGCAAGAATCTTATTAGTAAACCCGGCGACCGCGTTTTGCTCATGCAGAACAAGCGGCTTTTTTAACAAAATTGAAACTATTCCACCAGGTCCAGAAATAAAGCCTCCCATTCCTAAAACACAATCCGGTTTAACAGCTGAAAATATTTTTAACGCTTCATAGATAGCCTTACATAACATAAATGGGGCACTCATGACCTTAAAGATTCCTTGTCCTTTCAGACCCCTAACGGTAACGGCATGCAACACATAATCCGAGTCAGCTAAAAAATTAGTCTCCATTCCACCTCGGCTTCCCATCCAGTGAATCTCAACTCCTTTAGACGCTACTCGATCTGCTATTGCCATGGCTGGAAATACATGTCCTCCAGTGCCCGCAGCCATGATCAGAATCCTACGCTTTTCAACCATTATCAGAGCCTATTGTGTGTCTTTACGAACTGAGCTAGTCTCAGTTTCAAACTGAATTCGCATCAATATCGAAGACATCAGGCAACAGACAATCAAACTAGCACCACCGTAGCTGAGGAAAGGGAATGTCAACCCCTTAGTTGGCAACAAACCAACGTTTACACCTATATTGATCAAAGCCTGGCCAGTAAAAAGCAATCCGATTCCATAACTGACAAACGCATCAAATAGCCTATTCTGTATTTGCGCTTTCTTTCCGATAAAAAATGCGTTCAAAACTAGGGTACTCAGCAACGCCAGAACAAATAAGACACCGACCATGCCAAGCTCTTCCGCGATTATAGCCAACACAAAATCTGTGTGCGCATCCGGAAGGAAATAAAGTTTTTGAATACTGTTCCCGAGACCTATGCCAAACAACTCGCCCCTGCCAAATGCAATTAGTGATTGCGCTAACTGGTAGCCCGACGTATAGACATATTGTTGATCAAATGGATCTGTAAACGAAACAAGTCTCAAGAGCACGTGGGGCTTTGTACTTGCCACCGCTATCCCAATAACACCAAATAAAGCGATCAAGCTTATTACTCGAACTAATTTAGCTCCTGCTAGAAAAACAAGACAAAAAACAGTGGCTAATAAAATTACCATGGCTCCATGATCTGGTTCCTGCTGCAGTAACGCTGCGGCAAAACCTGCGGCACCCAGCGGCCACAAAAACTTAGCCCAGTTATCTTTTATCTCTTCTATATTCAACTCAAGGTAAGCTGCGACATAGAAAACCATAAAAAGTTTCGCTAATTCTGATGGTTGTAAATTAAAAAACCCGAGAGAAATCCAACGTGCACTACCCCTAACCTCGTGACCTAAACCAGGGATAAAAACCAAAACTAAGAGAATGTATGAAAGAATCAGCAAGCTCGGCGAAGCACGTTTCCAAAAAGACATTGGCGTGAAAATTGCGACACCTGCCACTACAATCCCAACGCCCACAAACACAAGTTGTCGGGTTAAAAAATAAAACGGATTACCGTAGTCACTGCTAGCAATTTCTATCGATGCAGAGGTCATCATTAGAAGGCCGATCGCAAGAAGCAAAACTGAGGCAACAGCAACAATATTTACTTCACCAATAAAATTCTGGTTTTTTGGAATTCGACCCGAGCGCAGATTATTCGCAGACGAAAATGTTTTAATTGCAAAATTTTTCAAAACCCCTCCTGAATTCAGTTTCACAGACTCTCAACATTGAAGCTGATGGACGCATCGTTTGTAAATTTCACCTCGGTGCCGAAAATCAGAAAACATATCGAAACTCGCACAACCCGGTGAAAATAAAACTATACCAGACGGTTCAGCTGCCTTTGATGCAATCAGAACTGCTTCCTCAAGATTATCAGCCCGAGTTCGCTTAGTTTTTTTATCTAAACAAAAGCTGATCTCTTCGGCTGCCGAACCAATTAAAACAACTTCATGACATGTTTTAGAAACTAAGCTTGTTAATTGACTGAAATCAGCCTTCTTCCCATCGCCCCCTGCAATCAGGACTAACTTTTTATTTCTTTGCACGAACCCCCGCAAACCTGCGACTAAGGAACCAATATTGGTTGATTTTGAATCGTTATAAAAATCAATACCTTTTACACGCTTTATAAACTGACAGCGATGATCTAACCCTTCAAATTTTCGCAGACCATTGGCTACCGACATCGGCTTACAACCCAATGCCAGTCCTAAAGCAGCCGCAGCTAACGCATTATTAAGATTATGCTTACCACTAATTTGCAAATCCTTAACTGCAACAACTCTCTTCCCGTCCAAAATAATCCATTGCCCTAACTTATCAACGCATAGGTCGACATGATCATCACAATGATTCATCGAATCGAAATAAAAAACTGGAACACCGAGCTCTTCTGCGTACTTACTTTCATTATCATTTCTGTCGACAACTACGTTTGAGCATCCGTTAAAAATCTTTCTTTTTGCGGAACGATATGCGTCAAAATCTCGGTACCGATCCATGTGATCGTCGGCCAGATTAAGAATCACGGCGACATGCGCTTTTAAGGATTCAGTAGTCTCTAATTGAAAGCTTGAGAGTTCCAAGATATAAAATTCGACAGGGCCATCGCCAAGAAGGTCCAAAGCAGGCCTGCATTGATCACCGTCCAAATTTCCACCAAGCCCAAATTCTCTGCCGTCTGCCTCCAAAATCTTAGCAAGAATAGAAACAACGGTACTTTTCCCATTTGACCCGGTAACCGCAACAATCGGAGCACCAGCGTGCTTTGAAAAAAGATCTATATCGCCAGTCACCTCAACGCCTGCAGCACGAGCTGCAGCGATCTCTTCTTGTTTTAAACTCAATCCAGGACTAACAATTAGTCGTTCCGCTGCAATTAATTCTCGAGCAGAAAAATCTCCAAGCCTAACCTGAACGTGCGGAAAACTAGCGCGGAACTTTTTAAGTAATGGGGGTGCTTGCCGCGTGTCTGCAATACTAAATAACTCACCCCTAGCCGACAAATGACGAGCGACTGAGAACCCAGTTTTTCCCATTCCAAGAATTATTGTTTCTCTGGTCATCAGAAACTCTTCTTATAAACCCGCTTAACGCAGTTTCAAAGTAGCAAGGCCAACTAAAACCAAGACAAAGGTGATTATCCAAAAACGGACGATAACTCTCGGCTCCGGCCATCCTGATAACTCAAAGTGATGATGCAATGGAGCCATTTTAAAAACTCTTTTTCCACGAAATTTGAAGGAAATGACCTGTAATATTACTGACAACGTCTCGGCCACAAATACTCCACCCATTATCACTAAAACAATTTCATGCCGAGCAATAATTGCCATAAGCGCTAGAGAGGCACCAAGTGCCAGAGAGCCGACATCGCCCATAAAAATTTGAGCTGGATAGGTGTTAAACCACAAAAATCCAAGTCCCGCTCCAACCAAAGCACCAGAAAAAACCGCTACCTCCCCGGCACCCTCTATATAAGGAATATTTAAGTAATTCGAAAACTCAACGTTACCCGCTAAATAAGCAATTGCGCCTAACGCACCACCAACCAAAACAGACGGCAATATAGCCAAACCATCAAGGCCATCAGTAAGATTTACCGCATTGCTGAAACCAACAACAAAAAAATAACTAATAACGATATAGATAACCCCAACATTTATCGCGATAGTTTTGAAAAACGGGACCGAATAGCTAATTTCCTCAGGCCCCGCGGCACTAAAATAGAGCACAAGAGAAGCTGCTAAACCGACTAATGACTGCCAAAAATATTTCCATCTTGCTGAAAGACCTGCTGAATTATTTTCAAAAACCTTTCGATAATCGTCCACCCACCCTATGAGCCCAAAAAGCAGGGTAGTTAAAAGCAAAATCCAAACATAGTGATTATTCCAATCTGACCATAAGAGAGTGCTTATGGTAATGCTGATGAGTATAAGCGCTCCACCCATAGTAGGGGTTCCAGCTTTTGAAAAATGCGTCTGCGGACCATCACCGCGCACAACCTGACCTATATCCCGTTGACCCAAATGTCGAATCAAGACTGGGCCAATAGCAAGCGAGACGCCTAAAGCTGTTATCGAACTAAATATTCCTCTCACAGAAAGATACTGAACGACCCCAAAGTCATTGTTGAATTGCATTAAATTGTTAAATAGCCAAACTAGCATTAAATACTCCAATCAAATCTGGGCTTTTTATAAGTCAATACAGTTAGTAACCATAGTTATCGGTCGCCTTGAGAACATCTACAATCCTCTCCATCCTAGAGCCTCTAGAACCTTTTGCTAAAAACATGACATTTGCTTGAGACGCTGTAACGCAATCAGCAACCAAATCATCCATCCGCCCATAACAAACGCCACCGGCTCCAAATGATCTAACAGCAGAATCTGCAAAAGCCCCAATTGCCCACAAATCTGTAATCCCAGCCAACCTCGCTTCATCCCCTATTTTTGCGTGAAACATTTCTGCCGCACTACCGAGCTCTAACATGTCACCAACAACCAAAACAGTCCGAGTGGAACTCCTCGAACCTTGAGCAGCGAGTACATTTATCGCTGCATAAAAAGAGCTCGGGCTTGCGTTATATGTGTCATCAATAATAGTACACGCGTTAATTCCCTTGAGCAGATATAAGCGACCAGGAATAGGTCGCATTTTAATAAGACCCTCTTTAACCTGATGCAATTCAGCACCTCCCTCCAGAGCACAGGCAGCGGCAGCAAGCGCATTTTCGACATTGTGCTCACCGAGGAGCGGCCAAGTAATCGATAACTCACCTTGCGGGCAAAACAGATCGAAACTAATGCCCCCCGCCCGAGTAATCTTTGCGAGAGAACACTGGTAATCAGCGTTTTTATTTCGCATTCCATAACTAAATAATCGGACAGTCTTTGACCCCGCCCGCTCAATCCATCTATGGCAACTTTTTTGATTCGCGTTTAAAACTAAAACACCATTGCAATCAAGGCCGTCTATAATCTCTCCTTTTGCATCAACAATCGCCTCATACGATCCAAAGCCTTCCAAATGAGCTGAATTAGCATTCGTTATGAGAGCGATATTAGGGCTCGCAACCTCGACACTTTTTGCTATTTCTCCCTGCGCATTTGCTCCCATCTCAACTACTGCAAATTTCTCATTTTCTGTGAGCTCAATTAAGGTCAACGGAACTCCGATCGTATTATTGAGGTTTGCTCTCGTTATCAGCGTTTTTCCGTTTCGATTTAAGATCAAACCTAACATTTCTTTAACCGAAGTTTTTCCTTGGCTTCCAGTCAAAGCAATCACAGTAGCCATGCTCCTAGCGCGATTTTCTTTGGCAATCGCAGACAAAATCAACTGAGTATCTTCTACCACTAGCGCAGGAATTGGAATTTCCGCAGCCTTACTGCAAATGACAGCTACTGCGCCCGACATTGCAGCAATCTTTAGATAATCGTTACCATTGAAACGATCGCCGATCAGCGCAATGTAGCAATCGCCCTTTTTCAACGATCGAGTATCAGTCGAGATACTTGAAAACTCGATGTCCGGTACCACGTTATAAGAATTAATATTTTGAGCCAGCGAGCTTAGTGACTGTGAACCGATCATTTCATTTTTCCTTACGCTTCAAAAGCTCATATCTTGCTCGGTCCACATCGTTAAAAACGGTTCTGATTCCGTTTTTCTCTTGATATTTCTCATGACCTTTCCCAGCGATAACAATCAGAGCGTCAGGCGGCGCATAGTCAATGGCGTAAGCAATCGCCTCCGCACGATTTCGTATGACTGTTACTCTTTGTGGAGCTTTAAAACCTTTAAGAATATCCCCAACGATTTCGTTTCCGTCCTCATGTCGAGGATTGTCATCTGTGATTATCGTCATACAAGAATAATCTTCGGCAACTTTCCCCATCAAAGAGCGTTTCCCAATATCACGATCGCCGCCACAACCAAAAACACACCACAACTCAGCGGAGGAATGTGACTGCGCGCCGCCCAATGCTGCTCGAAGTCCGTCGGGAGTATGAGCATAATCAACCAAAACTGTAACGTCCGCTCCTACATCTACGAGCTGCATCCTCCCATCAACCGGATAAAGTTTTTGAACATAAGTGCCAAATTTTTCTAACTGAGTCGTAACAGAAGCTCCAGTTGAAAAAACCGTTGCTATAGAGGCCAGTACATTTGATATGTTAAAGGAACCAAGCAGCGACCCCTCTATCTTTATAGAACCTAAGGGGGTATGAAGCCTCATACAATAACCCTCCTTATTTAAAATAACTTTATCCGCATATATCGATGCCGCCGGGTATTTTTTGCTGTATGTCCAAAGCTTAACATCTGGATCAAGCTCCTTAATTATCTCGCCACTGAACGGATCATCGAGGTTAACCACTGCCGACTCTAAGCCACCTGCCGAGAAGAGCGATTTTTTGCACCTCGCGTAATCGAGCATGTCTCCATGGTACTCTAAATGATCCCTTGTCAAATTTGTAAAAACAGCTGAATTAAATTTGAGTGCGGCTCCTCTATGCTGATCCAACCCTATAGATGACATCTCTATAACTGCAACTCTAGCACCAGCATTTCGAAGCATTCTTAATCCCTTCTGAATATGCACAGAATCCGGGGTCGTTAGGTCTCCGGGATTCGAAAAATACTCATTCTCAGAAACCATTGAAATGCCTAAAGTCCCAATCGTGCCGGCTCTTAGACCCGCACTCTCAAATATTTGAGCGACAAAGTGACAACATGAAGTTTTGCCATTTGTTCCAGTGATACCAATTAAACAGAGTTCATCGCTTGGATGGTCATAGAATCGACCAGCGATTAGACTTACATTCTCTGCTAGATTATCAATCGCGACGACAGGAACTCCATCAATAATTTGTACCGGCCGCCAGTTATCATCTGCATCAACACAAACAGCTATCGCACCGGCATCGATAGCTGTTTTGACGAATTCTCTTGCGTCGCGATTTCGGCCGCGACAGGCAATAAAAAGATCACCTTTTTTAATCATTCGACTGTCAAGCTGAATTCCATATACCTCAACATCTTGTCGATAAAAATCAGGATAATTATGAAGCTCCACTATAAGCTCTTTCAACCGTGATGCTTTTTCTGCATACAAAGAAAACTCCACTACTCTTATTCACTCCCAGCCGATAGTAAGTGCGGCAAATTATCTGGAATAATATTTAAAACCCTCATAGCTCCTGATGCTACTCGAGAAAATACTGGCGCAGCGACTTGCCCACCGTAATGCTCACTTCCTTTTGGCTCATTAATAACGACCACTATTACAAGCTTTGGTTTGGAAACAGGTATTAATCCAACAAATAAAGAGTTGTGGAGATTTTCTTCATATCCACGTTTTCCAACTACGTGAGCAGTTCCTGTTTTGCCAGCCACTGTGTAAAAAGGAACTTTTGCTTCAATCGCAGAGCCCCCTCTACCAGCATCAACCACAGAGCTCAGCATATCAAGAATCTCCAAACTCAAGTCAGGGCTCACAATTTGTTGGCGCGGCAAATCACTAACTTCTCCGTTACTGAGCTTAATCAAACTTACGGGCTTTAGGATTCCCCGATCAGCGATTACTGAATAAGCTTGAGCTAATTGTAAGGCTGTAGCGGAAAGGCCGTAACCGTATGACAGCGTCGCTGTCTCGATTTTGCTCCACCTCACCGGGCTGGGAAGCACACCTGAGCGTTCTCCGGGGAAACCGGTTCCTGTGACTCGCCCAAACCCGACTCGCTCTAAAAGATCACGTATTGGCTCAGGACCTATATCAAAGGCAATTTTACTAGTTCCGATGTTACTCGACTTTGTTATCACTTGACCCAACTTTAAAGTACCGTAGTTGTGAATATCCTTAACTTCATTCCCATTAACCATCATCCACCCAGGACTTGTCTCTATAATTGTATTAGGGTGATACATACCGGACTCTAATGCAGCGGCAATCGTAAACGCTTTCACTGTTGATCCTGGCTCAAAAACATCGGTCAAGGCCCGATTGCGCATTAAGCTAAAATCGGTAAGGTTGCTTTTGTTATGGGGGTTATAGGAAGGTTGATTGGCCATCGCAAGCACTTCCCCAGACGCGACGTCTAAAACAACTATTGTTGCTGATTTTGCTCGCCTTTTAATAAACTCAGCCTTCAGCTCCTTGTAAGCAAGATTTTGTAACCTAAAGTCTATACTTAACTCTAAATCATTGCCGGGCTCCGCATTCTTGAGCGTAGTTATTTCCTCCAAGATATTTCCTCTGCCATCTTCGACAACCTGCCTTTTCCCTGGGCTACCCTTTAAATACTCGTCGTACACTAACTCGAGGCCTTCTTGCCCAACATCATCAACATTACTAAAACCGACTATATGCGCTGCGACCTCCCCTTGAGGATAGAACCTTTGATATTCTGTTCGCGACTCGACACCCGGGACGCCAAGATCCAGAACACGGGTTGCTTCAGCTGGAGGCAAATGTCTCTTTACATATATAAAATTTCTACCCATTCTTAAGTTAGTCTGAATCCGACTGGCCAAAACGTCCCCATTCAAGCCCAATCCATCTGCAAGGGCCTGAATTTCGGGGCGGTCAAGTTTCATGTTCTTAAGATTTATACCAATTGAAGTCAAAGGGGTGCTTACAGCTAATGGCTCTCCGTTGCGATCAAGGATTAATCCTCGACTAGCCTCGAGAGGAACCGTTCGAATTGTTCGATTATTTCCCTCGTTTTGAAAAAACGAACGGTTCAGTATTTGTACCGAACTTAATCGCCAACCGATAACCCCAACACAAACAAACATTAGAAATAACAGGAAATTAAGGCGCCAAAATTTTAGCCAATTGCCTACCTCATGAGAATATCCACTCGCTGGTGCTCGTCGCTGTTTATTTCTTGCACGACCTCCTTTTTTTTCGCCCATTACATGACCTCCTCTTTGGTGCGAAAACACTAAAATTTTGCCATAACAATATCTTCAACTGCAGGCACACGCATTCCCAAAAGCTCAACTGCTTTTTGCTCGATTCGCCCATTTACACCAAATGTACTCTGCTCAATTAACAACTGGCCCCACGTAACATTCAACTGATTTGTGTGCTCCCTCGACTCCTGCAGACTAATAAAAACATGACGATAATCATGGGTAGCACGAATTACAGATATTCCGGAAATCGAAATTAAAAATACAAAGAAAATAAATGCAAAAGCGGTTGAGCTACATAAACCAAGCTGATCAATCAATTTGAGGGCATGAGAATTCCGAGAATACGAAAGCTTTGTGCCTCGGTAACGATTTGCCTTCATATCAAACATCCCTCATAACCAAATCAAAGACTCATAGAATATTTACTTGATTTTTTGAGCAACCCGCATGATCGCGCTGCGAGATCTTGCGTTATCAGCTAATTCGACTGCCGAAACCCTCTGCGGCTTCCCGAGTAATTTCAGACGAGGACAGAGTTCAGAATCCGTTACCGGAAGTCCTCTCGGGAAATCATCCCCTTTCACATGTCGACTCATAAAGCGCTTAACTATACGATCTTCAAGGGAATGAAAGCTGATGACAACAATCCGTCCTCCAACGCAAAGCCGATCCAGAGCGATATCCAAACCTTGAGACAACTCATCCAGTTCTTGGTTAACATAAATTCGTATGGCTTGGAACGCTTTTGTAGCCGGATGACGGTCTCGTTTCCATGCAGGATGGGCGGCCTTAAAAAGCTCTGCTAATTCCACGGTCGTTGATATAGGTTTCAGTCGGCGCGCAGCAATAACGCGCTTTGCCATGCGGCGTGAATGCCGCTCTTCTCCGTATCGAAAAATAACGTCTGCAATTTCATCTTCTGATGCTGAACAAATCCAATCAGCTGCAGTAAACCCTTTGCTTGGATCCATACGCATATCGAGCGGGCCATCACGGAGAAAACTAAATCCTCTTTGCGGGTCATCCACCTGCGGAGAAGAAACTCCAAGATCAAATAAAACCCCGTTTAAACTACCATTTTCAATTACCAAATCCCCTAGATTTCCAAATCTTTCATGAGCCCAAGTAACTCGAGCATCTTTTTCAGCCAATTGCTTTGCTATATGAATCGCCTCCGGGTCTCTATCTAGAACCAGCAATTGAGCCGAATTATCTAAACTATTAAGAATTCTCTGAGCATGGCCTCCACGACCAAAAGTCATATCAACATAGCTACCAGAGGTATCGTAGACCATTGCCTGAATAGCCTCCTCGATTAATATTCCCTTGTGCTCACCGAGTTCCATATCGCACTCTCATCGTCCCTTATCAGACATGAAGATTGCTACTACTCATCAAAGGGGCAGCGCTCTCAATTTATCAGGAAGCTCCTGCGCCGATACGGGCTCGCTAAACCAAAGTTCCCTTTGCGCCACCCACGCAGACTGGTCCCATATCTCTAATTTTTTGCCTTGACCCACAAGAGATACATGTTTTTCTAAATCAGCGTATAGCCTGAGCTCCCGTGGAATTAATATTCGACCATTATTATCTAAATCTAAATCTGTAGCGTGACCGATTAATAAATGTTTGACCCGCCGAGACATCTGCTCAAAGCTAGACAATGATTCAATTTCTCTCTCGATACGATCCCACTCTCTCAGCGGGTAGAGAAGCAAACATTTGTGATTAGTATCTATAGTTATTACTAACTGCTCAATATTATTCTCAGTTAACTGCTCACGATATCGCAAAGGCAGACCCAACCTACCTTTAACATCTAAATTCACGTTGTTGATTCCTCGAAACATTCTCTCGAGCCTTTTCCGCTAAGCTAGATATCTCACCACAATTCACCATATTATCCCACTATTAACCACTAGATACCACTGAAATAGCTCAAAAGCAACGTTTATTAGACTTACTGAAAGAGGAAACTTGGGGGGATCTAAACACCCAACGCCCGACGACCTTAAACCAGAGCGATCTAAATTCGCAGACATACAGCAAATTGGGCATAAAAAAACCACCAAAAATTTCTCAATTTTCGATATGGGAATTTATAGGTTTTGAAGTTAAGAGCGATTAATTGAGGTGAGTCAGCCTATAAGCCGGGTTCTGTCTAGGACAATTATTCATCTAAGACCTGTGTCACCACAAACCTTTAGCGGCCTACCCGAATCAAATGCGAGCAGCATTAGATGATTCCTATTTGGCCTTGCTCCAAGTGGGGTTTACCTTGCCACGAGCTGTTACCAGTCGCGCGGTGCGCTCTTACCGCACCATTTCACCCTTACCTCAACACCGAGATGCCGAGGCGGTTTCTTTTCTGCTGCACTAGCCGTAGGCTCGCGCCTCCCAGGAGTTACCTGGCACTCTGCTCTTCGGAGCCCGGACTTTCCTCTCTCCTCATTTCAAACAAATGAGAACAGCAATTGTCCAGCTGACTCGGGGACGATGCTATTGCAGATTAAGGAAAAGAACAAGACACTTATAAAGCCCCATCACTCCGTCATACTGTTTTGTTTAGAGAGGTATAGTTTGTAAAGCGAATTTTTTCTTACACCATTTATAAGGGCCGCAACAACAACAGCACGCTTCACCGGCAAGTCCTCTTGAAGTAGCAAGACAGTTTCTAAGGCTTTCTCTTCTATTGACGTTAAGCGAACCTCTTCTTTACTCCCCTCGACGATAATGACGAACTCCCCTCGACTATTATTTTCATCAAACCAGGCTAAAGCATATTCCACTTCACCGTAAAAGTGATTTTCGTGACGCTTCGTAAGTTCGCGAACAAGAAAAATCCTCCTCGACCGACCAAATACATCAATCATAGCTTGCAAACTAACCCTGAGTCGATGAGGTGACTCGTAAAACACAAGGGTCCGTGATTCAGCCGCTAGCGCCTCTAACCTGCGGCAACGCGCAGCTTCTTTAGCCGGCAAAAACCCCTCAAACACAAACCTGTCTGTTGGCAATCCGGCAACGCTCAAGCCGGCTATAAGTGCTGTTACCCCTGGGATTGGACATACAATAACACCTTTTTTTCTAGCCATCGCAACAAGTCTATAACCTGGGTCTGAGATCAACGGCGTCCCCGCATCAGAGATCAGTGCAACCTTAGCACCACTCTCCAGCAACTCCATCAATTTCTCTATATCACGCGAATTTGTATGGTCGTGATAAGAAATCAACCGCGTTTTAATCTGATAATGATTGAGCAAATGCCGACTGTGTCTCGTATCTTCGGCAGCAATGAGATCACAGTTTTTAAGAGTCTCAATCGCTCGCAGAGTGATGTCTTTTAAGTTACCAATCGGGGTGGCCACAACATATAATTTACCTGTCATACAATATCCGTCATGATTGCGATTCCAATCTGAACCACTTATTTTTAAAAATTAATCAACACAGCAATTGCGCCAAACTGACTCATAACATAGCATAATAAAAGCTTTCAAAACGATTGAGCAGCATCATTTTATGAAAGAGATTAATACTTACTATCGCGGCTAATAAATGACACGTTTTTCAACGACAAAAAATACGATATTAGCCCTGCTTACTTCTATAAGTATCGGGCTGCTCATGATCGGGTGCGAAACTCAAAAACCTCAGACAGAGAAACTGACCAGTGAGTCTGATGTTGATTCACTAATGTCACAGGCTCAGGAGTTCGAAAATCTGGGCTCTATAAACCGAGCGCTTGTTAGTTGGAACACAGCTTTAAGTTTAGCCTTCGAGCAAGACAATCGCTCGCCAGCAATAAAGATCGCGAGCAAAATAGAAGACCTTTTAAGAACCAACAACAATACAAAAATGGAACTCTCGACTCGCACGCAAGCGGTTATTATGCTCGCTCGCTTATCTTTTAAATTAGAGAACCCCGCCACGGCTCTTGAACAGCTTAGTTTGATAGAGACGTCAGATATCGAAAAAATAAATACTAATTTGTTAGCAGAGTGGATATTTCAGAAAACCCGCGGCCTTCTAACACTTAGCAAATTTGCAGAGGCAACTAATTTACTAGAATCCTATGAGGCCGCAGCACCTCAATCACAAAAAACCTCGGACATGATTTGGTTAATTCTCAGTCGTCTTAGTGAGACTCAGCTTGAATTAGCAGCAAACGCGTCTGATACGTACGATTCTCGAGGTTGGCTTGAGCTCGCAAGACGAGTAAGAGCTGAAAACTACAGCCTCCGTCGACAGTTAGATGCCGTAGCAAGATGGCGTCAAACTTGGGCACGGCATCCCGCTGCCTCGATCTTGCCCTCGGAAATAGCCAGACTTGCTTCAACTTGGAAAAATCGCCCAAGGTTTATTGGCGTAATTTTGCCTTTAAAAACACCTGTCGGCAACGCTATTAAACAAGGCTTTTTGAGCGCCTATTATGACGAATTACGCATATCACGAGATGTCCCTAAAATTAAGTTTTATGACGTCGACACATCGTCAGAAATCTCTTCTATCTACAAGGAAGCCGTAGGGGAAGGTGTTGACCTAGTTATTGGGCCTCTTGATAAAACACAAGTCACAGATCTTTCCCGTCTCAAAAATCTACCAATACAGACCCTTGCATTGAACTACGTGGACAGAAATGACCTTAGCCCCGAACTGATGGTCTCTCGGGTGATAAGCGGAGCAAAGTTTTATCAATTCGGTCTATCTCCAGAGGACGAAGTAAAAGAAATAGTTTCACTGGCATCGAACGCCGGTCATCGAACAGCAGCAATAATTACGCCAAATGGACCTGACTATAAGCGCTTACAAGAACTATTCGAAAAATCTTGGCTCGGTACGGGTGGTCAAGTGGTGTCAAAAACAAACTATCAACAAGAAACAGACTATTCCTCCCTCGTAAAAGAATTTTTGAAAATCCAAGAAAGTGAATCTCGTGCACGCGCCTTGATCGAAATAATTCCTCGAAATAATATGATGCATATACCAAGAAGAAGAAAGGATATCGATTTTATATTTTTAATTTCCAATCCCGCACAGGCAAGACAAATAAAGCCCACTTTAGCGTTCTATTACGCTGAAAACATTGCGGTCTACGCATTGCCATCAATTTACAACGGATTTGACAATCCAGAGGCTAACTTGGACCTCAATGGTATTGTATTTGTTGACGCACCTTGGATGATTTATGACCAGCCGCGTAACAAACAAGTGCTAGACCAGTCGTTACCTGAGGACCAAGGTATATTGCAAAGGCTTCGTGCACTAGGTGCAGATGCTTTTTCTCTTTACCCACAATTAGACCTACTTGATTCGGGCAACCCGCATGCGATTAAGGGCTCTACGGGTGAGCTAAAAATTGATGACTCCGGTCAAATTCACCGAACCCTAACGCCTGCTGTATTCAGACAAGGCCTCGCCGATATTTTGATAGGAAACTAACCTCAACCACGACTGAATAACAACTCGCTAAAACAATAAACAAAAACAATTGGACTACTTCTCTTCGTGAGGCACAAAATACTCCAACCAGAAAAAACACTTCTTAAGAAAGAGATTCAAGCATTTTGCAATAATCCGTCAACGCGAATATTAATCTAAAGAAAACCTGAAAAAAAATCCCCGCGTGCCGATGTAAAGACACTAATGGAGCACAATTAATGTCCTTTGAAAATCTAATAACTAAACACTTTGAAGACAGCATCAATGTTAAGCAAGCTTCTGCAGCAATCTTAGCCTCACCAATTTTAGATGCCACAGAGATAATGCTTAACAGTTTGCTTAATCATGGAAAAATCTTAAGTTGCGGAAATGGTGGCTCGGCAGGAGACGCGCAGCACTTTTCTGCTGAGTTATTAAACCGATTCGAGAAAGAAAGACCGGGACTTCCAGCCATCGCAATCAGTACCGATACGTCCACCATCACCGCTATAGCCAATGATTACAGCTATGAAGAGATATTTTCGAAACAAGTTTTAGCTCTAGGGATGACAAACGATACACTCCTAGCGATCTCTACAAGCGGAAACTCAACAAACGTTGTCCGCGCCATAGATGCGGCACATGAACGAGAAATGAGTGTTATCGCACTAACAGGAAACGATGGCGGAAAACTTTCGGTAAAACTACATGAAAACGATATTGAAATTCGAGTTCCATCGAATAGAACCGCTAGAATACAAGAAGTACACTTGGTCGTAATCCATTGCCTGTGCGACCTAATAGATCACAAACTCTTCGGAGGAGAGAATATATGAAACGATATTACAAACAATTTTTCCCGCTTTTTATTCTCCTTTCCTCATGTACCACCGTGCTTGTGCAAACCACAGGACCCGATGGACTCATCGAAGATCCTACCGAGAGAACGACCGGAGCCCTACTCGAAGATAAGGCAATAGAAACAAAAATAGGTGTAAATGTTCGGACGCAAGAGCCTGAGCTCAAAAAATCGAATATTGATGTTACGAGCCACAATGGATTCGTGCTTATTACAGGTCAAGTGCAATCTGAGAGGCTCAAAGATCGTGTCACAGAAATAGCACGTGAAGCTAGTACAAAAACTAAATTCATACAAAACGAACTTGAAGTTGCTGGGAAAACGAGCTTAATCGCACGCGGAAACGACGCATGGATTGCCACAAAGGTGAGAACGTTGATGTTCGCAGACAAGACCGTGCCTTCTGACCAGGTAAGGGTAGTTGCAGAGAACGGAGCAGTCTTCTTGATGGGTTTGGTGCACCGAGAGGAAGGCGCGTTCGCAAGAAATTTAGCCCGCAACGTTGCCGGAGTAACAAAAGTAGTAGAGGTTTTTGAATACCTCGACTAATTAAGTAAAGTTCCCACCTTTATTTTACTATTTTTAAGTCAGGCTTAAGCGACCTTGAAGATGTTTTAGGGGGTGTTGAAGCCGGATCAGTCGTCGGTGGGACCTCATTCTCCATCTCAAAAACCATGCCTTTACCATTTTCCTTGGCGTATATAGAAATAATAGCGCCAATCGGAACGTAAACCCTTGAAGGCATGCCCCCAAATCGACCCTCGAAGGAAACTGCTGCTTCTCCCAAAGTCAGGTCCTCAATCGCTTGTGGGGAGATGTTTAGAATTATTATGCCTTCCCGCACATAATCTTGGGGAACCTCGACTTCAGAAAAAAAGGCATTTACGGAAATATAGGGAGTGCAATTATTAGCTAAGACCCAATCATAAAGGGCTCTGAGTAGATAAGGCCGACTGCTTGACATGACTGAACTCATAAGAAGGTCTTCTAAGCATGCTTAATTTAAAAAAACTCCCTTTCCTGATCGGAGAGACTGCTCATTACCGAATCTCGCTCGAACAGTCGCTCGCGATAATCAAGCATAGATTTCACTGCTTTACTCTTCCCAAGGTCAATGCCCATTGCCGGGAGCCTCCACAAAATAGGCGTGACACAGCAGTCTACAATAGTAAACTCATCGCTCATAAAATAGGGCTTTTCTTCAAAAATAGGCGCTATGGAAATCAGGCTGCTCCGCAGCTCTTTTCTAGCTTTCTCTAACTGAGCAGGAGTACCAGTCTTCGCCATTAATTTATCCACCAACGGACACCAGTCTTGTCGGATTCGATAGATCCACAACCGACTCATAGCGCGAGCGACGGGATAAACTGGAAACAAAGGAGGGTGCGGAAACCTTTCATCAAGATATTCCATCATGATATCAGCTTCGTATAATACAAGGTCTCTATCGACGAGCGTCGGCAAACTGTTGTAGGGATTGAGCTCACTAAGATCTTCAGGTTTGTTGCTGGGGTCTATATTAAGGGTTTCTACAGTAACACCTTTCTCAGCCAACACGATCCTAACCCGGTGACTATAATGACTCATTCCATCTGAATAAAAAGTCATCGATGACCGCTTGGCAACAACACCCATATTCCCTTCCCCTTATTTTCTTACTAATTGAGCCATAAACGGCGCGCGCTAAACTAGTGGTAATCCTTACCAAATTCACGCCCAATCAAAGTAGTTAAAACAATCATAAGAGCAAGGAACGCTAAGACCCATACCCCGATTTCTTGCCGGCGGGACCGGCTAGGCTCGCCAATGTAATAAAGAAAATTCACAAGATCAGCAACCACACGGTCAAATTCAACTTCGTTAAGACTACCCGTGCCGTCAACATGCGTTAACTCGCATTGAGTAGGATCGTCTGTACCGTGGTCATTACAGCTTACCACACCTTGCAAGTTAACCAGCACATTGGGCATACCGACATTCGCGTAAAGAGAATTATTTGCCCCCAGCGGCCGAGACGGGTCGTCGTAAAACGATTTCATATACGTGTACAGCCAAGCCGGACTCCGCACTCGCCCGATGAGCGTCAGATCTGGTGGGGCTGCCCCAAACCATGCCTTTGCATTCTCCGAATCCATGCTATTTGTAATCGGGTCTCCGATCAAAGTGTCATCAAAAATCACGTTTTCTGCCATCACCTCATGCGAAACATTTAAATCGTCTGCGGTTCGAGCATATCTCGCATAACCTAACTCATGGCATCCTGCGCAATAGTTCATATATGTCGACATTCCTCTTTGAAGCGAACCTTTGTCGTAAAAATCAGTAGCAATGTCTTTTAAAGGCACCCTACTAGCCTCTGCAGCGTGCGTGGAACTTGTCATTAGTAGCGGAACTGCAACCAAGATAGCGAGTAAAAACAGGACCCCCACGAGCTGCGGAACTGTAATAAACCGTCCGGTCAAGCGTTGGGGGGGCTCTGACGATTTTTCTGCCCTCGTATACCAAGGCATTGCAAAGAAATAACCGAAATAAGCCAACGTCATAACTTGCGCCAACAGAGTCTTCGCGGGGCTAACAGCTTGAGTGCCCAAAACACCCAAAATTAAAAATGCGACGACAAAAATGAGCAGCGCTACGCGACTGTACCTGCCTTTGTAACGCATAGAGCGGACAGGGCTCTTGTCGAGCCAAGGAAGCACAAATAAGATAGCGATTGCGCCGAACATAACGAGCATACCCCAAAATTTAGCGTCGATGCCGAACAATGGATATGTGACCGAACGTAACATTGAGTAAAAAGGTGTGTAATACCAGACCGGAGGAACATGCTCTGGAGTTTTAAGGGGATTCGCTTCCTGAAAATTTGCCACTTCCAGAAAGTACCCCCCCATTTCTGGCGCAAAAAACAGAACCGCGCAGAACGCAAAGAGGAAAACCATTATCCCCGGTACGTCGTGGTAAATTGTGTAATAAGGATGAAATGGGACGCTGTCTACGGGGATCCCATCAGCATTTTTATTATCCTTAATCTCTACGCCATCAGGATTATTTGATCCCACCTCGTGCAGGGCAAGAATATGAAGGACAACAAGAGCTATCAAAACAATGGGCAGAGCCACCACGTGCAGAGCAAAAAATCTATTTAACGTCGCGCCCGAAATTAAATAATCCCCTCGGATCCACACAAGTAAATCGTCGCCGATGATAGGAATCGCCCCAAACAGGGAAACGATTACGTTCGCGCCCCAGTATGACATCTGTCCCCAAGGCAAGACGTAACCCAAAAAGCCCTCAGCCATAAGAACCAAGTAAATCGCCATACCAAAAATCCAGATCAATTCTCTAGGTTTTTTGTAAGAACCGTACATCATGCCGCGAAACATGTGGACATATATGACAAAAAAGAAAGCGGAGGCGCCCGTCGAGTGCATGTACCGCAAAATCCAACCGTAGTCCACGTCGCGCATAATATACTCAACGGAGGCAAATGCAGCTTCGGCACTCGGCGTATAGTTCATGGTCAACCAAATTCCAGTTAAAAGCTGGATCACCAATACGACCATCGAGAATACACCGAATAGATACCAAATATTAAAGTTTTTCGGCGCGTAATATTCACTCATATGCTTTCGGTAAGCCGTCATAATTGGCAAACGATTATCGACCCAATCGCGGATACTCCTGAGTCTATAAATTAGAGACACTTTGCCGTGCTCGGTACTTTTAGCTGTCATGCAGAAACCTCTTCATCAATTCCAACAACAAGAATCTCGTCATTCTCAAAAGAATGAGGCGGAACTTCCATGTTGCGCGATGACGGAGATCCACTATACACACGCCCAGCCAGATCGAATCTAGACCCGTGACAAGGACAAAAGAACCCCCCTCTCCAGTCTTCATCAAAAGACTGAGCCTTCAGCTCGATGTGCGGAGTTGGCGAACAAAAGAGGTGAGGGCATAAACCAACCAAAACCATCAAATCTGGACGTCGCGACCGCGTCTCATTTCGAGCGTATTCTGGTTGTTCAGGCTCGTCGGAGTTGGGATCTGCCAATCTCTGAGGATCATCGTTAAGCGCAGCAATCAGATCCTCGCTACGCTTAACTACAAAAATCGGCTTCCCTCGCCAAGCGGGGATTGGACCAAGCATTTCCCCGACCTGCAGCTGACTTATATCGATTCGAACAGGCGCTCCGGCGGCTTTTGCTTTGGCGCTTGGATTCCAAGATCCCACAAATGGCACCAAAGCACCCCCAGCGCCGACCGCCGCAGCGGCCGAAGTTGAGCGCACTAAAAACTTTCTGCGGCCAACCTTAGCACGATCATCAGACAAATTTTGGATCCTCACTTATCAAATCGAAGCTTGGTGATTGCTCCGGCAATTTCAAATTCTCAGCGAAGTATAACATATTGACTGCTGATTCAGTCTTAGATTAACGCTGGCAAGGAAATCAAAGATCTGTTCCCGCCGTAACAAATTGCGAAGAAACATAAAAGTTTCTCTCTTCATCAGAAGAAAAGCTTTAAAAAATCACCGCTCAGTCTTAGTTTTAAAAGAATTTGGTCTATAGGGCTAAAAAAAACGCCGAACTTGCAGACAGCTCGACGTCTTTCAGATCCGTTTTTCAAGCAAAGTCGGAAGCCTAACGCTTTGAGAATTGCGGCCTTTTCCGAGCCTTCCTCAGGCCGACCTTCTTACGTTCGACCTCTCTCGCGTCGCGCGTTACGAAACCCGCCTTCCTGAGAGTTGGCTTCAATTCTGAATCGTACTCCATCAGTGCTCGCGTAATACCATGGCGAATCGCACCAGCTTGGCCAAAACTTCCTCCACCTCGAACGCTCACATTTACATCAAATTTTTGAACCATTTCTATCAGTTCTAAGGGCTGTCTCACTATCATCCTGGCCACTTCTCGGCCAAAATATCCATCGAGCGGACGCTTGTTAACAGTTATCGCTCCGGTGCCGCTTTTGAGATACACCCTCGCTGTCGAAGTTTTTCTTCGACCAGTTCCATAGTACTGTTGCGGTGAAGCCATAAGAATTCGATCCTTTTAAATTTCAATAAGTTGCGGTTGTTGAGCAGAATGAGGATGTTCAGGCCCCGCATAAACCTTCAATTTTTTAAACATCGACCTTCCCAGGGCGGTTTTCGGCAACATGCCTTTGACTGCTAGCTGCAATGCACGCTCTGGAACCCTTGAAACCAACTTCTCAAAAGAAAGCTCTTTCAAACCGCCGGGAAAACCTGAATGAGAGTAGTAGGTTTTATTCTTTGCCTTATTGCCGGTAACTTGCACGCTTTCAGCGTTTATGACGACAACATGATCCCCAGTGTCAATATGCGCAGTAAATTCTGGCTTATGCTTTCCTCTGAGACGAGACGCTATTTCTGAGGCCATACGTCCAAGAGTCTGACCTTTTGCGTCTATTAATATCCAGTCTTTACTGACTTCGTTAGCTTTCGCACTGTAAGTTTTCATTTAATAGCCGTACTTGATTACTTTATGGAGCGCGAATGCTACCGGACGGGTGGGCAAATTTCAAGGAAAATAAGCTTTGTAGGGTAAATTTTCACTCAGCTGGTTTAATCTAATACTGATGGCTCAAACGTGATTTCGTCAGATATTTCTGTGATTGCATCTCCACAATACGAGACTCTGTGCGCTCAAATTCAAACGCAAATTTTTGACCAGTGTACAGCTCCGCTATTGGAGATGCAGCAGACAACAAAACCTTTATTCTGCGATCATATAACTCATCAATTAATGCGATAAATCTTCTAGTAGCCTCTGACTTAGCATCTGTTAATCTCGGTATATTACTTACCAAAACAATATCAAATTTGTTGGACAGCTCTATGTAATCTAGGGAACTTCGGGGAGTTTCACACAGCACCGAAAACTCAATCCAAACAACATCTTTGCCAATTTTTCGGCAGAACAAATCTCTACCGTTTATCTCAATCACGCTGTTTGTTTTTAATGCGGACTCATTCCCGCGGACTAATTCCCTTGTGAAAGCTGAAAATTTATTTTCAACACCCGGACCAAGAGGAGACAAGTACAGATCTGCTTCGGAAAAAGTCGTCATTCTGAAATCTTCCCCACTACCCAACTTATGAACATCTAACTCTGTTACAAGTAAATCAATCGCTGGAAGGAACCTTTTTCGCTGTAATCCATTTAGATACAAAAGAGACGGTGGGACGTTGGAAGTCGTGAGGACCACGACATTATTTTTTAGCAGCCCTTCCAGCAAACCTAGAAGCAACATTGCATCTCCTATGTCTTCAACAAAAAACTCATCCAAGCAAAGCGTTTGAAATTCTTTCGAGAGGTCTCGGGTAACTCTCTGTAAAGGATTTTTTTCACCTTCAAGCATGAGCAGTCGTCGATGAACATCTTGCATAAATCGATAAAAATGGGTGCGCTTTTTACGTCGACACTTCAACTCCTCAAAAAAAAGATCCATCAAATAAGTCTTGCCCCGACCCACACCTCCCCAGATATATAAACCACGAGGCACCTTCGGGGTCCTCCTCCACCTTGACAGGAAACCCGTCTGCTTAGCGCCGTCAATGGCACCTCTTAATATATCAAGTTTATAAATAAGCTTTTCCTGTTCGTAATCCACACTCAAAAGACCCGCGCGACAATCCTCTTTGTACCTCTCAATCAGAGAACTACCCTCCTCAGCAATCACCTTTTTCAATATCTCAGCCTTAATTCAAGAATTTTTATTAATCAGCCTTCTAAGTTCTGCGATCATAACGCTATACTACAGTCATATCATATTCTTATAATTGGTGTAAGTTGATCTGCAATTTTCTGAGGCGGAGGGGGTTATAATCGAATGCTCTTGTTTACGATATTACTAAGCTTAATCTTTGGAATACTCATGGGGCTATTAATCTCAAAGTACTTTGATTTCAGTTCTTCTCAAGTCAAATCCCTCGAAAGAAAAATTACTGAAGAGCAACTCAAACAGAAACGTTATCGCGAGAGCGTTAACGAACATTTCAACGTAACAGCGGATTTAATTCATCATATGACGGAGAGTTATCGCGATGTTTACCAACAGCTAGCGAGCGGAGCGCAAGAACTATGTGACAACGAGATTGCTCAAAAAATAATGCCAACAGGAACGGATGCGATGTTCGATGATTCAGAACCTCAAAACGATGTGACATCGTTGCTCCCGCCCAAGGATTACGCACCAAAAGACGAACCCGATTCAAAGGGAGCGCTGTCAGAGGATTATGGTATGAAAAGCGCCGAAAAAATCACTGAAACGAATTCAAGTAATTTTTGAGTTTAAAAATTTGTAAAAATACACCGCCAAATGAAAAAATTATTCAAAAATATTTTCCATTTTTTAGCATGGCCAATCTTCAGTGGAGTTTTGATTGCGCTTGTGTTGATTCAATACCAATTAATTACCGAACTCCGTCGCATATCACAGAGCAACGCTATCCCTTTCTCAACTGCAATTAAAAAAGCCGCGCCTTCGGTCGTGAGCATTAATGCAACAAGTGTAAATGTCGGTTCAGTCGAGAGAACAGCGAAAGATAAAATCAATTTATATCTCAAGGAAACAGAGAGTCTAGGGTCCGGCGTGATAATAAGCTCACAGGGATTTATACTAACTAAACTTCACGTCGTAGACACGTTATTTGATGCCTTTGACGCGGAAGTAACTTTAAGGGACGGTCGAAGGACAACAGCAACCGTTATAGCGTGGGACGAACCAAATGACCTTGCTGTTTTACACGTCAATCTCGACGGCTTGACTCCGATTTCCATTGGAGCCGAATCTAAGTCAGATGTAGGAGATATCGTTTTTGCGATCGGTTATCCTCGAAATATAGGTCAATCGGTGTCTCAAGGAATCATCAGCGCACTAGATTTGTCAAATCAAAAAACCATTGGTGCAATTCAAACTGATGCAGCGATTAATCCAGGAAACTCAGGCGGCGCTCTTATAAATCGATCCGGTGACCTCATCGGAATAAACTCATCAATCCTCTCCGAATCAGGCAACTTCGAGGGAATTGGTTTTGCGACACCAGCACACTTTGCTATCGACTCCATGAATACCATGATTTCAAAGGCCATCGAGGATAATCACGGATATCTTGGCGTCGTTACGGGTGAGGCCCTAAATCAAAATTCAAGCCAACTTTTTTTTGGGAGAGATGACATAAGAGGGATGCTTGTCGAAAGTATTGATCCGGGGAGTGCAGCGGAGCGCGCCGGTGTTTTCCCTGGTGATGTCATCACAAAAGTTGGCGATACCCTCGCTCTTGACGAGCGCAATATCATCCAAGAAATTAGGAAAAAGAAACCAACGGAAAAAGTAATACTCGAAGTTTACCGATCCGGGGACGGTATCAAGATTCCTATTATACTCGGTTTCGGACAAGCTTTCGTTATCGAATAATCTTTACTTAACCCAATCAGAATCACGTCTGTATGCGGCAGACAAAGAGTGGGCCTCAAGACCTTCGCTGTCTGCAAGCGTCATAGCAATCGGTGCGAGTTCGAAAGCTCCCTTTTTTGAGCAACTCAAAATAGAGGTGCGTTTTTGAAAATCATACACTCCAAGAGCAGAGAAGAATTTAGCGGTACCAGAAGTTGGCAGCACATGACTTGGACCCGCACAATAGTCTCCCAGAGCTTCAGGGGTATATCGGCCCAGAAAAACAGCGCCAGCATGGAGAATCTTATCCAAGAGAGCTTGCGGATTATCAACGGAAAGCTCAAGGTGTTCTGGAGAGATATCGTTACTCACAATCGCTGCAGTCTCAAGGTCGGGGACTTTTATGAGTATCCCCTTCCGTGCAAGAGAGGTCGTGATAACATTCCTTCGCTTCATCTTGGGTAAAAGTTTATTGATACTCTCAGCGACTTGATCCAAAAAGTCGCCATCTGGACTTATAAGAATCGACTGAGCATTTTCATCGTGCTCTGCTTGAGAAAACATATCCATAGCGATCCAATCAGGGTTTGTGTTTCCGTCACAGATGATAGTCAGTTCTGACGGGCCCGCAACCATATCAATTCCGACTTCACCAAAAACTAACTTTTTTGCCACCGTGACATAAACATTCCCAGGTCCGGCGATTTTATCAACCTTTTGGATTGTTTGTGTGCCATAGGCCATTGAAGCTATTGCTTGCGCACCACCCACTGTATAAAGTTCTGTCACGCCTGCGAGGGCTGCGGCCGCGAACACCAACCGTCCTTCAGGCTCGAACGCCGTTGGAACTGTTGCAACAATTTCTTTAACACCAGCAACTTCTGCTGGAATCCCAAGCATGAGAATAGAAGACGGATAATTTGCTTTCCCGCCGGGCGCATAAATACCAACCCGATCCAAAGGTGTTACCTTTTGACCATAAAATGAACCATCATCTTCAGCAAACTGCCAAGAAATTTGTTTTTGCCTTTCATGATATTTACGAATTCGAGAGGCCGCTTCTTCCAAAGCGGTTCTCTGGGTTGAATTTAAGTCATCTAAGCATTGTTGCATCTGGCACGAGGAAACCCTCAATTTGTCAACAGTGCTCGCACAGAAGTTGTCAAACTGCTTCGTATATTTTAGTAAAGCAATATCCCCATCCCTGCGAACCTCAGAAATTATCGATGTAACTGAAGCGACGACATCAGGATCATGGATCATGGTGCGTAAAAGTCTTTCTTCGAGCATCGAAGAAAAATTTGGATCTGAGCTATCTAATCTAAAACGATCGGGACAAAAAGCTTCAACGGACACGCATCTTCCTCAGGTTTTTCATTTATTAATTCGACCCAACCGCTTTTGAGAGTTGAGTTAAAATCTCGCGAATTGATTGATTTTTTATTTTCATTGAGCCTTTGTTAACTATTACTCTGGAGCTTACTTCCAAAACAACTTCTTTAGCTTCAAGGCCGTTAGCTCTCAATGTCATTCCACTGTCAACGATATCTACGATGACATCAGCCAAACCAAGCGAAGGCGCCAATTCAAGGGCACCATTGAGCTTTACCAGATCTACTTGCTCGCCTCTAGAGGCGTAGTATTCACTAGCAATTCTAGTGAATTTGGTTGCTACACGCACTCTCGCACGATGACTTTTTCCGACATCACCAACCGAAAAACACGGCTGCGCCGTCATTAACCGGCATTGTGCTAGTTTGAGATCAAGCGGCTCGTAGAACCGTTCTTCACCATACTCCACAAGTACATCTTTTCCTACAATTCCTAAATCGGCACTCCCAAATTCGACGTATGTTGGAACATCTACTCCGCGAATAATCATAAGCCGTAAATTTGGTAAATTCGTGTCAAAAATGAGCTTCCTGCTTTTCGTAATATCCTCCAAAGGAACAATTCCGGCAGAAGCGAATAGCGGCAACACCTCTCTTAAAATCCGTCCTTTCGTCAAAGCTATCACAACGCTTTCAGTGCTAAATTTTTTATTCACCCTATCTTCCATCACACAAGTTTTACCTTTCAATGCCAAACCGACCTTAGATATTTTTAGGCTGGAACTCGACGTATTTTCGCTCCGAGCAATTGAAGTTTCTCTTCGATGCACTCATAGCCGCGATCAATATGGTAAATTCTATCTACTTTTGTTTGATTTTTAGCGACCAAACCAGCAATTATGAGGCTAGCAGAGGCGCGAAGATCTGTAGCCATAACCGGGGCTCCTCTAAGCGCATCGACTCCATCAACGAAAACGGTATTACCTTCAACTTTTATCGATGCACCCATTCTACTCATCTCGTGCACATGCATAAACCTATTTTCGAAAACTGTTTCAGTTATTGAACCGGAACCCGCTGCAATCGTATTCAGAGCTGTAAATTGGGCCTGCATATCTGTCGGGAAAGCTGGATATGGAGCTGTTCTTAAAGATACGGCCTCCGGTCTTCGCCCTCTCATTTCTAGTTCAATCCAATTTTCTCCGGCCACTATGTCAGCACCAGCTTGTTCAAGCTTCAGAAGCACTGCCTCAAGAATGTCTGGCCGGGTATCTTTAACCTTAATACGGCCGCAGGTTGCTGCCGCCGCAATTAAATATGTCCCTGTCTCGATTCGATCGGGCATTACTGAATAAGTGCAGCCGTTCAGCTCCGTAACGCCATCTATGGAAATAGTATCACTGCCATGACCCTCGATTTTAGCACCCATGGCAATCAAGCATTCGGCAAGATCGACTACTTCTGGTTCTCTTGCAGCATTTTCAATGACAGTTTTTCCGACTGCTAGAGATGCAGCCATCATTATATTCTCAGTCCCGGTAACCGTAACCATGTCCATGAACAAGTGCGTGCCTTTTAATCTTCCATCGACTTTAGCTCTAACATAGCCGTCCTCAACTCGAATATTGGCCCCCATCAAGCGAAGAGCGTTTATGTGTAGATCGACTGGCCTGCTCCCAATAGCACACCCCCCTGGAAGAGCGACTTCGGCCTGACCGTAACGAGCAAGCAATGGCCCCAAGACCAAAATCGAAGCCCGCATAGTTTTTACCAAATCATAGGGGGCGCTAAAACTGTGAATTGTACTGCTGTCAATCTCTACGTTGAGTTTCTCGTCTACAACTGGCTGAACACCCATACAGCCCAGAAGTTCGAGCATTGTGGTAATATCAAAAAGGTGGGGCAGGTTCCGTATAATAACTGGACTTTTCGTAAGCAATGTTGCAGCCATGATTGGCAGAGCGGAATTTTTTGCACCAGCGATACGAATTTCTCCATCAAGGCGCTCACCTCCCTCAATAATTAACTTATCCATCGCTAACATTCTCAGAGGAATGAATATGAAGCTTCATATCGACTCGCTAGCTATTTTTTCCGAGGGCGTTTTTAGATGCATCGTCACAGCATGTATTTCGCCACTACTGATATAGTCATTAATAAACTGATAGATGAATCTCTGTCTCTTTACCAGGGTCATTCCCTCAAACACTGACCCTACCATTGAGACAGAATATTTACCCTCACCCCCCTCGATTTTCAAATCCGCGTTAGGCATAGCATCAGCTAAAATCTTGTACAGCGTTTGTGAAT
This sequence comes from uncultured Gammaproteobacteria bacterium, assembly GCA_913048385.1. Taxonomy (GTDB): domain Bacteria; phylum Pseudomonadota; class Gammaproteobacteria; order Pseudomonadales; family Pseudohongiellaceae; genus UBA9145. Next base: position 73,654 of record CAJWVZ010000009.1, on the reverse strand, counting down.
TCACCTTGTCTTCCCTCGCCTACTTCCAATTGTCTAGCACGGAATCAATATTATTATCATATTCCGTCATTAGGGCTGAAAATTGCGCAAAATATTGTCTGCCTAAGTTAATTCCAGCAAGACTTAAGTTCTTTAACTTCCAATCATCTGAATCATTTATAAACATCTGATATTGCAGCTGCAGCTCCATAGATCCGCCTGTTAATTCCATACTCACTACCACGTCGTCACGAGGACCCAGCTCCTTGTTCTCTTGTGGTAAAAAAATCAGCTCTTCTCCTTGATACGAAACAAGCGAAGCACCATAAAATCGCGTCAGCGAACTTTTTAGAATATCAGCAAACCGTGCCCTTTGATCAATGTTCGCTTGTTCATCAAAGCGAGACATCACAACTCGTGCAACGGCACTAAAATCAACAAAACCCTCTAATACAGATTCGATTTTTTCAAAATACTGCTCTCGATCTGTCAGAAAAAGACTCTTTGATTCAATCGCTGTCTCGAGAAGCGTATTTACTCCGAGCTCAGCAGTTTCGAGGGCACTCATGCTTTGACCTTGTAATAAATTAATCTGCGTAGATAAAACAACTAACACCGACATGAATTTCAGCATTCTTGAAAACAATCTCATTCGCCTTTCCCCCTAATAGAATAAAACCCAGAGCGTTGATGGGTGCAAACCCACAATCTGTGCTGAGAGCGCAGATATTAACTCAAAAGCTTCTAGCATTGAATTAATACTTGCAAAACTAAACAGTCCAACATTAAAGTACTGCAACAGAATGTAGTGAAATCAGCACTAATCATATGACTGGCGCGCTTCTAGTAGACATTATATCCCCTCGACGAAGAGACTATATGTATGTTCCTCAATATCACGTTGATTTTTATCGGATTCGCAGGGCTGATCTGGGGGGGAGACAGATTTGTTGTCGGCGCATCTTCTTTAGCCAGAGCCTTTGGCATTTCCCCTCTTTTAATAGGATTAACAGTAGTAGCTTTTGGCACATCTGCACCAGAGATATTCTCGTCGGCAGTCGCTGCGCTCAATCAACAGCCTGAGCTCGCAATTGGCAACACCCTTGGCTCTAATCTATTTAATATAGGAGTCGTTCTTGGCCTAACAACGCTGTTCGTACCTTTAAAAACGCCTTCAATACTTATAAAGCAGGAGTTACCGTTCTTACTATTTATTACAACCCTCACTGGCGCTTTATTTGTCGACCTGTATTTCGGCCCTTTCGATGCCATGTGCCTATGCCTGATAATTCTTCTTGCAAGTTTCAAAATTTTTCGACAAAAAAAAGACACTAACATAATTGGAGCTACCCCGAATTTTAACCTGCGTAACGTATTTTTTGCATTTGGGTACATCTTGCTTGGCGTTACGCTTTTAGTTGTAGGCGCAAAAATACTCGTATCTTCCGCAACAAGTATTGCAGAATATTTTGGCGTGTCTGATGTGATTGTGGGCCTTACCATAATAGCGTGGGGGACGAGTCTGCCCGAACTTGCCACATCGATAAGTTGCATTCTCAAAAGAAAATACGATATTGCGCTCGGTAACGTCGTCGGTTCCAACCTACTAAATATTTTGGCCGTTCTTCCTTTTCCGGGAATCTTGAGTCCGAGCATGATTGAATCAACGGTTTTTTACCGCGACTACATGTCGATGTTTTTTGTTACGTTGCTTTTGACAGGTTTCTGTTACTATGGTGTTTACGCTAACAAAAAAGTTGGCCGGCTTGCGGGAGCTACTTTCCTCCTAACGTACCTGGGATGGTTTGTGCTTGTTTTACATGAACTTTAATTCGTAAAAATAGGCACCCCCTCCCATAAACAACGCAAAACTCAATCGTTGGAAAAACCTACATCATGAGCAAAACCCATCTAATAAATTCTGCTAAAAGGACCATTAGCATTGAGCTTAAAGCTGTCAACAACCTGTTGGCACGCCTCGACGAAGAATTTGAAAAAGCTTGCGAAATCATTTTAGCCAGCACGGGCCGTGTTGTTGTCATTGGTATCGGAAAATCTGGGCACGTGGGCCGAAAAATAGCTGCAACTTTGGCTAGCACTGGAACAATGGCTATGTTTGTTCATCCAGCTGAAGCGAGCCATGGCGATATAGGTATGATAGCGTCGGACGATGTAGTTATCATGATTTCCAACTCAGGAAGAACAGAAGAAATTATCGGTCTATTGCCAATCCTAAAACGGAAAAAAATACCTCTAATTACACTAAGCGGCGACCCAAATTCCGAGATTGCCAGATCAGCATCTGCAAACTTAGATGTGAGTGTTTCTGAAGAGGCATGCCCTCTTGGGCTAGCTCCAACATCAAGCACAACCGCAGCTTTAGTTATGGGTGACGCGTTGGCTATGGCATTACTCGAAGCAAGGGGTTTTACTCAAGATGACTTCGCCTTTTCGCATCCAGGAGGAAATCTTGGCCGAAAGCTTCTAATACGGGTGAGCGACATAATGCAGAGCGGAGAAGCCCTCCCAAAGACTCACGCAAAAACCTCTTTAGCTGACGCCTTGTTCGAAATTAGCACCAAAGGATTTGGTCTCACAACTGTATTTGATGACGAAGATAATCTTATTGGTGTATTTACTGATGGTGACCTTCGACGTTCAATAGATAGCGGAATCGACCTTCGCAAGACTCCTATCAGTCAAGTGCTATCAAAAAATTTTAAACATATCAAATCTACAGCATTGGCGGCTGAAGCCGCTGCTATAATGCAATCAACAGATGTTTACGTGCTGATAGTGATGGACCAACCTGCTGAGCTAACTGGCCTTATTAAAATGCATGACCTTCTAACAGCAAATGTTGTTTGAGAAATCCTATGACTCCAAACATAAAACGAACCCAACCAATCAGCTCCGAAGATTTAGAAAATCGAGCTTCATTTATCCGCATGCTCCTACTCGACGTCGATGGAATTCTAACCGATGGGCTTCTTTATCTATCAAATTCTGGCGATGAGTATAAAACCTTTAACACTTTAGACGGCCAAGGGATCCGAATTGCAATATCAAAGCAACTGCAAATAGGGATCATAACTGGAAGAGAATCGAAAATCGTCACTTCCCGTGCCGCTGAACTTGGCATAGAAATCGTGAGACAAGGTTGCTTAAACAAGGAAAGCGCCCTCGCAGATATCAGTCACCAAACGGGCATTCCCTATAATGAGATTGCGTACGCAGGCGACGATATCCCCGATATTCCAATACTAAAAAAAGTAGGTCTGTCAATTACCGTACCAAAAGGTCATGCATCAGCTAAAGCGGTTTCACATGCAATAACCTCAGAACTCGGGGGCGCAGGTGCCGTCCGTGAGATGATTGATTTTATCCTTTCTCAACGCGAATGACTCAAATTAAAAAGAAATTGAAAAAATATGCCAGGGTAGAACTTTTGATTATCGGAACGCTGATCATAATAGTCTTAGTGGTAAAAAAAATCACAGATCAGAAAAGAATAGAAAATAAAGTTCGGGAAGCGACTCAAAACAGCCCTGTTAGTTTTCAATCACAGGCAAACGGCATTCGGAGCACTTTCTACGATTCCTTTGGAAATATTATTTACAGAATAGCCGCGACCAAACAAACGCAGCTTAATGATATCGAGATTGAGATGACGCTCCCCGAAATTGAGATTTATAACTCTGGTATTGCAACTTGGGAAATAACAGCCTCAAAAGCCAATCTCGAAAGACACAAAGATTTCCTACTAAACAAGGGTGCTGCAAATATAAAGTTTTCGGGCGGAGTAATTCTTAAAGAGGTAACCAAGACGGCTACTGCTTTGACTGTAACAACGGAAGAACTATACTTTGATTCGTTAAAAAAAACGGCCTTCACAAATCTCGAGGCAAACATGACCGGTTACCAAATCAGTCATACCACCAAAGGCTTATTTGCGGATTTGGAAAAGAGTGAACTGGAATTTTTAAGCAAAAATCGAGGTGAACATGCAAATTAAAGCTTTAAGTTACGCGACCCTGCTGCTGTTCCTCTTCTTATTTGAGGTTTGCTGGACAAACGTTTGCCTACACGCGGCTGAAACTGACAATAGAGAAAAAATCAATTGGAGTGCCTCCGGCAAATCTAGCATGAAAATTGCAAATGATCTCCGAATAATCGAGATGGAAGAAAACGTCGAGATCAGCCACGGTAAAATATTGCTCGAGGGAGATTTTGCTGTTATTGAGTACTTTGTCAGCACCGGAGAATTGAGCAGGATCACAGTTGAAGGCAATCCTGTGCGCTATCAGCAACAAATTAGTCTTTCTGAAGACTCCGTATCGGGGACCAGCGATTTCCTCAGTATCCATAAAGAAGCTAGTGACAACGCAATTAGCCCGATTAGTTTAATCACATTAACAGGCAATGCTACCCTTCAATCACCGAGCGCAAACATGCGATGTAAGGCGATAATTTATGCTTCGGAACTAGATCTTGTTCGCGAGGCTGAAGGCCCCTGCAAAGGCCAACTGGAGCCACAAAAGGACTAGCTAATGCTCAGCACCCTAAATCTTAGAAAGTCCTACAAAAATCGGACGGTTGTTCAGGACATCTCGATTAATGTAAACAAAGGGGAAATTGTTGGCCTACTCGGGCCCAACGGTGCCGGAAAAACTACTTGTTTTTACATGATTGTTGGTATGATTCAAGCTGACAATGGGAGTATCCAAACAACTGAGAAAGATCTAACCAGTCTTCCAATGCATCAACGAGCAATTCAGGGATTAAGCTATTTGCCGCAAGATTCCTCAATATTTCGCACTTTGTCAGTCGCAGACAACATTATGGCCATTTTAGAAACGCGCTCAGATCTTACGAAAGAATTAAGGCTTAACACGCTCGAATTATTACTCGAGGAATTTAAAATATCTCACTTACGAGACACAATCGGCATGAGTTTATCTGGAGGCGAAAGAAGACGGACCGAAATCGCTCGTGCACTCGCCACAAATCCAAGCTACATGCTTCTCGACGAGCCATTCGCGGGAGTAGACCCTATTTCAGTTAACGACTTAAAAAAAATTATTATTCACTTGAGTAAAAGAAATATAGGAATACTACTCACGGATCATAATGTACGAGACACCTTGGACGTTTGCCACAGAGCCTACATAGTCAACACTGGGAAAATTATTGCTGAGGGCAACTCTGAAAGCATTATAAAAGACCCACAGGTTAAAAAAGTATATCTTGGGTCAGAATTTCATTTGTAATGACTCACTGAACTGTTTTGGGGCGAAGCTGCAAACGCCAAGATGAAAAATTTTTCTACTAAAATTTTATCAATTCTCGACGATATAACGGATAGTCAGGGACCCTCATGCTTCAAGTCGAAAACTCGTTCTTCTTTGTGCGACGGACTCAAAAGCCCAATGATTTTGCAAACAACTACGGGTAAGAGTAGAAAATGAAACTTTCGTTGCAATTAAAACTCGGTCAGCAATTGACGATGACACCGCAGTTGCAACAAGCGATTCGTCTTCTTCAGCTCAGCACGCTGGATCTTCAGCACGAAATTCATGAGGCTTTAGAAAGTAACCCTATGCTTGAATTAGCCGATGAAGATTTCGAAAGCAATAGCGCTGATGCAAAAGAGAACTCTGAAGACACAGACCTCTCAACAGAAGAGCCGCACAGAGAGAATCAAGAAGTCTCAAATAGTGAATTAGTTACGAATAAAGACACTTCCAACGATGAAGAAGTTCGTCCGGCCGAATCAGAGGATTGGCCGCAACAAAACTCGGAAGACTCAACTTGGGATGATAGTTTTGGAGAATCCTACAACACCCATTCATCACCCAATAATTTAGATTATGACTTTGAGTCTCGAGATAGTTCGGAAGACACTCTTCAAGATTACCTCCGCTGGCAACTTAATCTAACACACTTGTCGGATCGCGATACTGCCATTGGCGAAATCATTATTGATGCAATAGATACTAACGGCTGCTTAACTTCCGATATAGAGAGTTTAGCTAAGAGTTTTCAGTCCGAAGGAGAGGACGAAACTGATAGAATAGATCAGGATGAGGTGTTAGCAGTCCTCCATAGAATTCAACGATTCGACCCAGTTGGTGTTGCCTATAGAAATCTTTCTGAATGCTTATTAGTTCAACTCGATCAAATGGACCAGTGCAACACAGTCTTAAATGCCAAAAAAGTTGTAAGTAAGCACATAGAACTTCTTGGTAGTCGTGACTACGTTCAAATAATGCGTCGCTTGCGAATTAAAGAATCCTCGCTGATAGCCGCAATTGAGATGATAGAAAATCTAAATCCGCGACCCGGATCAGATTTTTCTCCTCGCCCATCCAATTATATAGTACCTGATGTTCTGGTGAAAAAAGATGTTGAGTCAGGCCAATGGAGAGTAGAATTAAATCCAGATATAGCCCCAAAAATACGCATCAATACTGAATACGCTGCTTTAATCCGAAAGACTGATACAAGCGAAGATAATACCTTTTTAAAGACCAATTTGCAGGAAGCCAAATGGTTTATTAAAAGCTTAAAAAGTAGAAACGAAACACTAATGAAAGTATCGGTCAAAATTATCGAACGCCAGCAAGACTTTCTTGAGCATGGGGATGAAGCGATGAAGCCCTTGGTTTTGAATGATATTGCATCCGCCATAGGGATGCATGAATCTACAATTTCTCGAGTAACCACCCAGAAATATATGAACACGCCACAAGGAAATTTTGAACTTAAGTATTTTTTTTCAAGCCATGTTTCGACAGTTGAAGGCGGAGAGTGCTCGTCGACCGCAATTAGGGCCATAATCAGGAAACTCATTCTATCTGAGGATACTAGCAAACCTCTCAGCGATTCGAAGATTACTGAAAATTTGAAGGAAAGAGGGATACATGTGGCGAGGAGAACGATAGCAAAATATCGCGAAGCGCTTATGATTCCTCCGTCAAACGAACGCAAACGCCTTAAGTAACACATAACGATAAGAAGGGTTCCCCGAATATGATCCTCGAAGAAATTCTCACCCCAACGCGCTGCCATAATAAAATAAGCGTCGCGAGCAAGGGAAAATTACTAAGTACCCTGAGCGACATCATCGCTTTAGACGACAAAAAATTTGACGCTGACGTGGTTTTTTCTGCTTTGGTCGAAAGAGAGCGTCTCGGCACAACCGGCTTGAGTAGAGGCGTAGCGATACCTCACTGTAAAGTTGCGGAATGCACTGAAGTTACTGGCTTTCTCGTTACGCTTGAAAACCCAATAGACTTCGGGGCGAGTGACGGACTGCCCGTCGATTTGATTTTCGCGTTAGTGGCACCAAGCTCCAATGATAAACAGCATGATAATACTCTAGCTGAAATCATCAATTTTCTCGGCGATGATGATTTTTGTTTCATGGCGCGCCAAACTTTCGACAACGAAGATCTATACAACGTTGCTATAATGGCCTAATTTAGTGACAATTTTACAAAATAATTTGTCTTTTCGTCGACTAAGAAAAATTACTGACCAACATATTCCCATGCAAAAAATCTTATGAAAGAAGAAAAATAAAAAGGTAAAAGTTTTTCTCAAAAAAACCATTACAAGGGAATTACTAATCAGAGTTATACCGCAGGAACACATTAACTTGCTCTCTGGCAATATTAAGACAAACTCCTTTTTGTTTATCTAACTGTCAGTATAAGGTTAAGCATCAAAAACCCGGAATCTGAGTGACGCAAATGTCAGTAACGAAAGAAATAAAAACAGAAAACGATCCCGCTATAGCCCTAAATGTAGCACTTGATTCAGGTTCTCTCTTTCAAGTAAAACAAATGATGAAAACTCTTTCAACAGCGGGTATCGCTCATCTCCTCGAGTCTTCTCCCCCAAAAACAAGAAGCGTTTTATGGGAATTAATCGACAAAGATGCCGAGGGTGAGGTCCTTCAATACCTAAACGAGGATATTCAGAACGAATTTCTAAAAGAACTCGATGCAAAACAAGTGGCTGAAATAACAGAGGGTCTAGCAACAGATGACCTAGTCGATATTCTTCAACAACTCCCCCAAAAAATTACTTCACAAGTCCTATCGGCAATGGACGAACAAGACCGAAGTCGCGTTGAAACGGTGCTCTCTTATAATGAGGATACCGCGGGGGGGCTAATGAATACAGACACTATTACTGTCCGTCCTGCTCATACATTGGAGCTAATACTCAGGTATCTCAGACGGCACAATGCACTTCCTGAAATGACAGATAATCTATACGTTGTTAATCGCGAGGACGAATTCATGGGAGCTATACCCTTGCGGACCTTGCTTGTTTCCGATCCAAGTACGTTAGCCAGCGAGGTTATGCTGGATGGCGTTAAGGGAGTTCATGTCGATATGAATGCAGAACAAGTAGCCCAGCTATTTGAAAGATATGACTGGGTCTCTGCACCAGTAATAAGCGCTGATAACAAACTACTTGGACGTATTACGATCGATGACATTGTCGACGTAATCCGAGATAGCACTGAGCACTCTTTTATGAGCATGGCAGGTCTGGATGAAGAAGACGACACTTTTGCTCCCGTCATCAAAACGGCGCGCCGTAGAGCTCCATGGCTCGGAGTTAACTTAACAACAGCTGTTTTTGCTTCTGCAGTAATTTACCTGTTTCAAGATACTTTGGATTCGGCAGTTGCCTTAGCGGTTTTAATGCCAATTGTTGCTAACATGGGAGGCGTCGCCGGATCTCAAACATTGACACTCATGATTCGTAGTCTAGCGTTAGGTCATATAACGTTATTAAATCGTCGGTGGTTACTAATAAGAGAACTTGGTGCCGCTAGCATAAATGGAAGCGTATGGGCGGCAGTAATCGGTGGAATTACTTATTTTTGGTATCGAGACGCGGGACTCAGTTTAATAATAGCTTGCGCATTGGCTGTTAATATTATTTCAGCAGCTCTTGCAGGAGCTTATCTTCCTCTAGTATTAGACAAGCTTAAGATTGACCCGGCCCTCGCAGGGTCAGTAGCACTTACCACAGTAACTGACTCTGTTGGATTTTTCGCTTTTTTAGGTCTAGCAAACCTTTTCTATCTTTAGGGAAAAGCATTAATTCAACTCCACTGCAAAGGCTTTTAATGATTGATTCCGAGAAAACCAACTCTAAGATCTCGCCAAGCAAAACGTATAGAAAAAAGATGGCCATAGACCAACAAGAGCTTGGACAAAAATTAACGGAACTAAAAGAAAGCGACCTCGCTAAGATCGATCTCGACGAGTGCTTGTTAAAAGCTATCGCCGAGCATAAACGATTAGGTAATAGTCATGGAGCGAAAAAAAGGCATCTACAATATATTGGGAAACTAATGCGCAATTTCGATTTTGATAACTTGCAGCATTCCTTAAAAACATTAAACGACATTGCTGCGAAAACCACCAAGAGGGAAACCCTCGATAAAGCTGCAAAGGATGTAGCAGAAAAAATTCTACAAGAGGACGAAAGTGCAATATATCAGATCATCCAGACTTATCCTATGCTCGACCGCAAAGAATTGAGGCATCTTTGGCGTAATTGGAAAACAACTCCACTTGAAAAAAAAGCGATGCAGAAAAAGAAACTAATCAAATATGTTCGCTCTCACCTTTAAAAAACTCAAGGTACCGCTTACTTTGAATACTCACGATAACGATTATTAGTGGGCTCAGCCAGTCAAGGGTCTAGCTTTTACGAGACCAATAATCAGCTACAGTTTTTCGCATTTCTCTATGCATAACAAGAATACCTATGAGATTCGGAGCCGTCATCAGAACTATCGTAATTAGGGCAAGATTCCAAACAACAGTGGTGTCTGCCAAAGCAGCATAAAAAAACGCGATCACATAAACAACACGATATGGCGTCACTGATTTAGGACCGAACAAATAAGTCATCGCGCGATCGCCATAATATGACCATGCTATGGCAGTAGAGAAAGCAAAAAGCATCAGGCCAACAGCCACAATATATTGACCAAAATCACCAAAAAAACCCCTCGTAAACGCAACAGTAGTCAAAGGCACCGAATGAATCAACGATTTACCAGTCACAACTATACCAGAGTCATCTAAACGACCATCAGTGACACTAACTTCACGGCTCAGGTTTTCTCCATTGTTGCTGAACCGAATGTCTTCTGCAAATGAGCGGGAGTTTATTAAAGTAAAATCCTCTTTGTTTTGAGCAATCCCCTCGATCAAAGAGATCTTCCCTGAGTATCCCCGTGCGGATGTTGCAGCGCCGTTAAGCATACCAGAGATACTGCTAACGTCATCCTGATCAGACTGATCATAAGCTCCTGCAACAAAAATCATATCAGCACGCTGGAACTGGTTATCAAACTTTTCGTTCCAAACCCCAGACGACAGAATCACTAACCCAGTAATTGTACATATACAAATAGTGTCGATGAAAGGCTCTAAGATAGAGACCATTCCCTCATCTGTCGCTTCATCTGTTTTAGCTGCTGCGTGAGCGATAGGCGCCGACCCCTGCCCCGCCTCATTTGAATATAACCCCCGATTTACGCCCCTATCAAAAGCATATGCAAAAGTGGCTCCGAGAAAACCACCCGTCGCAGCGGATCCACTAAAAGCGTCAGAAAAAACCGAAACGAAAGACGGTATTATATTTGCTAGATTTGGCAAAATGACAGCAAAAGCCCCGATCAGATATATAACAGCCATACTTGGCACTACCGCTGCCGCAAACCTCGCTATTCTTTTTATACCGCCAAGAATAACTAGACCGAGCAACACAGATAAGACGCAAGCTGTCACGATTGGCTCAATGTCAAACGTGCTCTTCAACCCGGCAGCTATACTATTTATCTGCGGTAAACTGCCTGTACCAAACGAGCTCAAAACAGTTGCCAACGCAAATAAGATCGCTAACCACTTTGCGTTTAGACCTTTTTCCATATAATACATGGGTCCGCCAGCCATTGAGCCGTCAGGTGTTTTCTCACGGTATTTATGCGACAAAGTAACCTCTACAAACTTTGAAGTCATTCCAAAAAAGGCGGTTACCCACATCCAAAATAGAGCAGCGGGACCCCCAAGATGTAGAGCTAAGGCTACACCTCCAATATTCCCGGTGCCGACAGTACCCGATAACGCCGTCGCCAACGCCTGAAAATGAGTTGTATCTCCGTCAGCGTCAGACTTGTCAAATCGACCAGTTGTTATAGATATTGCATGCCGAAAATATCGAACCTGAGGAAATCTAAGATACAGAGTAAAAAATACGCCGGTCGATAACAGTAGTGCTGGAAACCAAATTGCGCTTCCAAGATACCCGTCAACAAAAATCAAAAAATCATTTACTGCGTCCACATCAAACCCCTATTTCGAATAGCTTTTATAAAAGAATAACCACATCTTATTATCAGCGTAAGGCAAATTCGCTCTTAATTGTCTTTTATGACAATTTCTGGGACGGAGTCATCAGAGAAATCTTCACTCTGAACTATCGAGTGCAATGACCTTGACAGCGACATATAAGAAGTACCGACGTCGTTTACACCAGGTGATGCTACCACAGGCTTGCCATGATCAGTCTGTTCTCGAATTCGCACGTCTAAGGGCACTCGCTCAATCACATCTATCCCATAATCCATCGCAAGCTTATCCGCACCCCCTGTCCCAAACACAGCCTCCTTATGACCGCATTCGCTACACACATGCACACTCATGTTTTCAACGACACCAATAATTGGGATACCGACTTTGTTAAACATTTCCACTCCCCTACGAACATCTGCTAGAGCAATATCTTGAGGGGTAGTAACAATCAAAGCCCCGCTCACTCCAATATTTTGAGCCAAACTTAATTGGATATCGCCGGTTCCTGGAGGCATATCGATTATCAAATAATCAAGAGAGGACCACAATGTGTCCATCAGAATCTGATTAAAAGCTGATATAATCATTGGAGCACGCCAGACCATTGCTGTCTCAGGGTCGACTAAAAAACCCATGGAATTACACTCTATTCCGTGAGCTGTCAGCGGTACCATGAATTTCTTATTTTTAATTTCTGGACGGGTTCCTGCTGGGATGCCCATCATGACGGGTAAGCTTGGACCATAGATGTCAGCATCGAGCATCCCGACTTTATGGCCATTTAAGCCCAGACCAACTGCCAAATTCAGTGCGGTAGTGGATTTCCCAACCCCACCCTTTCCTGATGCGACACAAACAATTTTTTTTACTTGATTTAATCGATCCACGTAATTTTTCCCGAAAAAACCTAAAGAGGCCATCGCAAATCGACCGCCCGAAAGATTTTTGCTTTGACTTCAAGACTAAGTCATCTCAGACTTAGGTTCTCCACGCCTGACATAAGAATATCAGCATATAAATGAAATTATTACAAAAACTCTTAGCCCATTTCTTGCTCGCATTAATGCTAACTCCGATAGAAGGCATGTCAGCGTCAGAGGGCGACTATGAAAAAAATTCCAAAATTAAGTTTGCCTTATTCTCAGCGGCTTGGGGAGAAAATACTAGCGATAAGCTCAGAATAGTTGCTTTTAACCAATCGTCATCAACGGTTGTACTGAAATCACTAGATTTCATAAACCTACCTGAAGAGTCCGAAAAAATAACTTTATTTTTTGATCTTAAGATTCTCCCACAGAAATATGCTGAAGCTGAGATCCACTTATCTGACCTTTTAAATGGAGATGGTTGCGTAAATCGGAGCATTGAACAAAATTGGAAACTTGCCGAAATTTCAAATTACACCTTAAACCCTTCCGTTCGAAATCTAATAATCGAAGATACAAACTCTTTCAGAATTCACCAGTGCATCCGAAATGTTAACGTATTCTTGCGCGATCCAGCTAATGGCAAAACAACAGGTTACGACGAATGGGTTCTCTACCACTTTGAAAGTCGTGTCGACGATTGACCGACCCTTCAGCGCTGAGGAAAATAATTAAAAAAAGGGCTTTAAGCCCTTTTATTCTTTTTTATCCGAGAAGGAAACCTCCATATTGTACGAAAAATGGCGCAAAAACCAAGCTCAAGATCGCCGATAACTTAATCAAGATATTTAAAGACGGTCCTGAAGTATCTTTCAAAGGGTCCCCTACCGTGTCTCCAACCACTGCGGCTTTATGCTCTTCAGAACCCTTCCCACCAAGATTACCTGCCTCTATGTACTTTTTAGCGTTGTCCCACGCTCCTCCACTGTTCGATGAGGAGATGGCCAAAACGCCGCCACACACCAAAGATCCAGCCAAAACGCCAGCTACAGCTTCAACACCGAAGAGAAAACCCACAATTAAGGGCGTACCCATTATTAAGACACCTGGCGCGATCATCTCGCGAAGCGCAGCCTGAGTTGAAATAGCCACGCACTTTGCATAATCTGGTTTCCCAGTGCCTTCCATAATTCCCGGAATTGTTTTAAATTGATGCCTCACCTCTTCTATCATCGCAAAAGCCGCTTTACCTACCGATTTCATGGTCATCGCAGTAAACAGGAAAGGTAATACCGCTCCAATAAAAACGCTCGTAAAAACCATTGGCTCGAGCAAGCTCATCGTGATTTGTTCACCGCTTAGTGTTTCAGAGATAGTTATAAAGGCAGCAAAAAGAGCCAGTGAGGTAAGGATAGCTGCCCCAATTGCAAAGCCTTTTCCGATTGCAGCCGTCGTATTCCCTGCCGAATCAAGGACATCCGTTCTGCGACGAACTTCGGGATCTAGCCCGACCATTTCCGCAATCCCCCCAGCATTGTCTGCTACAGGACCGTAAGCATCAATCATGAGCGCGACCACCAACGTACCCAACATTCCAAGCGAGGCAATTGCCACTCCATACATTCCAGCAAATTCCCAAGAAACGAAAATGCTTATGGCAATGCATATATATGGTAGTACCGTGCTCTTGTATCCAAGAGCTAGACCATAAATGATATTCGTCGCGACACCTGTTTCACACGATTCTGCAACTTCTTGAACAGGGCGATACTTGTCCGATGTATAAAATCCCGTCAACAATCCGACCGCCAACCCAGAAACCAACCCTGAGAGAAAGCAATAATAGACACCTAAATTGGAATAACTAGCGCCATTAATTTCAAAACTATCTGGTATCAAAGCGACTGTAAAAAAGTACATCACAACACTCATCAAGGCGCTTGAGATTATCAATAACTTCATCAGTCCAGGAGCAACGTCTTCTTCCTCCTTAACCGACACCAATAATTTCGTTAAAAGACTGATGGGAATTCCAATCGCACTGATGAGGATCGGGTAAAGTAAAGCGTTGGGATCAGCAGCGAACACCACAGCGCTAATGACCATAGCCGCGCAAGTACTTTCCGCGCACGATCCAAACAGATCGGCTCCCATTCCGGCAACGTCACCAACGTTATCGCCCACATTGTCGGCAATAACTGCCGGATTACGGGGATCATCCTCTGGAATTCCTTGCTCTACCTTCCCTACCAGGTCCGCGCCGACATCTGCAGCTTTGGTGAAAATTCCTCCGCCCACGCGAGCAAAGAGAGCAATCGTCGAGCCCCCCAAGCCAAAGCCCGCGATTACCTCCATAAGAATATGATTGTTCTCTACCCCAAGATCTGACATCAAAACGCTCATGACAACATAAACAACAACTAAGCCCAACACCGCGAGACTGACCAATGCAAAACCCATTACAGCGCCAGAATTAATAGCCACCTCAAATGCAGCAGCTAAGCTTTGTTTTGCTGAAACTGTGGTCCTTGCGTTTCCTTGAGTGGCAACTTTCATTCCGATATATCCTGATGCCACTGAGATCAAGCCTCCAAACAGAAAAGCCACCATCGTGTAGATCCCTTCATGGTACTGCGGGGTATGAGAGTCATCGATCGCGACGGCTATTATTAAACCAAAGGCAAGCATGAAAATGGTCAGAAATTTATATTCTTGCTTTAAAAACGCCATCGCTCCGTCAGCAATAGCACCGTGAATAAACCTAGTTCTCTCCGCATCATCGGCTTCTAGACCCATATCTACCGGCACCGCAGAGACTTTCCTCATATAAAATAATGCGACCACTAGTCCTAAAAGCGACAAACCAACGGAAACTAAAACTGTTATGCTAAACATCTATCTTCTTCTCCTAGTTGACGAACTACCGGAATTACTTTTTTATGGCGCGCACTTTACCACAAGGCTTTAGACAAAAAAACATCGCTTCTTAATAATCTGTTCAATGACTGACATCGAGAAACATCGGGTCGAAGATTCCTTACTTTCTGGTCAAGCTATAACAACCCACCTTTGGCGAGTAGGTTAGCAAGCCCCCTCGCTATCATCTAGCTGAGTGTGCTTTTCCACTTCAATTTCGAGTTCCGTCAGGAGATCATTGGTAGCATTCAGCAACGCAACAAGTTCTTCAACAGATTCCATGCTCTCATCCGTCTCGGAGGTTATGACCCCGAGCTGCCGCTCCAGATCTTTTATAAGCTGTTCCTTTAAACCTAATTGAGCCATATGCGCTGATTGTATTCGTTCGATGACTTTTGCCTGCTGCTGGGCAAGTGAATTCTTCACTTCTTGTTCGGAGGCAAAATCCGTTGCTGCGTTTTCCTCACCAGTTGAAGGCTCACTCAAATCACTTTCAGCTTTGAGAGACTCTTCAACCTCAATTGGTTCCCTTGAGGTCTTAATCTCTCGTTCCGAGCCCACTTTGACGGGATCCCCCTCCTTTTGTTGAGTATGAACTTCATCTTCGCCCTCCCGTTCAGATTTAACAGGCGGTTCAAATGTTGCACAACCCGTTGCCAGAACCACCAAAAACAAGCACAGCTCAATCTTACGAAGCTCAAAGAATTTACACCGGGATATCACCAATAGCTCCCCCATACAATTTATTTTTCCAATTGAAATTGATCAGTTTAGTACATGCTTTTTATTAATACTAATCCGGGCCAATCATATCTCTTGTTTTTGGGAAGGACCAATTCTAATTTTTTGATTCAAAACTTTAATCAGCAGGAAACTGAAGATATATCAAAGAAATCTGAGTAGAATACCTTCTCAGTGTTTTTAAAACGCAGGTAATTAGAAAAGGTCTTGGATGCTAACCCACTCTCCGTCGACAAATCCTGTCCGTAAAATACTCTTGCGGCTTGTGTTCCTGCTGAGTTTTTTTGTTTTCGTGTTCGCCATAATTTTGATTTTAGCAAGTAGTCCAAAGCCAAGTTTCGAAAAGTCATCCGATATTTCACCCGGACAGATACGCGAAATTCAGAACCTTGTTCTGAACGCGTTAACGAGCAGCACTTCTTCGTCAGATATCCACACTATAAGACTTGATAGCTACGCCTCAAACCTCGTTCTACAGTACTTAATGAGCATAATACCGGCCACAGAAAGTTCTCAAATTCAGATAAATTTAGGCGACGAACAAGCATCATTGGACTTTAGTGCTCCACTCGTATTGGATTTCTTTGGACTAAAGGTTCCTACTTTTTTTTTAAACATCGACGCAATAATAAGCCCTAACGTGCAAAAAAAATCACCGTTAGAAATTAGCTCGGTCAGAATTGGAAGAATTCCTGTACCAAATTGGGCATTACAGATCGCTTTGTCCACTGCGGCGCAAACCCTGAACGCATATAATCTGGACATTAAAGCCCTTTCAAAAAAGGTAAAACTGGTAAGCGTTCAGCCGGAGGCTTTTCAAATCAGCTTGGAGTGGGAGCCAAACTTCTTAGAGACACTCAGTGCAAAAGCACAGACACTGTTTATAACAACTCAAGGCCAAACCCGTCTCTTGCACTACAGTGAGCTGATTAAAAGACTAATTAACAATTTGCCTTCTGAAAGGAGAGCAATTTCTATTAACGCTCTACTTGTGCCTCTTGCATCTTCCGCTTATCAAAAATCTATCGATGGTGCGGATCCAATATTAGAGAATCGAGCTCTTCTCAGCGCTATCGCGGCTCATGTTAATGATTCTTTTGACCTGCAATTTGAGGAACCGAGCAAAAATCAGGCTGTTCAGCAGAAAATAGAAGTTCGGCTGCATAAACGTCAAGACCTCGCCCAACATGTTACCTCGGCTGCTGCGATTACTGCGTCATTTGGATCACCGATTGCAGAAATGATATCAAGCACTAAAGAAATATACGACGCCCGATTTGGCTCGGGCTTTAGTTTTTCTGATCTTACAGCGAATACCGTTGGTATAAAACTTGCGAGTCTAATGACCGAAACACCAACGCGAGCTTTGGCAATGCAGCTCAGACTGAGTGAGGTGAAATCTGAGCTCGACTATATGCCTTTCGTAGGCAGCAACAATGACGGTATCCGAGAAGAAGAATTCATAGATATCTATCGAGGCCGCGATGGAAAGCAATATTTACAAAAAATTTCCGAGATAAACGACTTAATAGACTCTCTCGCTCTGTTCGCAGAACTATAAAGGGTTAGCAAAGGACAAAGGTTTGACAAATAAAAAATTCAATACGAAAAATCTACATCTAGACAGATCAACCAAACCAGAGCACGGCGCTCTGCACAAACCAATTCACACATCCGTAGCTTTCGGCTTCGAGGACGCACGTGATTTGGCTGCAGTGTTTCAAGGAACCAAAAAAGGGTACGCATATAGCCGGCAACTAAACCCGACTATTACTGCGTTACAAAACAAAGTTACGAGGATGGAAGAGGGGGTTGCGACTCTTGCTTTTGCTACAGGCATGGCTGCCATAGCAGCAACTATGCTGTCCTTGCTGCGTGCAGGGGACAATATAATTGCAAGCTCCTTTTTGTTCGCCAATACGAGGAGCTTCCTCTCCACGTTAGAGGGCCTAGGTATCACGGTAACTTTGGTCGACCCCACTGAGTCACGCAATGTAGAGGCGGTTATAACTCCCGATACGACTATAATATTCGTTGAAACGATAGCTAATCCTGTAACTCAAGTTGCTGACCTAGCGGGCATTGGGGCCGTTTGCCTGAAACATAATATACTTTACTGCGTTGACAACACCTTGACCACGCCCTACCTATTTTTACCAAAGACTGTCAGCGCGAGCCTGGTCATAAACTCCTTAACCAAATCTATAGGAGGCCATGGCAATGCCTTAGGAGGGACCATTACTGATACAGGTCTCTTCGATTGGAGTTCATTTAAAAACATCATCAGTCCTAATCACAATTTAGAGACCTCTCAATGGGGCTTAACACAAATCCGAAAAAAAGGTCTAAGAGATATGGGCGCGACATTAGGTGCAGAATCAGCGCACCACCTCTCAATCGGTTCTGAAACATTATCTCTTCGACTAGAAAAAGCGTGCAGCAACGCAATGGCTTTTGCACTTTTTTGTAACAACCATCCGTTGATAACTCAAACCTTTTATCCTGGGCTAAAAAATCATCCCCAGCATGTCAGGGCGACTGAATTATTTAACTCGTTCGGCACCTTAGTAAGCATCAATCTTGATGATAAAATCGACTGTTTTGAAGTCCTTAATAATATGACAACAGTAATCACATCCACTAACCTCGGAGACAATCGGACCTTGGGCATACCTGTAGCACACACTATTTTTTACGAACTTGGTCCAAAACAACGCGAGTCGATGGGGATAAAGGACTCGACGCTTCGGTTTGCTATTGGGATTGAAGATGAACAAGATTTGCTAAATGATTTAAACCAGGCGCTCGAAAAAGCAGGTGGAATATCAAATGATTAACTTAATACACAGCAGCGAAATTAAAAACGATTCAGCAACGGGACTTAAGTACAAAAATATATCCCTTTTTGCCGTAAAAAAAGACGAAGAGATTTTTTTATATTTAAATCGCTGTCCTCACCTCGGTACTCCGCTAGAGTGGAGTGAAGACGACTTTTTAGATTCAGAAAAAGCTTTAATCCGATGTGCAACGCATGGGGCTCTCTTTCAAATTAATAATGGCAAATGCCTTGTTGGGCCATGTCAAGGAAAAAATCTTCAACCCATACCTTTTGAATTAGAAAACGGCGAGATAAAGGTTCAAGAGCGAGCATTAATTTCTCTCGGTTTTTAGATTTATAAAATTTAAATTTTAAGATAGAACTACCGGAACCTCATGACTTAGACATATTTGTGAACTCTGAATATCAAACTTGGCCTTTACCGCTAAAACCTCAACTCCAGAATTAAATGCTTCTCTCAATAAAGACCCATAACTTGGATCTATGTTATCTGCAGGCCGAATAAAATCAACACCACTGTGCTGTACACAAAAAAGCAAGGCAGCACGTTCCCCGGATTTTCGGATCATGGTCAAATCCCTTAAATGTTTTTGACCCCGCAGTGTAATAGCGTCTGGAAATAACCCAATACCATTTGAAATTCCGTAGCTTACGTTTTTTACTTCTAGGTAACAATTATTTCTTCCCACAGATGAATCCTCTAACTTTAAATCGATCCGGCTGCGTTGCCCACCAAATACGACCTCGCGCCGCAGTCTCAAATAGAAACCTAAAGATTTGACTATATTGTTTCTTATCGCCTCGACCACAAGATCATTAGCTAAACTCGTGTTTATACCTACGAGATCATTCATTGCGGTCTGGATAATTTGCAAAGTATAACGATATTTTCTTTTTTCATTATTTGATCTGCTAAACCAAACTCGACTACCTGGGTCACTGCAATTAGTCATTGAACCGGTGTTCGGACAATGAACAGTCACTACACTACCATCTTTAAGTTTCACATCCGCAAGAAATCTCTTATACCGCCTTACAAGAACACCCTCTCTTAAGGGATTCTCAAAAGTCATCCAAGTGACTCTAAAGCCAGTTGCAAACGCTCTATTCCAAGTTCAAGATTGTCTCTGCTGGTTGTGAACGACATGCGAACGTATTGGTCACTCTTATACTCCCCAAAATCAGCACCAGGGGTCATCGCAACACCATACTTCTCGAGCATCAATTGACAAAATTTTTGACTATTATCACTGAAGTGGGAAATATCAGCGTAAACATAAAAAGCGCCATCAACACTTGCCGCTGGCGGAAGTCCAATTTCTGAAAGTGCATTACAAAAATAAACTCGACGCTGATTGAATTCGTTTCGGCGATGCTCAAGTAAAATTTCTGCATCCGGTGTAAATGCGCCAAGAGCACCGTACTGAGATATAGAGGACGCACAAATATAAAGATTCTGGGCCAGTCGCGTCGCTTGCTGAACATACTCATCTGGGACAACAATCCAACCAAGACGCCAGCCAGTCATACCGAAATATTTTGAAAAGCTATTAATAACAAATGACTTCGACTCGACCTCTAACGCGCTGGGAAGATCACTCACATAATGTAATCCGTGATAGATTTCGTCGACTAAGAAATGATTATTTGTCGCCCGAGCCCAAACTGCCAATTTAGTAAGCGTTTCGCGATCAAGAACTGTCCCTGTAGGGTTGTTCGGCGAAGCGAGCCATATTCCTTTCGTTGATGAATTGTTAGCTTTCTCTAATTGAGAAACCATTGGACGAAAATTTCGATAAGCATCTATAGGAATCAGCCTCGGCGTCGCCGACATCAATCTTATAAAGTTTCGAACGCAGGGATAAGCTGGATCTGTTATTAGAATTTCATCACCCGCCTCAACCAAAAGGTTAGCCAGTAACACAAGCCCTCCGCTCGCACCAGGGGTAATCAGAATTCTTTCGGGACTAACCGACAAACCGTGGCGACGAGAATACAACTCACTAAGCCGATACTTCAAATCAACGATTCCTGTCGGCGACGTATATTGGGTTAAGCCTTCATCGAGCGCCTTTTTGGCAGCATCGACTATTGGCGCGACTGTTGGGAAATCTGGCTCCCCGACCTCGAGATGGATTATTTTCCGCCCTGAGCTCTCGAGCTCCGACGCCCTCCGCATCACATCCATCGCTTTAAAGGAATTGACATGTTTCAAAGATTTTCGCGCAAAAGGTGTTTTTATTGAGCCTCTCATTTTATCAACATAATCCAAAGCTATAGTCCTTTACTTTTAATTCGTCATAATTTGTCAAAAAATTGAACATTTTTGAATTGAAAACATAAGAAAGCTTCTGTCTCCCCCAGGGGACTATAATTTAGTTCCCAGCGCCAGCACAATTGTTACGTCACAATTTTAAGCGATTTCTTATAGCTTCCACGTTAATAATCTGCTAGCTTACCGACCGTTCGAAAAAACGGAAGACCTTTTCTATGTGTTTTAAAGCTAAGCATTGGGATTCAACTTAGTTTTTTTGACCAAAATAAAGAACTACAATCGAAAAGTATATTTCTCCGACGAGCAGAGGCCAAAACATCGCATGTCCACCGTAGATTCCGCACAACCAGTTTTGAAAAACTTCGTTCCTTACAAACCAAAACGCGGCGAAGTCTATATGAACGAAAAGCAACAAGGCCATTTTAAGGCAATTTTGTTAGACTGGCGTAGTCAATTAATGCAGGAAGTTGATCGTACGGTTAACCATATGCAAGACGAGGCTGCTAATTTTCCAGATCCAGCGGACAGGGCAACACAAGAGGAAGAGTTTAGCTTGGAGTTGCGCACGCGAGATCGTGAGCGTAAATTAATCAAGAAAATTGACTCAACAATTGAGCTGATTGCTCAAGACGATTATGGTTTTTGTGAGTCATGCGGCATCGAAATTGGTATCCGAAGACTCGAAGCAAGACCCACCGCAAACAAATGCATTGATTGCAAAACCCTTGATGAGATAAAGGAAAAACAATTGGGTAGCGCATAGGTATTGATGTCCAACGACCAACCGTTCACAGCCCAAAGGACCCCAAAATACGTAGGCCGCTTTGCCCCATCGCCCAGCGGGCCTCTTCACTTTGGATCACTGGTATCCGCATTGGCCAGTTACTTAGACGCGAAAGCGAACAATGGCTTGTGGCTCCTTCGCATTGAAGATTTAGATCCTCCCAGAGAGCCAGCAGGCGCTGCCAAAAAAATTATTCAACAACTTGAGAGCTTGGGCCTTACATGGGACGACGAGGTGCTTTTTCAGAGTAAAAGAATCGACGCATATGACACGGCCCTTATGACATTAGCAAGTGAGGGATTATGCTTTCATTGCTCCTGTTCTCGACGGGATGTCAAAACCATGAAAGGCGGATACAGCGGAAAGTGCCGGTCAAATGGGTTAAGCGCGCGCGAGTTACAATACCCAATCAAGAAACAACACAGCACCTCAATCCGAATTCGAACCGACTTAAAAAAGGTTGGGTTTGAAGACGCTATCCTTGGCCCTTTTAGTTCTCAGCTAAGTGAAAGTGGAGGAGATTTTATCATTCGCCGCAAAGACGGAATGATCGCCTATCAGCTTGCTGTTGTCATTGACGATGCATGGCAAGGCGTTACTAACATTGTTCGTGGAACCGACCTGCTCAGCTCGACGCCTAAACAACGATACTTACAAACAGTGCTAGGATTAGCCCAACCCACATATGCGCATATCCCCATCGTGACAGACACAAATGGAACGAAATTGAGTAAACAAGCTTTTGCTCGCGCTATTGATACCGAAGACGCTTTTCCCTTATTATTTCGTGCACTGCTGCTGCTCGGTCAAAGGCCTCCTGAACGGCAATTTTCACGATCGCCAAATAGCCTTCTGAATTGGGCGATCGAACATTGGGAGTTACAGTCAGTGCCAAAGTTAGCTAGTATAGTGTTCGACTCCGTTCTTTACTGAATAACTGAACGTGCTTAGTTATTCTCATTTTTAGGGGAATGTCCAGTGTACATCCCGCGGCCCATTCTTGTTTTCTTACTGACTCTATACCTTGGGTTTCTAATCGTCACAAGTATAGACGTCGAGATACCAAGAATCTGGTACAGCCCAGTTTTTATAGGGCTTCTTATAATAGTCTGCGCTAGATGGATCCACCACAATCAAGATAATGACGATTAACGAGCCAAGGGTGAATATCAATGGATTTTGACCTCACCACTCTTTTTGTCTTTGGGAGTGCCTACTTAGCGATTCTTTTCGGAATTGCATTCATCACCGATCGTGGGTGGATTCCCCAAAAAATTGTCCGACATCCTTTGGTTTATGTTCTTTCAATGGGTGTTTTCGCTAGTGGCTGGTTTTACTTTAACTCGATCGGACTAGCCCTACGATCTGGGTATGGCTTCGTTTCCAGCGCAATTGGAATTTCTCTGGCGTTTTTGCTTTCTCCACTCCTCTTACAACCAATTCTTGATTTAACTCGAACCTATCAGTTGAGCTCACTCGCAGATCTTATTGCTTTTCGATACCGGTCACCGTTCGCCGGAACATTAACAACTTCGGTTATCCTTGTAGGATCGATAGCTCTCATCGCACTGCAGATTCGCGTGGTCGCCGACACAGCTGACGTCCTAACAACTGCTTCGTCTCACGATAGCATCGCAATTGGTTTTTGTGCTTTGATAACCTTGTTCGCTGTCTTATTTGGAACCTCGAGAGAAAAAAATCGCGAACAACATGACGGCTTAGTTATGGCGATCGCATTCGAATCCTTAAGTAAGCTTATTGCGTTTTTAATCGTCGGCGGTTTCGCCATTTATGGTGGTTTTGGTGGTTTCGAGTCCATGGGCGCGTGGGTTGAGTTGCAACCAATGTCAACACTCACGCAGAAGAATTCGACCAATTTTAGCCAGTCCCAAATATTTATAGTAGTCTTCTTTGCCGCCTCAATAACCATGCCCCATATGTTCTATACCACTTTCACCGAAAACAATGGCCGTCGCGCCTTGTCGTTCGCAAGCTGGGGCCTGCCCTTATATTTTTTCTTAATAAGTTTGCCGGTCTTGCCAATACTTTGGGCGGGCCTTAAAAGTGGCTCAACAGTTCCGGTTGAATATTACCCTGTAATTATTGGTGATTCCTTCGGGAGGCCCTTACTGAGCCTTTTAGGTTACATGGGTGGTCTCTCTGCAGCGAGCGGTCTGATTATTGTTATAACACTCGCCCTCTCCAACATGTGTCTAAATCATATAATTCTGCCCCTGCGCCAACCGTCTCCGAAGCAAAATATCTACAAATGGTTAATGTGGCGTCGTCGTATTTTAATATCCGCGCTGATCTGGGCCGGTTTTGCGCTACATTACCTTCCTTCTGACCTTGTTGCCATAGGCTCAATTGGCGCGATGGCTTTTATTACCTGCCTGCAATTTCTTCCCGGTGTGCTCGCGATATTGTATTGGCCACCAGGGAATAAAAGAGGCTACATAGCAGGGATTATTGCGAGCTCAATTCTTTTGATCCTCTACCTGTTTTATACCGACTTCGCTCAAGAATCCCTCATCAATTGGAGGTTAATAACAGAGCAGTCTATCATCAACTGGAGATTGGCGACGGCATTATCTCTTGCGGTAAATGTCGCAGTATTTGCGATAGTTTCGCTTCTTTTCCCCTCGGATGAAGAAGAGTTCAACACCGCTAATATTTGCTCTCTGGACAACTTAAGAAGACCACACCAAGGTGAGCTTGTTGCAAAGTCGGTAGGTGAATTCATCAAAAATTTAGAGGCACCCTTGGGTTTAAAGACCGCAAGACGCGAAGTCAAACATGCCCTCAGGGAACTAAACTTTACTGAGGGGGACCAGCGCCCTTATGCTATGCGTCTCCTTCGTGGTCGGCTGGAGGTCAACTTGTCGGAATTACTGGGTCCTAAAGTGGGCCGTGGTATTATTGAGTCCTCTTTACCGTATGAGATAGTTTCTAAAAATATTGGAACAGATCTTAATGTTATAGAAAGCGGTATAGAGGCTTATCGAGGCAATCTATCTGGCGTAGCTGCTGATTTAGACAATCTTAGGCGATACCACCGACACATCTTATTCAACTTACCGATTGGTATTTGCTCGCTGGGACCAAATAACGAGATAGTAATGTGGAATAGAGAGCTAGAAAATTTAACAGGAATCAAGTCCGCGCAAATTATTGGTTCGCAGACAATTAATCTGCCTGAACCATGGCAAGGTATTTTGGAAGACTTCTCTGAAAATAATATTAATCAGACTGATAAGAGAAGCTTCGCTCTCAAAAATGTCAGAAAGACAGTCAAACTTCACAAGGCAATGATCGAAAAAGAAATAGATCCGGATTCCAACTCAAGCACCGACGGCTTAATTATTTTAGTAGAAGATTTGACAGACACCGAAAATCTTGAGGCCGGGCTCGCGCACAGCCAAAGACTCGCCTCTATTGGTCGGCTTGCGGCTGGGGTGGCGCACGAGATCGGCAATCCCATAACTGGAATCGCATGCCTTGCTCAAACTATTCGCGATGAATTTAAAAGCGAAGAATTACAAGAATTGTCAGGCGAAATTATTGCTCAAACAAACCGAACATCTAAGATACTCCAATCACTTGTCAACTTCGCACACACAGGGACAAACCAAAAACTTTATTCAAAGCAAAAGATAGCCGTTAGCGACTGTATAGCGGATACGAAAACACTTATTTCGCTTGATAAAAAAAGCACAGACATTGACTATATTTTCGAAACCGACCCTAAGGCAGAAATCTTAGGTGATTCCCAGCGGTTGTTACAAATTTTTGTAAATTTGATTAACAACGCGAGAGACGCCAGCCAGAAGGGAGATAAGGTTATTACTCGAACAAGCGCCGAAGGAAATACTGTGAAGATCACAATAACGGATGAAGGCTCCGGAATTCCTGATCATTTACAAAACCGAGTTTTCGACCCATTCTTCACAACAAAGGAACCTGGGGAAGGCACTGGTCTGGGATTATCGCTTGTTTATAGTATTGTAAAGGATTTAAATGGCAATATTGATATAATGAGTCCGACCGGAAAAGGTAGCAAAGGGACACAAGTAACACTTAGTTTCCCCAGATACTAAAACCTTTAAAGTATAACCGTGGAGCTAGAGCATAATGCGTCCAAGTAATCATATTTTAGTTGTTGAGGACGAGCCTGTAATACGAACTTCGCTGTGCCGCCTGCTCGAGCGTCATAATTACAAGGTTAGCGAAGCGAGCAGCGTCCAAAATGCCATAGAAACTCACGATATCGATGATTTTGACATGGTAATCAGTGATCTACGCCTGCCTGGCGCACCGGGTACAGACTTAATCACAGCCATCCCGGCTCCCGTTTTGATCATGACAAGCTACTCCAGCATCCGGTCAGCGATTGACGTGATGAAACTTGGGGCGACAGACTATATCGCCAAACCATTTGACCATAGTGAACTTCTTGAAACAGTGAGAAAAATCCTTAGCGATGCTTTAGCGGATAAACCTGAGGGCAACGTTACGATGCAGCCGATTCGGGGGATGATCGGCACTAGCAATGGAATGACTGAACTTTTTGCGCGCGCCAACAAGATCGCTTCCACATCATCGACTGTTCTCATAAACGGTGAGTCAGGCACCGGTAAAGAATTGGTCGCCCGCGGGATACATGAGCTTAGTGCCCGAAACGAGCACAAGATGATCTCAGTTAATTGCGCAGCCATTCCGGAGAACTTAATAGAATCAGAGCTTTTTGGCCATGAAAAAGGGGCATTCACAGGAGCGGTCAACA
Source organism: uncultured Gammaproteobacteria bacterium (assembly GCA_913048385.1). Lineage (GTDB taxonomy): Bacteria > Pseudomonadota > Gammaproteobacteria > Pseudomonadales > Pseudohongiellaceae > UBA9145. The sequence continues at coordinate 47,078 of CAJWVZ010000009.1, read as the reverse complement.
GCCGCACCGGTTTGGTCGAAGCAGCAGATAACAGCACTCTTTTTCTTGATGAAATAGGTGAACTTCCTCTTGAAGCACAAGCTCGACTGCTCCGCGTTTTGCAAGACAATGAAATACGAAAGATAGGCTCGATTCACTCAAAACAGGTAGACGTCCGCCTTCTTGTTGCAACTCATCGAGATTTAAAGAAACTTGTCAACGCTGGCCAATTCCGCGAGGATTTATACTACCGTATTAACGTAATGACCATCAATATTCCTCCCCTGCGCGAGCGCGGAAGTGATATCCTGAAGCTAGCTGCCGACAAGCTGAAGAAGGCTTGTGATAGACTAAATAAAGACTCGATGACTTTTACAAAGGAGGCTAAAAAGGCGCTCCAGAATTATAGCTGGCCGGGAAATGTTCGTGAGCTGGAAAACTCAATTGAAAGAGCGGTTGTTCTCACCGAAAGCATAGAAATACATGAGGAATTTTTAGCGCTTGATAATAAGAAGATCGGAGAAGTTCTCCAGTCATCAGACAATGCTGAAGAGACTGTCGCACAGAACCTCAAAGAAATGTCGCTTTCGGATTATTTTCAACGATTCGTTAAGGAGCATGAGGGAAAAATGAACGAAACTCAGCTCGCTAAGAAACTAGGAATCAGTCGAAAATGTCTATGGGAACGACGGCAACGCCTTGGTATGCCAAAAAAGAAAAACATAACGGTTTGAGCACGTTCGTTTTGTTAAATCGAAATGTTACTGATACTAGCATACCCATTTTTTAGCGAAGTTTGGTAACACTCTTTCTCGTACGATTAGACCGAAGTGTTTATTTTCTGATTAAGTAATTGAAATTTATGAATATATTTTAGTTGGCGCAGATTATGCAGCCTAGGTTACCAATAATAACAATAAATAATAATAATAATTTGGTTAGTGCTCAGTCTCTTTACATTTTTGTCTAAATAATAAAAAAATCCACAAAAATTATAGGTCTGATTTTTGGCTTTGGGCACATCTGGAACCCATACGTATTTAGCCAAATTCGAGGGCGTTATCGCCCTCGGTAGATTTTGTATCTTCCCCCTTTTGCTCTCCCCCACGAAGACTGAATCAGTTCAATTTAATGATCATCGGTGTATCATGTCGTTACTATTGCGAAGTTACGTTGGAGGTTCGATCGCGCACAGCTACCGATCATGGTCCAACTGACAAGGCATTTGTGCTTATCGAATTTAACCAGCTATCTAGAAGCTCATCATCTTGTAAAGTAACCATAACTAATGTCTGAACAGCAAAATAAAAAAACCGTAAGTAAGGCAGTTGTTATCTCACGCGACCAACACAACGTCTCGCGGCGAAATATATCAGATGCTGCCCTCCGTGTACTTAGGGGCCTGAATGCAGCCGGATATGATTCATACCTTGTGGGTGGTGGAGTTAGAGACCTACTTTTAGGGCAACAACCGAAAGATTTTGATATTGCAACAGACGCCACGCCAGAGCAAATAAAAAAAGTTTTTAGAAACTCGCGCATAATCGGCAGGCGATTCAAAATCGTCCACGTTCGATTTGGTCGGGAGATATTTGAAGTGACAACTTTCCGCGGTCCCCACAATAACTTGAACGTTGTCGGTGATAAAGGACAACAAAATATTAAAGGGCTTGAATCTGCTCAATCAAATAAGGGTCTAATATTACGTGACAATGTTTATGGAAAAATTGACGAGGATGCCGAGAGAAGAGATTTCACGGTAAATTCTCTTTACTACACCCTAGAGAATTTCGTTATTCTTGACTTTACTGGAGGAATTCAAGACATCCAAGAGAAAACGATCAGAATAATCGGCGACCCTACAGAGCGCTACACAGAGGACCCCGTAAGAATGCTACGAGCTTTGCGATTTAGCGCAAAGCTCAATTTCAAGATAGAAAGGAGGACGCTTGAACCGATCAATAGGCTTGCCTATTTGCTAGCGTCAATCTCAACCGCACGATTATTCGATGAGTCGATCAAATTATTAGCAACCGGCCACGCAAGAAAAAGCTTCGAAAGTTTAAAACAGTATAAAATAGGTCAATATTTATTCGAACCCACACTGTCTGCAATGGAAACCGACTTTACAAAAAATGAGCAATCAAGCCGCTTGCTTGACCTTGCACTCCATAATACTGATCTAAGACTTGAAGAAGGAAAATCAGTGACACCAGGTTTTTTATTCGCCGCATTACTTTGGCCAGTATTTCAAATGTACATGGAAATTAACAAAAAACTCAAGCTTACAAAAAAACAATTATTTCAAAGCTCAATTGACATAGCTATCGAGCGCCAGCTGTCTTATACAGCCGTCCCTAAGCGCTTCACCATCGCTATAAAGGAAATCTGGAGGTTACAATCTCAACTCGAACGAGCTAGCCCGCGTAACATATGCATGATTTTTTCTAACAAAAGATTTAGAGCCGCTTACGACTTCTTGTTACTTCGTGAACAAAGTGGAGAGAAACTCAAATCGATAACTACGTGGTGGACCCAGTTTCAAATAAGCGATGAACTGACCCAAGCTCAAATGATTGACAATAAAAAGTCTTCATATGATAAAAAGAAAACAGTGAAAAAAATTAAGAAATTACAAGTACAATGACTGAACACCTGCCTTACTACATCGCAATTGAAGGACCTATTGGCGTAGGGAAAACGAGCTTAGCCAAGCGTCTTGCAGAAACCTTCGAGTATGAGCTTTTACTGGAAGAACCGAACAAAAACCCCTTTCTAGATCGTTTTTATGAAAACCCGCAGCGGCATGCGTTGGCAACCCAATTGTTTTTTCTCTTTCAAAGAGTGGAGCAAATTCGAACCCTGCACCAGAATGATCTTTTTAAAAACTTAAGAATAGCAGACTTTTTAATTGATAAAGATATGTTATTTGCACAGCAGAATTTAGACAAAGACGAGTACAACCTTTATGGCCAGATCTACGATCATTTAACTATTAACGCACCAAAACCAAATTTAATAATCTATCTTCAAGCTTCTACAGCGGCATTGCTAGAACGAATCAAAGAACGCGGCGTTGCATCCGAACAGTTAATTGAGCTCGATTATTTAGATCAACTAAACAATGCTTATGCTGAATTTTTTCATTATTATAAAGATAGCTCTCTTCTTATCGTCAACACCGAGGAATTTGATCCGATACATAGTGAGCCTGACTACAAAAGATTAGTAAAACATATTCAAAAATGTCCGAACGGAACTCACTACTTTAATCCCACCAATTCATTGCTATAGAAAATATACAAAATCGTGCGGAGAGCAGTTGGAAGAATAGTGCAATAGTAACCTTTCTGTTAGGATCACAACATTCTTGGCGGACAGGTGCCTTTCATTAAAATACATACTTGGTAATTGAGCTTTGAGCGCACAAAACGGAACAGATTTAAATACGACCCTCAAAACCTTAAAAAATCATAAAAAAAATGGTCGGAAGTTTGCCTGCTTGACGGCTTATGATGCGTGTTTTTCAAAAATCGCTAGTGAGGCGGGAGTTGAAGTGCTTTTAGTGGGTGACTCATTGGGAATGGTCCTACAAGGACATGACAGCACACTCCCTGTAACTATGAATGACATGATCTATCACATGCAATGTACCAAAAGAGGGAATAGAGGAGCATTACTGATGGCTGACATGCCTTTCATGAGTTATGCCTCCGAAACCCAGACTTTAGAAAATGCTGCGGCATTGATGCGAGCGGGAGCTAACATTGTTAAGCTTGAGGGAGGTGCTTGGATAGCTAATACAACAAAGCTTTTAGTAGAAAGAGGCATTCCAGTCTGCGCGCATATGGGCCTTACACCGCAGTCAGTGAACCGACTTGGGGGATTCCATGTTCAGGGTCGTGACACAAATCAAGCGCAAGAAATTATAGAAGAAGCGTTGTTACTTCAGAAAGCGGGAGCGAGTTTACTCCTGCTCGAGTGTGTGCCTAAATCACTTGGAAAGAAAATCACGGCCTCTCTCGAGATACCTGTTATCGGAATAGGAGCCGGAGCCGATACCGATGGTCAAATCATGGTATTACACGACTTACTTGGAGTATCGCCAATCACTCCTAAATTCGTAAAAAATTTTCTGGAAAATGATACGAGAGGAATTCCGGGCGCCATGTCCTCTTACACAGCAGCAGTGAAAAACAAAGCGTTTCCTGGCCCAGAACATTGCTTTAAATAGACGTCAAGTCAAATGAAGATATTCAACAATAAACTAGAGCTCAAAGCCTTTCTGAAAAAATACAAAAATAATGACGTTCTAAAGGTCGGATTCGTCCCCACTATGGGAAATCTTCACCAAGGTCACATGCAACTAATAGAGGCCGCGCGCGCACAAAACGACCTTGTTGTTTGCAGCGTTTTCATCAACCCACTTCAATTTGAAGCACATGAAGATTTAGACACTTACCCACGAACACTTGATGAGGACATCATAAAGCTGAGCGCATCAAAATGTGACATTCTTTATGCGCCCCCTGAAATAGACTTGTATTCAGAAAGTACTGATTCCCAAACAACAGTGCACGTCTCCGGGTTAAGCGAAGGATTCTGCGGCAAGTCAAGGCCTCAACACTTCGAGGGCGTCGCTACAATTGTTTCAAAATTATTTAACTTGATACGACCCGACACCGCTTACTTCGGTCTAAAGGACTATCAACAATTTTTAGTAGTGAAGAAACTTAACCTTGACCTGGAGCTAGGGGTAGAAATTGTTGGGATTGAAATTTTTCGAGAAAATAACGGACTTGCACTTAGCTCAAGGAATAAATATCTCACGGAAGTTGAAATTAAAAGTGCCCCACTCTTATTTCAGACCCTCAAAAAACTCTCTGGGGAGATTTTAGAAGGAAACAGAAATTATTGTGAAATTGAAAAAAGAGGCTCTGAACTGCTGGCGAATACTGACTTTACTGTTGATTACTTTGCTATCAGAAACGCGCTTGATTTAAAGCCTCTTGCCAAAGACGATTCTGAGATTATCATCTTAGCCGCCGCAACCATCAACAAAACCAGGCTTATCGATAACGTACGGTTTTCAATCTCTGAAAACTTATCTGTATAATTCATCGTGCTCAACTAAATCTAAAAGACAGTGTTTCTTCCTTCAAAAAATGGCCAAAATTTTTCAGCCTAATACGTCGCTAGCACGCAAAAGTTAGCTCAATTTCGGGGTCTACAGTTTTGTTTACAAGAAAAATACTTATATTGCTGGCCGTCGCTTCAGCTCTTGGGCCGATTGGAATGCAAATACTTCTCCCAGCCATACCGATCATAAAAGAATACTTTCAGGTCTCCGCAGAAATCGCTCAACTTACTCTCAGTCTGTCAATGTTATCAATTGCTTTTGGTACACTTTTTTACGGGCCGTTAGCTGACCAATTTGGACGCAAACCTGTTTTACTCCTTGGCCTGGCGATTACGATATTCGGCTCAGCATTGTGTTATTTTGCTCCTTCGATTGAGCTGCTTATACTGGCCCGAATTATTCAGTCATTCGGTGGCGCAGCAGGGCTTGTGCTTGCGCGCGCGATAATTCGCGATGTCTATGGCGCCGATGATGCTGCGCGAGTTATCGCAACTTTAGTTATGATTATGGTCGTGCTTCCTATGCTTTCGCCGGCATTGGGAGGTGAGCTTACTGCTCGCTTTGGATGGAAATCCGTATTTATTGTGGTAGCCTGTTTCAGCATTTTAGTAATGCTCCTATCGCGTTTCTGGCTGAATGAGACGCTGAAAGAACCACAAAAGTTTTCCGGAATCCGTCCGCTTTTAAGAAACTTTTCTTCTCTCATGCACTCACCCGCTTTTCGCGGATATAGCTTATGTGTAGCTTTTGTATCAGTGGTCTTTTTCAGCTTTATTGCAGGGGCACCGGAAATAATGATCTCTGCATTTGAACGCCCTTCAACGGAATATGGCTACTACTTCATAATAGTAACTTCGGGATTTATACTTGGAAACGAAGTAGCACGTCGATTTGGGAGAAAATATGGCGTACAAGAAATGATAAAGTTCGGCGTTTCTGTAAGTATTTTAGGAATTTTGATTGCTATTGGGTTACAACTTTCTGGGATTAAGCATCCGCTCATCTTATTTGCTCCAATCGCTCTAACGATATTTGGAAATGGAGTCACATTACCGAATGCTCAAGCCTCAGCGATCAATGAATTTCCTCATCTCGCGGGGACAGCTTCAGGACTCACAGGGTTCTTACAAATGGCTTTTTCAGCGCTATTCGCGCAATTAGTTTCGATATTATTCAACGGCACCGCATATCCACTTTTATTTGTCATGCTCTTTGCCGCGCTAGCATCTTTATACTTCTTTACAACAAGCATGAAATTATCAGTAGGAACGAAACCCGAAGCAGCGGCGTAAATCAGCCGTTACTTAAAAAAATCCAGCTGCGCTAGTAGCTCATCCTTGTCCCACAAGCACCTTAAATCAAAGAAAAGGCGCCCATCAGAAATACGACCAATGATCGGCTTTGGCAAACAGCGAAACGACTTTGCTAGCTTTTGGAGAGTTGCGTCGCTCTGCCCTTTATCAGCAATAGGAGTCATAACCAAACTTGAACTTGGCATTACATCTAATGGTAGAGCTCCACTTCCTATCTGACTCATACAGTCCTCTATCGTTACGGTCGCAATACCACTAAGGAGAGTTTCGAATTTAGGAACTATTTCGCGAGCTATAGCGAATATGTCATCGGCACCCCGAGTCAAATTTCTTAGAATCGGCAACCGAAGATTCAAACTTCCAGGATCTTGATACAACCTCAAAGTCCCAAGTAGTGCCGCAAGAATAGTCTTATCAACTCGCAAAGCCCGCTTGAGCGGGTTAGATTTGATTTGTCCGATTAATTTCTTACTTCCAACAATAATCCCAACCTGCGGACCACCGAGTAATTTATCTCCACTAAAAGTGACGATGTTCGCTCCATCCGCAATAATATCCTTTACGGTAGGCTCAGATGGCAAACCATATCGACTTAAATTTACTAATGAGCCACTGCCCAAGTCGGTCGCGAGAGGAACGTTTTTTTGCCGAGCGAGGGAAGCTAGTTCTCGTTCAGACACAGAACTTGTAAATCCCTTAATTTCGTAATTACTAGAGTGCACCTTCATTAATAAAGCAATTTCGTCTGATTCCAACGCCGACGCATAATCATCTAAATGCGTACGATTGGTAGTCCCAACCTCAAAAAGACTGCAACCTGCAGTAGTCATTACTTCAGGAATTCTAAAAGCTCCACCGATTTCGACAAGCTCGCCACGGGATATAACTACCTTTTTTTCTCGCGCCAAGCTATTAAGTGTCAGAAGTACAGCTGCAGCATTATTATTTACAATCGTCGCAGCTTCAGCACCCGTCAAATCACACAATAGCCCCTCTATAACGGTATCTCTATCGCCCCGTTTACCTGTTTCAAGATCATATTCAAGATTTGTTGTTTGCTCAGCTGCTTGCGTCATAGCAATAACAGCAGATGAAGCTAGAGCTGCGCGACCTAAATTCGTGTGTATCACAGTCCCGGTCAGATTAAAAACGGGCGTAATCGGACTCTTCAAGGCATGTGTAGCGCGAGCACATATCTCCTTGGCGATATCAGAAATCGCATTTTCTGATTCCAACATCGATATAGTTTCAAGATCGGACGCTGATATCTTGCCGCGAAAATCACCTAGAATTTCTTGTGCAATAAGTTTTATACTCTGGTGTCCAAATTTTTCGGCGCACATAACCAAAATATCTTCTCTCATCAATTTATCGAGAGAAGGAATTAAATTGTAAAAAGAAATACTTTTATTGACGTTAGACATAAAAATCGCACCAGTTAGCGTTAGGATAGCAAAATAGAGGACCGGAGTCTCTTTTGAAAAATCAGATAACGGGATTCTGATTGCACATTGCAGTTAAAAGAAAGTTACAAAGAACGATAAAAGTCTACTTACCTAATGTTCCCTCAGGGCTTGCTATGCTGAAACGTCATCACTTGCTTATCGCAAATAAATTTCACGAAGATACTATCGAGCAGCTTGATCAACAATATCAAACACATCACCTTTGGAAGCTAACAAATATTGAAAAAAAGTTATTGATCAAGAGGCTCGAAGGCCAATGCAGACTTGTAGCCACCGCCTCTTGGGATACGGACCCTTTCATATACACCTTAAGATCACTAGAGTTAATTGCCTGCTTTGGCGTAGGAATTGACGGAATTGATTTAGTAACCGTCCGAAGTCGAGGCATTCGAGTTACAAATACTCCCGATGTGCTTACCGACGCGGTCGCAGATCTAGCCATGGGCCTCTTGATATCAACATCTCGAAACTTAGTAAATGCCGATAAATTTGTAAAAATGGGATCTTGGCAGAAGAGCTCTTTCCCCTTTGGATCTGGATTGGCTGGCAAAACACTTGGTATTGCTGGGCTCGGAAGGATTGGTAAAGCGATTGCGCGAAGAGCTGAAGCATTTAAACTTAACATCGAATACCATAACCGCTCAAAGGTCAACCTTCCCTATACCTATCATCCGAGTCTCGAAGCTCTGGCAACGGCCTCTGATTTTTTCCTTTGTATGCTTCCGGGAGGTGATGTAACAAGGGGTCTAATTAGCAAAAACATTTTTAAGAAAATTGGGCCATTAGGAACTTTCATTAACGTAGGCCGTGGGAGCTGCGTTGACGAGGAAGCTCTTGCTGAGGCTCTCGCTAATGGAGATCTTGGCTCGGCTGGCTTGGATGTTTATGAACGAGAACCCGAAGTCAATCAGAAATTAACAACACTATCAAATGTCGTTCTGCTACCCCATATTGGCAGTGCAACTGTTGAGACTCGAAAGGCAATGGGACAACTCGTAATAGAAAACCTAAATGCAGCAATTTGTAAAACCAAACTTATTACGGAGGTCAAGGATTGATAAACCTCATACCAGCATCCTGCCCATATTGCGGCGAAAATATTGACCTTTTAGTCGAGGCCATGTTGGAGAATCAGGATTATATTGAAGATTGCCAAGTTTGCTGCCGACCGATCAACATCACCGTAAAGACCGATGAGGACGGCGAGATCAACTTAATCGTTCGACATGAAAATGAATAACCAACAAATCTGCTTAGGTTAGGCAAGTCGCTTTAACGTTTTGCCTAATAAAATTTACTTAGAAGCAGGCTTACCACCTAGATTTTAAGTAAACGTTGCTTTATTCTGCTCGATCGATCGACGATGACGAATTTCGAAAAACACCAGCAGCTGATCAAATAATCACGTCAAAATTTCGGTGCTTTTCGGTTATAATTGAAAGCGACACATCTCAGAGAAACTGATCTCAACCCAATGCTAAGCAAAAAATCGCGGCAAAAGCACTGTTGAAAATTTTAAGGCGAATCGAAAAATATGAGTCGACAAAAAGATACTAGTACTAATAACAAGCCCTCTAGCAGACACCACTCGCAAAAGAAAATGACAAAGTACAAGACTACTTCCATTAATAAAAACAAATATGTCTTTGCTTTCGGCCGAAACACAGAGGGCAACGCTCAAATGCGAGAATTGCTGGGAGGCAAAGGTGCAAATCTCGCTGAGATGGCCGCAATAGGACTTCCCGTACCACCGGGATTTACCATTAGTACGGAAGTCTGCAGTTACTACTATGACAACCGTCGTCGGTACCCTGACTCACTGGCTCACTCAACGTCGGCCGCTATAAAGGAGATAGAATCCCAACTCGGCAAGCGATTTGGTGACCGGAAAAACCCCCTCCTCGTCTCAGTCCGCTCCGGGGCAAGGGATTCTATGCCCGGAATGATGGATACAATTCTCAACCTTGGGCTCAATGATGAAACAGTAGAGGGACTTGCAACAAACAGCGCAAATTCACGCTTTGCTTGGGATTGCTACCGGCGTTTTATCCAAATGTACGGTGATGTGGTAATGGGAGTTCACGCGAAATCGGAGGAGGATTCAGATCCATTTAGTTGTATTTTAGACATTATGAAGAAAGATCTGAAATTGAAATCCGATAGTGATCTATCAACAGAAAATCTCCAAGACCTTGTAAAGAAATATAAAGAACTAATACAAAACCGGACCAAAAAAGCTTTCCCCCAAGATGTGATGGAACAACTTTGGGGCGCCATTAGCGCGGTCTTTGGTTCTTGGCGGAACAAGCGAGCCATTTTGTATCGCCAGCAATACAATATTCCGACGGAATGGGGAACCGCGGTTAACATTCAAGCCATGGTTTTTGGAAATGCAGGTAATGACAGCGCTACAGGGGTCGCTTTTACTCGCGACCCCGCAAACGGCGAGAAGTTATTTTATGGCGAGTACCTGATAAACGCACAGGGAGAGGACGTTGTTGCGGGTGTACGGACGCCAAACTCGATTTCTGAACTAGCAAAAGCAATGCCAAAAAACTTCAAAGATCTTGAAAAGGTTCGTCTAAAACTAGAAAAGCATTTCAAAGACATGCAGGATTTTGAATTTACTATTGAAAAAGGGACTCTTTTTATTCTTCAAACTCGCAATGGAAAGCGCACGGGACTGGCAGCAGTACGAATCGCTGTAGAAATGCAGAAAGAAAAATTAATTTCACAACAGACGGCCCTACTAAAGATCCCAGCAGAATCAATCGACACTTTACTTGTTCCCATATTTGATCCAAAAGCGCTAAAGGTCGCTCCGTTAATAGGCCGCGGTCTTCCAGCCGGACCGGGAGCGGCTACAGGGAGAATCGTATTTAGTTCCAAGGCTGCTGAGCGACAAACTCGCAAAGGGAATAAGGTAATTCTTTGTCGCACAGAAACCTCTCCTGACGACTTGAAGGGAATGCTTCATTCACAGGGAATTCTAACCTCTCGCGGTGGAGTTTCTTCTCATGCAGCCCTCGTTGCTAGGCAATTAGGGAAAGTCTGTGTTTGTGGAGCGTCTGAAATCACTGTTAACTACGAAAAGAAAATTCTCATAGCTGGTAATCGAAAACTCAAAGAAGGTGACTATATTTCTATCGACGGTAGCACCGGAAATATTTATCGGGGAATGATAGAAAGTGCTGATTCTGAGGTAAAAAAGGTTTTAGAAGGTAAATCAAAAGCCCGCCGAAACTACACCTATGAGCTCTTTGAAACAGTTATGAAATGGTCAGACAAACATCGAAAATTAAAAATTCGAACAAACGCCGACACCCCAAACTCCGCTAAACAAGCCGTAGCATACGGAGCTGAGGGAATCGGTCTGTGCAGAACAGAGCACATGTTCTTTGATGGAGACCGTATTGACCTTATGCGGCAAATGATTCTGGCAGCAGATGAGGTACAGCGTCGCTCTGCGCTAAAAAAACTTCTTCCATTCCAGAAAAAAGACTTTATTGGTTTGTTTCGCGAGATGGCAGGCCGGCCAGTTACTATCCGACTACTGGACCCACCTTTGCACGAGTTTCTACCTAACGATGACGCTGTACGTCGTCAACTTGCAGAGAATTTGGATGTGCCATTCGATTTTGTAATAGATCGAATAAAGGCGCTACATGAAGAGAATCCAATGCTTGGATGTCGTGGTTGTCGCTTAGGAATAATATATCCAGAAATCACAGAAATGCAGGCCCGTGCTATTTTTGAGGCAGCCGCCCAAGTAATGAAGAGCAAGCGTGGCATAAAGGTAAATGCTGAAATAATGATCCCACTGGTGGGTTTCCAAGCCGAGCTAAAAGATCAGCTCGACATAGTTCACAGAGTTGCAGATCAAGTTATGAAGAAAAATAAGGTAAAAATTAACTACCTGGTCGGCACCATGATAGAAGTTCCACGGGCGGCAATAACTGCAGATGAAATTGCACTGGAAGCTGATTTTTTTAGTTTTGGCACAAATGACTTAACACAAACAACGCTTGGACTAAGTCGAGATGATATGGGTCTTTTTTACGATGAGTATCAGCGCAAAGAGATTTATAACCAAAACCCATTTGCCAGCCTCGATCAAACAGGTGTTGGCAAACTTATAGAGCTAGCCGTGGAGCGTGGCTGTAGTTCAAAACCCAATATTAAGCTGGGCATCTGTGGCGAACATGCAGGAGATCCTAACTCCATAGATTTCTGTCACAGAACGGGACTCAATTATGTTAGCTGCTCACCCCCACGAGTTCCAATTGCGCGACTAGCCGCCGCGCAAGCAAAACTGCGTGCTGACGGTCTGGGGTCGAAGTAGCAAGTTCTGCTAATATTTCGGCGAAAGTTCTCCTATTCACGAAAATTAAAGGCTTCACTTGGCTTCTTTATCTGGTATCTTCTTAGACAAACTGTCTGCGAGGGTCGCGCGATATGGGTACTGGTTTGCTAGCTCTGATTTCCCTTTTACCAATAATATCAGTAGCACTTTTGCTCGTCGTTTTGCGCTGGCCGGCCAGTAAGGCAATGCCGATTTCTTATTTAATAGTCGCGTGCTTAGCGATTTTTCTTTGGCAAGTTCCCATTGTTCAAGTCGCTGCAGCAAGTGTTAATGGCTTGATTATCGCGTCAACTCTTATTTACATAATTTTTGGTGCCATACTACTCTTAAACACTCTTAAAGAATCAGGTGCTCTTCATAGTATCCGCACAGGTTTCTCGGATATAAGCCCAGACCGTCGCATACAAGTTATTATAATTGCGTGGCTATTTGGCTCGTTTATCGAGGGAGCAGCTGGTTTTGGCACTCCAGCTGCGGTTGCTGTACCGCTCATGGTTGGACTGGGTTTTCCAGCAATGGCTGCCGTTGTCGCCGGTATGATTATACAAAGCACTCCAGTATCTTTTGGTGCGATGGGAACACCTATTTTGGTTGGCGTTGGAAATGGCTTGTCGGCAGACCTTAATATGGGAAGCTTTGCCGAAAGCGTCGGATTCGATGGTCTTGACCAGATGTTACGTGAAATTGGATTCAGAGTTGCTATTTTACATTCCCTCACCGGCACATTTATTCCACTCATTGTAGTAGGCACTATGACGCGCTTTTTCGGTGTCAACAAATCGTTTGCTGAAGGCTTTGAGGTCTGGAGGTTCGCTGTTTTTTCGGCATTGGCTATGACGATTCCCTATCTTTTAGTAGCTGCATTCTTAGGCCCTGAATTTCCATCTCTCCTTGGCGGCCTCACCGGTCTACTAATTGTTATCAGCGCTGCGAAGCGTGGTTTATTTATGCCACCTACCGAAAAAATTTGGCAATTTAATGCTCGTGATAAATGGGATCCCGAGTGGACAGGTGCGGTAGCATTACAAAATGATGATTCGGAATCAAACAACTCTAAAATGTCCCTGATCCGCGCTTGGCTGCCCTATCTGCTCATAACCGGTTTATTGGTAATAACACGCCTCCCAACATTTTCTCTTGAGCCACTGCTGAGAAACGCGCACCCAATTATTACTTGGGTTTGGCCAAATATTTTCGGAAGTAGCGTTAGCGCCTCTTTTCAGCCGCTCTGGTCTCCGGGTACTATCTTTATTTTTGCGTCGATTTGTACATTTGCAATGCACAATCTTTCTGCTGAAAACTGTAAGAAAGCTCTGAACACCTCCTTAAAAACACTTTTACCGGCTTCCATGGCTCTTCTTTTCACAGTTCCAATGGTACAGGTATTTATCAATTCAAGCGGCGGAGCAAGCGGACATCCGCAAATGCCCCTTGCTCTCGCTGAGGGCGTGGCAGATTTAGCAGGTAACACTTGGCCACTCTTCGCGACATTTATTGGTGGAACGGGGGCGTTTGTTGCAGGAAGCAATACCGTCAGCAATATGATGTTTTCGCTATTCCAATTTGGAGTAGCCGAAAGAATCGCGGCAGATCCGCTTTGGATAGTAGCATTGCAAGCGGTTGGAGGTGCCTCGGGCAATATAATATGCGTGCATAATGTGGTTGCAGCTTCTGCTGTTGTGGGTCTCACTGGACGTGAGGGTTCTGTTATACGCAAAACCCTCCCCGCGTTTTGTTATTACGCCCTGCTTTCTGGAGCACTCGGTTACAGCATAGTCAATCTAGGCAACCCTCTTAATTTGGGCACTGTCCTAGCAGCCTCAATTCTTACTGGTATGGTGACTCTTATTTTTGTAAGTCAGCGCATCAATAAATAAATAGGAAACGCGCCTAAAGAGATGTTCTGCAAAGCGACTTAACTCTTAACCAATATTTTATGCACTCTTCGAACACTTCAAAACATGCAAACAATGCAAGTTAAAAATCGCCGAACCCTAATCCTTGCGACAGCGGGTCATGTAGATCATGGCAAGACCTCGCTTATTAGGCTATTAACCGGAGTTGAAACTGACACATTAGCTGAGGAAAAAGCTCGTGGCCTAACTATCGTACCTGGTTTTGCTTACCTAGAGTCGGATAACAACGACTTTGTTCTAGGCTTTGTTGATGTCCCAGGACACCACAGCTTTGTAAGCAACATGATTTCAGGGGTGGGATCAGTAGAAGGCTGTGTGATCGCCGTTGCCGCAGATGACGGCATAATGCCACAGACTCGAGAACATATCGAAATTCTTGATCTACTTAATATAAAATTAGCGGTAGTGGTAATAACAAAAGTTGACCGCGTTGACTCTGCGCGAATCAAGGAAGTCACTTACCAAATCGAGAACTTGCTAGGAACTACCGGACTAAAGAATAGCGGAACTTTCCTCGTATCTTGTATAACCAAGCAAGGAATTGTCGAACTAAGGCAGCACCTTAATAATTTGTTTAAAAAACATAATAAGAAGCTCGGCTCGGACACCGAACGGAAAAACAGTCGATTTCTCGTCGATAGAAGTTTCGTTATCAAAGGATTAGGTACTGTGGTAACTGGCAGCGTGATCTCTGGCATCATAAAGAAGGACGACAATCTAGCCCTCAGCAACTCTGACAAAATTATTAAAATTCGCGGAATTAGACTCGACTCAATCGATATCTCCCAAGCACATATTAATCAAAGAGCCGCCTTACTCGTTAATGTACATCATACTGATATAAAAAGAGGCGATTATTTATTCGCGGCTAAAAACAAAGGTCTTCAGCACCTTGATCGATTTGATGCCAGCTTGACAATGTCCAAATTTAACACTTTAAATATTGGAACAAATCATCAATACCATCTTTATCTTGGCGCGTCTCATAGAATAGCAAGGGTCAGACACCTAGGCGCTAATTTATATCAAATCTCCTACAATGAACCTCTTTCCATACATCACGGCGACAGATTAATTCTGCGAGACCCATCAGCAACGAAAACTCTCGCCGGAGGCCGGGTAATCGATATCTCGGTTCCACGACGAAATCGAGCAAGCCCTCAAAGGCTAAAAGTTCTTGGAATAAATCAACTTAATGACGCAGACGCATTGCGGGGCCTTATTAACGAAGAGCCCACGGGTCTCCATGTTAAAAAGTTTGTTGAAAATCGAAATTTAACACTTCTCGGTTTTAAAAGCTTAGTACGCCAAGCATTAGCACCTCCTAATTCTTTCACAACAATAGAGGATAAAAACTTAGGGGAATTTCTATTGGATCGAGAGAAATATGATGATTATAAAACATGGGTTGAAGAACGCATCGCTCAACATCATAAAGAAAACCCTTCAGAAAATGGGCTAAAGATAACAAGCTTATCGACCAATTTTCCCGTTAAGTTTACAGTCAGTTTTTGGTCAAACTTGATTTCCAAGATAGCCAGCGAAGGTTCCATTCAGATTACAAGCGGATTAATAAAAATAACAGGACACGAAACAATTCGTAATCCGGCACTTCTTAAATTCGATCAAACTATTAAGCCCCTACTGCTAAAAAGTCAAAAAATCCCGCCCCGAACTCGTGAAGTTGCCGAGGCTTTAAAGATGCCACTTGGTAGTATTGAATCCATTATGAAAGAATGTGAAAAAGAAAAAGAACTAATAAGAGTGGCCAAAAACCGTCACTACCTTCCAACTGCTTTATCTAAAATCGCAGAAAGTACCATCGAGATCGCGTCACGAAATCCCGAAACTGGTTTCTCAGTAATTCAATTCCGCGATCATACGGGCATCGGTCGCAATCTTTGCGTTGAAATACTCGAATATTTTGACAGCATCGGTTTTACAAAACGGACCGAGAACCAACGAGCTATTCTCAATCCAGAAAAAATTCGATTCAAAACGGAGCAATGTTGACCAGGAAATTTTTCTAGCTAATCGCTCGACCAATATCCTCACGAATTGTCTTAGAGCAGCAGTAATAATGGAAACCACACCAGCAGTTAAACAAAACAGTTACCGACATAGCCCAACGCAAAGCATTATCACCAAAAGTAGGGGTCAACGCATCGCTGACTAATCCTGTCGCCATAGGGCCGAGTCCTAAGCCGATGAGATTAAGTACGAAAAACAATATTGCAGATGCCATTGCACGCATTCGGATTCCGACAAGAAAGTGCGTAGCCGCTATGCAAGGACCAAGATACAGCCCTCCAAAAAAACAGGGAACAAAATAGGAAAAAACCGCTGATAATCCTGTTGGCATTACCAAAAACGTAATTAAAGCAAAGGGTATAGCTACAAAGGTAGAGAATAAAGGTATCCAGATATACCAAACCTTATCATTTTTCTCATTAGCCATCCTATCAGCAACCCAGCCGCCAACGAACGTTCCGGCGAGACCTGCAATGCCCGCTATGAGACCGTAGTACCAGCCTATATCGAGTATCTCCATCCCATGGATTCGACCGAGAAAAAGGGGCATGAAATTACCCATTCCATATGTCACAAAAGCATGCAGTCCACATGCAAAAGCAAGGTGTCGAAACGATTTCCGTTCCCACAGATAAGAAAAGACCCGAAAAAAACCCGGTGGCGCGGAATCTTTTCGCGCTTCTGCCATTCCTCTTTCGGGCTCCCGAACCATGACACGCACAACTAATGCGAGGAGCAACCCTGGAAGCCCAACTACAACAAAAGCTGTTCGCCAGTCGAAATATTCAACCAAATAAGCGCCACCAACTGTTCCAACTAAGATTCCTCCGTAAACCCCAAATGAGTAAATCGATAACGCAGTCGCACGTTGCTCCGCTGGAAAAATATCAGAAACAATAGAATGAGACGGAGGCGATCCACCAGCCTCACCAATCCCCACTCCAAATCGCGCGAGAAACAACTGACCAAAATTTTGGGCATAACCGCACGCCACCGTCATTAAACTCCAAATCGCAACAGAAACGGCAATCACATTACGCCTATTGCTCAAGTCAGCAATACGGGCTATGGGAATTCCAAGACACGTATATATCAACGCAAAAGCTAATCCCGACAGCATACCGAACTGCCCATCTGTGAGGCCTAAATCTTCGATGATGAACTTTGCAAGGACATTGATAACTTGTCGGTCGACAAAATTGGAGACATAGACGAGGGTCAGAACGCCAAGCACTAAATACCGGTAGCTCGGTTTACTATAGGCTTTTGCTGTTTCTGACATTGTCCGTTTAGTGGGCGGGGTGGAAGAAACAGCAGATTCAGTCATAGCTTTACCTATAGTCTTAAATTCTATAATCGCGATTAAAGCACTTATACACGATCACGCCAAGCGAGAAAGATTTCAAACTTTTTACCATATCCTACGGTCTAGCTGAACGTGCTTTAGGCCCCAATTGCGAGGGAAGTAAGCGATAAGCGAGCTTTACCCAATCGCAAAGTAACGGACGGGTTGTGCGAGGATCAATGATTTCCTCAATACCAAAAGCCTCGGCAGTTCGAAACGGCGAACGATATTGCTCAAGTCTGTCTTCCAATTCCTTACGCTTTTTTACGGGATTTTGAGATGACTCGATCTCTCGGCGATAGGCCGCTTGAACCCCCCCCTCTATCGGCAGCGATCCCCAATCTGCCGAGGGCCATGCGTATCGAAGATTCAAGCCATCAGAATTAGAATGCCCAGCCCCCGCAACGCCGTAACAACGTCTCACAATAACAGACACCCAGGGTATTGATGCCTGATAACAAGCCATCAACGCTCTGCTCCCAAGCCGAACTGTACCCGCTTGTTCAGCACCAACACCAATTAGAAAACCGGGATTATCAACAAGATTGACCATCGGTATATGAAAGGTGTCGCAAAGATCAACAAATCGCATCATTTTTTCTGCAGCACTCGCGTCTACCGCGCCACCGAAAAAATGCGTGTCATTCGCCATAATACCTACCGGATGTCCAGCAAGTCTTGCAAAGCCTATCACCAAAGAACGACCATAATCAGGGTTGATTTCAAAAAATGACTCACTATCCACTATCGAAGTAACAATTTCACGGACTTCATACATCTCACGCCTGTCACGAGGAATCACAGAGAGTAATGCCTCGTCCTCTCGGTCGACAGGGTCTTCAGTTGTGACAACTGGCGGCAACTCATAAACGCTGCTAGGCAAAAAGGCTAAAAAATCGCCAATTGCTTTAAAAGCCTCTTCTTCAGACGCCACCTCGTTGTCAACGGCACCACTGATATGCGCATGTATATGCGAACCACCCAAAGTATTTTTGTCGACCGATTTGCCAAAACCACGCTCAACAACGGGCGGTCCTGCCACAAACAACTGGCTGGTATCTTTAATCATAATAGAGAAATGTGAAATGGTAGTTCTCACCGCACCCAAACCGGCCACGGAACCCATGCAGGCGCAGACGACAGGTACTTCCCCCATCAGTTTCATCGTGGTTTCAAACCCAGTTAATGCAGGAACATATGAATGCCCTGCCATTTCAAGCGTTTTGACGCTTCCCCCGCCACCGCTGCCATCAACTAGACGTACAAGAGGAAGGCGCATATCAAGGGCATATCTCTCACCAAAGCCCGACTTATCACCCACCTTCGCATCAGCAGCTCCGCCGCGAACAGTGAAATCATCCCCACCAATAACGACTCTGCGTCCGCGAATATCGGCAGTGCCAAAAACAAAGTTCGAAGGGAGAAAATGCTCCAACTGTCCTTCCGAGTCATAGGAGGCCTTTCCAGCCAACGCACCGATTTCGTGGAATGATTCAGCATCTACCAGGGCAGAAATTCGTTCTCTAACGGTGTAGCGTCCATTATCATGATGACGCTGAACCCGTTCAGCACCACCCATTTCAGCTGCTAATCGTTTACGTTTCTCTAATTCCTCGATTTCCCTCTGCCAACTCATGCCACCTCCTACCCATTTAGCTCATCTGAACTAATAGGTCGCTAAAGATGCGGAACTAGAGGGCTTACGATTGCGGTGATAAGCCACGTTCACAGACGACAAAATCCAGCAACGCCTGAACCGTCACTTTGCGTGCAGCATAACCCTAAGTTCAGAATAACCCTTCACAAAACTAGAATATATTCGCTTCGGTTCTGATTTAACTTCAATCTTACCGAACCGCTCCATGATCTCCTCCCACATGACTCGCAACTGCATCTCCGCAAGGCGATTACCCATACAACGATGAAGACCAAAACCAAAAGCCAAATGTCGACGGGCATTAGGGCGATCAATGATTAATCGCTCCGGATCGTCAATTACCGTTTCGTCTTGATTTCCTGATGCGTACCACATGACAACCTTTTCACCCTTCTTTATATGTTGTCCATTCAGCACCGTATCAACCTTGACTGAACGCCGCATGTAAGCCAACGGGGTTTGCCAACGAATAATCTCAGAAACCATATTAGGTATTAACGAAAGATCTCCTCGTAACTTCTCGTATTCGTCCGGGTATTGATCGAGAGCTAGCACCCCACCAGTAATCGAATTGCGAGTCGTGTCATTACCACCAACAATAAGTAAAAGCAGGTTCCCTAGGTATTCCATTGGCGGCATATTCTTTGTCGCCGCTCCGTGGGCAAGCATCGAGATCAAGTCATTTCCTGGCTCAGCATTTACACGATCATTCCACAACTTTGTAAAAGTAGCTAAACAGTCTTGCAGTGCGTCCCAGCGTTCCTCGTGAGTTTCAACTATACCGCCGCCCGGAATCGCGGTTGTAATATCAGACCAATAGGTCAACTTTCTTCTGTCCTCAAAAGGAAAATCAAAAAGAATTGCGAGCATTTGCGTGGTGAGTTCAATAGAAACTTTCTCAACCCAATCAAACTCCACACCCAATGGCAAGCCATCTAATATTGCAACGGCTCGCTCTCTTATAACTGATTCCAAATTTTTTAAATTAAGAGGAGCTACTACGCCTTGCACTGCTCGTCTCTGGTGGTCGTGCTTCGGCGGGTCCATCGCAATAAATGAAGGCAAAGTAAATTCTTCAAACGAATCTACTATGGCAATAGTTGGTTCAGATGAATAAATATCTGGAGACGTATCAACCTCCATGATGTCTTTATATTTCATCACTGACCAATAAGGCCCAGTCGCAGATTTGGCACAGTAGTGAACCGGAGACTCCTCTCGCAGTCTCTTTAAAAACGGCAAATATTCATTTTTCTGCCAAATCCCCGGATGCGCTAAATCTATTTCCTCAATTGGCATAGCGTACGGATCTTTGCCAACCATACTCCAACGACTTGCAGATTTTTGAGTTTGTAGATCACTCATAGGCCCTATTTATCTCTTGAATAATCCATTAATGTAAAGGTTCAAATAAAATAGATTCTAAAATTGAAATTCAGGAGTGCTAACGACTAATCCGTCTAAATCTTCCGTTATCTGAATCTGACATGACAGCCTTGAGTTATCACTGCGGTCGGGGCTTAGCCCAAGCATCGCGTCTTCATTTGGATCGATACTTTCTAATTTCTCAAGCCAATCTTGCTCAACAAAAACGTGACAGGTCGCACATGAACATGACCCGCCGCAATCCGCATCAATACCGGTGACACCATTACTTACAGCAACTTGCATTAATGAGTTTCCAATGCTTCCCTCGACCCATTGCTCCTCACCAGAATGACTTTTAAAAAGTATTTGAACCATCTCTTTCTATTCCCTTTTTTTCAAAACTAATTAATATTTTGGCATCAAACAAATGTTATATTTCGTTACGCTTGCTCGCTTGAATAATATGATCGGCAGTTCTAAATGCCAAAGCCATTATAGTCATTGTTGGTTGGCCACGCCCACTGGTCACCAAACTGGAGCCATCGCACATAAATAAGTTTGAGACATCGTGGCTACGGTTATATCGATCAACGACTGAATTTTCTGGGTCATCTCCCATACGACAAGTACCCAAAAGATGCACGTTACTCTCTTGCTCGACAACGGGCGTTCTATTTATTTTCTTCGCTCCAGCCGCTTCAAGTAACTCAACCGACCTGTCTTGAAAGAATTTCGCAGTTGCAATGTCATCAGGGTGGTCCTTATAAGTGCAACAAAGAGCTGATCTCCCCCATCTGTCTTTTAATGTATCATCCAGCGTTACCGTATTTGATGCGAGCGGCAAAGAAGTGCTGTGCCCGTGGAATGCAGCCGTGTGAGTAAATTCTTCCCGGACCAATCTTTTATATTCGCTTCCCCATCGCGGCCCTCCGAACCTGCCCGAATCTAGGGCAGATCTCATCGGAAGGCCGTCAGATGGATGACGCGAATCAATACCTCCGCCACCATAAAAACCAAAGCTTGAATCGATACTGTAAAAATCATGTATAACCCTAGTGGTCGGAATGCTCTTGAAGCCATTTACAGGGTGATCAAAAATCCCCTCAGCTGAAGACCACCCGTTGAACATAAGATTCTTACCAACCATTCCGCTTGAGTTCGCTAATCCATCAGGAAAACGCGAGGATTCAGACAAAAGCATAAGCCGAGGAGTCTCAGCCCCATTAGCGCAAACCACAACCGCGCGAGCCTTTTGGGAGTGCTCGACGCCCGCCCTATCCCAATAGACAACCTCATCCGCATTATCTGCCTTATCTAAATTTATCCTAGATACAGTACAAAAAGTCCTCAGCTCGCAATTTCCAGACGAAAGCGCTAAGGGTATCATTGATGACATTGATGAAGATTTAGCATCAACTTCGCAGCCAAAACCGTTACAAAACCCGCAATGAATGCATCCGGGCCTCCCATTATGGGGCTCAGACAAAATGGCTACCGGAGCAGGATAAGGATTGTATCCAAGAGCTTTTCCCGCTCTCTCAAGAAGAACACCCGCGGACTTTGCAGGCATGGGTTTGCAGGGGTAATCCCTAGATCGAGGTGGATCCCATGAACCTTGAAGCCCCGATACGCCCACTTCCCAATCAACCTTAGTATAGTAGGGCTCTAGGTCTTCATAAGTTATCGGCCAATCAGCGAAGGTGGTCCCTGAAATTGGACCTAAAACACTTGCTTCGTTAAAGTCAATCGGCCGAAAGCGCCAAAAATTACCTGAAAAATGCACACTACTTCCACCAACATTGTGGGCATAGCCAAAACACACCTCTCTCTCGGTCGCTTTTTCATTAATCGACTTACGGAAAGTTTGGGGATGTCCTTTTCGTTTTCCCCATACAAGGTCCCCATTATGCTTGTAACCCCATTCGTCATGCTTAAAATCGCTAGCTTTCAAATAAGGACCTTGCTCCAAAACTACAACTGAAAATCCAGCAGTCGACAATTCTTTAGCGATAACCCCGCCCGCAGCCCCTGAACCGACGATTACAAAGTCGACCTGAGTATCGTTCGAATATTTTACTCCCGTATCCATCACTTATCACCCAGCAACGGATAACCTGTATCATAATATCCGTAAGGCGAGGCCCAAGCATGACGGTTTTCGTATCCGAGCATCTTGAAACCGATATTATCTCTATTACCTTGGTACTCAGGCAAGGAAAGCATGCCAGCAATGGTTAAATAACGCATGGTTTCAAAGAATTCGGCTCCCTCAATTTCCTCAAGCAGTTGATCTTGCTGATCTGTATTAAGGCTATAGAATCCTGATGCACCAAAATTCTCAACACCCATTGCTTGCAAATTTTTAAGACCTTCTTTTAAAATGTTATGCTCCAACTCTCGACCGTCGCTTAAAACATTATCCATGAAAAAAACCACGCCTGCTTCATTAGCTCCGGGACTTTCGTCTGAAGGAATAATCCGAGAGGCAATCGCTGCGTACTCTTTACCCTCATTTACCGAAAGGATCTTAAAGTTTGGTGAGTCTGAATAATCCTTAGAGGCTTCTTTACAAGCAGAAAGAATCATTGGCGTTGTCAAAACGATGCAGGATTTGTGAAAAACCTCAGAAGAATTTCGCAAAAATGAGCGACGTGAAAGAACTTTATTCATAACTTCTCCAAAACTGATTCAAAAAAGTCGAAGCATTGTTTTTTTTAGAGGCTAAGCCTAAATTATTTTAACTTTGAATAATCAGTCGCACTCATCATATAGACTTCTGCCGACAAAGAGACCGGGTATTTTTTTTTCAACGCCAACCACTCGGGATCAGATCTAAATTCATCCCAAACTTTATCTCGATGTTCTCCATCTATGTATGCAAGCATCCAAACAAGCGTATTCGGGTTGTCCAAGCGTTGCCAAATTGCAACTACTTCAGCCCCAAGCCTCTCAAAAATAGCGACTTCTTGCTCCCTAAACCGTTGATGAAGATTTCCAATACCCCCAACGCCATCCGAATTTTCAGGTGCTGCAGTGTACATCCGTACCTCAAAACAACGAGAATCAGAATCTACATTACTCGAAAATTCTTTACCAAGGATTCCAGACGGACCGCATCCCAATATCACCTCATTTCCACTACTCACTTGGAAACAACTGAAGGTAATAAACAAAAACATCTTAACAATCTGCTTTGAAACGATAACCATCTCCTCTTGACTGAAAAAAATCTTAATCAAAACCCACGAAGTTCACAAAATCTTCCTGATCCGCGCGCAAAGATTTTACTCTGTTCGCTGAAAATTCGTCGTCAGGATAACCCATAGCGATACAAGTCAAAATATTCTGACTGTCAGGAATGTTCGCATGCTCTCTTACGACTGGCGTCTGCATGACTCCCTGACCATTAATCACGGTTCCTAATCCTCGCTCCCATGCCGCGAGACATATCCCATAAGAAACCGCTCCTAAGTCAAATTGACCTATCGCTGCAGGCTCTAAGATCTTTTCGTACGTAAGCACAATAGATACCGGCGCATCAAACTGACGAAAACCCCTCATCACCCAATCCTGCCGTCTCTCCTTGTCATCGCGTTCAATTCCCATTGCACCAAACAACTGTTTTGCAATATCGACCTGTCTCTGACGATGAATTCCTTCGTAAGCCTCCTTAGTCGGGAAATCTCTTTGCGGCTTTACACCGGCCAACATTCTCTCCGTGTTACCTCTCCTAATTCTATCGAGCGGTTCACCTGTCACGACGTATAAATGCCATGGCTGCGTGTTCATCGATGATGGAGCACCTTTTGCAATCTCGATGATTTCCTCGATAACTTTTCGAGGAACAGGTTTCTTTTTATAGCCACGCACACTACGACGAGTTCGAACCAGGGTTTCAAATTCCATAAATTTCTCTTAACTAGCTCCAAAGTCTCAAATTTGTTTCGCTCAGTTAAAAACGAGGCACTCATCTAAAGAAAAACCCAGAGCACCGCTCTGGGTTTTTCTTTTACTTCCCACAGTTTGTGGCAAAAATATTAGCTACTGTACTGAATACTTCGTAAAAGCGCCGCCAGCTTGACTGAGCGAATTGGGCCCTTCAGCTGCGTACACATTTCCATCAGAATCAACTGCAACTCCCTCACCAGCAGTACCTTGATATACGCGATTCTCACGTTCAAAGGGAGGAATCATCGCTCGAGTAATATCCTCGTCTATATGTCCAACACGAACCCCATTCCTCCACCCTGGATGGTTTGTTGGACTTGACTCTGAGTCAATCGCATAAACCATATCGTCGTCAGTGATGAATAACCCGCTGATCCGCCCGTAGGTAAAACGCGATTCTAAATAATTTCCCTCTTGATCAAAGATTTCTATCCTATGATTTCCACGATCAGCTACCCAAAGCCTGCCACGGGAGTCAAATTCTAAAGCATGAGGTGTCCGAAACTCTCCATGGCGAACACCTATCTGTCCCCACTGCTTAACAAAAGTCCCGTCAGCGTTAAACTTCATGATGCGTGCCGTATCTCCTCTAGCACGACCCTCTTCCATAGCTTGGTCACTGATCATACCCTGCCCATTATGACCGTCAGACACGTAGATACTTCCATCTGGACCTACAATAACATCATTAGGTTGGTTAAAATGCGCTCCATCACTCCCAGTTTGACCGGGCTGGCCTAAACTCATTAACAGCTCTCCATTAGAGCTGAATTTATGGACTTGATGGCCTTTTGTGCCCTCAGCATTTCCGGCGAAGTCAGTCACCCAAACATTACCTTCACCGTCCACATCAATTCCATGCGGCGTCATCATAAGCCCTCCACCGAAATTTGCTAAAACCTCTCCTGTCATTCGGTCAAACTTAAAAATAGGATTAACTGGATTAGTGTCACAGTTTATTGGAACACCTGACCCAAAATTGCCTGCGCCACAGCGCTCATAACCAACTATATTTCCATCCACCGGATCAATATCTATCCCAGCGGTCGAACCCCATTCCCTCCCCATGGGTAGGTCGCCCCAATTTTGTGTTACTAACGGATTCGGGTTTGACATTCCCTCCCCGGTGATGCTGTTACCTTGAGTAAGATTCGATTCTGTTGAAACTTCAACTGGCATCTCGCCACAACCAAACATCACAGCCGTAGCGCAAAGCACTGCGGTCCTCAATGAGTTTTTTTTTGTAGACATGTCTCCTCCTTATTGTCGACTTTTTTAACGGTACAGCCCTTTTCTGAGCAGTCAATATTTGACGCGATTATACATTTAATCCCTTTTCTTATAAAATGTCACCTTAAAAGAGGGCTTTTAGGCTTTTCCTATGACCACCAGAATCAATAAAAACAGTGTTTTTTTTGCCGTAATCGTTCTGACTGCGAACTCCTGCGCTATTGATGATGGCATCCCCAATTTCGAGAGAATGAGTGATGCTGAGCTGGCTACTTACAATGAAGGACGTAATTTGGGGCAAATGATTATCTGTGTGGAAGATAAAACCACCATGAGTCGTATACGTCGTAAACGTTGTGCGACAGTCGAGGCTCTCTACGGATCGGCAGCACAGGCGCAGCAACTTGGAGTCTTGAACACAGCAGGCGGATTGAATGGGAATTGAAACTCATCAATTTATACAGAGACGTGACGAACTATCTATTCCGAAATAATTTTGCGTCAACTCATATACTTCTTCAGAAAACGGGCTCAATGCGGAGCAAGGCACCGTCTTCTTCATCCGTTAAAAAATACAGGTGACCATCAGGCCCCTGCTGGACATCGCGAACACGTTGCCTCAGCCCAGTAAACAAGGATTCTCTGCGAAGCTCCTCCCCTCGGCTGTTGAAAACGATGCGCTCCAAATGGCCCGTTCCAGGAATCCTACCCTCGATTAAGGAGCCCACGAATAAGTTACCTTGCCACTCAGGAAAATGGTTGCCAGTGTAAAAAGTCATCCCCGCAGGTGCAATCGACGGCCACCAGATAATAGTCGGAGCCTCAAACCCTTCCTTACGTGTCAGGTCAGACACCCAATCACCTCTATACTGCCTGCTAAAGGAAACAAGTGGCCAGCCATAGTTTTTCCCTGGTGCAATGATATTTACTTCATCGCCACCCTGAGGCCCGTTCTCGCTGGCCCATAACTCCCCCGTCTCAGGGTGCAGAGCTAAACCGAGTTGATTACGATGGCCAATCGAGAAAACTTCGGGAAGAAACTCTCCACTTTCAACAAAGGGATTATCCCGCGGCGCAGAGCCGTCTTCATTTAGCCGTAATAATTTACCATAATGCACGTCACCATCTTGCGCATAGTCAGCAGTTGCAGCATAAGCATACGCACCTCCAACGGTCATAAATAGTTTGTTGTCGGGGCCAAACAACAAGACAGATCCAGCAATAGCGGTATCCAAGCCCTCCGCAACAAAAATCTCTTCAACCTTTGTCAAAACACTATCGACTAATTCTCCCCGTAAGAGTGCAACAGTTTGCGTCTGCTCTCCTTCGTACTCTATCGATTTTGTGTATGTTAGATAGATAACGTCCTCGTCATCTGGATGAATCACAATCGCCATTAGTCCCGCACGAAATGCGTCTGAATAAAAATCGGTAAGTACGCCAACCTCTTCCGATTGCAACTTATTATCTCTCACCAGCCTTATTTTACCGGTGTAACGCTCTGTAATTAAAATATCACCATTTTCTCGAAAAGCCATGCCGAACGGATTTGATAATCCTGAAACAACCGGAACAAGCTCAACTTCTTCAACTTCAAAAGTATTAAAAACTGTCGGTTCGGTTAATGCACGAACACCAAGCGAAATCTCTTGTGCTTTTGACACCGAACCTATCGTTATAAAAAAAATTAATTGGATCAAAGAAAATCTTGGATTACGAATTAACATCTATTTCTCCAATACCTAAAGGAAAATGCCGCCTAAAAAACCTTTTCTAGAGACTCTCTACTACACTTCTGTTCTGTAGGATTCATATTTAATAATCAAATCGTTCGTCAAACATGTTATTTAGACTAACTGCCAATTAAGTAAAAATATAGTAGTGCGTTTCATGTTTTTTCGATGTAACCTCGATCCACTTTCTCAACATATCATAAAAGGAGAATCAATAATGGCCGAAAAAATTACAGACTTTTCTTTAAAACACATGGGTAGCTCGTATTCACGGAATGCAATTAACCAGGTTGTCTCAACCATAGACTTTAGCGGAGAGGTTTCGGTTTATGGTGGCGTATTTGGCTCACTGACCTTCGTTGAAAACTTCAATGAAGCTGATGCAAAAAGTGGAACATGTAGCTGGCTTGGCGAGGCCATGCTTGAGGACGGCACTCGAATTTTTGGGTCTCTTGATGGAACTTGGAACCAGGTAGAGGGCAAACACATTTACAAGATTACGATGGAAGGAGAGGAATCAACGGGGCGTAAAACAAGGAGCGAGGGCGAAATTGCGTTAGAGACTCTTATTTATTCAGGTTCAGTCTACACGAGGAACTAAAATATAAGAGTGCGTAAAAAAAATGATGCCTAGCGAACATATTACGCCGACTACTAAAGTTTCCTTAAAGGTTTACAAAACAATAAAAGTAAAAAAAGGATAATCAGCAGAGTTTTGCCGATTATCCTTTTTACTATTCAACTCAACAATCTTTTAGCGATCTACCGGCTCTAACCTCATAATAGCAGTCTCTTCAAAACTTCCTCGGCCAGCCCCGTTACCATCAGAAATGGCGAGGTAAATATAGCCATCAGGTCCCTGGCGTACGTCCCGGATACGCCCCATACCATATGCAAGCGTTTCTTCAGTAATAACCTCTTGATAATCACTACTCATATGCAATCGAGCAAGCTGCTCTCCAGCAAGCGCGCCGGAAAATATACTTCCATGCCAACCTGGAAATTTATCACCGTCATAGATCATAAGGCCAGAGGTAGCGATCGACGGCACCCAGAAATGCACTGGCTGGGTCATACCCTCTTGACTGAACCCGCCATGTATTGGCGAACCTTTCGCACCATAGTTTACGCCTCGGCCAATCACAGGCCAGCCGTAATTTTGCGTTGGTTGAATGAGGTTCAATTCATCCCCGCCCTGCGGCCCATGCTCTGTGCCCCAGAGATCGCCTGTCTCAGGATGAATTGCTAGGCCTTGGGGACTGCGATGTCCATAGCTCCATATCTCTGGAAGCACACTAGAATCACCCACGTAGGGGTTGTCGCTTGGCACTGAACCGTCGTCATTAAGGCGGACAATTACGCCGTGATGGTTTGTGAGGTCTTGCGCCGGGTGAGCTGCAAGATCACCTCGAGCTGGAGCTTGGCGCTCTCCTAGCGTAAGGAAAAGATAGCCCTCCTCATCGAAAACCATCTTGCCACCATAGTGACCGAAGCCAGATGCCGTCGCCGCAAAAATCTCAACAACATTATTCAAGCGATCGTTTTCGAAGCGCGCACGAATCACTGCAGTGACTGAGGTTTCCCCTTCGACCCTTGCAAAGCTCAAATAAACCCAGCGATTGCTTTCAAAATTGGGGTGAGGCAGAACTTCAAACAATCCACCTTGCCCGGTATAAAACACCTCTGGAACACCAGCAACTGCCTCCGGTAATAATTGCCCATCTCTAACTATTCGCAATCTGCCCGGTTTTTCAGTAACCAACATATCACCGTCCGGAAGCCATGCCATTGACCACGGCTGAGCAAACCCCTCAGCTACCGTCACCACGTTATAATCATGGTGGGCCGCATAAAAGCTTTTTGTTTGAGCATTACCGAGTGAAACCAGACCGATAGCGACCACAAAAGTACAAGATCTTAAAAAATAACTGAGCATTCAACGTTCTCCTTAGGATAAATATTCTTTTACACCGCTTAGTCAGGACTTGCGCTGAGATCCAGAAGCTATTGATAAACGGGTTATCAAAAACCAACGGCCACCAGCCCCTACATAAGTAACATCAACGTAATAATAATGAAATATCTGATCTTTTCAAGAACCGCCTTAAAACATTCATAATTCCATTCACTTATCGAGACATTCTGAGAGCTTGGGTATGCTCCATGTCAAGGATCATTTTTACACCAAGCGCGAGGGCTTAAGCCGAAACCTGCTCAAGACTGCCGTTGTGCTTATTCAATCTAAGTCTGCCAACAGGTACGGCCTTTCGCCGAACCTTCGCATGGACAATATCAAACAAGTCACCATTACGACCCTGCAATTGAGTTCTAACTCCGGCATTCGACGCGATTCGATTATTCCGAGTCATATGCTTCTCCTCTCCGTGCACCGGGATGGAAATACTCGGCTTAACCGAAGAATACATATGGGTTAGCTCTTCCACGCATGGGTGACCACTTGCATGCAGCGGCATCGATTTGTACTCAGCTTGAATCACAATCACCCCAAGATTCTCCAGAGCCTCGACCAGTCTCTCAACAGCTTCTTCATTACCAGGAATCGTTTTGGAGCTAAAAACGACTCGGTCACCGCGTGCTAAGCTCAAATTGGGATGGGTGTCACTCGCCAATCGCATTAATGCAGCCCCAACGTCCCCCTGGCTTCCAGTCGCAATGGCAAGGACTTCGTTAGGTGGTAGATACCCCAGATGAGCCGACTCAATACAATTAAAGTTTTCATTCAAATATCCGGCTTTCTTTGCACACAAATGCATGTTTTGAAGAGAGCGTCCAAGTAAACCAAGAAACCGACCGGTGACATGCGCAACATTCCCAATGGTTTGCAATCTTGCAACATTGCTAGAAAAACAAGCGACTACAACACGTCCTGGCGCATCCTCAATCACCGACAAAAGACCGTTAAATAAAGCCGCCTCTGACTCTGAACTTCCCGACTGTAAAGCATTTGTTGAATCACAGATAATTGCATCTATTCCCAACGCTCCCAAGCTCTCCATATGTTTCGAATCAAACGACTCTCCACAAACCGGAGCACTGTCCACTTTCCAGTCCGCCGTATGGAAGACTTTGCCAACTTCAGTTTCAATCAGTAGCCCATTAGTCTCAGGAGTAGAATGCGTCATTGGAACCCATGTCACCTGAAAAGGTCCCATAATAATTTGTTCGCCGGGAGCTACCAAGATAATGGGAGGTTTGATTCCACGTTCTAAAAACTTAATGAGAAGCACTTCTCGAGTAAATCTTGTCGTATAGATCGGGCATTTCAATTGATCCCAAAGGTGGGCGATAGCACCGATATGATCTTCATGAGCATGAGTAACAACCATTCCCACCAGCGCTTGACTACGATTGGCAATAAACATTGGGTCTGGCATTTCAACTAGGTTCCCTCCCCCGCCCGAGCTAGAATCATTTTCGAAAGTAACGCCGCAGTCAACCATTAACCAACTTTCAGAATGCCCGTATAAATTGAGGTTCATTCCAATCTCACCGCAACCGCCAAGCGGGACAAACCAGAAGTCTTTGTGAGATGGATTCAATTTTTCCCTCGTTTAACTGACTATTTCAAGCGCACGCCTAGGGTCGAACAAATCAAACCTCCTGACAATTTCCGCAGTAGTATATTCGTCTTGCGGCAATTGCGTCTTTAGCGATTTTGGAATCACACATGTGGCACTTTGCGCCCTCACGACCGAAAACAGCGTGGCGATATTTCGATCTTGTCCAACCAGCCGCTTTGAGATCTTCTACAATTTTTGGCCGGTTAGTTATTCCCTTTGTCTTGTAGCTTCTTCTGCTTATATTCAATGTAGCGGCAGAAAGACTCCGTATGGCATCTAGACCGAGTGACTTTGGTCGAGCAAATGGGCTTAATCCCGCGTCAAACAAAATTTCTGACCTTAAGTAGTTTCCTATGCCGGCCAGAAACTTTTGATCCAAGTATAACGAGCCAAGGGAACGTCCAGAAAACATTTTACTGCAAAGGCGGTCTTCCACATCAAGGGCGGACAGAGAAGAATCTAAAATATCTGGACCTAGTCTTGATAGAAACGGATGCTCCCCGAGGCTGCTACTTTTCCAAACACTGATGTCGGTAGCGCTGTAAAGCCAAGCAGTATGGTCGCCTGTGTGTAAGGCTAATCTCAAAGAACGCGATGTCTTCGGCCTCTTATCACCAGATAGTACATACCACCGACCATAAAGCTGATTATGACTATAGATTGTGTATCCGTTTTCAAAGTGGGTAAGTAGCGCTTTACCCTTAGTCTGTATTTCACGAACCAATACACCGGTAAATAATTGGTCATATTCTGCCAGATGATCGATAAAAAACTTCGCGCTTTTAATTTTTTTCCCTTCGATAACCCTAGCAATTCGATCTGCAGCAAGCCTAATTTCGGGCCCTTCCGGCATAACAGACTCCTAATTTCTAGAGAAACTTAACCCGTGATTCGATTTCGTTAAGCCCCAAAGTTACACCAGAAAACTCACCGTCAACCACCCTCGCTAAAACAGCTTTCCCAGCTATCGGAGGGAGAGCATCTATCTGAAACCGTCCATTAGTCTGTTTTATAAAACAATCTTCATCAAAAAAAATCTGGTGCTCTGAGTCCAGACTATCGCCAACCACGGATTCAACACCCAATACTAATGCCAAATCTTTCACCCCCCCTATATCCACCTCGGACATGGATTGTGCTAGCCCATTTACCAATAGCGCTCTCATACTTCACTCCTCACTTAACACAAAGCGTGAAACGCTAAAACATGCTGCATAGTTTTATATATAATGATTACGCTGGGAAATGTACGCAAAAAAATTGTTAGACCCGGACCTAGCCCTAAAACTTTTTCTATGCCTAGTGCGATCCAAAAACACACTAGGTCCTATTTAAAAATCGCTCCAACATATCAGAGCTTCATTGCTTATCACGGCCAAAAAAATTGAGAATAACTTACTCAAAACCTCAATTCCGAAATAGCAATTCCCGCCTCGCCTCCGACGGTGTACAAAAGGTATGTTTGATTTCCCTCAGAAAAGATCGCTGGATCACGAAGCTGATTGACAACTCCGTAGGCTGTGCTGCGAACCGATGGCTCAACAGCTGCGCCTGCACCTTCCCAAGATTTCTCAGGTCTCAAAATTTCGACCGCTTTAGTTTCTGACCAGCTAGTCCATTCTTCTGTTAAATCAACTGTACTCAATTTTATATTCTCTGGAGCATCTCCGACTTGAGTCCAAAAAATATAAAGTGTGTTACCCCTGACCAGAAGCCCTGCGTGACGCATGTTTGCATTGAAAAGTCTCGGGCCTTCTTCAAAGTTCGTAAACCCGTCGCTCGAACGGTAAAACTGCCCAGGCATCGCCATTGCGTATATGAATCCCTCATAATCAAAAGTCCTCATATAGGTTCTTCCCAAATTCTGGGGTTGCGCTGTAAAGTCAATCCCGTTACTCGAGGTAGCTACCCGTGTAAGCTGACGCCCTGGCCCGTCCAACCCATGGTAGTACATAATAATTTGCTTATTTTTGTCATCAACATGGACATCAGGCGATGCTATGTGCGGAGAGGTCAATTCCGTTCGCCAATCATGAGAAACCGCTGTCCAGTCTGACTGACGTTGCGCAGCCATTTCCTCCACCTGCCGGTCCGAGATCTCTGGTGGCTCGACTAAGAAATAAGACTCTTCGATTTGCAGAGTTCCCGGCACATAGATTTTCCAAGGACCAAGCAGACTATCGGCGTATGCCAATCGAATATAACTCCCTTTATGGTCAGCAAAATAAAGATAATAACTACCAAGCTTGTTCGGTAGCCATTCAGGCACCTTGATCAACGAGGGCCCCTGAATATTGACGCCGATACTATCATGCAGCTCAGGTCCAATTATCGGACCGTCCAGCAACCTAACAACCTCTGGCTCATTGTCGCCCTGGGTGCAGCCGACCAGAGCAACGACTCCTGTGAAAATAAGGATAACGCGGATTACCCCGATGCTTAACCTAAATCTTTTAAACCTGTCCATATCGACTACTCTCCCAACAAAATTTGCAAAAATTTACTGTGAATTCCTATTTAAGGTTCCCGGATTTAAAGTCCTAACATGCTCAGCAATTAATCTAATTTGATTAACAGAAAACACCGATGCAAACGATGGCATGTTGTTTTTCCCTCCCCTGATAATATTAGAAACGTAATTTGTATGGAAAGCTGCAAGACCTTCAAGAGGCATTCCGCTGTGGCCGCCCTCTCCTCTCAAGCCATGACAAAAGACACAATTTTGGCGATACAAAGCTAAACCTTGATCGTTTGCTAAAGGTGGTGTTATTTCATCAATTTGGATCGTTGATTCCAGACCATCTTCATCTAAACCAAAGACCCAGACACTGTCACCGTGCTTTGTGCTTGCAAGCAAATTTCCGGCTGACAGAACTGCGATATATTGCTTGCCGTTGTGCTCATAAATCGTCGGAGGCGCATTGACCCCTGCATCAGTCATAAATTCCCACAATTTTTTTCCATTCCGAGAATCCATTGCGGTTAAGCGTCCGTCATTCCGTCCGGCAAACACTAACCCACCAGCCGACGCCACAAGGCCGCTATAGCAACGACTCGGCCATCGTTGCGACCAGACAAGTTTATTTGTTCTCAAATCTACCGCCGCAACCACACCGGTTGTAGCAATCGGCGCAAACCTCATGCTACCGGCGACATAACGTTCTCCCGGCTCTACTTGCTCAAACCCTTCCCGCGTTGAGTATGCCGCCTGGCGCTCGCCTGCACAGACATACATAACGCCAGACAAAGGATCCACCGCACTGGGAGGCCAATTCGCCTCACTGCGTCGGAGCAGTATTGGATCTTCCCAAAATGGCGTAAAAATGGCGCCGCCGTTCGCAAGCTCGAATCCTTCAGCAGGAATGTCCAAAGTTTGGCTCACAAAAGCATCACCGACCGGCACCGGTTGTGTTGCCGAAGTCATTTGACGAGATTCCTGGGGCACCGGCTTTTCGTCAATCCCAACAAGCGGCTCTCCATTCGTTCGATCTAAAATGTAAACCCAACCTGTCTTACCGGCCTGAGCTAGGCCCTTTCTAATGCGTCCATTATATGGAAGATCGAACAGAACCACTGGATTAGGAGCATCAAAATCCCAAATATCATGATGAACCTGCTGAAAATGCCAGCGGTACTCCCCTGTATAAACATCGAGAGCAACAATCGAGGCGGTAAATAAATTATCACCCGCTCGTGAAGATCCATTGTAGTCCGGCCCCGGATTGCCGGTTGAAAAATAAATCATTCCAAGGTCAGGGTCCACTGCAGGTGTATGCCAGACAGTTCCCCCACCAGTTTTCCATGCGTCGTTATCCGAGGGCCACGTTTCGAAGCCGCTTTCACCCGGGCTCGGGACTGTAAAGAAAGTCCATAGAAGTTCGCCATTATTTGCGTTAAATGCCTTTACCCTTCCTCGTGCCGCAAACTCGGCTCCGGCAAATCCTGTAATGACCATTCCATTAAAATATAATGGAGCACTCGTAATGGTATAACCCTCTTCCCAATTCTCCGCTTGGACACTCCAAATAGTTGACCCTGTTTCCTTGTCTAATGCTTTTAAAACTCCATCGAGCTGCCCAACAAAAATCTTGTCTTCACCGAAGCCGACACCACGACTAGTCCAACCACAACATATAGTTGATATTTCATCGGTTAAATTCGCTTCTGTACTCCATAAAATTTCACCCGAATCAAGGCTGAGAGCAAACACATCGTCCGCGCCGGTAATAATAAACATCACTCCTTCGTGAACAATAGCTTGGGCCTCTCCTGAGTATTTAGTTTGAAGCCCTGAGCCGTTGAGATGAGAACGCCATATTGGACGTAACTCATTAACATTTGACCTATCTATCTCTTCCAAAGAAGAAAAGTTACGGTTGAAAAGGTCTCCTCCATTAGTCAGCCAGCTCTCTGCCGGAAGTTGCAGCTGTTCTTCAGCGCTGGGTCGGACCTGCGAAAATTCTGCGGCGTATGAAAAGGGATAAATTGTGTTTATGAGAATAGAAACAATAATAGCGAAGCGATTCAAGACACTTTCTCCTTTTTCAAAAAACTCACCGACTCTCTTGAGAAAACTATAACTTCTTCTTAATAGACATTAAGCGGAATCCTAGTTTATTGTAGCCCCGATTTGAGAAACATTGCACGCAATAAAATAAGGTTTCACTGCATTCAGTTTTACAAGATTAAGCTAATTCATTTATGTTCAAAGTCATCTGTTCTGTTATCATCAAAGCTAGGATTTAGCATTCTAAATTTTTATTTTTTGAGGAGATTTTCGTGGCATTCACCCTGAATTATTGGAAATCGAAAATCGGTCGACCGCGAAAAACCCTCCTAACCCTTTCCGCCCTGCCTCTTATCTGCATTTCGAACCTCTCTATCAGTCAAAGCGATCAAATTCAGCTTCCTCGTCAGATCGCTTGGACAGCATACAACCTCGGGTCTACCGGCTACAATCAGGCGGTCGCGATTGGCGCAATGCTACGAGAAAAGTATAACGTTACACTACGGGTTATCCCCGGCCAAAACGACGTGTCTCGTTTATTACCTCTTAAAATGGGTCGGGTCGATTTTACAGCAAATGGAGTAGCCACTTACCTAGCACAAGAGGGAATGTTTCAATTTGCGAGCAGAGAGTGGGGGCCTCAACCCCTTCGGCTGTTAATGACGTCAAACGGTCTCAGTAATCAGGCCGTAGCCGCAGCCGCTGATACAGGCATCACCCGTTTCTCAGATCTGCGAGGACGCCGCGTACCCTACGTAAGGGCTGCTCCTGCCCTAAACATTTCTATGGAAGCATATCTGGCATGCGGAGATTTAACTTGGGACGATGTCGTTCGAGTGGACTTCCCAGGTTACGAAGCTAGCTGGAATGGAATCATTAATGGCGATGTCGATGTTGCCTTTGGCACAACTGTTTCAGGTCCTCCGTTCCGCCTTGAGGCTTCCCCAAGAGGAATTTTTTGGCTACCAGCTCCACATGATGACGAGGGATGTTGGGACAGAATGTCAGCAATAGGTCCTTACTTCACGAAACATATTGCGACACGCGGCGCGTCCGTAAGCAAAGATAACACGCATGAAGCTGGGACCTATCCCTACCCTCTTCTGACCACGTTAATCGGACAGGATCCCGCGTTAGTCTACAACCTGACCCGAGCCATCAACGAGAACTATGCAGACTTTAAAGATTCAGACCCAGGAGCTATAGGATGGGCGGTCGAGTCCCAAGTATTCGATTGGGTCGTTCCTTACCATGAGGGCGCAGTCAAATACTGGCGGGAACTCGGGGTTTGGTCGGAATCTTTTGAGGCACACAACCAATCACTTATCCGTCGCCAAGAAGTTTTATCTTCAGCATGGGCAGAGGTGATCAACAAGAGTCCCGATAACGAATCGTTTGCGACCATTTGGCAACAGACTCGTGCCAAACATCTCTCTGAAGCTGGGTTCGACCCGGTTTGGCAAGAATGACAAACAGAACAGAAAAAATACCCACCATCATTCAATGGCTGAGCGGTGGTGCAGCCGTTGCAAGCGGATTTTTAGCAATGGATTCGCTACGTCTGTTTTCTGATGCGCCCCTTCTGAGCAATATAATCACCGTTCAGAATCATTATTATTATGCACTACTGGGCCTGCTGCTCCCACTATGCTTTTTGATTTATCCTACAACTACAAATTCAAAAAGTATCTGGCTTGATTCAACGCTTAGCTTCCTGACATTGTCCGCTTGCGCTTTCTTTTTTATTAATGCAGAAACGATGCTCGATTATGGCTGGGAGTTCGCTGCTCCCTTACACGCAGCTTGGCTGAGCTTTATGCTTTGGGCACTGATACTAGAGGCATTGCGTCGCAGTGGGGGAATGGTGCTCTTTATCCTCGTACTGCTATTTTCGCTTTACCCAATGTTTGCCGACAAACTGCCGGGCAGCATCTCCGGTATGGCGTCATCGCCGACGGAGACAGCCTCTTATCATGTCATGAGTATCGAAAGTATCTTGGGGCTCCCGTTTCGAGCGTTCGCAGAACTTGTCATAGGATTTCTAATTTTCGGCATTGCATTACAACATACGGGAGGCGGTAAATTTTTTATAGATCTTGCCCTTGCTATATTTGGTCACGTTCGAGGAGGCTCTGCAAAAGTAGCAATTGTATCCAGCGGACTGATGGGATCGATGAGCGGAAGTGTTATTACCAACGTTCTGACGACAGGTCAAATGACCATTCCCGCAATGCAAAAAAATGGCTTTGAGAAAGAGTATGCGGCTGGAGTTGAAGCATGCGCTTCGACGGGAGGCGTTCTTCTTCCTCCGATCATGGGCTCAACTGCCTTCGTCATGGCTACATTCTTAAATGTTCCCTATACCAATGTTGCTCTTGCTGCCGCCGTTCCAGCTTTCTTGTATTTTTTTGGATTATTTATTCAAGTAGACGCCTACGCCGCTCGAAAAGGATTAAAAGGAACACCAAGAGAAGATTTGCCGAGCCCGATAAAAACCTTACAGCGGGGATGGTATTATGTTGCTGCGTTTCTAACGCTAATTTTTTTGCTGGTTTATCTTCAAAGAGAAGCAATCGCACCTTTTATTGCTACGGGGATTTTACTGTTTTTAAACCAACTCTCATCAAAACATCGCTGGAACTTATCAAAGGCAGGCAATTTTCTAGTTGCAACAGGAAAACTGTTGATGGAATTGCTGACAATTATGGCTGGCGTCGGTTTAATTGTGGGAGCCCTATCCGTTACGGGCTTATCCGGAACTCTCGTGAACGACTTACTTTATTTAGCAGGGGACTCAGTTCTTCTTCTTCTGCTCATGGGAGCGTTTACAAGCTTTATTCTAGGTATTGGAATGACCGTAACAGCCGCTTATGTTTTCCTTGCGATAGTCCTCGCACCCGCACTCATTCAAGGAGGGTTGGACCCAATGAGCGTTCACCTCTTTATTCTTTACTGGGGCATGCTGTCATTCATAACACCACCCGTCGCATTGGGAGCGTTTGCAGCTGCGAGCATCGCAGATGCTTCAGCCTTATCTACCGGCTTCAAAGCAATGAGACTTGGCAGCATAATTTACTTTATTCCGTTCTTCTTTGTACTTGAACCCGCCCTGATAATGTCCGGCAACTTGGAGAAAACAGTCTTCGCGACTCTAGAGGTTGCTGTCGGCATAATCTTTATTGCTGGCTCACTCCAACACTATGTTTTGGGTGTTGGTTTTTTAGATAAAAAAACTCCATTGGCCATTTTTGGACGAGTTCTGACTGGCTTTGGAGGAGGTCTTATTGCGCTGCCTTCTCTGGAAGTCATTGGGCTAGAGGTGGCTTCCTCGACCCTCTTGATATCAGGCTTTGGGCTTGGATTGATTGGTATTTCCCTCAGCCTACGAAAGAGAAATGCAGGAGAAAATTGAAATCTAAATTAAGCAAGCTCTCTTTTTAAAATTTTACCGCTTGCGTTTCGGGGAAGAACCTCGATTAACTCGACGCTTTTCGGCACTTTAAACGTAGCCAACTTATCCGCGCAATGATCAAGAACCTCGCCAGCAGACAAAGCGGAATCTGGCTTCAAAACAAGAAATATTTTACCAACCTCTCCCCATTTCTCGTCCGGAACACCAATCACAGCGGCCTCACCCACTCCAGCAAGCTCATGGATGACTGACTCAACTTCGGCTGGATAAACGTTTTCGCCACCTGAGATGTACATATCCTTCCTCCGATCTACGATAAAGAAATACCCATCATCGTCTTGCCTTGCCGCATCACCTGTATGAAACCAATCATCAGTAAACGAGCTCTGATTTGCATCTGGTCGATTCCAGTAACCGGGACAAACATTTGGCCCCCTCACCCATAACTCACCAATTTCTCCTTGAGCCACGTCTCCGCCGTGCTCGTCGACAATACGAACTTCACAGTGCAGGAGCGGCAAGCCTACTGACCCCACTTTTTCTATCGTTTTATGACTCGGTAAAGACAAGCATGAGGGGGCTGTCTCAGTCATACCGAAACCTTGCTTTAGAGGAAGTCCTTTTCCCTGCCACGTCAATAGTGTAGCGAGCGGAATTGGGGCTCCACCGACTGCCGCGTGCCTTACATGATCAAAAGAAGCCTTATCAAAATATGAGCATTGAGACATAAATAAGTAGACCGCCGGAACAGCTAAGAAATGACTTATTCCCAAATCTGGATCTGTAATTTTTTTCAAACAGTCTTCGGGATCGAAATCTCGTATAATAACGTTTGTCGCACCCGCATGAACTGCTGGGTTCATGTAACAATTAAGACCTGCCGTATGAAAAAGGGGTAAGATAACTAGATTGGCACTTTCTGTAGATAAACCATTAGGAACACCAGAGTTCACTGCGTTAAAGAAAGTCATGTTATGAGTAATCATTGCGCCTTTTGGTTTACCGGTCGTTCCGGAAGTGTACATGATTGTTTGGACATCTATCAGCCTTAGAGGACTGCCGGAAGCATGTAAAGGAGTTGGAGAAGACTTTGCTAACACGGCTTCAAAAGGATTATCAGCCGCACCTCGATTAATTCGCAATTCGTCGTTGATCGAGCAAAGATCAATGAGCTCAACGACCTGCTCACTGAACTCTTCGTCATAAACGATGAGACTTGGTTCAGAGTCATTTACAATAAATTCTAACTCGCTTGTCGTTAACCTCCAATTAAGCAATACCGAAATTGCACCAAGTTTATTGCAAGCATAATAGAGCTCTAGATACTCGTTCCCATTTTTCGCTAGAATAGCGACCCTGTCAGATTTCTTTATCTTCAGATCATTACGAAAATAATTTGCAAGTTTAGTGGCGCGCTCATTAAACTCTTTGTACGAAAAGCTCTTTCCAGAATCGAGATCCACAATTGCAATATTTTCAGGATTAACATCGCTCTGATATTCAAGCCAATCGTAAGCCAGAACAGGTCGGTACAACTGATCATCACTGCTAATAAATTCCAAACTCATCTACTTTTCCTTCTTATGCCCCGAATCATCAACGTAATTATGTTAATGGGCCCTCTCAGCAAATGGCCACATATTCTAAACATACTCTGGCATCAACACTTAGCTGGAATTAATGCCTGCGCTTAACTAGTAAAATATGTTCGTTCGCCTACTTGCAATTTCCAATGGTTACCGACAGACTCTTTCCAAATTAAATCGTCATATTTGTGATGGAAAGGCGAGTTTAATCGCACCACTGGTGCCTCTTAACTCAGGAGAACAACAAGTGAAAATAAAAAAAAATAAGTTTTCTGCAACTACACTAATTCTTGCTTTAATGGCCTTCGCGTCCACAGCTTTGAGCCAACCGGGGAGAAGTGTATACGACGGAGACTGGCCGGTCTATACATCTAATATGGCAGGACAACGATATTCCCCTCTCGATCAAATTAATGCAGAGAATGTAGCTAATTTGGAAATTGCATGGCGTTTTTCAACTGAAAATTTCGGTCCGTCAACGGACTTTAATAATCCATCAACACCGATTGAAGTTGACGGCATTCTCTATGCCAACATTGCTAGCACGCGAAACGTGGCAGCTATTGATGCGTCGACGGGGCAAGTTCTATGGCTATGGCGTTATGAAGAGGGAGATCGCTTTGATCAAGCACCAAGGAAAGGTCCTGGACGAGGCGTTGCCTTTTGGCGCGATGGCGATGTTTCAAGGGTGATCGACGTATCTCCAGGATACCAATTGATCTCACTAGACGCGGAAACAGGCATTCCAGACCCAAGTTTTGGCGATAACGGCATCGTAGACCTATATTTAGGCTTACGGAATGCTGACGACCCAAGGTACCCCTATCCTGATATTGGTATTTCTGCTCCGCCTTTTGTAATGAATGACGTTATCGTGATTGGGGCAGCCCATCGCACTGGTGGACGGCCGCGATCAAAGTTCAATACAAAAGGCGATATCAGAGGTTTCGATGTTCGGACTGGCGAATTACTCTGGACCTTTCATACCATTCCCGAGTTTGGCGAGGTCGGTTACGAATCTTGGCTAACTGGCAATGACATTACAGGCAATTCTGGCGTTTGGGCACCCATGTCAGGCGATCCAGAATTAGGACATGTCTACTTACCAGTCGAGGATCCTACAGGAGACTACTATGGTGGAGACCGACATGGTGATAATTTATTTTCTAGTGGCTTAGTGGTTTTAGACATTCAAACCGGGGAACGACAATGGCATCAACAGTTCATCCATCATGATATCTGGGATTGGGATGTCCCGTCGCCTCCAATCGTTGCAGACTTACCAAACGGCCGCAAGGTCGTTATGTCGGTAACTAAACAAGCTTGGGTCTACACATTCGATAGGCTCACGGGCGAACCAATTTGGCCAATCGTAGAGCAGCCGGTACCAGCCGGAGACGTGCCCGGTGAGTGGTACTCACCCACACAGCCTTTTCCAACCAAACCAGCACCGTTTGATCGCCAAGGCTTTAGCGAAGAAGATTTAATAGACTGGACACCTAAAGTTCGAGCGCTCGCCTTGGAGGCTATCAAGGGCTTTCGCTTAAGCCCTGAATTTTTCACACCACCATCACTTGCAGAATCGTCAGACGGAACTCGTGGGCTTCTGAGCCTACCTTCTTCCACTGGCGGTTCAAACTGGGAAAGCTCCGCTCTTGATCCCGAGACGGGAATTCTTTACGTGCCGTCTAGGACGCAAGTACAGGTGCTTTCGTTGGCAAAGAATCCAGACTCTGATATCGATTTTAGTCAAAGCTTTGGTGTGAGAGCTCCGAGAGTACAAGGCCTAGATATTGTAAAACCTCCATACGGCCGCATCACTGCCATCGATATGAATTCCGGCGACCATCTTTGGCACATCGCAAATGCAGATACCCCAGATCGAATAACTAATCATCCCTTATTGCAAGGAATAGATATACCGCGAACCGGTGTTCCGACCCGCGCAGGAGTCTTGCTCACAAAAACTTTGCTGTTTGTAGGCGAAGGCACCGGTGCTGCGGGAGCCAGTCCAATCTTCAGGGCCGTAGATAAACAAACCGGTGAGATCCTGGCAGAGATAGGCCTCCCAAGCAACCAAACCGGACTACCTTTCACATACGAACATGAGGGAGTTCAATATGTCGCAATGTTTATTGGCGGTGGCGCAACACCAGCTGAGCTTATAGCTCTGGCATTACCATAGAAATCAACTTTCTTAGGGTAGGTTTTAGTTTTGGAAAGCTCTTGGCTTCTCTAAGGCTTGCCCTAGTAAGAGC
Organism: uncultured Gammaproteobacteria bacterium; assembly: GCA_913048385.1. Lineage (GTDB taxonomy): Bacteria > Pseudomonadota > Gammaproteobacteria > Pseudomonadales > Pseudohongiellaceae > UBA9145. Next base: position 4,245 of record CAJWVZ010000009.1, on the reverse strand, counting down.
TGCAATTCTCAGCGCACATTAACCATCTTCGTCCAAAATATATCAATATTACCGAAACTGTTGTCTGACCGACTAGAAAACCAGGTAAACGTATCAGAACCCGGAGGAAGTGCTGGGCACATATCGGAACCGGCAGTATTTACTTGTGATCCTAAATTCCTCGCTGGACCCCACTGATTTTTAGAGGTCTGCATTGCACCCCATAAATCCATCCCACCAAAGCCACCTGGTCTGTTTGAAGTGAAGTAGACCATTCCATCTTTGTCTTGAGAAAAATGAAATTCCTCAGCTGCGGTATTAATGGTAGGCCCCTGATTGACAGGCTCAAGCCAATTGCCGTCGCTATCGGGTTCAGAACAATAGATATCTGAACCCCCAAAACCTCCGTCACGACGAGAAGCAAAACACAAGGTCTTTCCATCCTGCAAGATCGCCGGACAGTGCTCGTCGCCCTCGTCCGTACTGATCGGAAACCCTACGACCTCAGGCTTGGTCCACTCTCCGTTTACCTTATGAGTGACAAACAAATCGTTGTTATTACGAGGAACTGTCGTCGCCAGTCGATCTGATTTAAAGTAAATAGTATTTCCGTCCCCAGTTATCCATGGCTCCCTATCATCGCCCCTTCTTAAAGGATCAACACTGATCTCTGGCGGCGCATTAACTGGGATCCCCATGTTAATCGGCGTATCCCAACTCCCGGTAACCTCGTTAAATCTAGCTATATAGAGATCCTTAGGATCCCCTTTAGCCACCGCTAAATCCTCTCGTGCACTGCAATAAACCATCGTCCCGTCATCAGCAAAAGACAACTCGCCCTCGGCCCACATCGTATTTATAGGGGCGCCAAAATTATGCACTGCCTTGTTTAGCCAGTCACTTTCAGCTGCGCCGGCACTGCAAATAGACATGCTGGCAAGCAAAAATCCAATCAACTGATATATTTTCATATCTCACCTCTTCATCACATTACACGGTTTCAGCCCGAGCATCATTGACCTACTCATTGCCGTCATTCTAAGCCAATATTTCCTCGGAGCGCACAATCGAATCCATCAAGAGAAAATTAAAACCTCGTTTCGTAAGGTACAATATGAACGAGATTTAGGTAACTTTTTGCCTTACATTAAATTCTGGCCGATCAAAAATTTCATCACGCATTATATTAGAGAGCTTGCCAACTGCGTCGCTAATCGCAGCAAAGCTCAAAAATAATGGTGAAAATCCGAACCTTATTAAGTTCGGACTCCGAAAATCAGCGATTACTCCATCCTCATGTAAGGCACGACAAATCTCGTATGCCTTCGGGTGAGAAAAAGATAATTGTGCACCGCGATCAATACTTCCTCTCGGGGATTCTAACTTCAAAGTCACGAGACTTTTGTCAGACTCTAGCAAGGCTAGAAATGTATCTCGAAGAAGACCGGCTTTTTTAGCAAGGTCGTCAATGTTTACATCAGCAAAAATATCTAGGGCAGCGTCTAACGCACCGAGAGATAAAATAGGAGGTGTTCCGCATAGAAATTGCGAGACCCCGCTTGCCGCTCTATAACTTGAATCAAAATCAAAAGGAGATGCGTGACCCATCCAGCCCTGTAACGGCTGTGTAAATTGTCCCTGCAGCTTTTGATTAACGTAAAGAAAAGACGGAGCGCCTGGACCACCATTTAGGTATTTATAGCCACAACCGACTGCAAAATCTACTCCGCACTCATCTAACAAGATTGGAAGCACGCCTGCGCTGTGCGCAAGGTCCCAAACAACTAAAGCTCCTCTATTATGAGCTTGATCGGTAATTAATTTCATATCAAGCATTCCGCCATCGCGAAAATTTACATGTGATAGAAGCAAGACGCCTACATCATCGGTTATGGAGGACACTATATCTTCAGCATCCACCAACCGTAATTGACATAGCTCAGAGCCGATAAGACGTTCAATTCCTTGAGCAACATAGAGGTCGGTCGGGAAATTGTTAAGTTCTGAAAGTATGACGGGACGGTTTCCGCTAAGGGACAAACACGAACTCAAAATTTTAAATAAATTTATCGAAACAGAGTCGCAGCAAATGACTTGACCAGGTCCAGCACCGACGAGGTGAGCTATTTTTTCACCCACTGTAACCGGAAGATCTATCCACCCGTGATTATTCCAACTCGATACCAGATCCTTACCCCACTGCTGGCTAAGGATACCTTGCACTTCTTCTTTAACGTGCCTGGTTGGAGGACCCAGCGAATTACCATTGAGGTAGATACAGCCCTCTGGCAAATCGAAATCTGCCAACTTGTGCGCCAACTTGTCGGCATGATCCAGGGCCGCTGTATCAAGAGATTTCAAATCAGAGCAGTTCCTGTAGTAGAGTTAAGACTGTTCGAAATGCAGCTGAACCCGGATGAATCCAGTCAAAATGATTTGTTTGCGGCAAAATCTTTACGGTGGCCCCTTTGACCGAAGACTGTTCGATAGGAACTATTGAGTCTAGTTCACCATGCAACAAAAATGTTTGCGGATGCATCGCGTAATTTACGGGATTTGCTTTTGCGTAATCATTTGTCTTCTCAGCATAACTGCCGCCGATGAACATCGGTGTTGCAATCTCACAACTGTTATTTCCATCCGCATAAGAAACTAAATTTGTAATTGCCCCTAAACCCACTACTGCATTCAATGCTAGTACCGCTTCATCTTTGTACGACCCTGCTAAAAGAGCAAGATGCCCCCCTGCTGAGTGGCCCATAAGAACTACATTCTCAATCGACACTCCAAATCTGCGGAGTTCATCGATGTGGCTCAGTCCTGCTTGTATATCCTCATAGGTACCAGGCCAACCGCCGTTCTCATCCCCAACACGTCTATATTCAAGCGACCACACCGTATAACCGGCTTCAGCCAGTGCCGAACTCAGTGGGTACGTATGAGTTATATCAAACTCATTGAGCCAGCAACCGCCATGCACGAAAACAATCAACCCTTTCGATGGCAATGCCGAATCGGGAAGCCAAAGCTCTCCAAATTGAAGCGAGTCAGAGCCATAGAAAATTTTTTCATCGCTCTCACGCCAGTCCAACGCTAATACTTGGCTAAATTCAACGTCGCCAGCCACCGTTTCATAAATTCGCTCAGCTGCAAGGCTCCCTCCGTTAATAATGAAAGCAAAAACCGATAAAAAAAAATAAATAAACTTCTGATTTATTTTCCTCAACCGAATTTACACCCAATTCCCGTGGAAGCCACTGGGCACGGCATGGGGGATGTGGATGCTTGCTTGAGCGGGACCTCTGATATCCTTAGCACTTAAAATCATCAGCTCAGTCGTCCGGTTTTTCCCATCAACAACAAAACCCATCAGCCACCCATCATCCTCACTATCACCATTCCCACTTGGCACAAAGACAAATTCGCCCGGATGGCAATCCTTGCCGAAATCACGAACCTGAACTGAGCGATTCTCAGTATCATACTTGAACAGCTCAGTCGCCGGATGGTTAAGTATCTCGTCATCAGCGTCCATCGACAGAGCGATCGAATATACATATCGGTGCGACCTTCCAGTAAAGGCTTCATTCACGCGCGGAAACTCCTGATTATGGTCATGAAGAATTTCGCGCTTTACACTCTTCTCTGATGCGTTGATTGTCCAGCGCTCTAAACGAGATCGTTTAGAATCTGGACCAATGGCACTCTCCGCAAACATAGTTTCATGTGCGATTACGTCAACGATTACGGTTCCATCAGATTTTTCATAGGCGTTGGCTGGATGAAATACATAACAAGGGTCAACGTCGCACCAAATCGTATCATCTCCGCTCCCCTGTCGTGGGCACAGACCTACCCGTGCACGGTGCTCCTCATTCCATTTGTAAGGAAAGCGATGTCCTGCCAAGACAGACTTCATTGAGAAGGTTACAGGCAAGTCGAAGACCAAAACATAGTTCTCAGTAATGGCGCAATCATGAATAGAGGGTCCATTTTTTACTGCTATGGGCTCTCTTCGAACGACCTGTGCATTGTGGTCAACTACAACATGCCACACTCGCTCCTGTGACGCACTGTCATAGCAGATCGCATGTCTTTCACCGTTCACAGGATCCACATGTGGGTGGGCCGAATAAGACCCGTGCAATGTATTATCGAAAGGGTTATGTCTTACCATATTAAGTCTTTCATCTAATTCAACGGGGAACCCTCCTGCCTCGACTATAGCGAAGGCCCTCCCCTTTATATCAATAATATTTGTATTGG
>CAJWVZ010000008.1 GCA_913048385.1 uncultured Gammaproteobacteria bacterium | reverse complement strand
CGGTAGAGCAGTTGGCTTTTAACCAATTGGTCGTGCGTTCGAATCGCACACGGCCCACCATTTCTACTATATTTTGTGATTGCGTTGCAGAGCCCCACCTTCCTCGAAGATTTAAACCCTAAATTTAGTTATACTGACCTTCGTTTGACTCTTATGATTTAGTCTTAAGCGTCCTGATCGAAGGAGAAGACCATTCTTTTTAAGGAAAATAATCCGGATAATCTGGCAGCCGATATCGGTTTAGTGCGGGAGCATCTCGAAAAAATTAGGGAAAAAGATTCATTGAGCCCACAAGTTATGGACTCCACTAAAGCTAAGAATCTTTTGTCGCGCCTGAAATCTCTTTTTTTGGAGACTGATTCCTGCTTGATCGCTCATTACTATACTGAGGGGACGATTCAAGATCTGGCTGAAGCGAGCGGTGGTTTCGTTGGAGATAGTTTAGAGATGGCCCGATTCGGTCGAGATTGTGACGCTTCAAACTTGATTGTTGCAGGCGTCCGTTTTATGGGGGAAACAGCAAAAATCTTAAGTCCAAACAAAAGGGTCTTCATGCCTACCCTGGAAGCAACATGCTCATTGGATTTAGCCTGTCCAATAATTGAATTCTCGGAATTTTGTGATCAGCATCCGGACCATACCGTTGTAGTTTATGCAAATACTTCGGCGGCGGTCAAAGCGAGAGCCGACTGGGTGGTTACGTCAAGCATTGCTGTTGAAGTTATTGAGCACCTAGTCTCGCAGGGCCAGAAAATAATTTGGGCGCCAGATAAACATCTTGGTAGATACATTGAGAAATGTACTGGCGCTGAAATGTTGATTTGGGATGGTGCATGTATCGTGCATGAGGAGTTTAAAGCAGCTGGAGTCAGGGATATGCAGGCTGTGTATCAAGATGCAGCGGTGCTAGCTCATCCCGAATCGCCCGCCTCTGTTTTAGCTATAGCGGACTTTGTCGGCTCAACTACGCAAATTATTACAGCGGCCAAAACGATGACGAATCGCCAGTTTATTGTCGCTACTGATTTTGGAATCTTTCATAAACTTAATCGAATTCTTCCTGAAAAAGAATTCATTGTTGCACCAACAGCTGGCAATGATGCGACTTGCAGAAGTTGTGCAAGTTGCCCATGGATGAGAATGAACTCTCTTGAAACTCTAGAGATGCTCTTGGTAAAGCTAGCCGGTCGCGTGGCGAGCCGAGATTCGAATCATGAAATCGAGGTCAATGAAATAGTAAGTGAGCGAGCTATGCTTCCCCTTCAAAGAATGCTTAATTTCGCTGCGCGAAATGCAATATCGGTTAAAGGAAAGGCTTAATTTTTCAATTGCATTTGCAACTGCAAATCTTCAATACCATTGATTTTTTCCCGTATTCTCGCGGCAATAGCTGGGGAGCTATCTTGGTCAATCTCTATGCGCAGAGCAAATTGAAGTTGTTCTCGTGCTCGGCGGTAATCTCCGATGAGACCAAAGTACTCTGCCCTGGCTTGGTGCACTTCGCTTATATTTCCAGCTTGACCCTGCGTTTCTGCTAAGAGGTACCACAGTTGGTGATCATCGGGGCGCGTTGTTGTGTGTCGTTGAATAAGTTTGGAGGCCGCGCTGTACTCTCTGTTTTGAATGAGTGCATCAGCATAAGCCATTGTCAAAGGATGGTTGCCTGGATTGATTTGGAGGTGCCTAGCGAGAAATGTAATGGCCTGTCTAGGTTCGTTTTGCGAGGTAAGTATCTCCGACTGGGTAACAGCAAGACTGATTCTGTTGGGGTCCTTTAATAATAACGGTTGCAATAGGGCCTGGGCATCCAAGTACTGCTTATTTTCCCAAAGTGCCATCACTAATCCGTATGCGTTAGCGGTCTCTTCGAATTCATTTTCGCTAGTTTCTAAACGAGTTTTTCGCTCCTCGACGTAAGCTCTTTTGTCTGCTGCATAGCGAGCCTCAACGCGTGCTCTTACAAATTGATACTCAAGGTTATCTTTGTATTCTCGATTCGGGTATCTAAAAACTCTGCTTCGAGCATCCGCTATACGGGATTCTGTAACCGGGTGACTGAGAAGAAATTCTGGTGGGCGGCGCCCAAATCGGTTTATTGCAATTAGTCTTTCAAATAGATCTGACATGCCCTTTGGATCAAACCCGGCATTAACCATGATGTTTTGTCCAATTCGGTCTGCTTCGGCCTCATTGCTTCTACTGAATCGCAATTGATTCTCAATGCCACGTCCTTGGACAGCAGAAATCGCAGCCGCACCATGACTTGCTTCTGAAGTTGCCATTACCATAACGCTGGCAAGTAGGGCTGCCATTTGTGGTATTCGCCCTGATTGAGCCTCGTCGATTCCTCTTGCGAAATGTCGCTGGCTTACGTGAGAAATCTCATGAGCCATCACAGATGCGAATTCGGCTTCAGTAAGAGCGTTGAGGAATAGACCGGTGTTCACGCCTATGATACCTCCTGGAGCGGCAAAAGCATTAAGCGCTTGACTATCGATAATGACAAAAGATAGACGGTGGTCAGTTAGTTGGCTCCGCGAAGCTAGTTTGTATGTTACATTTTCTAGATAACCCGTTAAAAGTGGGTCAGAGATAGTTGTGGCACTCCGACGTATTTGGGAGAGGAAACGCTGGCCCATGGCGTATTCTTGATCTAACGTTACAGTCCCTGAAATCCTATCCCCGAGCGATGGGAGTGACGATTGAGAGAAAGCATTCTTACTCAATATTATCGCTAGCGGAAAATAACACGCGAAAAAAGCAGCGCGCCATAAGGTACTTGTGTGTGTGTCGGTCTTTTTTAACAGCGTTGGTCTCATATTTTTACTATGTAAGGAAAAAGAAAAGGTCCATCGAGCTATCAATAATACTTAAATAGAAGAGAAATTAAAGCGATAAATCATAGGCATATCGGACAATAGCTTGGTAAACTAGGGAAATAACTGGGCAATGAGTCATAAAAGGTAAAATTGGATATTCAAGTAGTTCAAGAGTTAGATTTGACAGGGTTAGAGTGCCCTATGCCGTTGTTAAGGACAAAGCTGGCATTAAACGCCCTTGTGTCTGGAGAGGTGTTGAAGGTCGCTGCAACTGATCCAGCTTCCGAAAAAGATTTTCACTTATTTGCTAATCAGAGCTCGAATCGGATTATTGATTTTCAGAAAGATAAAGAAGCCTATTTTTACTGGATTGAAAAAGGTTGAACGATGGTAGCAAAGAGCTCGGTATACAAGTTATGTGCTGATTTTTTTGATAGATATTTTCATGATGAAGAATCCATTATATTACTTATCATGTTGGCAATTGGGACGCTCCTGATTCTTTGGTTAGGCAGTATGCTCGCGCCGCTCTTTACTGCGATTGTGATTGCATATTTGATGCAGGGTCTTGTAAATATTCTCCTTCGCTTTGGTGCGTCTGCTACGGCTGCTTTCATCGCTGTATACCTAGTATTTGTCGGCTTATTCATTCTCTCGTTAGTTTTTTTATTGCCTCAGGCATGGAATCAATTGCGACGACTGGTTGACGATTTGCCTGATCTATTAACACAGTGGCAAGGAGACCTTATGCTTCTTCCCGAGAGTTATCCTAATCTGATTTCTGAATCGCAGGTGCAGGACTTTATATCCGGTATTCGCACAGGTTTGGGAGAGTACGGGCAAGACCTGCTTCAATTTTGGCTTTTTAATATTCCAAATGTAATCGGTTGGGGAGTTTTTATTGTCTTAGTCCCCACACTCGTATTTTTCGTGATGAAGGACAAGACTGAATTGATCGAATGGACTGGTAATTTTTTGCCGCGTAACCGTCCCTTGATGATACGAATCTGGCATGAGATGGATGTGCAAATCTCAAATTATGTTAGAGGGAAGGGTCTTGAAATTTTGATAGTTGGATTGGCAAGTTTTGTTTTGTTCAGTGGAGTAGGGTTGAACTACAAGGTCTTGCTTTCGGTAGGTGTGGGCTTGTCAGTTATGGTGCCTTATATCGGCGCGGCTGTAATTACGATACCCGTTGCAGCAGTTGGATATGTGCAGTGGGGAGTTGGATCTGAATTTTATATAACGATTATTGGGTATGGAGTGCTGCAGTTACTGGACGGCAACGTTTTGGTTCCAGTAATCTTCTCTGAAGCCGTAAACCTTCACCCTGTTGCGATTCTATCAGCTGTATTGATTTTTGGCGGGCTTTGGGGTCTTGCTGGTGTATTTTTTGCGATCCCACTTGCTACTTTAATCAAAGTTATAATGAACGCTTGGCCCAGCAGATTGGAAAAGGTGGACTCTAACTGAATTTGGATTGCTGATGTTGAATCTCGCAGAGATTAAGACTGGGTCATTATTTTATATTTTAAGGTAGGTAGGCAATGACCGTTCAGGTACAAGATTGGTTAAAAGGTAGTTTTCCCGCCATCGTTACTCCGATGAGAGAAAATGGAGAACTGGACTTCCCAACTTTTGACTCACTTATTGATTGGCATGTTGAAAAAGGGTCCTCAGGTTTGGTGGTTGCTGGGACAACGGGGGAGTCCCCCACATTAAACGCTGAAGAGCATTGCGAGGTTATTGCTAGGTGTGTGCGGCAGGTAAATCAGAGAATTCCCGTTATTGCTGGCACGGGATCAAACAGTACCGCGGAAGCTCTGTTTTTTACAAGGGAGGCAAAGAAGCTGGGCGTGGATGCATGCTTGCTTGTAACACCCTATTATAATAACCCGTCCCAAGAGGGTCTTTACCGTCACTTTTCAATGATTGAAGATGCGGTAGATATCCCTCAAATTTTATATAACGTCCCGGGGCGCACTGTCTGTGACATGAGTAATGAGACTGTGTTAAGGCTTGCTGAACTACCAAACATTGTTGGTATTAAAGATGCTACGGGTGATTTACTGCGTGGCCAGACATTGCTTGCTAACTGTAGTGATGACTTTGTAGTCCTTAGTGGTGATGATGAGACATCAAGAGAATTAATGGCCTTTGGTGCAAGAGGCGCAATTTCAGTTACGGCAAATGTTGTACCCGATCGGATGTCTGAAATATGTGAATCAATGTTGACGAAAAACTTTGACCGTGCAGCAGAATTGGATAAATCAATTTCCGCCCTTCACAAAGAGCTTTTTGTTGAAGCTAATCCTGTTCCTGCTAAATGGGCCCTCGGTCGGATGGGAAAAATAAAGTTTGGTATTAGATTGCCTCTCGTTTCTTTGAGCAAAAGGTGCCATTTTCAGTTGGAGAAGGCGATGCGTGACTCTGGGATAAGTTTGGAAGACTAATTCTTTTGTGGAATGAAGCTTCTCAAATTATTTTGAAAAGGTAAAAGTATGATAAAAAAGATTTTGGCCCTCATTATAATTGGTTCTATTTCTGGTTGTAGTTTTATAACTGGGGATAACGGGATTTTGAGGGATCGTCGTCAAACCTACAAGGATGCAGAAATTTTTCCCGTGATGGAAATACCCAGCAGCCTAGATAGTTACACGATCGACCAACTTTATGTAATTCCTTCCAAATTTTTGGTAGACGCGGTCCCTTTTGAAGACGTCCCGATGCCGGAGCCGATAGAGACAAAGCGCCGCGAGGGAGTCATTATACAGAATCTTGGTGAACGCCGTTGGATTGTTTTGGATGCGACTCCTGCTCAGGTATGGCCGCTGGTTCGTGATTTTTGGGTGCAGCTTCAAGTAGGTTTGGATTATGAAAACCCTACTAGTGGACGTATGGAAACCGCCTGGGTCGAGGTAAATGCTGAGCCGTTGTTGCGCCACAAATATAGAATATCTATCGAGCCGGGACTCCATTCGGGTTATGCTGAGATTTATGTAACACATCTTTCTAATCTGCGGAGTGAACCGATTCCGGTTCTTGTTAACTGGCCCGATCAATCTGAGTCAGAGGATCGTGAGAGGCAAATCATGGATGCCGTTTCGCAATATCTTGCGGATCGTAACGATATATATCAAGCATCGACATCGAGCCTTCTTGCTGGAAGCATTGACGCTGAGAGGAAAGCAAACATTGTTACTGAACTAAACGGGCAGGAGAAATTACAGCTGCGAGTTGATTACAACAGAGCATGGGTTCAAGTAAGGCAAGCAATTGAGAGGGCTGAACTAGAGATTCTAGAAACTAATAGAGATGAGGCAAGGATAGTCGTTAATTTTTCGGGCATACGAGAGGAAGAAATCAAAGCAGGGTTTTTTCGACGTTTAATTAGTAGAGGTGAGAAAAGGGCTGACGATCAGCCAGACCTGCAATTCACAGTTCGAATAACAGACGCAGATGACTTTATTGAAGTTATTCCTGAGACCTCTGATCAGATAGGTGAAAGCTTAGAAATTGATGTTTTGTTTCATGAATTGCTAACCGTTATTTATGACAACTTAAGTTAGTTTAAGACATGTTCGCTATGATTTTTGTTTGGATGTAATCTGTATATGAGCCTGGATGATAGTGAAGAGATATTAACCCCAATTTATGATTTTTTACTTTGCAGAACCCCTGAAGAGTGGGTGCATGCGGCAATTGAAAATCAATCGATATTGCTAATAGATCATGCAAATTGTGAAAAAAAAGCTGCCGCGACTGCAATGAATCTTATGTATCAATATGTTGAAAACCCAGATCTGTTGACAAAAATGTCGCAGCTTGCCAGGGAAGAATTGCTTCACTTTCAGCAAGTCGTTGAGATTATGATGACTCGCGGTATCGTTTACTCCCATTTAAGTGCCTCTAGATATGCGAGCTCTCTTCGAGATTATGTTAATAGAACGCCGTCGAAAAAAAGTAATAAGTTGACGGATACCTTAATAGTAGGCGCAATTATAGAGGCTAGGTCTTGTGAGAGATTTGCTAGGCTCATACCATTCGTTGACGAAACGTTGGGAAAGTTTTATCGAGGTCTCCTGAAATCTGAAGCACGTCACTACCAAGATTACTTAGCTTTAGCGGAACTATACAGTAGCGCGAAAGTTGACGCGCGAGTAGATGCGATTCTCTTGCTAGAAAAAAGCTTAGTAATGAGTGCTGATGAAGATTTTCGTTTTCACAGTGGTATTCCGACGTAGACGGTAAACGAAGCCAAGACGATTATGGAACACATCGCTCAGGTTCTAAAAGACCTCGATTAATTTTACTTGCCATTTTTTGAATTGAAACACATGAGATTTTGTTGTTTCCTATCAGGTTTAAGGTAACTAAAGAGGGGAGGCCTAATAGCGGCATGATGTCTTCGATAGAGTTGTTGCTGATATTAAGTCCATTTAAATACCTCAACTGTTTGAGAGGTTTCAAGTCGGTTATTTTGTTGTTGCCGAGATCTAGGAAGCGTAGTTGGTTTAATGTTGTAAGGTCCGATAAGGCGCTAATCTCAGAATTAGCACAACTTAAAATAGTAAGTTCAGACGATGTCTTAACATTTTGTTGTCTTATAGCGATGTTAATGCAGCCCTGTAAATCAGCACTTTTTATTTCACCGGTATAAAGCCTGTCATTCGGGTCGTATAAAGGCCGATTGTTGAGTGATAAAGTATATGTTTCGCAACCGGAGATTAATGTTAACCCCAAAATAACTGCAGTCTTAAGATAGTTCAATCTGGGCATATGAGCGCACTCCAAGATAGTAATAGAGTATACGCGGTGGATTTTGAGTATCAATTAGAAAGATGTTGTTTTTAGCCATACATATTCCATTGATCGGCTTTGGGCTCTCATTAGTAGCCTTGTATAGTCCTCCTAAGTTAAAATAGAAATACTCAATTATTTTTTTAATCTCAAATGATAGGATTTTTATGAAATTATTTATAAGGCGTGTAGGGAAATTGTGCATTATCGCAGTTCTTGGTATACAAGCGACTTTTGCTCTTGCTCAATCTAACGTTGATCTGCAAAGCGAGGAAGGAAGGATTGGCTATTCGATTGGAGTGAATATTGGGCAAACGCTGCTCGCTCAGGGTATCGTTGAAGGTCTGGATCTCGACGCGTTTATGAGCGGTATGGTGGATTCGATAAATTCGGAAGCGAAGCTAACGGATGAGGAGATGTTTGCGGCAATACAAATATTCCAAGAGCGAATGGCGGCAGAAGCAGAAGCGGCTTTGACTGGGAATTTGGCCAGTAGCGCAGAGTTCTTAGCGGTAAATGCTGCTCAGGAGGGAGTTATTTCGCTGAGCTCTGGATTACAATATCTCGTTCTGAGTTCTGGGCCGACAGACGGTGAATCTCCTACAACGAGTGACTCTGTGTTAGCTCATTATCATGGTACATTGATTGATGGTACGGTGTTCGATAGCTCTGTTGATCGTGGTGAGCCGGTCGAATTTGGCGTCACCCAGGTGATAAGTGGATGGACTGAAGCCTTACAGCTTATGAAAATTGGTGACAAGTGGCGTCTTTTCCTTCCTCCAGAACTTGCTTATGGAGAGCAGTCCCCTACACCTACTATTCCTCCTAACTCCGCATTAATTTTTGAAGTGGAGCTGCTAGAAGTTCTTTAAAAAACAATAGTCGTGTGATTAGAGGAGATTGGTGTGACAAGCGCGAACATAAATAACGCAATGCTTTCGTATCTGCAGGATTCGCCAACTCCTTTCCATGCAGTAAAAGGACTGCAAGACAAGCTTCATGCGAAGGGTTTCGAACCATTGTATGAGGATAGCAGTTGGGAGCTTCGTGCAAACGGTCGTTATTACGTTACGCGGAATGATTCCGCGATCATAGCGTTTAAGGTAGGAAATAAAAATTCACTTAAGAATGGTCTTGCGATAGCTGGAGCACACACTGATAGTCCTTGTTTAACGGTAAAGCCCAACCCAGAAATTATTGAAAAGGGTTATTTGCAACTCGCTGTAGAAGTCTATGGTGGTGCATTACTTGCTCCGTGGTTTGACCGAGATTTGTCTTTGGCAGGACGGGTTGATTATCGAGCAAATGACGGAAGATTATCTTCAGCTCTTATTGACTTTGAAAAACCGATTGCCTGTATTCCGAGTCTTGCTATTCATCTGGACAGAACGGCTAATGAAGGGCGAAAAATTAACCCGCAGACAGAAATGTCGCCGATTGTCTTACAACTAGAGGAGGGTGAAAAACGCACGTTGGATGATCTCATACGCTATCAGTTAAACATTCAAAATATCTCGGATGTTCAAAAGGTTCTGTCCCATGAGTTAGTCTTTTACGACGTGCAGCCACCGAATTTGGTTGGCTTTGATGAACAATTTATCTCTGGTGCGCGCCTGGATAATCTTATTAGTTGCTATGTTATTTGCGAAGCCCTGTGTAATTCTAAAGATGATGAAACGAGCTTGATTGTCTGCAATGACCATGAAGAAGTTGGCAGTGCCTCTGCTGTTGGCGCTCACGGTCCCTTCTTGCGCTCTGTTTTGGAGCGGTTGGCTGGAAATAGTTCATCAGAAGAGTTCAGTAAGTTAATGCATAAAAGCTTAATGTTTTCTGTGGATAATGCTCACGGGGTGCATCCTAATTTCGTCGATAAGCATGATAAGAATCATGGCCCAATTCTAAATAAGGGGCCTGTCGTAAAACTTAACGCGAATCAAAGATACGCAACGAATAGTTATTCACATGCGGTTTTCAGCTCTTTATGTGATCGGGTTGGTGTGCCCTATCAGTCCTTTTCTATGAGGAGCGATATGGGTTGCGGAAGCACAATCGGGCCTATTACTTCCACAGAGTTGGGAGTAAAGACGGTTGATGTGGGGGTAGCGACATTCGGCATGCACTCGATAAGAGAGTTAGCCGGTTCATCTGATATTTTTTTAATGACGAAAGTTATAACTGAATTTTTCTCTTCAAGAGAATGGCTTTAAGGATTCGGGTTGTCAATTTGACGCCATTTTTTTCTGTTTCTGTAAGTCTCGGATTATAAATCTAGACGCGCTGAGTTCGTCCAAAGTCTTCCCACTTATAGGGAGGGGGTCTTGCGTTACTAAGCTCGCGATTATTTCGCCGCCGAGTGGACATGTGGCTGCGCCATGTGATCCATGGCCAATTGATAGATATAAGCCTTTATGGTAATCACTCTTACTTTGAGTTTTTTCAAATTTTGTTTTCTTATTTCGCGTCAGATTGAGATAGTTCGCGTTCATTTCAGTAAAGTTTGGTGCCGGGCCAATTATTGGAATAAAATCAATAGGCGCACTCCTTACTGCACTCAGAGCATGTAATTTCTCTGTTTGAAAAATTTCTTCTTCTTGAAACATTGAAGAGGCTCGTGAGATATTTTCTTGATTTACCCGTCTCGCATCGATCAGGTCTGAAATACACTTTTCTCCATCTAGCCGGAAATAGCTTGCTGATACTGTATGATGCTCGTCGTTTTGAGGAAATATAGATCGCTCACCACAGATTACCTTACTCAAGCCTTTGCTAGCTTTAGATATTGGGACTTTAGTAGCTTGCCCATAAATTTCTTGAAGTGGGAGAGTTTTAAGGCATTCAAATTTTTTGGCAGCAAAGCTTGAAGCTACAATAACCACCGGGCTTGAGATTGGATTTTTGCAATCAGAGCCAAGTCGCCAGATGTCATTTTCTCGAGTAAGCTGATTGACTGAGTGGTTGAGGCGCACAGTAATATTTGGGTGAGTCAAAAGGTTTTTACTAAGTTTAGCAGAGTCAATCCATCCGCCCTCAGGGAAATAAAGAGAACCATTATCCGTAATTGTCTCGAGCAAATTCAATCCAGCTAGGCTAGCTGCGACTTTGGGATCCATGAGACGGACGACTCGCGTATCATAAAAATCCGAGACTTTTGTTAGGTCAGAGGTCTTTTTTTTGTTTGTTGCATTAGCTAGTTGAAGTAAACCGGTTTGATTCCATGCGGTGCCATTATTAAGGAGTGAATAATATCGTTGTGAAAACAGGTATGAATGAAGAAAGAAAAGAGCGAGACATGAGTTTTCACTGATAAGTCGGCAGTGTAATGCGAGTTGATCTATACCTGACGCTCCTTGCAGGACGGCATCTGCAGCCTCAAGCACTGTCACCGTCCATCCCCGACGGGCTAAGGCGAGGGCTGTTGTTCCTCCGGCTAACCCGGCGCCGATGATAACGGCTTTCTTTGGTTCCGAGGAGCGCGTTTGGAACGTTTCAATGTTAAGCCATGGTCTATTGTTACTTGAGGGGCTATTTGATTGCGCTTTTTCAAGAATCCCGATAATGCTATGGCGCTTTTTTCCATACCCGTTAATTTTCTTAATTCTAAATCCAGCGGCCTTAAGGTTCCGAGCAACAGCGCCAGCCGCGGTGTATGTGCTAAGTGTACAACCGGGTGCTGAATGAAATGCTAGTTTTTTGAATAGTTCAAGAGTCCAGAGATCTGGGTTTTTATCTGGAGAAAAACCGTCAAGAAACCAAGAATTTGTCTTGAGCTGAAAGCCGGCTTTGATGTGATCTATAGATTCGCTTGCGCAACCAAAGTGCAGATCTAGAGTAATGCTGGTATCAATCAGTAGTCGATGGCATCCAGCAGTATGGTCTGGGTATATTTTGAGAAATGTATCGCTTTCTTTGGAGAGATGTGGCCATTTTTTATAAATTGTAATTAGGTCAGTTTTTGTAATAGGGTATTTTTCAAATGCCGTATAAAAAAGCCTTCCTGGTTTTTGTGCCTGTTCTTTCCAGGCTTTAAATGTGAGCAAGAAGTTTAAGCCACTTCCAAATCCAATCTCTGCGATACTAAATCGATCTGATTCATGTGCAACACTCCAGCGTTCCACGAGTTTATTTCCCTGAATAAATAAGTATAGACTCTCCTCAAGAGCTCCTGACGAAGAATGGTATATATCGTTAAAAGTTGCTGACGATAAGTGATTCTTAAACCAAGAAAGTTTAGCGTTGCTTATTTTCATCTTACGATAATTATAACCTTAGCTGAGAAGAAGTAACGTTTAATACGGCGGGTAAGAAGTGGCATGGAAAGTCGTCAGGTTAGGGCGATTCAGGTAAGATACGCTTTTACAAAGGATAGGAAAAGCAAGAATGTTAGAAATTAATTCAGAATTAGCTCGAATCAAGAATATGTCGGAGCGCATTAGCAATCTTAGGGGGTACCTTTGACTATGATACTAAGAAAGACCGCCTGGCAGAAGTTGAGCTTGAGTTGGGGGATGCTCAAGTTTGGGCTAACCCGGAGTACGCTCAGGAGCTGGGGCGAGAGAGGGCTGCGCTTGAAGTTATCGTCAAAACTGTGCGTGATATAGATTCGGGTTTAGCTGATATTGAAGAATTGTTATCACTCTCGAAAGACGAGAATGACACTGACTTATATGAAATGGCGATTACTGACTTGGCCGATATCGATTCAAAGTTGAAAGAGCTAGAATTTCGCCGAATGTTTTCAGGCGAGATGGATGAAAACAGTGCGTACTTAGACATACAAGCGGGTTCAGGCGGAACGGAAGCGCAGGATTGGGCAGAAATGTTACTCCGGATGTACCTGCGTTGGGGTGAATCAAAGGGATTTAAGACCGACTTGGTTGAGGTGTCCGCGGGCGAAGTGGCGGGTATAAAAAGTGCGACCGTTTATTTTGCTGGAGAATATGCATATGGATGGTTGAGAACAGAGACGGGAGTTCATCGACTTGTTCGCAAATCACCCTTTGATTCAGGTGCGCGTCGTCACACTTCATTTTCGTCGATATTTGTCTCTCCTGAAATTGATGACAATATTGAAGTTAATCTTGATATGTCGGAGGTTCGAATCGACACGTATCGCGCGAGCGGGGCTGGCGGCCAACATGTAAACAAGACAGACTCGGCTATTAGGTTGACTCATGAACCGAGTGGCATTGTCGTGCAATGTCAAAATCAACGTTCACAACATAAAAATAAAGATTTGGCAGTAAAGCAGTTGAAAGCTAAATTATATGAATTAGAGGATCAGAAGCGCAAAGAGGAGGCGCAATCTCAAGAAGATTCTAAGGCCGATATTGGGTGGGGCAGCCAAATAAGGTCATATGTATTGGATGCTTCGCGAATAAAGGATCTTAGGACAAACATTGAATCGACTAATACAGGGGCAGTATTGGATGGGAATTTAGATCCTTTTATTGAAGCCAGTCTGAAGATGGGGCTCTAAGTTAGACAGCCGGCAATTTCTATTAATTATGTGAATATATTATGACTTCTGATCAGAAAGAAAAGTTACCTTCAAATGAGAATAAATTAATTGTCCAGCGGAGGGAGAAGCTTGAGGCGATTAGAGCCTTGGGGGAGGCTTTCCCCAACGATTTTAAAAGACAGAACCGAGCTTATGAATTAATTAAATCTTTTAATCAATTGGAGAAGGAGGAGATAGAAGACCAATCTGTCAGTGTTGCAGTTGCCGGACGTGTTATTCGAATGCGTGGACCATTTTTCGTGCTGCAGGACGGGGATTCAACAATTCAATTATATGTCAATAACAAGGAGCTATCTGTTGACTTCGTTGAGTGCGCGAGGGGATTAGATCTGGGTGACATAATCGGGGTCAACGGAAAACTGTTTAAAACAGGCAAGGGAGAATTGACGATTCGTATTGCTTCGGTTCGGTTGTTAACAAAGTCAATAAGACCTCTTCCTGATAAGCATAAAGGTTTAACGGATACTGAGCTCCGATACCGACAAAGGTACGTTGACCTGATAGCGAATGAAGATTCTCGTAATATTTTTTTAACCCGCTCTAAAATTATTCGATGCATTAGAGATTATTTTGAGAATGCTAGTTATATAGAGGTTGAAACACCCATGATGCAAGTCATTCCAGGTGGAGCTTCGGCGCGACCTTTTGTAACGCATCACAATGCCTTGGATCAAGATATGTACCTCCGTGTAGCGCCCGAACTTTATTTAAAACGACTCATCGTAGGCGGCTTAGATCGCGTTTTTGAATTAAATCGAAACTTTAGAAATGAGGGGTTGTCGACTAAGCATAATCCAGAATTTACGATGCTCGAGTTCTATCAAGCTTTTGCTAGCTATGAGGATCTAATGGACCTCACTGAAGATCTTTTTAAAGTTATTGCAGAGCGTTTAGGGAAAGGGAGTAAAATTGAGTACCAGGGATTGATTATCGACTTTGGGGTGCCATTTGAAAGATTGTCTTTAACAGATTCAATTGCAAAAGTATGTTTAATTGAAGATAAGGCCTGCTTCTCTAGCGAAGAAAAAATCAGAAGCCTGGCAGAAGAATTGAATGTGACTTGTGATAATGAATGGGGGAAAGGAAAGGTTCTCATGGAAATTTTTGATCAAAGAGTCGAACATGAGTTGATGCAGCCTACCTTCATAACAGAATATCCGCTTGAGGTGTCTCCTTTAGCTAGAAGGAATCAAGATAACCCTGAGATAACAGATAGGTTTGAACTTTTTATAGCTGGGCGTGAAATAGCGAATGGGTTTTCTGAGCTCAATGATTCTGAAGACCAAGCAGGCCGCTTTAGAGAGCAAGTTTTGCAAAAAGAGGCTGGCGATAATGAAGCTATGCACTATGATGCTGATTATATCGAGGCGCTTGAATATGGTATGCCGCCAACCGCGGGTGAGGGGATTGGTATTGATAGGTTAATAATGCTGTTCACTAACACAGCCTCAATTAAAGACGTCTTACTTTTTCCGCATATGCGTCCGCGGTCTGAAACTGAGTCCTAGGCTTTTATGGGTTGCTTCGGTTTAATTTTCTTGAGAATGGAATTTTGAACGAAGTCTTTGACCTGAATTTGGCATGGAAAGAGTTCTTAGGGCTTGTTCCCCATGGAGCCGCGTTCGAGAGGGATACTCTGAGTTGGTTGTCGCAGAGACCGTTGTACACATTTTTGTCGATGGAATTTGAAGCAGGTAAGCAGATCTACCCGAAACAAACGGAGATGTTTGAAGCTTACGCTAGGACCGCGCCGAGTGAGGTCAAAGTGGTTGTACTGGGCCAAGATCCTTACCACAGCCCAGGCCAAGCTGACGGATTAAGTTTTTCTGTCCCTGATGGCGTTCCGTTTCCGCCCTCATTAAAAAACATATTTAAGGAGCTCGTCTCTGATTTAGGTGTTGAAGAACCGTCGAGTGGTTGCCTTAGTCCTTGGGCAGAACGCGGAGTTTTGATGATTAACAGTGTTCTAAGTGTTCGTAAAGGCGAGCCGGGGTCGCATCGAAATAGAGGCTGGGAGGAGTTTACGCAATTGGTTTTGTCCCAATTAAGTCAAGAGAAACAAGGAATGGTTTTTATTCTGTGGGGCGCGTTTGCTAAAGAACAAAAATGCTTTATTGATAGTGATCGTCATCTTGTGATCGAAAGCGCGCATCCATCGCCGCTCTCGGCTTGGAGAGGGTTTTTTGGAAGCAAGCCGTTCTCTAGAGCTAATAAATATCTTTCCTTACAAGGAAAGACGCCAATAGACTGGCGCATTTAGTTAATTAGATTATGTTTTGGAGTAAAGGCTAATGGTTAATGAAACTTGTGTCATAGTTGGTGCTAGTCACGCTGGTGTTTCATTGGCTCTTCAGTTACGTCGCGAGGGGTGGGAAGGGGAAATTAAATTAATTGGGAATGAAAGTGAGTTGCCTTACCATCGGCCGCCGCTGTCTAAAGATCTTTTTGCTGGAAAGAAAAATCTTAATGAAATTCGATTGCGACCTGCAAAGCTTTACGAAGACAATAAAATAGAGCTGCTAACTGGCGTAACTGTGAATTCAATTAACAGAAATTCACGGTCCGTTGAATTGAGTTATGGCGAGCCAATACGTTTTGATTCTCTCGCTCTCTGCACTGGCGCTAGAGCAAATAAATTTCCCAGCGCTGAAAGATTTAAGAATATTTTCTCAATCCGTACAGCAAGTGACGTTGAAAAAATTCGTCCTTCGATTGTAAAGGGCAAGCGAGCTCTTGTTATAGGTGGGGGTTATATTGGCTTAGAAGTTGCCGCGGTACTTATTAAACAGGGTTTAAGTGTTGTTGTGGTTGAGTTGGCTGATCGTATCCTTCAGCGCGTAACAGGAGAGAAAATGTCGACGTATTTAACTGAATTACATGAGTCAAATGGGGTTCGGTTGTTGACGGGTGTTTCGGCCAGTCAATTCGAGGGAGATGATCAGGTAACAGCGGTGGTTTGTTCGAATGGTTCGCGGTTTGATGTCGACTTTGTTGTTGCTGGGGTTGGGATATCACCAGAGAAAAGTTTAGCTGAAAATTGTGGCCTTAATGTCGGAGACGGGATTGTTGTCGATGAATTTGGGCGCACTTCAGATCCGATGATTTATGCCGCAGGAGATTGTGCTTTTCATCCTAGTGAGCTGTATGGCCGTGACCTTAGGCTCGAAAGTGTTCAAAATGCTACCGATCAAGCGAGGGTTGTAGCATCCAATATTTGTGGTAAGCAAGTAGCCTATGACTCAGTTCCTTGGTTTTGGTCGGATCAGTATGAAATCAAGTTGCAAATGGTTGGTCTTTCTGAGGGCTACGACGAAATGATTTGTCGGGGTAATTCTGATCTTGCTGATAAAAATGGTTTTGCGCTCTTCTATTTGAAGAGGGGGCTCGTCATTGCTAGCGAATGTGTCGGGCGACCGAAGGAATTTATGTTTAGTAAGAAGTTAATTGGAGAACAGATTAAGATAGAAACGAGATTGTTGTCTGATGAATCGATCGCGCCCTCTGAATGGGTCGGTTAAGCCGCAGAAGTTTCCGTCTAGAGATAGTAGCCGCTCTAATTGTCAGAATCACTTTTAAGGATCAATAGTTGCATTCCCGTTATAGACGCAGCCGCTTGTGCATGTCTCGTGAATCTCTATCTCATACAACTGGGGTAAGGATGTCAACAGCTTATCCCAAATCCAGCGAGCTATATTCTCACTGGTGGGGTTTTCTAAACCTCTAATTTCATTGAGATAATAGTGGTCCAGCTGTCGTAAAATCGGGCGTACCGCGGTCTTTATGTCAGAAAAGTCCATGACCCAGCCACTCTTTTCATCCACCTCCCCTTCGACGGTGACCTTGATTCTAAACGAGTGCCCATGAAGTCGGGCACATTTATGTCCTGGTGGAACGTTGGGGAGTTTATGAGCCGCTTCAAAACGAAACTCTTTAAATATTTTCACGTTACTTGATCTCGAAATTTTTGTTACCTAGGCGCAATAGGCAGATGATTTTAGCGACTGGATTCCAAGTTGTATAGATAAATGAGAGATATTCGCATATGATTGGGATAGCGGAGTTTAGTCTTCACCCTTCAATACGAAGCTCTTATTGACATGGGCAGAGGAGTAAGTAAAATGCGCGTTCTCTATGTTCAGGGTGATTAGCTCAGTTGGTAGAGCGTCGCCCTTACAAGGCGAATGTCGGCGGTTCAAATCCGTCATCACCCACCAAATATGTCAAATTACAATAGTGATTTGGCAAACAGTTTGTAGCGGACCGGTAGTTCAGCTGGTTAGAATGCTGGCCTGTCACGCCGGAGGTCGCGGGTTCGAGTCCCGTCCGGTCCGCCACTTTTAACGTCATCCAATTTAAAGTCTTTTTAGAATTAATCCGAAGTTGGTTTAGGCGGTGGTAGCCTTCTTTGTGCTTTAAATAACTGAATTGTGCCTGTATCACTCAGGTTTTCTTAACGTTAGAAAGATTAACGGGGATTATTTATGCGGCTTTTAATCTTGCTCTTCATTTTAGTTATTGGGGGTTGTAATGATACAGGATCTGGCCCCCCATCATTTTCTGAGGACGCCTCTGGAACGTTTGTTGACGATAGGTCCCTTGAATCTGAGACACAAAAATTAGGTCATTGGTTGGATGATCAGTGGGAGCAACAGCTAGATTTTAGTCCTGAAAGTCGTACTTATCTCGGTAGTAAGAAAAACTACGATCTTCTCGATGATTACACTCCTGAAGGTGCCGAGGATCAACTCGCGTGGCTGCGAAATTCGGTTAATTTGATGGAGCAGGACTTTAGTTTTGAAGAATTGACAGAGGATGGGAAGCTGTCCTGGGAAATGTGGAAGTATTCTTTAGAGCGTGCGGAAAGAGGAGTCCCTTTTCGTGGACATCGTTATCTTTTTGGTCGCGGTGGAATTCACGCGTCTATACCAAATTTTTTGATTAACTTGCATCGGGTTGATGCTCCCGAGGACATGGATGCCTACTTAAGCAGATTGGGTGAGATCGACCGTGTGCTCAGTGAGGTCTTAATAGAATCCAAAAAAAATGCTGAGGATGGTATTCGGCAGCCAAGGTTTGCTTATGATTTTGCTATAGATGAAATAAAACGAGTAACAACTGGGTTCCCATTTAACACCAGTGATGACATCCCAAACTCACCTTTATGGGCTGATGTGCAAGTCAAAATATCTAGCTTGCTAGAGAGGAACCTAATCAGTGAGAGCGAGGCACAATCTTATAGAGAACAGGTTAAATTAATCTTGGAGGGTGAAGTTTTTGATGAATATAAAAGGGTACTAGCGTGGCTAGAAGCGGACAAGCAGAATACGTCCAAATTTGCACAAGGCGTTTGGGCCCTTCCCGACGGTAGAGATTATTATGCATACCGTCTTGAGCAAATGACAACTTTGAGTTTATCGGCCGACGAGATTCATCAAATTGGGCTTGCAGAGGTCGCTCGCCTACTTGCGGAGATGAATGAGCTCAAGAATGTGATTGGATTTGAGGGTGAGCTGAATGATTTTTTTCAATTTATTCGACAGGACGCGACGAACTATTATGAAGACTCCGATTCGGGCAGGGAGGCTTATCTTAAGGATAACTATACCTACTTGGATATGATTAACAAAAAGCTACCGGACTACTTTGGTCGTTTACCAAATGCAAATCTTGAAATTCGCAGGGTGGAAGCTTTCAGAGAACAAGACGGAGCAGCGCAGCATTATCGGTCGGGGACTCCGGATGGTAGTCGGCCAGGAGTGTACTATTCCCACATGAGTGATATGAGCTCGTTACCAAAGCATCAGGTTGAAGACGTGTTATATCATGAGGGGAACCCTGGCCATCACATGCAAATTTCTATTCAGCAAGAACTCGATGATGTGCCACTTTTTCGAACTCAGTATCGCACGACGGCGTTTGTAGAAGGGTGGGGGCTTTATGCTGAGAATCTAGCCAAAGAAATGGGTGGGTTTGAAAACCCGATGTCGGATTTTGGGCGCTTGAGTGGAGAAATTTGGAGAGCTATTCGTCTGGTGGTTGACACAGGAATTCATGCCAAGGGCTGGACGGAAGAGCAGGCGGTGGAATATTTTTTTGATAATTCAGATAGCTCAATTGCAACTATTCGGTCTGAAATAAAGCGTTACTTTGCGAGCCCTGGGCAGGCCACAGCTTATAAGATTGGTATGCTGAATATTCAAGAGGCTCGTCATAATGCCGAAAGAGCACTTGGTGAAAAATTTAAAATCAAAGAATTTCATGACGTGATTTTAGGCGCAGGTGCTTTGCCGCTGCAACTGATGCACGATCGGGTCGAAAGGTGGGTAGCAGAGTCTCTATGAGTTGAGCAACCGAGTCATTCACGCATGTAGCTCATCATGATAAATTGGGTTGACTTGATATTGCTATTGGGAAATTGAATGTTCTGCTTTCTCCAATTTATTGAGATTGTGCAAATTATAAATTTTGTATCTCCATACGAGATAGAAAAATGAAGTAAGCAGAATCAAAAAGTAACTGGGAAAAGAGAATAAGGCCTTTATAAAAACATCATCGTTTACATGCGATTGTGTTGCCTCTGTTCCACGGAGAAATGCGACGTAGCCACTATATAAAATACTTGCGGCCCCGAGACCAATGTTGAGAGCGAGACCTTTGAAACTTAAAATAGTTGCTCGTTGAGTAGAGTCAACTTCTCTGTTTATGTAGTAGCTCGACTGAAATCGAACCATGCCGATCATCGAGAAAGCGCCTGCGGCGAAGATTACCCCATAAAACGGTATGGCAAAGCAAAGTCCGATTAAACTCATCATTAAGATGAGACAAAGAACAAAAAAATTTGTCAACGGCGCGTGGTTCTCTACGAGGTAGCGAGAGAATTTTGCATTCGCGATGCCTATAACGGACATTCCAGCACCTATAAAGCCGAACCAGCTGATCGGGATATCGATGATTCGATAGTATTCACTCGCAAGAATTACAAATTGTCTTGCGACACTGTCAAGTATCAAAGCAGCTAGAATTATGAACAGAACAAATCGGTGATTTAGTGTCCATTTCGCTGCTACTAAAATTTGCTTAAAAGCGTCTTTTACTGGGAAGTTACTCAAAGGTGTGGGACGTTTATTTTCAGGCTCGCTCTCCTCGTGAAAGCTGAATGTGTTTACCAACAATAATAATGACGTAAGTAGTGTTAAAACCACAGGCATTCTTATAATGCGAGTGTCGTTAAGTTCCCAGCTAAGGCCAAGCCGATCGAGTATTGTATTTATAAGGGTTGAATCGTATAAGACGGCCCCGAGAATCATTGAAACAAAAAATCCAATTGAGACAACTTGGGTTGTCTTTTCGAGGACCTTCGGCCACTCTTTCTCTCTTCCAAGTAAGCAAAGTGAATCGTAAGCGAGTGCTTCGTCTGCCCCGCTAGCCGCGGCTTCTGACAGGCCGGATAGAACCCTATTACCCACCATGAGTAAAAAAAGAGACGAGGGATCGATTATCGTGGCGAGAGTTAACAAACTCATCTCCAAGACCATAAGGATCGCTGCAAAAATGATGAGATTCTTCCTTCCAACAATGTCAGCCAGCGCACCAGAAGGAACCTCGGCGAATACGATGGATAGAGCCCAGGCGACGTTGAGAATGGAGAACTGCTCTAAAGTTAGCCCTAAATCGAGGAACAGTATTGTGAATACCGGATAATAAAACCGAGCTGAGAAAAGAAGCCGAAATATCGTAAAGTTACGAAGGTTTCTTTCTAATTGGCGTTGATTTATATTTGGTAACGCCATTATAGAAATTGCCTTTTTAAGTTGGTCAGCGAAGGTATAGCCAACTGTATTTTTAAATACCACTACGTGACGGAGAATAAGATGAAGATTTTGTTGTACATAGCTATAGCGGCCTTCGGGCTTGTAAATTTAGCATCAGGGGCTGATGCACCGCAGCCATGCGGCCCTGCTGATCAGTTGCCTGAGGAACTTTCAACTAATGTAGGTTCTGATGCTCGCTGTTTTGAACTTAGAATGTACACAGCGCTGCCTGCGGTCGATGGGAAGGGCGGTATTGACGATCTGCATCAGAGATTTCGAGAAAAGGAGGTTGCGCTTTTCGAGAAGCATGGCGCCGAAGTAATAGCTGTTTGGCAACGTTTGGACGATCCTAATACCTTAGTTTGGATGCTGGCTTATCGAAACAGGGCACATCGCACGCAGGTTTTTAGCGATTTCGCTGCAGACCCTGAGTGGATTGATCTAAGAACAAAGTACGCCGTGCCCTTGTCGATTGAAGCTTATATGATGAGTTCAACAGATTACTCAAATTTAAAATAGAGTTAGATGGTCTGGAATTCTAAGCTACTCTAGGAATAGACGCTGACGAATTCAGCGCCTATTTATCTCCTAGCTCGAGAGGAATGAAGCGATGCGATTTCTCAAATTAAAAAATATTATCTGTTTTGGAGTTATGATGATAGAACCTCTGATGGCTCAGGATTTCTCTGCGAGTGGTGTAAGTGAACTAGATGATGTGCTCGGGAACGGGGTAAAAGAGTTTTCTATTCCAGGGGCTGTTGCACTTGTTACGAACGGAGAGCGTAATATTTATTTGAATGCTTTTGGAATGTCAGGCTCGGAAAGTAAAAAGCCAATGACGAGTGATGCAATCTTTAGAATTGCCTCAATGACTAAACCGATTACCTCTATTGGGGTTCTTCAGTTGCTTGAGAATGGGAAAATCGGGCTTGATGATCCAATTTCAGAGCATTTGATTGACCTACCACAATTTGAAGTTTTTGATAAGTTTGATTTTGACGATGGTTCCTACACTACACGACCTGCACAAAACGAAGTCACAATTAGGCATTTATTAACCCATACCTCTGGGGTGGCTTATAATTTTAATAGCTTGGAACTAACGCGCTTAGGTAAGTCTCTCGCTAACCCTACTTACCCTTTACAACACGAGCCCGGAGATAAATGGACTTACGGTGCGTCGACAAGGTTGCTGGGCGATCTAATCATGGAAAAAACAGGTCAGGGTTTGTTTGAATTTTTCAAAGAGAGTTTACTTCGACCACTGGATATGAATGAAACTTTTTTTGAGGTTCCTGAAGACGACGCTGGCCGAGTAGTGACTATTCACCAGAGAACAAACAAAGCTTTTGCCGAGATAAAAAACCCGAAGAAGATAACTGCTCCAGAATACGGTGATGGCGGACTTAACTCGACTGCGTCTGATTATGCAAAATTTTTAAGGATGCTTCTTAATAAGGGCACGTCTGATAACGGCAAATTAGTTCTTCGGCCTGAAACGATTGAAATGCTAGCTTCAAATCATATTGGGGAACTTAGAACAGAGCTGCAGCCTATGGCTCGTCCAACGTTTGCGCGCGAATTCCCGGTACCTGAGAGTCGTGGCGTCGATTATTGGGGATTAGGATTTCAAATAGCGGGTGCTGATAGTGAGTTAGGGCGTTCGAAAGGGTCTCTGTCTTGGGCTGGAATTTTTAATACTAAATTTTGGGTTGATCGAGAAAAAAATATAGGAGCAATTCTGTTTATGCAATACCTGCCATTTGAAGATAAAGCACATCTTGAAATGTTAAGTAGGTTTGAGGAAATGATTTATAAAAATCTCAAGAGTGGTTTCGGTGAGTAGGAGTTTTTTATGAGGGAGGTGCTGGCAAAGCTTGGCACTCGAGTATTAACATGGTCTTAAGATGGCTGGTCTCTGCCAAGAGAGATCGTTATAGACACAGCCCATGATTGTTAATCGAAACATACACTATACAAATAAAGAACTTCCATTCTTTGAACTAAAGGCTCCAAAGATAGACTCAATTCAAGATGATGCTCTGAGCAAAAACGGGGTGAATTTGGCTGTTCTGCGGCTTGATGAAATACATCGGTTTATTCACGGGAACAAATTTTTTAAGTTGAAATATAACTTGATTGATTTTTTGGGTAGTAATTTTGATCGAATAGTGAGTTTCGGGGGCGCTTACTCTAATCACTTGTATGCATTGGCAGCAGCAGGTAAATATCTTGGAATTGAGACAATTGGCATCGTTCGCGGTGAACTGCAAGAGCCGTTGAATCCGGTTCTTAGTTTTGCAAGAGATTGCGGAATGCTTCTTTTCGCCTGTGATAGAAACGAATATAGACGAAAAAATGAGGCTAAGTTTAGGGAAAAGCTCCGTGAAAGATTTGGTAACGTTATGATCTTGCCAGAAGGGGGCAGTAACAAAAGAGCTTTGCTGGGCTGCCAAGAAGTCGTTGATTTTTTTGATTGGAGAGTGAGTACGCATAAAAAAGTCGTGGGAGTGGCTTGTGGGACTGGCGCAACATTTGCTGGAATTGGTTTGGGTATTGTACGTCGTTGGGCAGAGAGAAATGAAATCGGAAGTATGCCCTCGTTATTAGGGGTTTCAGTTTTAAAAGCCCCCGGCTATATCGAGAGGCAAGTTACAAGTTTGTGGAAGCAATGTTCTGATGAAGAAAAAGAAATGCTAAAATTGTTAGATTGGCGAATAGAAGAAGATTTTAATGGCGGTGGTTACGCGAAGACGGATCCTCAGTTAAAGAGCTTTATGAAAGAATTTGAATCAAGGCAATCGGTTCCTATTGAGCCGGTGTATACTGGGAAACTAATGAACGCTTTGTTCTCGCTAGTCGGTGAGAGGAAAATTGATGCAGGTAGTAATATTCTGGCAATCCATACCGGTGGTGTGTATGGGTCCCATGTTTGCTTGTAGATGGGTTATATAAGATCTAAGTTGTGACTTTTTTCCACAGAAAGAGTTGTTGGTCGAACGTGACTCTATTCGATTCACAGCTTGAGAGTCGAGACTTGACAATTGTCGGTTACAAGTACTTCCTTAAATCATAAGGTAAGAGAATTGGTATGACACTTTTTAAAAACATAGGGATTGTGGGCCGGCGGGGCAGTACTGAAGTATTGTCCACACTTGAAAGGCTGTTGGCGTTCCTAAAAGAACAAGGTGTAGAGATAATCGTAGAAGTTGAAACTGGTGAATTACTTAATCGTTCAGATCTTCGATCGTGTGAAAGGGAAGAGCTCTCTAAGCACTGTGATTTAATCGTAGTTGTAGGTGGGGATGGCAGTCTTCTTAATATCGCAAAGCTTACTGCAGCAAAGCAGATTCCGGTAATTGGTGTTAACCGCGGACGTGTTGGGTTTTTAACTGATATTTCGCCTGATAGGTTGGAAGAGCAGCTCAGAGGGGTCCTGTCAGGTGAGTATTCGTTAGATGATCGGTTCTTGCTTGACGTGGGTATGCGGGATTTTCAAACTGGGATGGTCGCTGCCTTTGGTTCGGCTCTCAACGATGTTGTTCTTCACCCTGGAATAGCCGCTCAAATGATCGAATTTGAGCTCTTCATAGATGATAAATTTGTCTATAGCCAGAGGTCTGACGGGTTGATAGTTGCTACTCCGACCGGCTCTACTGCGTATTCTCTTTCTGCGGGGGGGCCAATTATGCATCCCAGATTAAACGCAATTGTTGTGGTGCCTATGTATCCGCACTCGCTGAATAGTCGCCCCATTGTAGTCGATGGGGATAGTGAAATAAGAGTTGTTGTATCAGCGGGAGAGCGACTGCTTCCCCATATTAGTTGTGATGGCCAGCAAGTTCATAAGACGTCTGCCGGAGAGGAAATTATAATTTCTAAAAAGACTGGGCCGCTAAAATTATTGCATCCCCAGGATCACAGTTTTTATCAAGCCTGTCGGTCTAAGTTGGGTTGGGGTAATAGATTGGTGAATAAAAGTGATTAACAGTCCTGCGGTGTTAGTTTGATTCGTGTTCTTAGTGTGGCATCAGAGTTGGAGCTGAGAGATTTTAGCGCTCATTTAAACGCATTGAATATAAAACACCGTATCACCGAGGAAGCTGGCTCTCAGGTTCTTTGGGTCTATAATCCTAGTGATAAAGATCAGGTTGTTGCCGAGACCTCGGTCTGGGGACTAAAAGAAAGAAAATTAAGATCAAAAAACATTCAGTGGAAGCGTGAGGTTAGTTTTGATTGGATACGTCGGTTTTTGTCTTTGATTTTGGATTTAACATGGCGCGCACCATTTAGCTCATTGCTTGTTATTATAAGTGTTGTGGTCTTTTTGCTCAGCGGGATGGGGCAAGATCTACGCAGTGTAACTTGGTTATTCTTTCCAGAAATAGAATTGCAGAGTGTTTTTGATCCTTCTTGGTTATTGCGAAACCCTAGTATTCTTTTAAATCTACTCTCGCCAATATTTTTACACTTCACGCTTATTCATATTACTTTTAATATGCTTTGGCTTCTTTTTCTCGGGACTCAAATCGAGAATAGTTGTTTGCCCAACGCTTCTTTTTTGCATGGTAAGGCCTTATCGTTATTTTGTTTTTTTATTACGGTGTTAATCACCGGTCTTACAGGAAATATTACGCAGTATATTGTTGGCGGAGGACCAAATTTCGGAGGAATGTCAGGAGTTATCTACGGGTTGATGGGTTACACTTGGTTAATGGGGAAAGGGTTTCCAAATTCTGGCATAGCGTTCCCAAACTCTTCATTTGGTGCGATGCTATTGCTTCTTATTGTGATGGAAATTTTTGCAGGTTCCTGGATTGCAAGCGGAGCTCATTTGGGAGGGCTAGTGGCAGGGTTGTTCTGTGCTGGGGTACTTATTACGGCTTATCGTATTAAAATCTTGGCGGCCTAAGATTGTAAATTCTTTGTACAGGGAGATGGCAGTGAATCAAGATAATTCGGAGGTAGATGATGCGCTAACAAAGTTAGTCGAGCAGATCACCCCATCCGTTTACGAAAGCTTGAAAACGGCAGTAGAACTTGGTAGGTGGGGTAATGGTGACAAGTTGTCTGAAGAGCAGTTAGAGAATAGTTTACAGATGGTTATTCTTTATGAAGCAAAAAATTTAAAGGCTAGTGAAAGAATTGAGGCGACTTTACCAGAGGGCTGTAGCGAAAAAATTCTCCAATAGGGGCAAGTATAATAATGAAATTAAAAGCGGAGGGGATTTTACGGAAGATGCGAAGCAGGCTTGACCCAATTGTTGCATATGAGATGAGTTTATCTAGAGAGTATGTGCAAATAAATGAGATGATTGGTAAAGGTCTAAAACTCGAATTTTCTGGTGAAATTTTTTGTGTTAATTGTGGGAGGAAGACCAATAAAAGCTTTAACCAAGGTTATTGTTTTCCATGTTTTAAAAAACTCCAAGATTTTTTTACGTGCCTCATTCACCCTGAAAAATGTCGATGTGACGAAGGTGATTGCTTTCAAGATCATATTGTTTATCTTGCAAATTCTTCTGGGCTGAAAGTTGGAATTACAAGGTCTACACAGGTTCCTACTAGATGGGTGGACCAAGGCGCTGTTCAGGCTATCCCAATTGCGCGTGTCAGAACACGGCTTCAATCGGGGATGTTGGAAGTAATGTTTAAACAGCATGTAGCCGATAAAACTAACTGGAGGGAAATGCTGAAACGGAATCCGGTGGAATTGGATATGCAGGCTGAGGCAAAGGCTCTATTAAGCGTCTGCAAGGAAGAATTAAATGAACTGGAAAATCAACTCGGAAAGCACGCTATAAGTCTGATAAATGGCGTGAGATCAACACAGATTAAATACCCGATCGACGAATATCCTACAAAAATCAGCTCATTTAATTTTGATAAAAATAACGTGGTTGAAGGCACGCTTGCTGGTATCAAAGGTCAATATTTGATACTGGATAGTGGTGTGATTAACTTACGAAAATTTTCTGGTTATGAAGTCTCGTTATACGTCGATTGAAGTTTTTTTTTTGGTTTGTTTTAATTTTCGCGAGGATATATGAAGGATTCACAATCGAAGGCTATCCTGTTGAGGGATTATAAAGCTCCTAATTTTCTCATAGATGAGACTGTACTTAAATTTGATCTATTTGAAACGTACGCAATTGTCGATTCTACACTGCAAATTTCACGGAACGTCGAGGGAATTGATGAGTTGGTTCTTGACGGCCAAGAACTTGAATTGCTTAATTTAGAGATTGAGGAAGTGCCTCTACCTGAGGAGAGTTATGCAGTAACTGATAGTACTCTTACCATCCGAAACTTATCAGAAATTATAGGCGGATCCCCAGAAAATTTTACGTTGAGGTGCGTGACGCGAATAGAACCTCAAAATAATACGGCATTAGAAGGGTTGTATAAATCCAAGAAAATGTTCTGTACTCAGTGTGAGGCAGAGGGTTTTCGACGAATTACCTACTACTTAGATCGCCCTGATGTGATGTCAAAATTTACAACGACAATTATTGCAGATAAAGCCGCTTACCCAACGCTTCTATCAAATGGCAACCTCATAGCGGATAACAAAAATTACGGGAATGACTCAAACTCTTTGCGACATTCGGCTACCTGGGAGGATCCATTTAAAAAGCCTAGTTATCTTTTTGCATTGGTGGCAGGAAAGCTGAGTTGCAAGGAAGATGCTTTTTCTACTATATCAGGTCGAGAAATTACTCTGAAAATATTTGTTGAGGGTAAAGATTTAGACAAAATCGATCATGCTATGGATTCTCTCAAAAGAGCGATGAAATGGGACGAAAAGGTTTACGGAAGAGAATATGATCTTGATATTTTTATGATAGTCGCGGTAGATGATTTTAATATGGGAGCAATGGAGAACAAAGGTCTTAATATATTTAACACCTCATGCGTCCTCGCTAATCCACTCACAACAACTGACATGGCTTTTCAGCGAGTGGAAGCAGTGGTGGCACATGAATACTTTCACAATTGGTCTGGTAATCGCGTTACCTGTCGTGACTGGTTTCAATTGAGTTTAAAGGAAGGGTTCACTGTTTATCGAGACGCTGAGTTTTCTGCGGATATGGGTTCTCCTGTTGTCAAAAGAATTGAGGATGTAAGTCTTTTGCAAACAGTACAGTTTGCCGAGGACTCTGGGCCGATGGCTCACTCTGTAAGGCCCGACTCATATATTGAAATCTCAAATTTTTATACCGTCACGATATATGAGAAGGGTGCAGAGGTCGTTCGGATGATTAACTTGCTTTTGGGCGATGCAAGCTTTCGAAAGGGCAGTGATTTGTATTTCGAGCGGCATGATGGACAAGCTGTGACGACGGAGGATTTTGTCTGTGCAATGGAGGATGCGAGTGGAAAAAATCTCTCATTGTTCAGGAGATGGTACAGCCAAGCCGGTACGCCTAGGCTTAAAGTTAAAGGACACTACGATGAGATTGAAAGAACTTATACGCTTGATGTTGGGCAAAGCTGCTTACCAACACCGGGTCAGGATAGTAAGTTACCATTCCACATACCTCTAAAAATTGGTTTGCTTGATAAACTTGGTAATGATATGCCGTTATTGCAAAGTGGAAATGAAAAGCTGCTTGAAACAAACTGCATCCTCGATGTGACAGATGAAAATCAACAATTTGTGTTTGTTGATGTTGCGGAGCCACCCATACCATCGCTCCTTCGTGAATTTAGTGCGCCTGTGACTTTGAGTTTTCAGTATACGCGGGAGGAGCTCTCTTTTTTGGCTGCTCATGACAGCGATGGTTTTAATAAGTGGAACGCAGGGCAGTTGCTGTTTCTAGACGTCATTGACGAGCTACTTGTGCTGAATGAAAGTGATGAAGAGTTATATATTCCCTCCTGCTTATACACGAGTTTTAGTTGCGTTTTAGAATCAGCATTAAATAATCAAGAGAGCGATAAGGCTTTCTTAGCCTATTTGCTTACAATGCCTTCTGGGCTTTTTTTGATAGAGCGTTCTGATGTTGCCAATGTAGGCGCTCTCTATAAAGTACGACATTTTGTTATTGAGAGTCTTGCTAAGAAATTTAAAAGTGACTTGGAAAAGTTATATTTCGATACTGGAAAGAGTTTAACGGACCAACTGTCTGTTTCAGGTGAAGATATCGGAAAGCGGATGTTAAAGAACTTATGCTTGTCGTATCTAGTTCATACCGATAGAGGGCTCGGCCTTTGCGAGTCGCAGTTTAATTCCTCACGTAACATGACGGACCAAACGGCAGCGTTACGGGGGGTTCTTAATAGTGGCGACGAGAAGGCAGAAGAATTGAGGAAGTCAATCGTTCAACAATTCTATGAGCGGTGGAAAGACGAGTCACTTGTCGTCAATAACTGGTTTTCGCTTCAAGCCACCAGTAGCCTAGTTGGAGGGCTGAGTCGCGTAGAAGAACTTCTTTCTCATGAGGCGTTTAATCTCAAAAATCCAAATAAGGTTCGAGCGCTGATAGGAGCTTTCTGTGGGCAGAACGCGAACAATTTTCATTTGCCGGGAGGAGAAGGGTATAAGTTTTTAGCAGATCAAGTGTTGAAACTAGATGCGATTAATCCGCAGATCGCTGCACGGTTGTTAGCGCCACTGACAAGATTTAATAAGTTTGAACCTGCAGCGAGGGAACTTATGCTGCAGCAACTTCAGCGGATTAAAGCATCTGACTCATTGTCTAAAGATGTTTCTGAAATCGTTGAAAAATGCACAATCTGATCAGCGACCAGTAGGTATTACGGCTCGTTAAAGACTGAAACACTCAGGCGAGTTCCTGGACCTGTGTAAGCGCAATTTGATCGCTACGCTTCGAATCATTGACATACGACTGAATTTGATTGAAGTTCAAGTATTGATAGATGTCGCCGGACATGGTGTCGAGCTTTGTCATGTACGTCATGTATTCTTCCATAGTTGGAATTTTTCCCAGTGCAGCACTTACGGCTGCTAATTCAGAAGAGGCCAAGAAAACATCGGCACCCTGCCCAAGACGGTTGGGGAAGTTCCGAGTTGACGTCGATACTACCGTCGAATTAGGTGCTACCCGAGCTTGATTTCCCATACACAATGAGCATCCTGGCATTTCGGTTCTTGCTCCTGCTACCCCAAAGATATTATAGATTCCCTCCTCAGTGAGCTGATGTTCGTCCATTTTCGTTGGCGGAGCAATCCAAAGTTTCGTTGGAAGTCCTTTCTCGAGTTGCTTGAGAACTTCACTAGCTGCACGAAAATGTCCAATATTAGTCATGCAGGATCCGATGAAGACTTCTTCTATTTTAGTGCCTTGGACGGCCGATAGTGGCTTGATATCATCTGGGTCATTTGGGCATGCGAGTAGTGGTTCCCTAATCTCATTGAGATTGATTTCAATAATTTTAAAGTATTCAGCGTCTTCATCAGGTTCCATTAATTCAGGATTTGCCAACCATGATTCCATGCCTTGGGCTCGTCGTTCAAGTGTTCGAGCATCCTGGTAGCCTTCTGATATCATCCAACGTAATAAAGTAATATTCGATTCGAAATATTCGATGATTGGCTCTTTTGCTAACCGAATTGTGCATCCACCAGCCGAGCGTTCTGCCGATGCGTCTGATATCTCGAAGGCTTGTTCAACTTTTAAATTTGGTAATCCTTCAATCTCGAGTATTCGACCAGAGAAAATATTCTTTTTACCTTTCTTCTCCAAAGTAAGGTCCCCGCTTTGAAGAGCCGCATATGGTATTGCGTTGACGAGATCTCGCAGTGTAATTCCGGGCTGCATTTCTCCCGTAAATCTCACCAGAACTGATTCCGGCATGTCAAGAGGCATAACCCCAGTTGCAGCGGCAAATGCAACCAATCCAGAGCCTGCTGGGAAGGAGATTCCGATTGGAAATCTTGTGTGCGAATCACCGCCGGTGCCGACAGTGTCCGGCAAAAGCATTCTATTTAGCCAGGAATGTATAATGCCGTCACCGGGCCTCAAAGAAATACCTCCCCTTGTTTGTATGAAGTCGGGTAGGGAGTGTTGTGTCTCTATATCAACAGGTTTCGGATAAGCCGCGGTATGACAGAACGATTGCATTACCAGATCAGAAGAAAATCCGAGGCATGCAAGATCCTTTAGCTCGTCTCGGGTCATAGGTCCGGTTGTATCTTGGCTACCAACAGTGGTCATTCTGGGTTCGCAGTAATCTCCTGGTCTGATTCCTTCGACACCGCAAGCCTTTCCCACCATTTTTTGTGCGTGCGTGAAACCTTTGTTGCTTTTCTCTGAGGCTGTCGGTCTGCGGAAGGTGCTGGAAGGATTGAGGTTTAGTGCGTCTCGGGCACGCTGGGTTAGACCACGTCCTATGATTAATGGGATTCTGCCGCCCGCACGTACCTCATCAAGAAGTACATCTGTTTTTAATTCAAACTCGGCAATCAACTCTTCGTTTCCATGTCGAGTAACTTTGCCTTCAAAAACATTTATATCAATGATATCGCCGGTATTCAGATTGTCGACGTCGCATTCGAACGGCAATGCTCCAGCATCCTCCATTGTGTTGAAGAAGATGGGTGCGATCTTTCCTCCAATGCAAACACCGCCGTCTTTTTTGTTTGGAATATGAGGCATATCATTACCGATATACCATAGAACTGAGTTTGTAGCTGATTTCCGTGAAGAGCCTGTCCCCATAACATCTCCAACAATAGCTACGGGAAATCCATGCTCTTTTAATTGCTCAATTTGAAGAGCGGCGTTAGTGACACCCTCGCGAGAATTCTTATACATAGCTTTTGCGTGTAAGGGAATATCTGGTCGAGACCAAGCGTCTTGAGCAGGTGATAAATCGTCTGTATTAGTTTCTCCAGGAATCTTAAAAACTGTGACCGTGAGCTTTTTAGGGATTTCGGGTTTTGATGTAAACCACTCAGCGTCGGCCCAAGAATTCATGACTCTGGTGGCATGTGTATTTCCCGCTTTTGCTTTCTCGGCTACGTCGTGGAACGCATCGAACATGAGGAGGGTGTGACTAAGTTCTGTGGCCGCCTTTTCTCCGAGGGAATCGCTATCGAGGAGCTCCACTAGAGTCGAGATATTGTACCCTCCCAGCATCGTGCCTAAAAGTTTTATGGCCAGAGTACTGTCGATTAAAGGAGACTGGGTTTCGCCTTTGGCAATGGCTGAAAGAAACCCAGCTTTTACATAGGCAGCTTCATCTACACCAGCGGGGACTCTATTTGAGATTAAATCTATTAGAAAATTTTCTTCTCCTTTCGGAGGGTCTTCGAGCAGAGACACTAACTTATTTACTTGTGCAGCAGATAGTGGCTTTGGAACAATGCCTTCTGCGGCACGTTCTGAAACATGGCTTCTGTAGGAGTCTAAGAAATCTGCTAAATCATTTGATGGCATAGTCGGCCTTGAATTTTATTTTGCGTATGGTTGTGTCGGGCTTGCTTCAATATTTTTTTATTGATTCCTGTATAGTCTCCCAATCACTAGAAGCGAGATAGTACGACATAGTTTTTTTGTAAAAATGAGAATTGCAAAAAACGTTTTAAGAATCACACCTCGCATTAGTCGAGTGCTCTGGCGTTGAAGCCGTTTGAAGACTGAACTTTTTTTCGGGGGAAGCGTACTACATTTAGGGCTTCAAATCTAGCTTACAGCCAGGATCTTAGGTAGTCTGATCTTGATCTTAGCCAGACTACATAGTTTGCATGAAGGGAATTAGTTATGAGTTCAGACGGAGAAAATGCCAGCATTCCGACAGGGATGACCAAGACTCCGTGTATTGGTATCTGTTCAACCACCACTTTTGGTGACTCGGTTTGCAGAGGTTGTAAGCGTTATGCGAAGGAAGTTCTAAACTGGATTAGTTATTCTGACGAGATGAAGCAGGCTGTTCTAAAGCGACTAGAGTTTTTGGCAACTCAAATATTGAGCGACCGTTTTGAAATTATAGACGAGGCTCTGTTAGGACGAAGCCTAAAAGAACGTAGTGTTCCTTTTAACGCTGAACTTTCCGCATTCTGCTGGTTGCACAATTTGCTGAAGAAAGCACATGGCAAGTTGACTGATCTTAGCGAGCACGGGGTTGTCGTTCGGCCTGCCTACTCCCAAATACCGTTAGAGACGTTAATCGAACAGGTTGATAAAGAGCTTTTAATTCTCGCTGATGCTCATCGGACAAGATTCTCAATATAGGCGTGAATGCCTCACATATTTAGATCAGAAAAGAAGATAATGTGAGGTTTTTGTTTTTTATCTCCGCATACCAACCCTTTCGATCCCAATCCCCCAAGACGACCCGGGTTCCCGTGCCTGGGCCTAGTATATTTGAATGTTTCGCGGGACGATGAGTGTGTCCATGAATAATGAGTTCTGATCCTGAGTCTTTAAAAATTTTAAGAACTGCGTCGTTGTTGACATCCATTATGAGGTCGGATTTTTCTGCTGTTGCTTCCTTGCTTTTAGCGCGGGCCCTTGCGGCAAAAGCTCGCCGAGCTTCTAAGGGCTGATTTAAAAATTCTGTTTGCCAGTTAGTTTCTCTTGTTAGGGTGCGAAACTCTTGATAATCATGATCGTCCGTGCATAAAGTATCGCCATGCAAGAGCTGTATAGAGCCGAGACTGGTCTCTAGTTGGTAGGTGTCGCCCAGCAATTCTGCCCCACACTGATTTGCGTATACATCTCCTATTAGGAAGTCGCGATTTCCACGCATCATAAAGATTTGAACCCCATTGCTAGCTAGTTTTCGAAGTGCAGCTGCAATTGCTAATGAGAGTTCAGAAGAGTCATCGTCGCCCAGCCATAGCTCAAAGATATCGCCGAGCAGGAATAGCTTCTCGCATTCCTGGCCTTTTGTGGCAAGAAACTCTTGCACTGCCGCTGTAATATTTGGGCGCCTCGGCTCGAGGTGAAGGTCCGAAATAAACAGAATGTGCTCACGGTTCATTTACGTACAATCCGATTTTAATTTTATTCTCTACTCTGAGTCGACATACGTAGCACTTTGGATTTCGATATCATCCAGCGGAACGTCTTGGTGTCCATCTCTAGACCCTGTTTCCACGTTCTTTATTTTTTCTACAACTTCCATGCCTGAGACGACTCTTCCAAAGACCGCGTAGCCCCATCCGCTCGGATTTTTACTACTATGATTTAAAAAATTATTGTCAGCGACGTTGATAAAAAATTGTGAAGTAGCGGAGTGGGGTTCGCTGGTTCGGGCCATAGCTAATGTGCCGATGTCATTCTTCAATCCATTATCCGCTTCATTCTCAATTGCTTCTCTGTTCTCCCTAGTTTCGAGGCCTGGAAGAAAACCCCCACCTTGAACCATGAAATTGCTAATTACTCTATGAAATATCGTGCCGTCATAGAAACCGTCTTCAACATATCTTTGGAAATTTGCTGCTGTATTCGGGGCTTTCTCAAAATCCAATTCGACGTGGATGTCACCGAAGCTAGTAGTAAGTAAAATCATTTTGAAGTCTCTGCATTAAATTTAAGAATATCTCGATTCCATACTATAATTTTTAACATTATGAATTAATAATAAATCTTTATCATGTTTCACTTAAGAGATCAGACATAACAGACTATAATAAACCCTAAAGCAGCGAGGCGACAGTGATATCAGTACAATTTTTTTCTGATTGGTGCTTTGCTTTACTATAATAGGTCTTCTTGGGATGAATCGTGAAATGACAAAACTACCTAATGGCTCGGGCCCTAAGTCTAATTTCATCAGGGCCATTGTCGCTGAAGATAATCATTCTGGTCGTTACGGTGGACGAGTGCAAACTCGATTTCCTCCTGAGCCAAATGGTTATCTTCATATCGGTCACGCGAAATCAATATGCCTGAACTTCGGGATAGCGGCAGAAAATGACGGACTTTGCAATTTAAGATTTGATGATACGAATCCTGAAAAAGAGAGCCAAGAATACGTTGATGCGATTAAGGAAAGCATACGGTGGCTGGGGTTTGATTGGGCTGGGGATGTACATTACTCGTCGAATTATTTTCAAGTACTCTTCGAGCTTGCAGAATTTTTGATTGAAGCTGGGTTTGCATATGTGTGCGACCTTAACTCGGATGAAGCTCGAGAGTATCGTGGGTCTCTCACCACAAAGGGAACTGACAGTCCTTATAGGACACGTGATGTTGCTGAGAATTTAGGACTTTTTCACCGAATGAAGCTCGGTGAGTTTCCAAATGGGGCCTGTAGCTTAAGGGCGAAAATTGACATGAGCTCTCCCAACATCAACATGCGTGACCCGGTCTTATATCGGATTAGGCACGTTTTGCATCATCAGACAGGCAACAAGTGGTGTATATATCCTACCTACGATTACACCCATTGCGTGTCAGATGCTTTAGAAAGCGTGACACACTCCCTGTGTACCCTTGAATTTGAGGATCACCGACCACTTTATGAATGGCTTCTAGATGCGCTTGGCAATGAAAACTTTTTACCTCGAACACAGCATTCTAGTACCGATAGTATTTATAATTTTCCGAAGCAGATTGAGTTTGCAAAATTAAAACTTAACTATACTGTTGTCGGTAAACGCAAGCTTAAAAGGCTCGTTGATGAAGGGCTGGTTTCGGGTTGGGACGACCCTCGTATGCCTACCTTGGTGGGAATGCGGCGCCTCGGTTATACACCGAGTGCGTTGCGCAATTTCTGTGAGAGCGTTGGGGTTTCTAAGAATGAAGGAGTGGTTGATATTGCTATGCTGGAGCATGCAATTCGTGAGGATCTCGATGCCTCTTCACCACGGGTAATGTGCGTATTGGATCCTTTGCGTATGGTGATAACAAATCTGGGAAACGATGATACTGCCACTCTTTCATTAGCGAGACACCCAAAGATAACCGAGTTTGGAATGAGAAATGTTCCATTCTCAAATGAAATCTTAATTGATCGTGCTGATTTTCTAGAAGAAGCGATACCTGGATTCAAGCGCCTAGTTTTGGGTGGGGAGGTTAGACTTCGGGGCTCGTACGTAGTGCGGTGCGACGAGATTGAAACGGATCTGGAAGGACGTATCCAAAAACTCAAATGCTCAGCAGATCTCGCTACCCTGGGTAAAAAACCTGAAGGGCGAAAAGTTAAGGGCGTGATCCATTGGGTTTCTGCTGATAAAGGTGTGCCGATTGAAGTGCGGCTTTATGATAGGTTGTTCAATGTGGAATATCCAGAGAGTAAAGATGTTGAAGATTTTACGAAGTGTCTCAATCCAAATTCATTAAGAGTTATAAAGGGCTGCATTATTGAGCCGTCTATTTTTACAGATTCCATTATCGGAGCTGTGCAGTTCGAAAGAGAGGGTTACTTTACGGAAGACGTATCTGAGTCTTCGAGCAGCCGACGTATTTTCAATCGTACTATTACTCTGCGCAATTCTTGGGAGTGATTCAAAACCGGTTTAAGTTAATGAAAATTTATAATAGTTTTACCCAGCAAAAAGAAATCTTTTCTCCAATCCAAGAAGGCCGGGTCAGTATCTATGTGTGTGGCGTTACAACATACGACTATTTGCATCTCGGTCACGCTAGGATGTTGGTAGCGTTTGATGTGGTTACTCGGTACCTTCGTTTCTTGGGTCTAGATGTTGAGTACGTGAGAAATATTACGGATATCGACGACAAAATTTTAAAAAGAGCCGCAGAAAATGAGGAATTGTATTCAGATCTAACGGAAAGATTCATCGATGAAATGCATCGGGACGAAGAATCGCTGGGAGTTCTTCCTCCGGATCAAGAGCCACGTGCCACAGGTCATATTGAAGAAATTATTTCGATGATTGAGACCTTGATACTAAAAGACTTTGCGTATTGTGCCGTGAACGGGGATGTGTATTTTGCCGTCACTCAATTTAAGGACTATGGCCGCTTATCTAAAAAGAAATTGGATGAATTATTAGACGGTGCTCGTATTGAAATCGGTGAATTGAAAAAAGACCCACGAGATTTTGTTTTATGGAAAGCTGCTGCCGAAAATGAAGTGGGTTGGGACTCGCCCTGGGGATATGGACGGCCCGGTTGGCATATTGAATGCTCTGCTATGTCTACTTGCTGCCTCAGTGACAGTTTTGATATTCATGGGGGCGGTTCGGATCTTCTGTTTCCTCACCATGAAAATGAGGTGGCTCAATCTGAAGCCGCAACTGGTGCAAAGTTTGCCAACATTTGGATGCATAATGGGCCGTTGAGGGTCGATAATGAAAAAATGTCAAAGTCGCTTAATAATTTTTTTACAGTCAGGGATGTTCTTGACATTTACGATGCGGAAACTGTCCGTTACTTACTGATTGCGAGTCACTATCGGAGTCCAATAAATTACTCTGACGAGAGCCTATTGCAAAGCAGATCGGCACTTGAGCGACTCTATAACGCATTATCTGGTTTGGATTTTTCTAATGCGAAGTCTTTAACAAACAGTCGGTATGAAAAAGCCTTTAATGCTTGTATGCAGGATGATTTTAATACGCCGGGTGCTTTGAGCGTGCTCTTTGATATGGCAAAGGATATTTTTAAGTGTAAGGCTGAGAATGTAGAGTTGGCTGGTCAGCTAGCTGGATTGATGGTTCGTCTTGCTGGCAGTCTTGGAATTGTTCAACAGAATCCTGAGGCTTTTTTGAAAGGGGGTGCTGAGAAAAAAATGTCGGATGAGCAGATTGAAAGCCTTATCAAAACAAGAGATGAGGCACGAGCAGATAAAAATTGGGCCAAGGCAGACGATATTCGGGATAGATTGCAAGCGTTGAACATTATCTTAGAGGATGGTTCCCCAGGTTCCACCGGTTGGAGAAAAGGCTAAAGTCTTTTGACTGCAGTTGAGAGATTATAATCTTCAATAGAAGTATTTTTTGAACGGCTAAAGCATTGACTGGGTGGGGCGGCACGAGTAACATTCGGCCTCTTTGATTTGTTATTGCTTTTCCGTAAAGTAGAAGTGCGGAGCACGTTGAGTTTTTGTCGGGGTATAGCGCAGTCTGGTAGCGCGCTTGCTTTGGGAGCAAGATGTCGGGGGTTCAAATCCCTCTACCCCGACCAATTTTATGGTGACTGTAGCTCAGCTGGTAGAGCCCTGGACTGTGACTCCGGTGGTCGCGGGTTCGAACCCCGTCAGTCACCCCATATTTAAGAGAGGCTGTCTGTAGAGTCCCAACACTGCTGAGGCGGATTGATAATCTAAACTTCACTATCTTTCATTGTTATGTTTGCGCCCGTAGCTCAACCGGATAGAGCACCGGCCTTCTAAGCCGGGGGTTGGAGGTTCGAGTCCTCCCGGGCGCGCCATATCCCTTTTGCTGAGTTAAGGCATTGTCAGGGTTTAAGGAAACTTGAACTTTGTTTTTTTTTAAGAAGATTGCTTAAGATTTTGATCTAGTATTCTTGCAAACCTGATGAAAAATACCAAAAAACTGTAGAGAGCATTTTAACTTTAAAAGAGAAAGGTCATGCTTGGAATAATTGGCGGTACGGGACTTGCCGAGCCGAATCAATTTGGATGGGGAGCGCTGGAGCGGCAGGAAAACGTTGAGACGCCGTTTGGTGTCGGTTGCACTACCTCAGTTTCGGTAGAGCACTGGCACGCCGGGTCTGAGAAGGTGTTATTTCTTCCTCGTCATGGGTTTAAACATTCTTTGCCGCCTCATCGAATTAATTATCGAGCGAATATCTGGGCTCTTAAGCACCTTGGAGTGACTCAAATAATCGCTGTTAATGCGGTCGGTGGGATAACCAGCACATTGAAACCAGGAACGTTTGTCGTGCCTGATCAACTAATCGACTATACCAGCGATCGAGAGATGACATTTTTCGACGGGCTGTCTGAAAACGTGAATCACGTCGACTTTACAGAGCCTTATACCGAGAGTCTGAGGGCACTTATCTTACGGGCTGCGCGAGACGTAAATTCGAAAAATGACCGTCCGGTATCGATTGTAAGTAAGGGTTGTTATGCGTGCACTCAAGGACCGAGATTGGAAACCGTTGCCGAGATTGCGCGCCTTGCCGCCGATGGATGTGACATCGTTGGCATGACTGGAATGCCAGAAGCGTCACTGGCGCGAGAAGCCGAGCTTGATTATGCTTGCTTTGCCTTTGTTGTAAATCTAGCGGCGGGAGTAGGTTCTGGGAGTATAAAATTTCAGGAGGTTTACGAAGAGGTAAACAAATGTCGAACATTTATCGCTGAGACACTGGGACGTTGTGTGGCTTAATTGAATGTCTAAAATATCATGGTTACACCTTTTTGAGGCCCAACACTAAAGCGACGGATCTATTTCCTTTGGTTGTACGTGACGGGTAATCGATACAACAAAACCGAAAGCGGGATGGTCAATATAATGAAATTCTCCACTGCGCATTTCTCTTTGCTCTTTCAACTCATAGACCAAATTCGCATTTTTCCCTAAGGTATTTTCAGCTCCACTTTTTGTCGGAAGAGGAGGGATTTTCCAAACCTCCTTTTTTTGCGTTGCATCGAGATTTAAAAGCCACAAATTGCTGTCTACAACAATACGAGTCTTGTTTGGGTTAAAGTAAACTGAAATGCTACCGCCGAGCTCGTCTGATCCAGAGGCATTATCATTGTTGTCGACTAGTATAGATACCGCATCCTTTTTTTCTGGCATTGGCTGCCGCCACAGAAGGTGTTTTAACAAACGATATTCTGTCGATCGCGATAATGTCTGATTTGTTTCTATAAAATTGCTAAAGCTTGGAGGCAAGCTCAAAAATGGGTCTTTTTCAACGGAGATAAGACGGAAAGGAACTTCATTGTTAAATTCATTAATATTCTCTAACGACAACGTTCCAGCGTTATGAATACTGTCTTCAATTAAATTAGGAGCATCAGTATTGTTCTCGGCGTTTATCCAATTCGATGGGGTTAAAATGTCCGATATTTTTTTCAGCTCGATCATTGACTTGGGGTAGGTTAATGGTTCGTCTGGAGACCAATATTCCGAGTCTCTGTCTGTTGTGATTTGATGACTAAAAATACTTATTTCTATTAGAAACCAGCGTGTGTCATCTTGAGCAAATCCATATGAATGCTTGAGCAGAAGAGCTAAAACAATCAAAAAGAAGCTTGGGCTTGAGGTGCTTTTTTGGAGTCTCTTGAACCAGAACAAATTATTTCTTTTCATCAAAATTCTTTAACTCCTTTGGTTCCAACTCGTCAATCAAAGCGTTTACGAAGTTTAGCTTATCTTCAGGTGTCTCGCACTGGTGAACGAATTTTAATTGATTGGCCTCGCCAAATTTAAACTGCAGAGGGGTTTTTTGAATTAAGTGTACAAGTGCCATAGGATCCGTCTTTGTATTCGGACCAAACTGAATATAACCGTTGACTAGACC
The DNA here is from genome assembly GCA_913048385.1 of uncultured Gammaproteobacteria bacterium. Lineage (GTDB taxonomy): Bacteria > Pseudomonadota > Gammaproteobacteria > Pseudomonadales > Pseudohongiellaceae > UBA9145. The sequence continues at coordinate 66,486 of CAJWVZ010000008.1, read as the reverse complement.
TGTATCTATTTTTTTTATGCCACAAGATTGAGCACGAAATCTTAGCTGAGTGAGTCGAAATAGCAGTTTCAGAGGTTCTGGATGCAATCCGAAGCGATCGATCATTTCAATTTGCAAATCACGAAGTTCGTTATTGGCCTGTGATGCTGAAATACGTTTGTAAAACATGAGGCGTAAATGCACATCAGGTAAGTAGGTCTCAGGGATAAGTGCTGGTATTCGGAGATTTAGCTCGACGACTTTGCTTGAATCTAAGTCGATGCTTGGCACGCGACCATCTTTTATCGCCGAAACAGCCTCTTCGAGCATTTCAGTGAACAAAGAAAATCCTATTTTGGCCATGTGTCCACTTTGGTCATCTCCAAGCAGCTCGCCGGCACCTCTAATTTCCAGATCATGACTTGCCAGAGTAAATCCTGCTCCGAGTTCGCTAGCCGCTTTTATTGCTTCGATACGTTTTTCAGCATCTCCTTTTATTTTTGATTCAGTCGAAAGGAGGAGGTAAGCGTAAGCCTGGTGGTGAGATCGACCCACTCGGCCTCGGAGCTGGTGAAGCTGTGCAAGCCCAAGTTTATCTGCACGATTAATAACGATCGTGTTGGCGTTTGGAATATCAATGCCTGTTTCTATGATCGTTGTGCAAACTAAAATATTGTATCGTTTATGATAAAAATCGCTCATCACTCTTTCTAAATCTCTTTCGGTCATTTGACCGTGAGCAATAGCGATTCGGGATTGAGGTATAAGGATTTCTAATTCCTTAAATATTTGGTTAATGGAGCTAACCTCATTGTGAACAAAAAAAACCTGACCGCCTCTTAGCAACTCTCTTGTGCAAGCTTCCTTTATTAAACTCTCTTGCTTTCTATGAACAAATGTTTTTACCGATAGGCGTCGTGGTGGGGGAGTAACTATTAAAGACAGATCTCTTATTCCGTTGAGTGACAAATTTAGAGTTCGAGGAATTGGCGTTGCGGTTAAGGTTAGGATATCAACGTCAAGGCGCATGCTTTTTAGCTTCTCTTTTTGGCGGACCCCAAAGCGATGCTCCTCATCTACGATAAGCAGTCCTAAATCTTTGTACTTGATTTCATTGTTAAGTAATTTATGCGTACCAATCAGGATGTCCGTCTGCCCGCAAGCGACTCCATTCAAGCTTATTTTTTGTTCCGCAGAAGTCTTGAATCTAGAAATGACTTCCACTTTAATTGGCCAGTCGGAGAAGCGATCTTTCAAAGTTTCGTAGTGTTGTTGTGCAAGCAGGGTTGTTGGAACTAATATGGCAACTTGCTTATGGTTTTGCACAGCGATGAATGCAGCTCGCATCGCGACTTCGGTTTTTCCAAATCCGACATCTCCACAAATTAGTCGGTCCATGGGTTGTTCGGCTGCCATATCTAGACAAATTGAGTCGATAGCTGCCTGTTGATCTGCGGTCTCCTCAAACGGAAAGGCTGCAACAAATTTGTTATATTCGATATTCGTGTGTGTGTATTGAAATCCTTTTTTTGACTCTCTCTGGGCATAGACATCAAGAAGCTCGGCGGCAACATCACGAATTTTCTCAGCTGCACGCCTTTTGGTTTTTTCCCACTGATCGCTACCTAAGTGGTTAAGAGGAGCCGACGACTGATTTCCTCCACTGTATCTGCTGATAAGATACAATGATGAGACAGGAACATATAGTTTAGCTGAAGCCGCGTATTCTATTATTAAAAATTCGTTCGTTTGATTCTCAGTTGTTATGTTTTCAAGCCCTCTATAACGGCCGATTCCATGATCGACGTGAACAACCGCATCGTTAATACGCAATTCTGTTAAGTCTCTGACGATTAAATCAGTATTAGTTTTTTTACTGCGTCGACGTCGCTGCGCCACTTTGGTGCTAAATAACAGTGATTCGGTAACTATGGCGAGATCATGTTCGGGCAGCCAAAGCCCTTGATCAATGTTTGCAACTGTAATTGCTAATTTTTCTTGGCTGGCTACGAACTGGTCCCAGTGATCAATTAACACAGGTTTTAAGTCTATTTCGTTTAGTGTTTCTAATAGGGATTCCTGTCGACCCTTAGTTTCTGCACAGAATAATACTCGGTGAGTCGTGTTATCGAGAAAAAATGATTTAAGGAGCGTGAACGGGTCTGTGATCGTTCTATTAGCATTTAGCGGAGGCAGTGCGGGAGAGTTAAGAGGTTTACATCCGTCAACATCTGCGAAGGCTATTTGTTTGAAGAGTTTTAAATTGCTAAGAACTTCGTCGACTCTGAGGAAAACTTCGTTTGGCTCGAGGACAGGTTTTGTTTGATCAAATCTGCGTTCTTCAAACCGTTCCGTTATTTCATTCCAGAATTTCTCGCCAGCATTTTTTAAATCGCCGGTTCTGCAAATCACAGTATTTTCTGGAAGATAATTGGCGAACGATTCTAATTTTTTAAAGAATAAGGAAAGATAGTACTCAAGTCCAGGAGAGGCAATGCCTTCACTGACGTCTTGATAAATCGGGCTTTTTCGACAGTCAATATCAAATCTTTCTCTAAACGCCGATCTAAAATTGCTAACGCCGTTTGTATCTAATGGATATTCCCGACCTGGTAATAAGCGTATTTCCTTCTTCTTTTTGCCAGACCTTTGTGTCTCTGGATCAAAAACTCGAATGGTCTCTATTTCGTCGTCCCACAGTTCAATTCGTAAGGGTGCATGACTACCCATTGGAAATATATCAACAATAGAACCGCGCACCGCAAATTCGCCGTGTTCGTAAACCATTTCACAGAGATTGTAGTTTGCAGCTAGTAACTGCTCTCGCAGTTTTTCCAGTTTCACCGATTGTCCTATTTTTAACAACAGGGTGTTTGCAAGCACATAGCTCTGGGGGGGGAAGCGATGCATCAAACTCGTAATTGAAACTACGAGTATTCCTTTCTTGAAATTTGGCAGATGAAAAAGTGCCCGCAGCCGATCGGATATGATGTCTTGGTGAGGTGAAAAATTGTCGTAAGGCAGGGTTTCCCAGTCTGGGAGTGTGAGTACCTTTAAACTCTCGTGATAGTGACAAAAATAACCGATTTCTCGGCAAAAAACCTCTACAGATTCATTGTTGTCACAAATGACGAGGAAAGGAGCGTTCGCTCTTGTCGCTGCTTCCGCTATTGCAAGGCTTCGAACAGCCCCACGACCTTCGCTCCAGTATTCAACTGGGGTTGAGGTGCGGTCGTCAAGATCAGTTACTGAGGGAAATAAATACGTCATGGTAGTTTTAATGGAAACGAATGTTACGCTTTCAATCTTTTAAGGATAGTTGATCTGATACATATAGTGATTTTAGTCCGCCATCACCGACAATGGTAGTTTAATGCGTCTGTTTTATTCGAAAATTTTGCAATATGTAAAAAACCAAGAGTTTGTGTTGGGATTCTTGCACATAAGGTTGAATATCCAGATAATAGCGATCCTTATCTGGCCATGGAAATTGGAGGCAATGTGGTTCGTCCAAACGTTGATGATTATTTTGGGGATTGGAAGCAACGAGAGGCGCTTGTTCAGGAAATGATTCCGGTTATTGGTCAGCTTTTCAGCCAGCGCAATGTTGGAATATTTATCTATGGACGACCTCTTCACAATCGGTCCGTTACCTTTATCATGAAATCTCATCGTTTCGTTCGACAAATCGAGCGGAATGAAATGTCTGAGTTTGAAACTCACCCAGTTTTAATAGCCCTCTCAAAGTTGGATTTACGTCACGCTCAAATAGATCTTGGGAAATTGACAGTCAGCTATATGAAGTGTTTAGAGTCTGCTGAAGGGGGCAATGAAGAAGTTGATGAATTTGTCAAGAGAGAATTAGCCTCTATTGACGGTTCAGAGGTCGCACTTACCTCCAAGAGTCAGGACGTTGTATTATACGGCTTTGGTCGTATTGGCCGTCTTATGGCTCGGCTATTGATTGAGCGGACAAGTACCGGCGAGGTTATGAGGCTTAAGGCTATAGTGGTGCGCCCCGGTGGGGAGGGAGATTTGGAGAAGAGGGCGTCATTGTTTGCGTCTGATTCAGTTCATGGTGCATTTCAGGGAACTCTTCGAGTTGATAACGATAGTAATAGTCTTATAGCTAACGGAAATGTCATGAAGATCATCTACGCGAAATCACCTGAGGAGATTGATTATACAGAGCATGGAATTAATGAGGCGCTCATTATCGATAACACAGGTGTCTGGAGGGATCAGGAAGGTTTGTCTCGGCATTTTAAGTCCAGAGGCGCGGCCAAGGTTTTATTAACTGCACCAGGTAAAGGTACTCTTAAAAATATTGTATATGGTATTAACGATCACGAGATCTCGGACAGTGATAGGATTTTGACTGCCGCATCTTGTACGACTAACGCAATCGCGCCCGTCTTAAAAGTGATTAGCGATGAGTTTGGCATTGAGCAGGGGCATGTTGAGACCGTTCATGCTTATACAAATGATCAGAACCTCATTGACAATTATCATAAGGGCAGCCGGCGCGGTCGAAGTGCGGCGCTCAATATGGTGCTTACTGAAACCGGGGCAGCAAAAGCTGTTGTCAAAGCGATTCCTGAGTTGGAGGGCAAGTTAACCGGGAACGCAATTCGTGTTCCGATTCCAAATGTATCGATGGCAATTTTAAATCTAACCCTAGGTCGTGAAACGTCAAAAACAGAAATTAATGAGTTTCTTAGAGAGATTGCATTACATTCCAAATTACAGGATCAAGTTAGTTTTACGGAAGCGCCGGATGCAGTTTCTAGTGATTTTGTTGGCACTCGAGAGGCCAGTATAGTTGATTCTTTGGCTACAATTGTGAACAGAAATCATGTGATTTTATATCTTTGGTACGACAATGAGTTTGGGTATTGCTGTCAGGTTGGGCGCATGGTTTATAAGATGGCGGGGGTTACATATCAGATGTATCCAGCAGAAGAATTTCAAGAGCCGTCAATCTAATATTTCTCTTCCCATGACTTTGTGGGCAAGCATAAAAGGGCTTTTGAGCTCAGCTTCTTCAAAATTTTTAGTAATTATATGAGATTCTTTTACTTCTTAGCTCTTTCAAGTTTCATGATTGGTTTGATAATATTTCTTATCTTCTTTAACAATGTTTCTCTTGTTAACTTTGGTGGGTTGACAATGGGAACATCTTATTCAGTAACAATTAGTGGAAATTTTTCTCGGTCCGAAATTGCTCCTGTAAAAAATAAAGTCGCTGAGGCTCTACGCCGGTTCGATCAGGAACTTTTCTCAACTTATGCGTTGAACTCTGAGCTTGCTCAATTTAATCGGATGGCTGTCGGAGAGCCCTTAATCGTTTCACCGGAGCAGCTAGAGGTGCTCTCTTTGGCGCAAAAAATTTTTATAGAAACTGATGGAGCATTCGACATTACCGTAGGGCCTCTTGTTCGATTGTGGGGCTTTGGTCCCGAGCCACGTCTGAAAGACTTTGTCCCAACCTCGTCAGAAATAGGCGTGTCGATGGAGAGACTGGGCATCGAGAATTTGGTAATTGACCCAAGTTTGAGCATAATTTCAAAAACTAAAAACATTGAATTAGATGTAAGTGGAATTGCGAAAGGTTATGCGGTAGACAAGATCTCTGAATTACTTTTTGATAATGGGTATGAGAATCATTTTGTTGAGATTGGAGGAGAGCTTAAGATGAGAGGCTATAAAGCAGGCGAAGTTAGTTGGGCGCCTGCGCTTGAAACCCCAGTCAGCAGTAAGAGTGAAGTCTATGCTGTTTTGGATAGTCTTGGGCATACTATTGCGGTAGCTGGAAGTGGAGATTATCGAAATTTTTTTGAGAAAAATGGAATACGGTATTCACACGAGATTGACCCACGAAATGGTCGGCCTGTGTCTCACGGCCTTGCAGCGGTATACGTAATTAACGAAATGGCTTCAGTAGCAGATGCTCTCGCTACGGCCTATTTGGTAATGGGGTTGGAGGCTGCGACTGAGCATGCTAACGCCAGCAATATAGCATCTTATTTTATAAGTCATGACAAGGCTGAGAACAAATTTTATCAGACACATACTTCTCAATTTGAAGAATATCTACTCAATTAAGGCTGTGCTTTTATCAATAATTTTAGTGGGGAAGTATGAGAGAAGAATTTGATATTGTTATCGTAGGAGCAGGTCCAGCCGGTGAAGCTGCAGCGATGAACAGTAAGAAAAAAGGCCTACAAGTGGCAGTCGTAGATAACTTGGATTTTGTTGGAGGGAATTGCACACATCGCGGGACGATCCCCTCAAAATCGCTTCGGCATATGGTGAAGCAGGTAATGCAATTTAACACCAATCCTTTATTTAGAAATTTTGGTGAAGCTAGAAAATTAAACTTTCAGCAAATCCTCCTTCAAGCCGAAAAAGTCGTGCAGGATCAAGTAAGAATGAGAACGGATTTTTATGATAGAAATAGTATTCCTCTATATAAAGCCAAGGCTAAATTTCTTGATGATAATACGATTAGCCTGGTGGGTAAGCGCAAACAGCTAGCGGCAAAAAGCTTTGTTATTGCAACAGGTTCCAGACCTTATCGGCCGCCCGATATTGATTTTTCCCATCCTCTGATGTTCGATAGCGATACGATTCTATCCCTTAATTTCTCTCCCCGGAAAGTTACAATAATAGGAGCAGGTGTAATTGGTTGTGAGTACGCTTCAATTTTTGGCGCGTTGGGTGCGAAAGTTGAGTTAATTAATCCGTCAGAATCCTTGCTTAGCTTCTTGGATACTGAAATATCCGGTGCTTTAAGTTATCACTTGCGAGATTTGGGTGTGCGCAGTCGTCATAACGAAGAGTATGAGGTGGTAGAATACTCAGAAAATCACATCGTCACCTATCTGAAATCAGGCAAGAGAATTAAAAGTGATATTGTTCTTTGGGCAAATGGTCGAACCGGGAACACCCAAAAGATGGGGCTGGAAATGCTGGGGATTGAGCCAAATAACCGAGGTCAAATTAAGGTAAACAGGCGATATCAAACGAAGGTTAAAAATATCTATGCAGCAGGAGATGTTATTGGCTGGCCTGCTTTAGCTGGTGCGGCCTATGATCAGGGCCGAGCGGCTAGCAACGCTATTGTTTCTCCCGCAGAATGCAAGCTGGTCGATGAGGTTGCAACCGGTATTTATACAATTCCTGAAATATCAACTATCGGTTTTACGGAAGCAGAGTTGACAGCGAAAAAGATTCCTTATGAGGTTGGGAAGGCTTTTTTCAAAAATACCGCTCGTGCTCAAATTACCGGCGAAGAAGTAGGAATGTTGAAGTTAATTTTTCATTTTGAAACATTGGAATTGTTGGGTATACATTGCTTTGGTGATCAAGCATCAGAGATTGTTCACATTGGTCAAGCAATTATGGGTCAGCCGGCACCAGAAAATAGTATCAAATATTTTATTGAGACGACCTTTAATTATCCCACCATGGCAGAGGCTTATCGTACAGCAGCGCTCGATGGTTTAAACAGGGTTTTTTAATTCGATATTGATGCTTGTATGTCTTGGAGATCTGTATGTCCAAATCAGTTGTAACAGTTATGGGTGGCGGAAGCTTCGGAACTGTAATCGCTAATATTATTGCTAACAATGGCTACTTTGTTAAATTTTGGATGCGCAGCGAGGATATGGCTTCAGAGATCAATAATGAGAATCTTAATAGTTTTTATCTGCCAGGTTATGAATTGAACAATTCAATTTTGGCCACTTCAAGTATGGTCGACGCGGTTTCTGAGACAAGTCTCATTTTTTTGGCTGTTCCTAGCTCATCTTTTCGATCAGTTGCTGAGGAGGTCATCGGGTTTGCGCCACCTTCTGTGCCGCTAATCAGCACAACAAAAGGTATTGAGGAAGGCAGCTTTCGACTAATGAGTCAGATTCTGCTTGAGATTGATCCGCGAGCCCGCGTCGGGGTGTTAAGCGGACCTAATCTTGCGAAGGAAATCGCGGGTAATCAATATTCGGGAACAGTGATTGCGAGCGATGATAAAGTTGTCCGAAGCATGGTTATGGACGTCTTAAAGTCGGAATTCTTTCGCGTATATGCCAATGACGACATGTACGGGGTTGAGTTGGGCGGCTCATTAAAAAATGTCTACGCTGTAATCGCGGGAATCGCAGCTGAGTTAGGGATGGGACATAACACAAATAGCCTTATCGTTACCCGAGGGTTGGCTGAAATGGCGAGATTTGGTTGTGAGCTTGGCGCTGATCCAATGACATTTTTGGGTTTGTCTGGAGTTGGTGATCTAGTCGTGACATGCTCCTCGCCAATGAGTCGTAACTTTAGATTCGGTTCGCTGCTTGGAACTGGATTATCTTATAGACAGGCTGAAGATAGTGTCGGGCAGGTTGTAGAGGGCATCAACACACTAAAAGTAGTGTACGAACGAGCCAAAGAACTCAATATTCACATGCCTCTAGCCGAAGGGTTGTACCAGATCGTGTTTAATGGTGAAGCTGTTGAGAGTATCATTCCTTCATTGATGTCAGGGGAACACGCCATGGATGTTGAGTTTGCGGCTAGCCAATCAAAAGATTTATAACGGTATAAGTCGATAAATGTCGACGTTACAGGCGGTTTTTTGTTTAATATAACTTATACCAAATACTGTGGAAGGAGAAAGTCATGTCAGATGCGCTAAGAAATATCGGAGAAAATCTTCTAAAGCCGTCTAATTGGATTCGATTAGGTCTTGTCGCAGGGTTTGTATTTCTACTGTACGTTGTGCTGATCCCTTTGGTCATTATTGTAATATTTACCCAGTTCTTGTTCAGCGTAATTGCGAACGAGCCTAACATAAACTTAAAAGAGCTTTGCGTCAGGGTGTTTTTGTACATACAAGAGATTTTAAACTACGTCACTTACATCAGCGATGCTAAACCCTTTCCATTTAATCCCTTTCCTAATGCTCAGCCAGCATTTACCCAAGATCAAAATGAGGCTTTCTCAAAGATGGAAAATTATGCTGAGGACAAAGGGTCTTTGGATCACGAAGGTTCTGAATCTAGTTAGAGGTTTGCAATATTGAGCGAAATAAATTTTTTGATGGTTAGTGGAAGAGGTGGCTTTGTTTAAACCATATTCTTTTTATAACTCGGTTCTAGTGCTTCTCATTACAGTGTTTTCCGCAGAGCTCAGATCACAAGACTTACAATTAGCTGAAGCTATTTGGTTGGAGCCTTTTTCTTATTCTGAGGTTTTAGAGATTGAGATTCTTGAAAATCAAACTCATGATTTAGTGATTGGAACTCTTCAACGAACGAGGGGGGAGGTGAATCCGGAAGATTCGCGAAGGCTTCAGGGTGACGTTGTAAAAGCAACTTACAAGATAGATCAAGAATTTAGCGGCGCCGAGGTTTTTAATTTCTATCGGGAGCAAATTTTCGCTGAGGGGCATGAGATTTTGTTTGAATGCTCGGGCAGGGCGTGCGGAAGCAGTAATTATTGGGCAAATGACATTTTTGGTAAACGCAACTTATATGGACCCGTAATGAATCAATTCTACATTGCGGCTAGGAGATCGTCCGCCGAAGACTACATTTCACTGTACGTCATCACTCGGGGAAATAAGAAAGTCTTCGCTTACCTTGAGACCGTGAAAGATGACGAGGTTGTGTTACCGTTGAGCGAAAGCTCAATACTCTCGAGAGCACTTACCGAGGGGAGTGTGATTTTGCCCCATATCCAGTTTACCAATTCTCATGATCTTTCGGAAAAGACTGACATTACATTTCTCTATGAATTTCTTAAGGAAAATCAGAGTTTGTTTGTGTATTTAGTTGCGCACCTAGCCACTGATCTGAATGAATCTGAATTGATCCAAGCGTCAACAAAAAGAGCTGAGGTTTTAGTAGAAAAACTGGTCGCAAAGGGCATAGACCCTAAACGAATATTGCCTCGTGGAGTTGGCCCATTAGCCCCAAATTGTCGCCAAAAAATTTGCAGGGACAGAGTTGAATTGGTCGTGCGAAATTAGCGACTAATTAGAGATAAAAATTCGTTCCTTGTATTTTGGCTTTTTCGAAAAGCTCCGAGCATGCACGATGTTTTCATCACAGAGTTTTGTTTTTGCACTCCTCTCATCATCATACACATGTGTCGGGCTTCTATTATTACCGCGGCGCCTGAGGCTTCGGTTTGTGTAAGAATACAGTTGGCAATTTCGTTAGTTAGATTCTCTTGAATTTGCAGTCGACGGGCGTAAAGATCTACGATTCTTGCAATTTTTGAAAGACCAATTACCCTTCCTTTCGGAAGGTATGCGACGTGGCATTTCCCAATAAAAGGAAGAAGATGATGCTCACACATCGAGTATAGTTCTATATCCTTTACGATAACCATCTCGTCTGTATCTGAGGGAAATAATGCGCCATTGATGACTTCATCTATGTCCATCGAATAACCTTGGGTCAGATACTGCATTGCTTTCGCAGCTCTGCTAGGCGTGTCAATCAGTCCAGGACGATTTGGATTCTCACCAATTTCCTCAAGTATAGTATGGAAAGCATCTTTCATAATTAATCCATTAGTTTACAGTTTTGCGGTTAGAATACGGGTTAGTTTGTCAAATGCTAATCACCGTAACATTTATAGGTTTCTAAATGAGAGTCTGCGATTACATCAATGTTGTAGCTGCAAAATTTTCTGCCCAACATCTCAGCTATGGGCATGGGACAGACAATCCATATGATGAAGCCTCGTTCCTAGTTTATGCGAAATTGAATCTCGATTTCAACACTGAGGAATCTGCCACTCGGTCCGTTTCCGCATCGGAAATAAATCAGATTGAGACGCTTGTTCGAATGAGAATTATAAATCGTACGCCTGTGGCATATCTTGTTGGTCGTGCTTGGTTTGCTGGGAGAGAGTATTTTTGTGATAGCCGAGCGTTAATTCCGAGATCTCCTATTGCTGAATTAATTCAAAATGAGTTTGCCGGTGTGCTTGACTTTGCGCCACAGCAAATCCTGGACCTCTGCTGTGGTGGAGGCTGTATTGGTATTGCTGCTGCTATTCAATATCCTCGCGCTCAAGTGGACTTAGTTGATATTTCTGAAGATGCTTTGGCTCTTAGTAAAAAAAATATTACTCTCCATAATCTGGGAAGTAGAGTACAGACAAGCCATTCAAACCTATTCATGAAAGTATCAAAGAAGTTTGATTTAATCCTCGCAAACCCTCCGTATGTTTCATCTGAAGAGTGTGATGCCCTTCCAATGGAATATGGTCATGAGCCTAGACTAGGCTTGGTTAGTGACGATGAAGGCTTGGAGCTGCCGATGAGCATCCTGAAAGATGCGGAGAGATTTTTGACGGAGAACGGAGTGCTTATCCTTGAGGTCGGTCACAGTCATTTAGTCTTATCTGAACGCTTGAAAGATATTCCCTTACTGTGGTTAGAATTTGGAATGGGTGGTGAGGGGGTTCTGGCTATTAGAAGGGCTGAGCTTGTCCAGTATAAGGCGCGCTTTGTTTGATCAAGCAGGCTATAATCGGGCTTTACGGTCGGGTAGTTGGAACAAATCATGTCAGGAAATACGCTTGGTAAGAACTTTACGGTTACGAGCTTTGGCGAAAGTCATGGGCCTGCTTTGGGCTGTATCGTTGATGGGTGCCCCCCAGGTTTGCCGCTAGAAACAAAGGATATGCAGCACGACCTTGATCGGCGAAAGCCGGGGCAGTCACGCTTTACCACTCAAAGAAGAGAAGGGGACATTGTTAAGATTTTATCCGGCGTTTTCGAGGGTAAAACAACCGGGACGCCTATCGGCTTATTGATCGAAAATACAGATCACAGGACGAAGGACTACAGTAAAATTAAGGATCAATTTCGGCCTGCGCATGCAGATTTTACTTATTGGAAAAAATATGGTGTCCGCGATTATCGCGGGGGTGGAAGGTCTTCTGCCAGAGAAACAGCGATGCGGGTCGCGGCTGGTGCAATCGCAAAAAAATACTTAGAATTGAATTTTCAGATAAAAATTAGAGGCTATTTGTCACAATTGGGACCAATTGTCGTCGAAAAGATTGATTTTGAAGAAATAGAGGAAAATCCTTTCTTTTGTCCCGATGTAACAAAGGTCGCCGAAATGGAAGAGTATATGGCGGCTTTGACCAAAGAGGGTAATTCAATTGGGGCTCGAGTAAATGTTGTTGCATCAAATATTCCTGTCGGGTTGGGTGAGCCCGTATTCGATCGATTGGATGCTGATATTGCAAAAGCGTTGATGAGCATAAACGCTGTAAAAGGTGTAGAGATAGGCTCTGGATTTGCTTCAATTACGCAGAAAGGTAGTGAGCACCGGGATGAATTAAGCCAGCACGGGTTTTTGTCGAACAACGCTGGCGGAATTCTTGGGGGTATTTCGAGCGGGCAAGATATTCTTGCTAGTATTGCGCTGAAACCGACCTCCAGTATCAGGCTGCCCGGCCGATCAATAAATGTGCGTGGAGAAGAGCAGGATGTTGTCACTACTGGCAGACATGATCCATGCGTAGGGATTCGTGCAACACCCATAGCAGAGGCGATGGTAGCTCTGATTGTTATGGACCACTTGTTGCGAGATCGAGCACAGAATAGAATTTAACAATAAATCATATATTTACCTGAGATTTCTATAGTTAATTAATAAAGGTAGTGGGAATGAGTAGTAAAACTCTTTACGATAAACTTTGGAGTAACCATCTTGTCCTTCAGCGGGATGATGGAACAGCCTTGTTGTATATTGATCGACATCTGATACATGAGGTCACTTCGCCTCAGGCGTTCGAGGGCTTGCGCTTAGCGGGCAGGACACCTTGGAGAGCGGACGCAAACTTTGCGACGCCCGATCACAATATCCCCACGACTAAGAGCGAGCGAAGTCAAGGACTTGAGGGCATTAAAGACCCAGTTTCAAAAATTCAGGTAGCTACTCTGGATGACAATTGCAGAGAATTCGGCATTTTAGAGATGGATATGAATGACATTCGTCAAGGGATAGTTCATGTCGTTGGACCGGAACAAGGGGCAACCCTCCCTGGGATGACCATAGTTTGTGGTGACTCTCACACTTCAACTCACGGTGCACTCGGTGCTCTTGCTCATGGTATTGGTACGTCTGAGGTTGAACACGTGCTTGCAACCCAGTGTTTAATAGCACAAAAAGCGAAAAATATGCTTGTCAGGGTCAGCGGTCAATTGAAAAAAGGTGTTACTGCGAAGGATATAGTATTGGCAATAATTGGTGAGCTAGGCACCGCCGGTGGCACTGGATATACGATTGAGTTTGGTGGTGACGCAATTGAGGGTCTTTCGGTAGAGGGGCGAATGACTGTTTGCAATATGGCGATTGAAGCCGGTGCCAGGGCGGGGTTAGTTGCTTGCGATAAGAAAACTTTAGAATACATTAAGGGTAGACCATTCGCTCCATCAGGTGATCTTTGGGATGAAGCGGCCTCCGCATGGATGGAGCTTAAGAGTGACGAGGGTGCGGTTTTTGACAGCGTTTTAGAGCTGAATGCGGCCGAAATAGAGCCTCAAGTAACTTGGGGCACGTCTCCAGAAATGGTTGTTTCAGTTAATGGGCGAGTACCTCTCATCTCTGAGGAAATCGAAAAGAGCAAACAGGCAAATTACCAGCAAGCATTGGCGTATATGGGGTTAAAGAGCGGAATGGCAATCAGTGATATAAGGCTGGATTGTATATTTATAGGATCTTGTACTAATTCGCGTATTGAGGATTTGAGAGAAGCGGCAGCTATGGTAAAGGGAAAACACAAGGCTGAAACGGTTGAAGTTGCAATGGTTGTTCCGGGTTCTGGGCTTGTAAAACAGAAAGCTGAGGAAGAGGGGTTAGACAAGGTATTTATCGAGGCGGGCCTCGAATGGCGTGAGCCTGGCTGTTCTATGTGTTTAGCCATGAATGCGGATCAATTGGGCGCTGGGAAGCACTGCGCGTCTACTTCGAATCGAAATTTTGAGGGAAGGCAGGGTTTTGGCGGTCGGACGCACTTGGTAAGTCCCGCGATGGCTGCTGCGGCTGCTATACATGGGCGGTTCGTTGATGTCAGTGCGCTTTAAGCGCTCTAACAGTCGGTATAAAGTATTGAATTTGTTTGAAAACGGAAATAGAAATGAAAAAATTTAGTTCAGTGACGGGTTTGGTTTTACCCCTCGATAGAGCGAATGTTGATACAGACTTTATAATCCCTAAGCAATTCTTGAAATCGATTAAGAGAACTGGTTTTGGAGTAAATCTTTTTGATGAGCATCGTTACAAAGATAAGGGCAAGCCGGATGCCGACAACAGCCAGCGGCCAATTAATGAAGATTTTGTTCTCAATCAGGCACGGTATGCGGATGCTCGTATCTTGTTGGCCCGAGAAAACTTTGGGTGCGGCTCAAGCAGAGAGCATGCACCGTGGGCGCTCGATGACTACGGATTTAGGGCGATATTGGCCCCGAGTTTTGCAGATATATTTTTCAATAACTGCTTCAAGAACGGTTTGTTACCCATTGTTCTTAATAGGGAAATAGTAGAATCTCTTTTTAAAGATGTAGAGGCGACCCCAGGCTTTGCGTTGTGCATAGATCTAGAGACGCAAGGCATTAAGAAGCCGGATGGAGATATTATAAATTTCGAGATTGAACCGTCCAGAAAGCACTGTTTGTTGAATGGGTTGGATGATATTGGAATAACAATGCGCGATGCGGAACGCATTAGGCAATTTGAAAATAATTGGCGAGCGACCTCTCCTTTTTATTTTACACTCAAATAGCTAGAGGCTCATGCGAAAATGGATGTCTTTAATATTGCGATAGTAGGCGCCACTGGTGCCGTCGGGGAAGCGCTGGTTAATATTCTTGATGAGCGAAAATTCCCTGTGGGGGAGTTATTTTTGCTCGCGAGCGAGCGATCGGCGGGTACCAAGGTTATGTTTGGTAACAAATCAATAATGGTGACGGATCTTGCTGACTTTGATTTTGCCCGAGCGCATATTGGGTTGTTTTCTGCCGGTGGAGAGGTATCGGCTGAATATGCGCCAAAAGCCGCTGCGGCCGGCTGTATTGTTGTCGACAATACCTCGCATTTTCGTTACGACGCTGATATTCCGCTTGTTGTCCCAGAAGTCAACGGCGAGGCTATAGGAGACTTTTCGAAGAGGAACATTATCGCAAACCCTAACTGCTCCACAATAGGCTTAGTAGTAGCTTTAAAACCGATCTATGAAGCGGTTGGTATAAAAAGGCTGAATATTGCGACCTATCAGGCTGTCTCAGGAAGTGGCAAGAGCGCTATCGAAGAGCTTGCGGGACAAACAGCGGCTTTGCTAAACGGTCAGCCCGCGGAACCAAAGGTCTATCCAAAACAGATTGCCTTTAACGTTCTACCGCAAATAGATGTTTTTCTTGAGAACGGTTACACAAAAGAGGAAATGAAAATGGTCTGGGAGACTCAAAAAATATTTGAGGATCCCAATATTTTAGTAAGCGCGACTTGCGCTCGGGTTCCTGTTTTTTATGGTCATTGTGAAGCGGTACAGATTGAAACGGTAAAACCTGTTGATCTAAGAGCCATAATGAGTCTGCTAGAACAGGCCGAGGGGATTGAACTCGTGGACGCGCTGGAAAGTGGCAGTTACCCGACTCCGGTTACAGAAGCCACTGACTCGAACCCCGTTTACGTGGGACGAGTTCGGAGAGACATTTCTCTTGAGAACGGGTTAAGCCTTTGGCTAGTATCTGACAACATTCGAAAGGGTGCGGCGCTCAATTCTATTCAGATAGCCGAATCGCTGATTAAGAAGTATTTGTAAGGAAGTGTTTTGCGGAAGTATGTGGTGCTGCGCTCTCGAACGTTAATAAGGGAAGAACAAACTGATATGCGGCAATATTTTCTATTAGTAGCTCGTGCTCTGGTATTTAATCTAATATTATCAATATTTTACGGGCATGTATTCGCGTTAAGCGAAACGTTAAATTTGCCGTCGTTAGAGGTAGAGCGAGGCGATACTCTTTACAGTTTATCAAAGGACCTTTTTCCTGGTGAAAGCGTGAGCCCGCAGCAGGTTATGTTGGCTTTTCAGAGACTTAACCCAGAAGCCTTTAAAAAAAGAAATATCAATGGGCTTTATGCTGGGGTGACACTCGTGCGCCCGATCATGACTGAGGCACAGAGATTGTCGCAGCAGGAGGCAATGGCTGAGGTTAGGCGACAGAATGAACTTTATTCGATAATAATTCCAGAAGATTCAGAGGGACTGTTTGAGCTCATGAACCGGAGCGCTGCCCTCGATGTTCGCATCGCTGAGCTGGAACAACAGATACGGGTTCAGGATGCGGAAAATGTGGCTCTTTCAAATAGGCTCACGAGCTTATCCGCCAGGCTCATTGAGACTGATGAAGAGGTCTCTTCGCTTAAACTACAAATTGCTTCGTTGGATTTGCAGCTAGAAACTGCACAGGAAATTAAAATGGTTGACGAGCCGCCAGATCTTGGCGCTATCTCTGATTTTGAAGAGATTGTTTCTTTGCAGAGTCAGAGAGTTCAATTGCAGCCTGGCTTGCTGTTTGGCGCTTTTGTTGGGGTCGTAGTTGTTTCGGTTTTGGGTTTATTCTGGATGCGACGACGAAGAGAGAACTACGATCCTAAATCTGTTGACCAGGGAGAGACATCTTCGCTGGCGAAGGAATTGAACAAAGATGCAAATTTTTCAGGTAGCATTCAGCCGGGCTCGAGGATTAAAAGCAATGAAATAAGTGGGCCTCATAGAGAGCCCGTATCGGAAGTCCAGCTTAAAAGTCCCGAAACTCTCGATGACCAAGAACCCGGGTTGAGTGCGGACGATACAGCGTCTGAAGTTGAGATCGCGACCAAGTTAGAGTTGGCTTATGCATATTCGAAGATGGGAGACATGGAGAGTGTGCGGAAACTTCTTGGTGAGGTTGTTGGAAGCGCTAATGAGACCCAACGAGTTGAGGCGGAGAATCTAATGAAAGGCTTGTTAGATTCTGATAATGCCCGTGATACTGACGAATAGCTTGTGAGTTTTTAGAGCATGAGTCAGCAGGTTACGCGTTTTGTCTTAGGACTCGAGTATGACGGTTCTGGTTTTTCTGGGTGGCAACGTCAGGGTGATAATGCTCCGATTACGGTTCAGCAGACTGTCGAGGAGGGGCTATCAAAAATAGCTGGAGATGAAATTGTTACTGTTTGCGCAGGAAGAACTGATGCTGGTGTCCACGCTACTCAGCAGGTAGTGCACTTCGATTGTTTTGTGGATCGTGGCGCAAAGGCTTGGACCGTTGGGGTCAATAGCCAATTGCCAAGATCAATCCGTATTTTATGGGTTAGGACCGTCAATAATGATTTTAGTGCTCGATTTTCAGCTGTTGCTCGCCGGTATATGTATGTTATCCGAAATCGAGATGTGTCGAGCGCATTTCTAAATGGGAAAGTGACACATATTTCACAGGAGCTTGACGTTGAGGCCATGCATGAAGCGGCTCAGGCCTTGGTTGGGGAACACGATTTTACCTCGTTTAGAGCTGCCGGTTGTCAATCTAAGAGTCCGAATAGAAACGTAAAGAGGGTGTCTGTGATTAGGTACGCCGATTATGTGGTCATTACGGTTGTTGCAAACGCATTTCTCCAACATATGGTGCGAAACATTGTGGGGACGTTGATATCGGTTGGCAGTGGTGATTGCCCGATATCTTGGGTGAAAGTTGTTTTGGATCAGAGAGATAGGACGAAAGCTGGGATAACATCGCCCCCGCACGGCCTTTACCTCACTGGAGTTTCTTACTCCGCTGAATGCGCATTGCCAGCTCTTCCTAGTGCTCCCCCTGTCTTGGCAGGTTTTATCTAGAGCACAGGTTTGTCAAAGGTAATTTACAGAATTTCCGAGTGCTAGATGGGTATAATAAAACGATGAGGTAAGAATCTAAGATGTGGGTAAAGATATGCGGGATAACCACGGCTGAGGATGCAGAGAGCGCAATGAATTGGGGGGCAGATGCCTTAGGGTTCGTTTTTTATTCTAAAAGTCCGAGAGCTTTAAACCCAAATGAATTGCGAATGATCTTAGGCAGTGACAGAACAGACGCAGATAGAGTCGCCCTATTCGTCAATCCAGCGCGAGAGGAGGTTGAGAGAGTTCTTGATACTGGACTCATTGACTGTCTTCAGTTCCACGGAGACGAAGATCGAGAATTTTGCAATAGTTTTGGGATGCCACAGATTCAAGCAAGCCGAGTTCGCGACTCAAAGAGTATCGAGGATGTTTTTAGAAAATATGAGACTGCAGATATGATTTTATTAGATGCTGATAGCCCTAGGGGAATGGGCGGTACCGGAGAAACATTCGATTGGGAGCTGGCTGGGGTGTTATCTGATTGTCAGTTGAGAAAGACTATATTAGCCGGTGGGCTTACTGAGGCTAATGTCGTGGAAGCTATAACCACGGTGCGACCGTTCGGAGTCGATGTTAGTAGTGGGGTAGAGGTAAGTGCTGGGAAAAAAGATTTATTGAAAATGAAACGTTTTATAGAAGGAGTAAAGAGTGTTTGATCAAAATTCTAATCCTGGAAGCCCCGAGCATGACCTCGAGGGTCCGGATAAACTGGGTCATTTTGGGCCTTATGGTGGTGTGTTTGTTGGAGAGACGCTAATTTCGGCCGTTGAAGAGCTAGCAGCGGTATACGAAGAAGCATCTAAAGACTCAGCCTTTTGGGAAGAGTATGATCATGATTTACAGCACTATGTGGGTAGGCCTTCTCCATTATACTTTGCCGCGCGTCTTACCAATTTGGCACAGGGCGCGCAAATTTTCCTAAAGCGTGAGGACTTGAATCACACGGGTGCCCATAAGGTGAACAATACGATTGGACAAGCATTGCTAGCCAAAAGAATGGGTAAGACTCGCATAATTGCTGAGACTGGCGCGGGCCAACACGGGG
The DNA here is from genome assembly GCA_913048385.1 of uncultured Gammaproteobacteria bacterium. GTDB lineage: Bacteria > Pseudomonadota > Gammaproteobacteria > Pseudomonadales > Pseudohongiellaceae > UBA9145. The sequence goes on along the minus strand of CAJWVZ010000008.1, from coordinate 47,519 downwards.
TCGCAACAGCTACAGTTGCCGCTAGGTTGGGTTTAGATTGCTTTGTCTATATGGGCGCGGAGGATATTCAAAGGCAAGCTCCTAATGTTTACCGAATGAAGCTTTTGGGCGCAACTGTGGTGTCTGTAGAATCTGGTTCAAGAACGTTAAAAGATGCAATGAATGAAGCATTACGTGATTGGGCAACAAACGTTGATAATACTTACTACATCATAGGAACTGTTGCGGGCCCGCATCCATATCCTCTTTTGGTTCGCGACTTTCAATGTATCATTGGGAGAGAGACAAGGAAACAAGCGCTTGATCAGCTTAAATCACTTCCTGATGCTTTAGTTGCGTGTGTTGGTGGTGGCTCTAATGCCATAGGTATGTTTCACCCTTTTTTAAAAGATTCGGAAGTTGCCATGTATGGAGTCGAGGCTGGAGGTGACGGTCTTGAGACAGGGAGGCATGCCGCGCCACTTAGTGCGGAGGGCGTGTCTCCGGGTGTTTTGCATGGGAATAGAACCTATCTAATGGCTGATCAGAATGGACAGATTTTGGAAACACACTCGGTTTCGGCTGGCTTGGATTATCCGGGAGTAGGTCCGGAACACTCTTGGCTGAAGGATATGAAGAGAGTTAAGTATGTTGCGGCGACAGACAAGGAGGCGATGCAAGCCTTTCATGACACGACTCAGCTCGAGGGTATTATTCCGGCATTAGAATCGAGCCATGCAGTGGCCTATGCATTAAAGCTCGCGTCGAAGATGCGATCAGATCAAAATATTGTAGTAAATATGTCGGGTAGGGGAGATAAAGATATTGAAACGGTTGCTCGACTGGAGGGAATATCTCTTTAGCGAAATCAAATTTTTGCCGCAAGAATAAGAGCTAAATTAATGAGTAGATTAAGGGAAGTCAGTGATAAAGCACTGACAGATGGGCGAAAGCTCTTAATACCGTATTTGGTTGCGGGTGATCCAAGTTTAGGGGTAACCGAAAAGTTAATGCACCAGTTGGTCCAGGACGGCGCGGATATCATTGAACTGGGTATTCCCTTTAGTGACCCCTCATCTGATGGCCCGGTGATACAACTTGGCGCGGAGAGGGCGATCGCGGCAGGAACATCTTTAATTGATGTTTGTGATTTGATGAGAAGGTTTAGAAGTAAAAATCCTGCAACTCCGGTTGTATTGATGGGTTATTTAAACCCTATTGAATTGATGGGATACGAGGAGTTTACGAAGAATGTTTCAGAGTGCGGGGTCGATGGTGTGCTGGTAGTGGACATGCCACCAACTGAATCTTTTGATCTTCGGCAACGCCTGCAGGATGTCGATATCGATACGATATTTTTGGTAGCACCCACAACCAGTGTCGAGAGGGCTAAGTTGATAACGCAAGTTTGCTCTGGGTATCTTTACTACGTATCTCTGAAAGGCGTGACGGGTGCAGCTTTGAGTGATGCTAATTCGATTCGAACTCGGGTGAGTCAATTACGAGCCTTGACAAAGTTGCCTATAGTGATTGGTTTCGGTATCAAAGATGTGGACAGCGTCTTAAGGATGAGCGAAATATCTGATGGAGTGATTATTGGCAGTGCTTTGGTTAGCGCGATTGCCAAGCTTTCTCCTCATGGCGACGAGACAAGTAAGGAAATTGAGACCGCAACGCAATTGATACGCGATGCGCGCGATGCCTTAAACGTTTAAGAAATTTATCGGGACACATTATGAGTTGGATAGACAAGATTTTACCTTCGATTTCTAATGCTACTAAAGACGCAAAAAAAACTGGTGTTCCAGAAGGAGTATGGAAAAAATGTCCCCGTTGCGAGGCAGTGCTTTATGAAAAATCGCTCAGCCAAAATTTTGATGTTTGTCCTAAATGTGATCATCACATCAGAATAACCGCGCGTCGCAGACTTGATCTATTTTTGGACTCTGATTCACGAACGGAATTGTTTTCGGAACTTGCACCGGTAGATTTGCTTAAATTTAAAGATTTAAAAAAATATAAAGATAGGATTTCCGCAGCTCAAAAAGCTACCGGTGAAAGAGACGCGCTTGTTGTAATGAGCGGTACGCTCGTTGACCAGCCGATTGTTTGCGCGGCATTTGAGTTTAACTTTATTGGTGGCTCTATGGGGGCGGTCGTTGGGCAAAAATTTGTGATGGCTGTTGACCACTGTATAAAAACGAGGGTTCCTTTTGTTTGTTTTGCGACAAGCGGGGGGGCAAGAATGCAAGAGGCTCTTCTATCCTTGATGCAAATGGCTAAAACTGCGGCTGCGCTTGAAAAATTAAAGACTGAAGGCTTGCCTTATATCTCGGTTCTAGTGGATCCAGTTTACGGCGGGGTTTCAGCTAGTCTAGCTATGCTTGGGGACATCAATATAGCCGAGCCTAATGCGCTTGTTGGTTTCACAGGGCCAGACGTGATTCGTCAGACTGTCAGAGTTCAATTACCGGATGGCTTTCAACGGAGCGAATTCTTACTAGAAAACGGAGCAATTGACATGATCGTGCACCGTCGAGACCTCCGAACACGTATTGAAGGATTGATTTCTAAGTTGCTTTTTTATCGGTCCTCAAAGGTGGGTGAGGCTTCAGTCTAATAAAGGGGAGCCGTAATGAGCAGACGAAACTGGGTCGTTCGCGCTGAATGGAAGTAGCGCTGAAACCATCTAATGAGAGTTCACTCGATCGTTGGTTGGAGTATATCTCTAAGATTAATCCTAGAGAGATTGATCTTGGCCTGTCTCGAATCTTAACTGTCTATAAAAACTTTGAAGTGGCTAGATTAGCTCCGTTGGTCATAACTGTGGCTGGAACAAATGGCAAGGGATCCACCGTCGCGGCAATTGAGGGGATGTTGTCAGCACAGGGGATACGAGTTTCAGCATTTACATCGCCGCATATTGACCGTTTTAATGAGAGATTTCGAATAAACGAGGTAGAGGTAGAAGATCATGAGCTCTGTTCTGTTTTTTCGGAAATAGAGGTCATGAGAAAAGAGACTCCGCTCAGTTATTTTGAGTTCACTGCGTTAGCAGGATTCTTGATCTTTGCTCGGGCTGAGCTTGATGTCGTTATTCTTGAAGTTGGTTTGGGTGGGCGCCTTGATGCTGTGAATATTATCGATGCGGATATTTGTGTGGTGACAAATATTAGCATCGATCATGAAGGCTGGTTAGGAGAGGGTAGAGAGGCGATAGCGGCCGAAAAAGCTGGTATTTTACGCTCAGGCGCTCAGGCGATTTTTGGTGAAAGGAATCTACCGAAATCGTTAATAAGGAAAGCTAAAGAACTTGAGTTAGCTCCGCTTTGCTTGGGACAGGATTTTGGTTGGGAGAGGACGGGTGAAGTTTGGGATTGGTACGGTCTCACTAAAATACACAATATGCCCGAGAGAACCCAAACTATAAGTGGCCTGCCGGTTCCTAAGTTATTGCTGGATAATGTCGCTGTTGCTATGCAGGTTTTGTATAAAGCCTCAATTGCCTTAGGATTTCCCATAAATTCTGATGCTCAGCGCGATAAAATAGGGACTCTTCAGCTTTCTGGCCGCCAAGAATGGCGGAGGGATAAAGCAACAAAAATTCCGGTCTTACTCGATGTGGCACATAATCAGGGTGCTGCTGAAATACTAAGTAATGAATTGCGGGTTATCACTCAACTTGGGCACAGTGTAATTGTGGTTCTGGCAATCATGGCTGATAAGAGGGTTGCTGAATTTTTGCGAGCTTTGGGGAGTGGGGTTTCTGAATGGCATTTCGGAGAGGTAGACGCTGATCGTTGTCTGTCAGTATCATCGCTTGAAGAGTCTGCAAAGGAGCTGTTTACAGAACCTAGCATATATACTTACGATTCTCTAAAACATGCTTATCTTGGAGCCTGTGAAAAAGCGAATTCTAGCTCTGTCGTGGTTGTGACCGGTTCTTTTTTAACGGTATCCGCCGTACGAAATTTGAGTGTTTCTTCAGTTGGGCTGGTATAATTATATTTCTGATAGCGGAGAGGCCTTAAGAGCATGAAGCAGCGAATAATAGGCGGTATCGTAGTCTTTGTTGTGGTCACTACCGTCATGGTCCTCATTTTTGACGGGGAGGGAGGCTACGCGCCCGCTATTGCCAAGCGTATTCCTGAGCGTCCGCTTGTAGATACAATAGATCCCCCAATTCAAGTTATACCTCAGATCCGAGGTGGTAGTGTTGCTGTCCCGAAATTACGGTCGCTGTTGAATATGGAGAGCGACCCGTCAGTCGAGATGTTGCTTGAAGAACCCTCTGCTATAATTGCGATTGAAGATGTCAGTGAGAGTCCTTCGTTAGGGGCCGACGGACTTCCCGAGGGTTTTGTAATACAAATGGGTGTTTTTTCAAATTTTAATAATGCAGAGAGATTCCGTTCTCAGCTTATTTCGGACGGCTATAAGGCCTACAGTAGGAAATCCATGAGCGGTAACGTCGACAGAATGACTGTGTTTGTTGGTCCGTGGTTGGACCGAAATAGGGTTGAAGACTTCAGAGAAGAATTGAATCAAAAGTATGGAGTTTTAGGGTTGGTTAAGCTCTACGAATTAGAGAGTTTATAATTCGACGCGGGGTTGGAATAACCGTTAATGATCTGGGTAGATGTTTTTATCGTGGCAATATTGGGGATCTCAAGCATGCTTGGAGCTTGGCGAGGCATGGTGCGGGAGCTTTTATCTTTATCGTTTCTTGTGCTTGCTGTAGTTATCGCGCAGTCCTATGGAACTGTGGTTTCTGAAATGCTTGTCTCGGTGGTAGCTAACGGGACCGTAAGATACTTTGTTGCTGTTTGTTGCTTATTTGTTGCGGTACTGATTTTTGGTGCGCTCGTCATTTTTATTAGCCAGAAATTTCTTATATTAACTGGGCTTATGCTAATTGATCGAGGCCTTGGGGTGGTATTTGGACTGGTGCGAGGCGCATTGATTGTCCTAATTCTGACTTTCGTAGCGCGCCCGTTTGTTAATGGCAGCGATATGTGGGCGACATCAATATTTTTACCGTATGTTGATAGTCTTTCTCAATTACTATTTTTCCAATATGCAGAGGCATTTGATTTTTCACGACCCGAGATTATTTGATGATCGGTAAGATTTTTAAATAGAGAGGCTTTTATGTGCGGTTTGGTAGGAGTAGTTTCGGAAAGTGACGTCGGAGTATGCATTTACGACACGTTAACAATTTTGCAACATCGAGGGCAAGACGCTGCCGGCATAATGACCTGTGATAATGGGAAACTCAATCTCAGAAAAGACAATGGGTTGGTAAAAGATGTGTTTAGAACCCGTCATATGAGAAGACTTAAAGGCCAGATGGGTATCGGTCATGTCCGGTATCCAACTGCGGGGAGTTCCAGCCCAGCGCTTGCGCAGCCATTCTATGTGAATTCACCGTATGGTCTTGCGCTGGCTCACAATGGCAATCTCACGAATACTAAAGACATTGCTCGTGATCTTTTTAAAGAAGATTTACGACACATAAATACCGATTCAGATTCCGAAGTTCTCTTAAATGTTTTTGCGCATGAATTGCAACAAAATAAAAAGATAGAGCCTTTACCTGAAGATGTTTTCTCAGCGGTCAGTGGCGTACATAATCGATGTCGTGGGGGTTATGCGGCGGTAGTAATGCTGACAGGTTACGGGATAGTGGGATTCAGAGATGTAAATGGGATTCGGCCATTGGTGTTTGGGTACAAGGATGACCAGTCGCTTGGAAGGCGCGAATATATGATAGCGTCGGAAAGTGTGGCTCTTATCGCTCAGGGTTTTGCGATCGAAAGAGATGTTGCTCCTGGTGAGGCTGTTTATATTGATTTGAATGGCAAGCTTCACACGAAAATCTGCACTGAGTCTTCTCGATATGCTCCCTGTATTTTTGAGCATGTTTATTTTGCCCGCCCTGACTCAATGATGGACGCGATTTCTGTATACAAAGCAAGACTTAGGATGGGCGAGAAGCTAGCGGATAAATTAATTGCTATTCGCCCACAGCATGATATTGATGTGGTTATTCCAGTGCCAGACACGAGTAGAACGTCTGCGCTAGAATTAGCTAACAGGCTTGGTATTAAGTACCGAGAAGGGTTTGTAAAAAATCGGTATATCGGAAGAACCTTTATAATGCCGGGTCAAAGTCAACGTCGTAAGAGTGTAAAGCAAAAGTTAAACGCTATTGAATTGGAATTCCGTGGAAAGAATGTGCTGCTAGTAGACGATTCAATTGTTAGGGGCACAACTTGCAAACAAATAATTCAGATGGCTAGAGACGCTGGTGCCAATAAGGTGTTTTTTGCATCAGCTGCGCCTGCTATAAGGTATCCGAATGTGTATGGTATCGACATGCCGACCGCTAACGAACTAATTGCTGCTGGCAAGTCAGAAAAAGAGGTGGAAAAAGCTATCGGAGCAGATTGGTTAATTTATCAGGATCTACAAGATTTGATAGCCGCTGCTTCAGAAGGAAATCCAGAAATTTCTGAATTTGAATGCTCTGTTTTTAACGGAGAGTACATTACTGGAGATGTGGACGAAATATACTTGGAGCGTTTGAAAAGTCAGCGAAGTGACGTTGTAAAGCACGGTCAAAATAAAGGCGGAGAATCGAATAAAGTAAATCAGATCGCCGATATCAACAGCGAGTTACTGTAGTCACGTTTAGGAGTTTTTACCACCAGCTATTTTTACCTTGTATTGTTTGGATTCTAAGAACGTTTTAATTTTTTCTCGATGGTCTCCCTGTATCTCTATTTGCAGATTTTTGATGCTGCCCCCAGACCCGCATTTCACTTTTAACTCTTTGGTCAACGTTTTTATTTCGTCTATCGGTAACGCTAAGTTCTTTATAATGGACACTCCATTTCCTTTTCTCCCTTTTCTTTCGTACTGGACTTTAATGGTTGAATTATTGCTTTTGTTTTCAAGTTCGGTGATGGGTAAGCATTGACATTTTTTAAGAGCTCTTTCGCATTTTTTGCAACGATTGTCCCCCTCAGTACTAAAAACCAGTCGTGTGTTAGGCATGTAACTGGCCTCAAGAAGGATAGAGGGGAGGCAAGTGATAGCGCTCTAAGCGTTTTTGGGTTGCACGAGATTTCTTGTTTTGCTTACGTATTTTTTTTATAGCTGAACTTAAGCTGCTTAATTGAATACTTCCTAAGTTAGGTTTTGCAGAAAAAAGATCATTCTGAAAGTTTTGTAATGGCCCATAGAGTTCGGGGTAGTCTGTCTGCCGATACAGGTCTTCAATGGTATTTATTTCGGTAGCCTTAATTATGTGGTTAGCCCATTGAATTAATGATCCTTTTATTTCGTGCGCATCAGCGGCACGAAGAGCTCTCATTAGCGCGCGATATGCTACTGGTTCATTTTGCTCGGGCAATCTGTTAAACCCTATTTGTTCTCGCCATCTTAGGTATGTAGCGGAGACTTGATTATTGGTTTTTGTAATCAAGTAACGAATTAAAGCGAGAAAAAATAATAAGAATCCAATTATAATTGAAGAACGGACGAGCGTTTCTTCAATGTTTAAATATTGATTTGAGGCTTGTTCATCTATCATCTCTTGACTTACCAGTGGCGTTGCTGCGAGAAGATCTTCAATCGACTCTGTGCTCGGCACTGTAAGTTCAGACGGCGCCATGCCTTGCAAAGGAAGAATGTTTAGCCTTGTCTCCTGAATTTGAGTGCTGTCCGACTGGTCGGATTCCACGTTCCACCAATCAATGTCTATGGACGGTATAGACAGAGCGCCATCTCGTAAAACAACAAGCGTGCTTGATTCGATCCGTTCTCCTACAATACTCCCATCGACAAATCTTCGTTCGATTTTTGCTGGATCTGGATAAACATTGAATCCCTCGATGTTTGTTGGGGAGAAGGGCGGCAATACAGCGCCATCAACACCGGCTGCCGTCATTTTTATTGTTCTCACGAGGCTGTCTCCAACTTTGAGATCTGATAGAGAGCGACTAAAAGATTCTTCCATAATTAGATCTGTCAGCGGTAGCCAAGTTGATAGTTCGCCAGCGGTTGGCGGCCGTTCGATAACGTTGATTGTTCGGCCTTCGATAAATGCAGTTATTCGTCTGGTATTTAAATTCCGAAATACAAAACTGCTTGAGCCATCTGTAACTTCTCCTCTAAATAAGATGTCAGGAATCTCAATAGAGCCACTTTTTTGGGGGAAAATAACGTACCGCTTCTCGTAAACTCCGTAACGCTGGCCGTCGATAATTTTTTCATATTGATTTGGGGATCCGATTAATTGCGTGACAGTATCTGGAATGTCTATTTCTGTAAAAACCGGATTGCGGATTCCGTTAATTGTGTAAAAAAGCCGAATTGAAAATAATAATTGTTCCTGAACATATAAAGAATCTTTATTTACTTCAATTTCTAAAAATAACTCGTCAGTTTCTTGGTTGGAGCGTGCTCCTTGATTGGTTACCGTCACTCCGAGTTCATTCGTTTGCTGCCCAGCGATATTCAAAGAAGGGATTTCCAAATTTCCTTCAGTTAAGGGGAACAGGGTAATAATATAATCGGTCCAGATGTCCGTGTTGCCATTTATACTTCTCACTTGGCTGGATGTCCTTGTGCCGAGGACATCAAAACTTTCAGTTAATGGCGTTAAATCGAGTTGCATTCCTTGCCGTTGGTCGTAGACTCGGATCGTAAGAGTAAGTGTTTCTCCGCGCGCTACCTCACTTCTATCTAGAGAAAGCGTAATATCTTGAGCCTTGACTGAAGTAGCTAGGAGGGAGATTAAAAAAAACTTTATAAAAAACAATGGTTTGGTATAATTCACCATATTTGTTCTCCTCCCTGAGCGCTGTTTGCAGTACCGTTAAGTTGTCTTTGACGATATTGGTATCGAAACTTTCGTCTGAGTAACTCACCAGGGTCGTCATCAATTCTCCGCAGCCATTGCTCTAACGCCTGTTGCTCTTCAAATTCTTCGTTTGTAGTATCACTGGGTGTGTTTTGCTCGCTGTTTGATTCTGATGCCTCTTGGTCCTCAGGGGCTTCGCTCTGCTGTTCTTGTTGCTGCTGATCTTGATTTCCCTCCTGGCTCTCTTGGTCTTGTTCTTCACTGTTCTCGTCTTGTTGTTCCGATTCATCCTCTGAGTTCTGTTGAGATTCACTATCCTCATTCTCACCTGACTCTTGTTCGGCATTCTCCTGATTTTCTTGTGCGAGAAGCTGCTCGACGATGGCTTTGTTTTTCAGTGCGTCGACATGCTCCGGTTCCCCGTCAAGAGTAATATTGTAGGCAGCGATTGCTTGTTCATAGTTGCCTGCCACGGCTAACGCATTGCCTCGATTGTAATTTCCGTCAGGGGTTTCAATGGTTGCGAAATCAGCAGCCGCAGACTCATAGTCGCCGGCCCTGTATGCTGCCGCCCCGGCCCAATCGCGAGACCTAAATAGATTAGAAGCTTGGTTGTGGTCGTCGTTTTGGAACGCTTTTGCACCTTGTTGATCTGCGCGCAACCAAAGATCGATCCATTCTGCGGCTTCAATTGATTGCGTTGTAAATGTTAAGTTTGAGATAGCTGTGAGAATTGTAATACTAAAAAGCCAGCCCCGGCGAAAACTCATTGCGCTGATGGGTAATATTAATAACAAAAGCCAGGGACCCGTTTCAAACCATATATCGAATTCTTCTTCCGAATCGGAGAGCTCTTCTTCATCAACAGGAATGACATCTGTCAATAAATAAGCAAGATCCGAGTCAGCCAGTTGAATGTCATGATACTTGCCTCCAGTCCGTTCGCTAACAGACATTAGTGGTTCTTTATCAAGTTTCGCTATGACTCTCTGACCGGAGGTGTCCGTCAGATACCCGCCGTCGTTCACTCTGATTGGTGCCCCAGCTTCAGTTCCTATGCCTAAAACAAGAAGTTCGTAGTCGTTGTCTTCGAACAATCCGACGATGGCGCTTTCCTCTCTACCGCTTTTAATTCCATCGGTCATGAGGAGTATTTTGCCTCGAGGCGCCTCTGCTGTATTCAGGAGTTGAATAGCTTGATTGATCGCGACTACCGGATTGCTACCAAATAGGGGCATTATGTTTGGGGAGAGCGAGGGCACAAGTGCAGTGATCGTTACTACATCATCTGTTAGCGGCGTGACGGTGTGGGCGTCACCCGCATATACTACTAACGCCGTCTGTCCTTCAGAGCGCAGATCAAGTACATCCCTTAATTTGCGTTTGGCAAGATCGAGCCGGCTTGGCTCATGATCTGGTGCAAACATGGAGAGCGATAAATCAAGGACGATAACTAGGGCATCCTCTCGTTGCTGAACGGGTTGAGGGAGTTTTTCCCAAACTGGGCCAGAGAGAGCCAATGTACAAAGCAGCCAAAGGAATGCAAGAAGAAGAAGAGGGGCCTTTTGAGAAGAGTCTTTCTTTTTATCGATCAAAAAAGGTAAAAGGGTTTTGTCGATAGCTTTGTCCCACGCAGTGGTGTTGCTATTTAGACGCCATAAAGAAGTTATAAACAACAAAATTGGCAGCATGGCGAGTAACCAGTACGGGCGTAAAAAGTGAAAATCTTGAATCAGGATATCTTGTAAGAAACCTTCCATTACTTAATATCCCCCAACACCACTGAATCTTCCAAATCATCGGGATCCACGACAGTCCCGGTTCGCTGAAGCCTTCTCCAAGGGGTTTGAAGTAAAGTCAGAACAAAACTAATTATTAGTGCAGTTCCAAGGGGCCAATAGAACAATACCTTTGTTGGGCGATACGTCTGTTCGTCTTGCTCTATCGTTTCCAAGCGATCGAGTTCCTCGTAAATAGAGACTAAATCGTTAACATTTCTTGCTCGGAAATATCGTCCACCTGTTGATTCGGCGATTTGGGTAAGCACCTCTTCGTCAAGTTCTGCAGATGGATTGATGGCCCGAGAGCCAAAAAAACTTCGTTGGACCACCTGATCCGCGCCGATTCCGATTGTGTAGACCTTAATGCTTTCGATTTCTGCGAGTTTTCCAGCCTGCTCAGGTGACATTGCACCGGCATTATTGACTCCGTCAGTCAAAAGTATGAGGACTCTACTGTTTTCAGGCCTATTTCTTAAGTGAATAATTCCAAGTCCAATAGCGTCCCCGATAGCTGTCGCAGATTCCTCGATTATGCCGATGTCAGCCTCTGCAAGAAGAGTACCGACGGTTTCGCGATCAAATGTCAGAGGAGCCTGTATGTATGCGTGGGCTGCAAACAAAATTAAACCGAGGCGATCTCCTTCTCTACGTTCCACAAAGTCCCCAACAACAGCCTTAACTACTTCAATTCTTGAAACTTGACGATTACCGACGACCATATCCTGAGCTTCCATTGAGCCCGAAATGTCGACTGAGAGCATAAGGTCACGCCCGGTTGACGGCAGCTGAACTGGGTCTCCGAGCCATTGCGGCCGAGAAGATGCAATAACAATCAATATCCATATCAGAATGCAACATATGGTCGTGAGAAAGCGACCGTTGATTAAGGTTTCATTGTCAGAACCAAGGTTAGATAAGTTTTGGAAGAATGGGACATAAAGAGCGGCATCCTGTCGCGGTGCTGGACGCATTAGTCGATTGATTAAGTATGGCAGTGGGAGCAGCGCAAAAGCCCACGGCCAAATAAATTCGAGCATTATTGGTTCCTTGGGTTTTTGATGCTCGAGTTCTCAAGCGGGTTTTTGTTATGTTTGTTTGTTATGTACATCGATGTTATCCAACTAGCGCAAAACGAGCGCAACGCTTCGGTATCTATATTTAGACTTTGTTGAAATCGACCCTGGCTTAAGGCTAAGGCAATTTCCTCTGATAGCATCCTGCTGTCTCCTTCAGAGCGAATAAACGCGATCCATGCCTCTCCCGTTAGGGATGCGATGCTTTCTTTGTGGGTTGCATTCGCTAAGGCTACTCTCCGTAAAATTGTATTGCTAGTGTTAACATATTCGAGCGTCGCGTTTGTTTTGCTCTCGGGGGCTGCCGAGCGCCAATTGTCGAAGGAGCTACTGAGTTCCCCGAGTGCGGCGTTGAGGGAGTATTGGAGGGCTCTACGTTTTAAATAGGCGGTCAAGACACCGTATAGGGCGACTAAGAGAATTGCGAGTAAGATCCACCACCCAAGTGCAGGCGGCCAAAGACCAATCTCACCGGGGAGCCGGATGTCCGCTAATTGGTTTAGTAGTTCTTGACTATCCATTGCCTTACTTGCTCTACAACTAATTGATTGGTTCGCAGCGTCATAAGCCGAATCTTCATTTCATCAAAATCAGACTTGAGAGAGTTCATTTTTACAATAAATTTAGAATTGTAGCGCTCACGTATTTGTTTATTGTGTGTATTAAGTGAACCTTTTAAAACGCCATCCGTGATTCCATACATTCCCGGAACAGGAAGATTCTGTTCGAGAGCGTCATAAACCATAACGGCGACTACATTGTTACTCCGCGCGAGTTGCTTGAGATAGTCTAATGCTAATTGATCGAGGTTAGCAAAATCAGATACAACATAGAGCGTGCTTCCGGGTTTGGTGATTCGTCGGATTCCACTCAGGGCGGAGGAAAGGCTTGGTGAGAGACTAGAAGAATTATCTAACCTAGATTCTAGATAAAAATCTCTAATATTCTGATTATATTCAGTTATTTTATTTAATAAATGTAGCGACGATAACCGACTTCGCCGTGGGCGAATCAGTGCTGATGCGTTATCTGAGAAAACTAAGCCGCCAACGCGATCGCCATTATCAAGCGCTCGCCAGCATAAAAGAGCTGCAGCTTGCGCGGCCACTACTGACTTAAACGCTGTTTGACTGCCAAAGTACATGTTGTGGGTTTGGTCGACAGCAATGATTACCGGTCGTTCTCGTTCCTCCCGGAATACTTTAGTGACGGCTCTACCGGTTCTGGCTGTGGCTCTCCAGTCGATTAAACGTATGTCGTCGCCGGATTGATATGGTCTAAATTCTTCAAAGTCTATCCCTCTACCTCTTATTTTAGATAGATGAATGCCTGAGATGCCAGCGATCGAGTGGGTGTTGGCTGGGTACTCTAACGTTTTTGCCGCATGGCGTTGGAGCAGCAGCTCGTTGAGCGAGACCGTTGCTCCTCTTAGCCGGAAGCGTTCATCAGTGCTGTCATTTTTTGATGTAATCACGCCAAGCCCTATTTCTTTTTGTGCTACGCAGACGGCACGCGCTTTCTGATCTCGTCTATTACTTGATCTGGGGTTATGCCACCAGCCTCAGCCTCAAAACTAAGTAATATTCGATGTCGAAGCACATCAAAAATAATTTCTTGGATATCATCAGGGCTTACGAAGTCTCGACCTTGAATCCATGCGTGCGCTCGAGCACACCGATCCAGTGATATTGTGCCGCGAGGACTTGCTCCGTATTCAAGCCATCCTTCTAAGTCGTCACCATAATTTTCTGGTGTTCTCGTCGCCATTATCAATTGGACGATATACTCCTCTACCTCTGGCGCCATGTGCATAGCGAGAATTTCTTGTCTTGCTTGGAATAGTGCGTCCTGAGAGAGCTCTTTCGGTGACTCAGGCTCCTTATTAGCAGCTTCATTCCTCACAAGTTGAAGAATGGATCGCTCAGCTTCTACCGCAGGGTAATCGACTGTGACGTGCATTAAGAATCTGTCTAATTGTGCCTCTGGCAAGGGATAAGTCCCTTCTTGCTCTATGGGGTTCTGTGTCGCCATCACTAAAAAGAGGGGGGGCAGGGCAAACGACTCGCGTCCCACACTGACCTGATGTTCTGCCATAGCTTCTAAGAGTGCAGATTGCACCTTGGCCGGAGCTCGATTAATTTCGTCAGCCAAGACCAAATTGTGAAAAATCGGCCCTTTTTGAAACCGGAAAGACCCATCTTCCGGACGATAAACCTCGGTACCTGTAATATCGCTGGGTAAGAGATCCGGTGTAAATTGGATTCGATGAAAATCACCTTCAACGCCCCTAGATAGGTCTTTTATGGCCTTGGTTTTTGCTAAACCCGGCGCGCCTTCGACTAGTAGGTGACCATCAGCTAAAAGTGCGATTAGAATTCTGTCTACAAGCCTTTCTTGACCAATGATTTGTTGTCCTAACCAAGTTCTTAATTCTGTTACTACCGATCTTTGACTCATAGTGCTACTTCTCTTATAAATTTTATTGGAGCAAGCTCAAAATTACGCCATCTTGCGTTTTGTTGGACTTATCTAAAGTCCTTGACTTTGGACGTTTCTGTACGAAACCGGATAAGGGTGACGACTCATCCCAGTTGAAGAACAGATCGGATTTTAACTGTTTGGTGGTAGATGTCTAGGTAATGCTTCCGAACTAATTTTTTTGGAACAGATTTTGTTAGAATTGAGCAGTATACTGTGTATCAGAAAATATTTGTTGTAACGGGAATTTGGTAACGCGCGATGTTTTATTCAGCTCTCAGAAAATTTCTTTTCAGTCTCTCTGCAGAAAATGCTCATAATTTTAGTTTGCGGGGGATTGATCTTGCTTACAAGCTTGGTTTGCTAGGAAGTCTATCCACAAAGGCAAGCCTACAAGACGAGTCCGTAAACGTAATGGGCCTTAAGTTTGCGCATCCGGTAGGGCTTGCTGCGGGGCTTGATAAGAACGGTGATTTTATCGACGGGTTAAGTGCTCTAGGTTTTTCTTTTTTGGAACTCGGCACGCTGACCCCGAGAGCGCAGCCGGGTAACCCGCCTCCAAGGATGTTTCGGCTTCAGGATCACAATGCAATTCTTAACAGAATGGGCTTTAACAATAAGGGTATCGATCATGCTCTGGAAAGAATTGCTTTATGTAAGGAGACCCCAATTATTGGATTAAATATAGGGAAAAATTTAAACACGCCCATAGAAAAGGCGGTTGAAGATTATTTATATTGCTTGAAATTAGGTTATTCGTCTGCTGATTATATAAGTATTAATATATCCTCTCCAAATACGCCTGGGCTTAGAGAGCTGCAATATGGTGATCAGCTGGCTAAGCTTCTAGAGCAATTGAAAAACCAACAATTAACTCTCGCAACGAGTGGTAAATATGTTCCGTTGGCGGTAAAGCTTGCTCCAGATTTAAATCCAACAGAGTTAGGGATATGTTGTGAGAATATTCTTAATCATGATATCGATGGAATTATTGCGACCAATACAACTATTGATAAGAGCGCGGTTCAAGGTGCGAAGTTTTCCACTGAGGCTGGCGGGCTGAGCGGTGCGCCTTTGACGAGATCGGCATGTTTAATGCTGAAAGAAATAAAGAAGATCGTTGGAAATAAGGTGTCTCTTATCGGTGTAGGTGGGATTATGAATGGTAATGATGCCAAGGAGAGGATTGCCGCAGGTGCAGACCTGTTGCAGATCTATTCGGGCTTTGTTTATCAAGGTCCTAGGCTAATCGATGATATCCTGAAGATTTTAAGGGAACCTTAAGATTGAGTGAGGGCAATTTTCTTTTTTACACTACAAGCGGATGCCATTTGTGCGAGGCGGCGCTTTCATTGATTCAATCTTTGCAAAAAAAATCACCAGCATTTTCGATCAAATCAATAGATATCTCTAACGACCCTGGATTGGTGGAAACGTATGGGATTCGAATTCCGGTGTTACGGAATCTTAATTTGGATAAGGAATTAGGCTGGCCTTTCGACGAGAATATGCTTATGAAATTTGTTGAGGCTGAGGATTAGTCTGCGCTCAATAATGCGGGTAAGGAAAATAATTTTGCAGCATTTAAACGAGTTTGCTGCGCTATTTCACTTTTACTCTGATTGCTGCATTCAGCAATCATGCTAACAACAATATTCAGATAGCATGGTTCATTCCGATTTGAATTTGGCTTAGGGCTTATATTTTTTGGAAGTAAGTAAGGCGCATCAGTCTCGATCAGGAGCAGGTCTTTGGGTATAAAAGAGACAATGCGCCGAAGCTCTTCACCTCGTTTATCGTCACAGATCCATCCGGTTATTCCGATAAACAATCCTAAATCGAGGTAGTCGCGCAATGCTTTCTCTGAGTCAGTGAAGCAATGAACAACACCGCTTAAGTCAGTTGAACTACATTCCCTTAATAAGTTGTAAAAGTCTTCATGGGCATCTCTTTGGTGTAAAAACAAGGGCTTGTTTATTTGTGATGCAAGTTCTAAATGTTTACGAAATATTTCTCGTTGAATTTTGCGAGGAGAAAAGTTTCTATTGTAGTCCAAGCCACATTCTCCCACGGCTACGACTTCTCTGGTTAAGCATAGCTCTGATATTTTTTCCCAGTGTTGATTTTTGCAATCTTTAGAGTTGTGGGGATGAACACCCGCGGTCGCAGAGAGATAGTTTGGTGATTGCTTACTTAATTGAGTAGACTCGATGCTGCTCTCTAAATCGCTTCCAGTCACGATAATGTGCGACACATTCGCCGCTTTAGCTCTGTCAAGTACGTCAGAGAGGTCTTTTTCGAAGGATCTATGGGTGAGGTTAGCACCAATGTCAATCAGGCTCATAAGAATGACAACTTTCGTATTAGTTGGTAACAATGGTAACCGAAACTGATGTGCTGAGCGAGGGGAGGTTCTACAGAATTTCTAGTTTTTATGAGGTGAATCGAACATAATACTACTTTTAAAATTTAACTACAGGCAAACGTAAGTTGATGAGCAAACTCGGTGAAAAAGTCTCTTTGGATTGGGCTAAAATTGGATTTAAGTATCGCAATACTGATTTTAGATTTCGGGCAAAATGGGATAACGGTCAGTGGGATGTCGGAAGGTTAGTCGAAGATTCTTTTATAAAGCTCAGCGAAGGAGCTCCTGCTCTGCATTATGCGCAGCAATGCTTTGAGGGCATGAAGGCGCAAACAGCAAAAGACGGAAGAATTCTTTTGTTCAGGCCAAATTTAAACGCTGAACGGATGCGAAGAACGGCCGAAAGACTTCTTATGCCGTCCGTCCCCGATGGTTTGTTCATAGAAGCAGTGGAGCAGGTTGTGAGAGCAAATCATCGCTGGGTTCCGCCTTTCGGGTCCGGAGCCTCCCTGTATATAAGGCCGATGTTGATTGGTGTTGGAGAGAACCTCGGGTTACGTCCTGCGGAGGAATTTGAATTCAGAGTTTTTTGTTCTCCCGTAGGCCCGTATTACAGTGAGGGAGGCTTGGGCTCAATAAGCCTAGCGGTTTCGCAGTATGATCGTGCCGCGCCCCAAGGCACTGGAAGCTATAAAGCAGGGGCAAATTATGCTGCTGGGCTTTTGGCAACTAAGGATGCCATTGCTTTGGGTGCTGATGAGGCTTTGTATTTAGATTCTCGTGATCGTCGTTTTATTGATGAGGCTGGGTCCGCAAATATCTTAGTGTTAATTGACGGTGATACATTGGTTACTCCGGCATCAAATGCTATTTTGCCGAGCATTACCCGGCGCTCAATAATGATTTTGGCAGAAACTGATTTAAATTTAAAAGTTGAAGAACGCGCAATTGACTTAAGAGAGGAATTTGAGAGTTTTGTGGAGATGGCGGCGTGCGGAACAGCCGCTGTTTTATCGCCCGTAAAAAGAGTCTGGTTTGATGATGAATGGCATGATGTCGGTCGGTCGCCTGAAACGCCAATAATGCAGTCCTTGTACGATAAACTCGTCGGAATCCAAAGCGGAATTTTATGTGATCCTGGTCATTGGGTGCATCCAATAGCTCTTTAATTGAATGGGTTTTTCTTACGGCGGAGTTTTTGTTGACTAAATTATTTGTAGTCGAAAGCTTGACGAGATAGATAATTATCTTTAAATATGTGCGCGGAGTTTGAGTCTCAATCTAATATTAAAGAAGAGTACATAGTGTAAATGTCGAAATCCCTTGTGATCGTGGAGTCGCCTGCTAAGGCGAAAACTATAAATAAGTATCTGGGTCCTGACTATGTAGTAAAGTCAAGCGTAGGTCATATTCGAGATTTGCCAACCAGTGGTAACGCGAAGCCAATTGATGTTAAAGCTCGAGCGGCTGCAGCGGCCATAACCCGAAAGTTAAGTCCAGAAGACAAGGTTGTTTATAAGAAGAAAAAAGCTCGTGAGCAGCTTGTTAAACGTATGGGCGTTGATCCAGATAGCGACTGGAAGGCGAGATATGAGGTGCTCCCAGGTAAGGAGAAAGTTGTTGCCGAGCTCCAAAAGTTGGCTAAGAGTGCAGAGCATATTTTTTTAGCGACAGATCTCGATCGCGAGGGTGAGGCCATCGCCTGGCATTTAAAAGAAGCGATCGGGGGTGACGAGACCCGTTATAAGCGAGTAGTTTTTAATGAGATAACAAAAAGGGCGGTCGAAGAAGCTTTCTCCACACCTGGCGAGCTTGACATGCGCTATGTTGAAGCGCAGCAAGCCCGCAGATTTCTTGATAGGGTGGTCGGGTTTATGGTTTCGCCACTTCTTTGGGCAAAAGTTGCACGTGGGCTCTCAGCAGGCCGGGTGCAATCAGTAGCGGTCCGTTTAGTGGTCGAGCGAGAAAGAGAAATTCGAGCTTTTGTGCCCGACGAATTTTGGGAGGTCTTTGCTAATCTAAATAAAGGGGATAGAGAGAACAGCTTTCGTTGTCAAGTTGCTAAATTTGAGGGTAAAAATTTTCGGCCTAACAACAAAGCTCAGACAGATTCGGCGTTAGAAATTCTTAAAAGCTCGCAGTTTGAGGTATTAAAAAAAGTTGATAAAGCAACATCCTCGAAGCCACGACCTCCATTAATTACTTCAACTTTGCAACAGGCTGCAAGCACACGGCTCGGATTTGGAGTGAAGAAGACGATGATGATGGCGCAGCGGCTATACGAGGCTGGTTATATTACCTATATGCGCACCGATTCAACTCACTTAAGTAATGACTCGATATTGCAATGCAGAAGCTATATCGAAACAAAGTTTGGCAAGGAATATCTCCCCAGTTCAGCTACTCACTATAGTTCGAAAGACGGTGCGCAAGAGGCCCATGAGGCTATACGTCCATCCGATGTTCGTATGAGTGCGAATCTGTTGAGTAATATGGATCCTGACGCAGTAAAACTTTACATGCTTATCTGGCAATTTTTCGTTGCATGCCAGATGCAGCCAGCGGAATATTTAAGTTCAAGTATGACCATTGGGGCAGGTGCTTTTGAGTTACGAATCAAAGGGAGGATCATGAAATTCCCAGGTTATTTGAGTGTAATGCCCTCCAAGGACGAAGATGTAACTCTTCCGGAGGTGGGTGAGGGAGATGTATTAGAATTGATAAATCTTGAGTCCTTTCAGAATTTTACAAAACCTCCAGCGCGGTTTACTGAGGCGAGTCTTGTAAAAGAGCTTGAGAAGCGTGCTATTGGCAGGCCGTCAACTTATGCATCTATTATTCAGACAATACAAGACAGAGGATATGCTGAGGTTGAGAGCAAGCGTTTTTATTCAAAGAAAATGGGCGAAATTGTCGCAGATAGATTGCAAGAAAGCTTTGAGGATTTAATGGATTATGAGTTCACAGCAAAGATGGAAGAATTGCTGGATGAGGTTGCTTCGGGCGAAAAAAACTGGAAAGAGCTGTTAAACGAATTTTATTCTAATTTTACAGCAGAGTTACGCAAGGCAGAATCTGTAGATGGTGGAATGAGAACCAATGATCCGACAGGTACTAATATACCTTGTTCGGTATGTGGGCGATTAATGCAGCTTCGAACAGCATCGACTGGGGTCTTTCTGGGGTGCTCTGGTTACAGCAATCCTAAAAAAGAGCAATGTAAGCACACTATGAATTTAACTGCAGGTGATGATGCTATTCGCACTGACTCGGAGGAGGAGGCTGAAGAGCAAGAAAATCGATTATTGCGAGAGAAGAAGCGTTGCTCGATGTGCGGTACTGCGATGAGTAGCTACTTAATTGATGAACAGAGGAAGTTGCACGTGTGTGGAAATAATCCAGATTGTGCAGGTTATGAGGTAGAACAGGGTGAATTTAAGATAAGGGGGTATGACGGTCCGATCATTGAATGTGACAAGTGCGGGAAAGACATGCAGTTAAAAACTGGACGCTTTGGTAAGTATTTTGGGTGTAGCAGTGAGGATTGCTCAAACACAAGGAAGCTTCTTAGAAACGGGGAGGCTGCTCCACCAAAAATGGATCCGGTTCAAATGCCCGACTTGAAATGTGAGACCGTCGATGATCATTATGTATTGCGGGATGGGGCATCTGGTCTCTTTTTAGCAGCAAGTCAGTTTCCTAAGAATAGAGAGATTAGGGCTCCTCTTTTATTAGAGTTGCTTCCATATGAGAAAGAGATTGATGAAAAGTATAGTTTTTTATTTTCAGGTCCCGTCGAGGATGTTAACGGGCTCAGTACAGTTGTGCGTTTCAGTAGAAAAACGGCAGAAATCTATCTCCAGTCGGAGGTTGAAAAAAAAGCAACTGGATGGAAAGCTTTTTACCAAAATGGCAACTGGGTCGTTGATGATTTAATAAAGAAAAAGACAGTTAAGAAGAAACCAACCAAAAGAAAGGCATCAACAAAAAAATAGGCCTGGACTTTTCTCAAGTTATACAAGCGCACATACACGATTGCGCGACGTCTTTGTATCTTAAGTTCGACGAATTACGCCCACGCTGATACCTTCAATTGTAAAGTCATCTTTCCTAAGGTCGATTTCTATGGGTGAATAGTCTGGGTTTTCAGGCAGTAAACTTAATTTATATTTGCTTCTCCCTTTCTGCAAGCGCTTTACAGTTACCTCATCGTCTATCCTCGCGACGATTATATCCCCATCGGTTGCTTGTTCAGTTTTATGAACTGCGAGCAAGTCTTCTTCATATATTCCCGCATTAATCATGCTCAATCCTTTAACGGTCAAGAGATAATCAGCAGACGGAGAGAAAAAATCTGGCTGAATTTCACAGTACCCGCTGATTGATTCCTCTGCCAGAATTGGGCTTCCAGCAGCCACTTGCCCTACAACCGGCAATCCTAATTGCTCGTTGATGGGCAATCTCAGGCCTCGTGATGTCCCTGGCTGAATTTCTATTGCTCCTTTACGTGCTAGTGCCCGAAGGTGATCTTCTGCTGCGTTTGGCGAGCGAAACCCCATGCGATGAGCAATTTCTGAACGGGTAGGAGGAAACCCGGTCTCGTTTAGATAATCCTTTATGTAGCTCAGAATTTCTTGTTGTCGAGCAGTCAATTTAATCATTAGTCATCCACTGTATGTCAATACACCCTGTAATTATATACAGTTAAAATGATTATACAACAGCTTTTTTATTTTAGTTACTAATCGCACGAGTTTTCCAAGTCGGTCTGTAAGTGAGATAATCGGATTTCTCGTGTTGAAACACGGACAAGAAAATTAAATTGGAATGTACTCATGGCTTCACAAAAAGAAACTCGAGGCGCTTTGATGCTCGATGTAACGGGTTTCGAGCTGACTGATATGGAACAGCAACTACTTGCGAGGCCGGCAGTTGGTGGGGTTATTCTATTTTCGAGGAACTATCAGTCAAAGACGCAATTAAGCGAACTAATAGGAGGTATACGGCAATGCAATAACTCGCTTTTGATTGCGGTAGATCAGGAGGGCGGTCGCGTGCAGCGCTTTCGTGACGGTTTTCTGAGGCTACCAGCGCTTTTTAATATTGGTGAATTTGCGAAGACTGATTTAAAAATGGGCTGTATGATTGCGCGGAGTAGCGGGTGGGCAATGGCTTCTGAACTTAGGGCCGTTGGCATAGATTTTAGCTTCGCCCCTGTTTTAGATCTGTTTTCAGTAAACAGCAGCGTAATCGGGGATCGCGGATTTAGTGATGATCCAAGAATGGTGGTCACATTGGCTACTGAATACATACAAGGCATGCATGAGGCGGGGATGGCGGCTACTGGAAAACACTTTCCGGGTCATGGAACCGTAGCGGCCGATTCTCACATGGAATTGCCGGTGGACACGAGGACATTTGATCAAATAAGAAAAAAAGACCTTGAGGTTTTCGCGCAGATGACGGGTATTGTCGATGCGATAATGCCGGCTCATATCCTCTATTCGAAGGTGGATTCATTGAGTGCAGGATTTTCAACGTATTGGCTTCAACAGGTATTACGAAAGGATCTGAATTTTAATGGGATTATTTTCAGCGATGATTTAACAATGCTAGCAACAGAGTCTTCAGGAGAAATTGAGCAGCGCGCTCAGTTAGCATTGGACGCCGGATGCGAGATGATTTTAGTGTGTAACAACACCAATTCCGCAATCCAGGTAGCTGATTTCTTAGAAGCTGAAGGTTTTGGAAAAAATGAGCGGCTTCAGCAAATGGTAGGCAGGGAGTTTTGTGAATTGAATAATCTTTATAAAAGTGATCGTTGGCAAAAGGAATCTAAAATTATTACCGAATTTAATTCTCAAGGGGAATCAAATAATGAGTGATATAGCTGCGGTTTCATTGATGGGTGATTTAGATTGGCGACTGGAACTCTTCTTTGTTGTTACCCTAACTCTTCTCATTAGATTTGTGTCAATGCGATTTGTAAACGGTGCGGCAAAACGTCTTGAAAAAACTACTAATATTTGGGATGACGCGCTTTTGGACGCTGTCAAACGTCCTCTCAGTTGGTTGATTTTGATTTTTGGCTTGCTTTGGGCAATTGGATTAATTGACGATCATGTCAATACTGGTTTTCTTTCCAGCGAAAATCTTGGGCTAGTTCGGCAAGTTTCTATAATTGGCTTGGTTGCATGGTTTTTGATTCGGTTAATTGACAGAGGTGAGTCGCGAATTCGTGAAACGCTTCTGTCAAGCGAAAACTCTGTTCAAAGTAAGATAGATCCAACTACATTGATTGCGCTTGCGAAGCTTGTAAGGCTGTCAGTCATCATTTCAGCTGCTCTTATATTGATGCCCACTCTTGGTATCGAAGTTACGGCGTTGTTAGCTTTTGGTGGTGTCGGCGGAATAGCGGTTGGGTTTGCGGCACAAGATTTGTTGTCAAATTTTTTCGGAGGATTGATGATTTACTTAGATCGTCCCTTTGCGATCGGTGATTGGATTCGTTCTCCTGATCGAGATATTGAGGGTACCGTTGAATCAATTGGATGGCGTCTTACGGTAGTAAGAACTTTTGACAAAAGGCCTTTATACATCCCCAATTCAATCTTTAATACGTTAGCTCTTGAAAATCCATCGCGAATGTTGAATCGTCGGATAAAAGAGACAATAGGGTTACGATATCAAGATGCCTCAAAAATAGATGCTATAGTTATCGCCGTTAAGAACATGTTGATGGTTCATGAAGAAATCGATCAGTCACAAACTCTTATGGTGAACTTTAATTCGTATGCGCCGTCTTCGCTTGATTTTTTTATCTATACATTCACAAAAACTACAAATTGGGTGAGGTATCATGAAATAAAGCAGGACGTGATGATTAAGATCATTGAGATTGTTCACGATCACGATGCCGATTTCGCATTTCCCACCCGAACAATTAATGGCTTGCCGGATAAGTTTGTAAAATCATGAAGGATGAACAGCTGGAATTTTTAAAACGGAAATCCGAATGCCTATTCTCAGAGGCAGATGTTGAAGAGGCGCTGACGAAAATGGCTTTGGAAATAGAGCTTAACTTATCAAAAAAACTTCCCGTTTTTGTTACAGTAATGAACGGAGGGCTAATTACAACGGCAAGATTGGTGAGTAAGCTTAGATTTTCGTTGGAAATGGATTTTCTACATGTGAGTCGATATGGCAAAGATGTGTTTGGTTCGGAATTGGAGTGGCACGCGAAGCCATCCGTCCAACTTCGAAATCGATGCGTTTTGATCGTAGACGATATTCTAGATGAAGGTGTTACTCTTCGGGAGGTTGTAGCTTACTGCAAAGCCCAAGGTGCTTCCGAGGTTTTTAGCGCTGTTCTGTTAAAGAAAAATAATGTTCGGGCCTCAACAGACGTCTCTGCTGACTTTGTTGGATTAGAGGTAGAGGACCGTTATGTATTTGGCAGTGGTCTTGACCTTAAAGGATACCTACGTAACGTGCCTGGAATTTATGCTGTTCCTGAAGAACTTCTTTAAAATGACTCAAAGTCGGCTTTTTTATTTAAGAAAAATAAGTTTGTTTAAACTTATCGCAAAAATTGCTTTTTTTATTGGTCGATCCTCAAAATCTGAAAACAAATTTGCATATTTTTGGAGTTGCGGAGAGTGAGCTGTTTCAAGGGTCGCGATGAATGATTCTTCGGATTGATCTTCAGGCTTAATGCTCGTTTTGTAATCTATCACCCAGCGTACTTCATTCTCATCGATGAAACTGCGATCTACAATATAGTTTCTTTCAAACCAGGCTGAGTGTTTTGCTGAGGATATTTTCTGCTTCGTGATTATTGTTAGCTCGTTACTCGAGTCTTTAAGACAGGGGTCAAAGATCCACGCGTTGCTCCCCGTCAGTGTCCGTGTTGTGAGTTCCTTCATTAGTTCAATATTCGTATCTACCATCGCTGTATTGATTGTTTCCTTTTTTAAGGTTCTTCTCCAGTAGCCTTCAATTTTCTCAAGTCGAAACTGCAAAGGTATAGTAGATTTCGCCCTTGAATGGCTTTCAAAAAATTCATGAAGGAGAGTACCAACAGCGGCTTTAAATTCCCTCTCTTGAGCTGCTATTTCGTTATATGATTCAACAATTTTTGGATAAAAGTCCTCATTTCTTAGATTTTGCAATAGGTTGTTCTTTAAATGGAGATGTTCATCAGCGTTAAAGCTGATGGGGGATTTGTGACGCAAAATTTTTGTAGTTCTTTCGTTTTGAGCATATTTATTTGCAGAATCAAGCAAAGGCTGATTGGAGTAATGAACAGTTGGAGCTAAAAGTGAATAATCTTTTATCGATGGCCAAATTACGCTCAGGATGCTATTTTTTATCGGCTCGATCAGATCTTGCTTCTTTGTAAGAAAAGTACCTGACAAAGACACAGAAAATTTTGCTCGTGTAACAGCTATATATAGTATGCGATTAAATTCTAATTCTTTTTTTATTTTCTCTTCGAATTTAATAAGATCGTTAGTGTTGTTTTCTTCTTTCCTTTCTTCAGTGGGCTGGTTGATTAGGCTGAGTAGAAGACGCGGTTTATTTTCTTTGTTAACGAATTCATGCCAGCTTACTAATTTTTGAGCATCGTTTGGTTCTTGTTTGTTTAACCCCGGTAAAAAGACGTGATCATACTCTAATCCTTTGGCTTTAAAGATGGTCAAAATCTGTACTGGACTAATTGATTCTGGTGAAGAGCTGTGCTTTTCTTGCGTGGAGGGCACAAATTTATCCCAGATCCTTTTTTCAAAAGCAACGACATTTTCAAGCGTTCCTCCAATTTCAGCGGTCTCTAACTCATCGAATAGCCAAGCGACTGACTCAGCCTCTATTTCCGAGGCATATGATCTCCCTCCCCCAAGTAAGGTCCAGCATGCTTCAATCAGTTCCCTAACAGGAGCCTCAAAACGGCGAATCATTGTAAGTTTCATAATTTCAATGAATGGAATTAGTCGTTGTCTAGCATCACCTGTAAGGTCTTCGATTAGCTCGATTTTTTTTAGTTTCTCCCAAAGAATCTGACTGAAGTCCGCTGATTCGATTGCTAAAAGGTCATGTGATTGCAGTCCGCACCAAGGGGCACGAAGAATTGATAGCCATGACAATTTGTCTGCTGGGTTCAAGACACTTTTAATTAGGCTCATCGCATCATTAACAGAGCTTAAGTTTTCCACTTTGTCTATGTCGGTTGCTACCCATTGGATTTTCTCTTGACGGAAGACTTCTAGGATTGGGGGAAGAACTGAACGAGCTTTAACCAGAATGGCTATACTTTGTTGTGGATGAGCGCTGTTAAGGGCTTTTATCCGATTGGCGATTAAACGGGCTTCCGCAATTTTTGAATTGTATTTTTCTTGTGTGTTTTGATGTGTGAACCAATCTGCGCGCAGGGTCTCGGTTGATTTCTGAGTTTGCGCAGCAAAAGAGGGGCTAAATGGCACAGCCCCACGTATCGAGTCTGAATATTTTGGAAACGAGTTTGAAAAGATTGAGTTAATAGAGTCTACTAATTTGGGCTGCGATCGAAAGTTCGTGTTTAAGACAAGGTTCTCTAGATCGATTTCGCCTAAACCGTTGTGACAGACATTTAGGAAAATGCCAACATTAGCATTTCGAAATCGATAGCACGATTGCATTGGGTCTCCGACCATAAACAACGTTCTTCCGTCCTCTGGTAGCCATCCTTCGGTAAGACGCTCGAGTAATGCCAACTGGCTCTGCGAGGTATCTTGAAATTCATCAACTAATATGTGTTGGAGTTTATAGTCCAGCGATAGGGCAAGTTCTGAAGGCGATTCAGAGTCTCCTAAGGCCATTATCGCAGCAGATTGAATCTGGGAGTGGTCGACAACACTGTATTTACTAAATGCCAACATCAAATTTCGATTAAGCCGGTATAAAATTTCAACAACAGCAGACAGCAAAGTCCATTCTGACTCGGATTTTTGTTCTGGAAGTAGTGAGAGTCGAATAAATTGCTCTCTAATTTTCTCATTATCGCCATGTTCCTGTAATGCCTTCGTTGTTTTTTTTACTAATTCATGGATCGGCTTTGCAAGGTCTTTTGTTGCACCCTTCAGCGTTGTGATGCCTGGAAAGCCTGCTTTTGGATCAAGCTTCTGGCGCCAATGTCCAGACTGATTTAGAAATATCGATCTGAGTTGTTTCCAGGGCTTCGGATTATCTTCATTAATTCTAAAAAGCTCATTTAGTGAAGAGCTTTGTCGGAGTCCATCAATTTCTAAGCTTAGGTTTGACACGCTATATTTCAATATTTTAAGCATATCTTGCTCAAATGATGCGGCAGATCTTAGAAATTGAGTTACAGCTTCCTCGAAGACTTCCTTGCTGCTTGTCTGAAGAAAGCCTTGTGCAAAGTCCCGCTCGTTCCTTATTGTTAATACTGTTTGTAGCCATTGATCACGATTCTGTAGCATCTCGTAAAGCGTCTCGTACGCCCTATCATCGCGATTATTTAAAGTCTGCATTAAGATTTGTATGGGATGTGATATTTTTTTTGATTTATTTCGGTCAGCTAGAGTCTGCATTATTGCGTCGTGAAAGCAATGATCAACCTCCGAAGTTATGTTAGGTTGTCCGCCGAGTTGAGAGGCAATAGGTAACTGCCTCGCTAAGGAAGCACAAAAACTGTCGATTGTTTGAATTTTTAGCCTCAAAGGATTGCGGTCTAAATCCCAATTATATTTTTCATTGGTCTTTAATGCTTCAGTTACTATCGAGAGCTGAGTTTTGTGTAAACGAGTGTCCACAGGATTTTGAATCCCTTGTTGACCTTCACTCTGGCTTAGATTTTTTAACTGCCTTCCCCAGCGGAGCATTTTTATAACGCGATTTCTCATTTCAGCAGCAGCTTTTCGCGTAAAAGTAATTGCTAGTACAGATTCAGGGGTACTACATTTGCTCAAAAGTTTTAAGTATCGAAGTGTGAGAAGCTCTGTTTTACCTGATCCGGCTGGCGCCTGAACAATGAAAGAGGCCGTCTCATCGAGGGCCCGGTCTCTCTGAGGTTGATCTTTTATCGTTTGCTCAATCATATTCTTTCACTCGAATAGGAAATGGAGAGCAATTGTTCTTTTTCTTTTATGCGGCACAATGTATTTAGTTTACAATTCGTGCACACAGACGTTTTAGGTGAAGGATCTACGTAAACGACCCCCTCCTTAAATTCTTTTGCAAGAGAATAAATACTCGCTTCCCATTTCTGCTGAAGGTCGCCCCATTGTTCGTTCGAGATTCTTTTTGAATTTTTAAAGAAATTATCAGATCTCACGAGGCTGTTATATTTCATTTCTTCAGAATTAACTTGTGCAAAAATCAGCCCAGTAACCTTGTTCTTCGATGTTGCCTGGTACGCGAAGAAATACAAAGGTAGCTGTAAATTATCGGATCGTTTAAGTTGCCATGATTCCGGACGAAGAGATGGCGCATTTGGGCCACTTTTGTAGTCTATTAAGATTATTTCATCATTTTCGATTTCGTCTACTCTATCGATTCTAAGCCGAAGATCGAGATCAGCGATTCGAAAAACACATTCTTTTTCCGATTCTATAACCGTGAAGGAATGTCTTTCCTGCTCTTTGGATAGAAACTCTTGAAATAACACGTAAAGACGTTTTCTTTCTGTGGCCTCAAAGTTTGGTGTAACAACGAGCGGATGTTGATGCCTAAGGTATTTAATAGACATTGAAACCGCGTCATCTATACTTTTTTTTCTTTTTGAATTTGATGTTTGTTCAATGTGCTTCCGAGAGCGTATCTTTTTGAAAAGATGATCCAGACCTATATGTAATGCAGTCCCCCGCTCCATAGGAGAGACGCCTAAAGTAAAATTCTGTAGGGCTGCAACATTGAGACGATGTTTGGCAAACGCTTGAAAAGGACATTGGGCTTGGTGTGTAATTAATTGAGAGCCACCTTTAACAACTTCGTTTTCTTTGAGCTTCACAAAGGCATTGTCGTCAATAACCTCAATTTCGCATGGTGTAATCTTTCTTGCTCTGCTAACTAATAAGCGTGATGTTTCCAGATTTCCAAGCAACGGACTTGGGTTTTGCTCAAGCTCATCATCGTGAATTGCGTAACTAAGTTTGATGCTTTCCGCGGTCGAATTAAATATATCTTGAACGATTCGCTCAGATTTCCTAAGTAATATTTCTGGATTCGAATATTTTTCTGTGAATGCTTTTGGGAGGAAAGGGTTTTTTTGAATTTGCTCAGGGTAAGAAACATCGTTAAATGATAGAAACCAAGTATGTGTGTAATGCAGCCCCAGCGCCTCGTTTGGAGTATATAAAGAGACTTGAGAATTTCTGTCGTAAGATCTTTTTTTAGTTTCATCAGCACATAAAAGCCATAATTTGGTAAATGCTTGATTGTAAGACATTCTTCCTGTGATTGGTGTTAATCGAGCTAGTTGCTGAGCTGAGATTGTAAACGTTTTCAATTGGCTGGCGGTGTATTGAGAAAACGTTGGTAATCCAGGAAATAAAAGAGCCGAAAGCTTGCGAAAAACATGCGATAGCTCAAACGGGGTCTTCAAATACTTATTGCGCCGGATTAAATTTCTTGAAGTAATAAGAGCATCGGCAAGTCTTGGGCTGTAAAACTCACCGTCCTCATTATTGAGTAAAGTAATTTGGTGGCCAATCGAGCAAATATGAGATTGGTTTCTTCTAAGAAACAACTCAAGACCTAATCTTGACTCAAGTTCCTCGCCACTGCTGTGTAAAAAAGGGGAGCGAAGAAATTGACAAAACTTTTCCGTATCAACGGTATCATTTCCCAGAATCCGTAGAACGAATAGGATGGTATAAATAACCCCATCTGATTTAAATGAACTGGTGTAGTTGCTTGTATTTATCCTTGAGTGAAAAAATGGAATTGATTTTTTTTGTAGTTGTCGCGAAATTTCCCTTTGCAAGTTGGGCGCCACACTTTGAGGATTTGGCGCTATAACTCCGATATGAGCATTTGGATTTTCTTTGAGGATGTGTTGTATCCATTTCGCGCATTCATAAATTTCATCCTTGTGTGAATTGAACTCCTCAATTTTTTCCGGCTTTTTAATCGCGTAATTTTCCGAGCCGGTTTTTGAGAGAATCGGTAATGATGAGATGTAAGTATCGACTGTATTTGACTTTTGAAGGCATAAAAAAAGCATCTCATAGGATGGAGGAGGGTCGTAAAAGTTTACAAGCGCGATATCTTCCTTAATTTGATCAGGTTTTTCTTTCAAAAGCATAACTAATTTTAGTAGTGCGCTTGACAACGGCAGTGCTTTTATCGCTTCTGTTCTTTCCAGGAAATTCTCATGCCAATTTGAAAAGAATGTAAAGTTCTTGGTCTTTCTTGATGCTTTTATTTGTTTTAGTTCATTGGAACTACAGAATGAGTTAAGTTCTTGGTGGGCTTTACTAACTAAGCGCGCCGTCTCTTGTGGGTTGATAAGCGGATGATTTTCTGAAGAGCTTTCAATACAAAGCGACCACAACGTTTGCTCTTCAAATCCTTCGAGTATTTCATAGTCGCAGCATGGTGAAATGCTCTGATGAGCAAGTTCGTGCCATTTCCTCTTTATCCAAAGATCTATTGGAATTACATTGGGTTTTATCCAGCTTCTAGAAATTGTATCTTCGGTGAGGGACTCTAACAGCGCGGTGCTGATTCTATGAGTTGGAGTAAGTATGGTGTAGCCAGCATTAATTTTACAGCGCAACTCTTCAGTGATCTGAAATCTTCTAATAGCCATCAAAGCTACCTATTCAGCGCGGCTTTCAATATTAGCAGCCCATTGGAGAAAGTCATGGCTGGACCCCTGATAAATTATGCGTGCCGATTTTTGCTTTATTTGATAGTCATACATCGGATCGTAATACTCCTCTAACAGTATTCTAATCCACTCCTGATGTTTTATTAAATCGGAATAATCATTGAGACAAGCTTGCATCAAAATCGTTATTTTTTTATGAAGCGCGCCTCCCAAGCGCTTTTTTATACGATCAAGACTGTCAAGAAGAAAAGACCTAAAAGCCGCTTCTGTCTCAGCTTCAGTTTGGTGTTTGAACCTAAGTTCTCTTAAATTTGAAATAACGTAGTCCTCTAATATGGTCTGGGTTCTATAGTTAATGTCTTCTTCAATAACAGCGAGACCGGAAGTTCCCATCTTTTTATACAGTGTTGTTGGAATGGCAACAGAACCGATTGATGAGCCCTCGTCTTCCAGAAAAACAAAAGATCCAGGAGGGGAGCCAAGGCGCAAAAGCTCTAAAGCAATTTGATTCTCAAAAGTTGCTTGGGCAGGTTGTGGAGTCATTCGGCGCCCGAACGCTGAACCCCGATGGTTTGCTATTTTTTCTAAATCAATCTGATTGACCAGTTTCCCAAGAAGATGAGTTTTTGCACTTCCTGTTCGTCCTCCAATCAAAATGATTTTAGCTTTGGTTGAAGTTGTATGGAGGATTCTAATTAATTGGGCACGAAGCGCTTTATAGCCACCGTCGATTCGAGGCACACAGACTCCTTTTTTTCTCAGCCAGCTTTGGGCTGTGGAAGAGCGGAGGCCTCCCCTGTAACAAAACAACGCCGTGTCAGGTCTTTTGCTTATTGATTGAATCCAAGAATCTAGTCTGTGCTCCCGAACTGCACCACTCACAATTTTTTCACCGAGGTTTATTGCTGCTCGTTTACCACTTTCTTTATAGGTGATCCCAATCTGATGCCGCTCTTCATTATTAAGGAGCGGATAATTAATAGCTTCAGGGATACCGCCTCGGGCAACTTCGACAGGAGCCCTAAGGTCAATAAGGTTTGTGTTAGAGCGAAAAAATATATCAAGCTGGTTTCGGCTAATGATTTGGTCTTTGTGGTTTAGAGTGTTTGTCATAAATAAGGAGTAAATGGTCTTAGGGTAACATAGCATATCATTTAAACACGAAGTTGATTTGCGAGTTATGAATAGTTTAATTTAGGGGGGATATTCTTCTAACAGTTATTTCGGAGCTCACTCGGTGGTGAAAGATATAGATATAAATGATGGAACTGAAATTATTGCAGGTGTCAAAGGAATCGATAGATCAGGCCTTCCGCCGGTACACTTATGGGATCCTCCGTTCTGTGGTGATATAGACATGGTAATAAAAAGTGATGGGTCTTGGTGGCATGAGGGAAGGCAAATTAAGCGTTCCTCAATGGTTAGGATGTTCTCTTTGCTGTTAAGAAAAGAGGGAGATCGACATTTTCTCGTGACTCCGGTCGAAAAAGTAGGCATTGGCGTAGAACAATATCCTTTTCTTGTCTCCGATATGGAGGTAGTTGAAGGTGATGGGATTTATTTTACGACAACAACAGATGATAAGGTTTTGGCTGGGAAAGAAGGTTGCCGGATTTTTCTTGATGATAATATCCCGCCACGGCCGGTGGTAAGTATTCGGATGGGTTTGTGTGCGTTAATATGTCGCTCAGTGTATTACCGCTTAATGGAGTTAGTAGTTCAAGAGCGAGCGGGTTTTGGGGTATGGAGC
Organism: uncultured Gammaproteobacteria bacterium; assembly: GCA_913048385.1. Lineage (GTDB taxonomy): Bacteria > Pseudomonadota > Gammaproteobacteria > Pseudomonadales > Pseudohongiellaceae > UBA9145. The sequence continues at coordinate 15,396 of CAJWVZ010000008.1, read as the reverse complement.
AACGGAGAATTTTTTTCTTTCGAGGAAACATGAAGTATTTTCAAGACATCCTAGCGAATTTGCGCATTGACCTTACTCACCAAAACCGGCATCATTTGTCATCGAAAAAGTCGCGTCCACCGCCTAAACGGATAGACTGAAATCGGTGATATAACATTAAAGTCGGACGTAGCGACAATCATCCCCGCAGAAAAGGTATCCCGTGGTTCTAGGGGGTGGTCTAGTTAATTGGAGAGTGCATGAAAGTTATTGTGGGTATAAAACGTGTTGTTGACCCCTACGTCAAGGTCAGAGTGAATGCAGATGGTTCTGGTGTTGATCTTACCAACGCTAAAATGGCAGTAAACCCGTTTTGCGAGATTGCGGTAGAAGAGGCAATTCGAATGAAAGAGGCCGGGTCAGCGAGTGAGGTTGTCGTTGTCTCAGTGGGTCCCTCGCAGGCGCAGGAACAGCTACGAACGGCTTTAGCGTTGGGGGCAGATAGAGGGATACTTGTAGAGAGCGAGAAATCCCTTGACCCACTTGCAATAGCAAAAATATTGAAAGCGATTTCTGAAAAAGAATCGGCCGATTTGGTTATCTTGGGTAAACAGTCTATTGACAGTGATAATAATCAGACGGGTCAAATGCTGGCAGCACTTTGCGGTTGGCCCCAAGGAACCTTTGCGTGTAAGGCAGAAGTTGAGGGTGATCAGATTGTGGTTACGCGAGAGATTGATGGTGGGGAACAAACGGTAAAGTTATCGATACCCGCGGTTGTCACCACAGATCTTAGGTTAAATGAGCCTCGGTATGCTTCTTTACCTAATATTATGAAAGCGAAGAAAAAACCGATAGACCTCCTTCAGATCGGCGATCTAGGCGTGAATATTGAGTCAAAGCTTAAGACGTTGGGTGTTAATGCTCCCGAAGAGCGAACGGCGGGAGTCATGGTTGAGAGTGTTGATGACCTGGTAAGTAAATTAAAAACTGAAGCAAAAGTAATATAGGTTTTATATGAAAATTTTGGTGATCGCAGAGCATGACAACACGGATCTGAACTTATCTTCGAGCAATGCGGTTTCTGCCGCTAAGGAATTAGGGGAAGATATTTCAGTTCTTGTAGTTGGCAATGAGTGCAGAGAAGTTGCTGAGAGCGCGGCTCAAATAGATGGTGTGAAGGAGGTTGTGCTCGCTAGTCATGAAGTTTATAAAGATCTTCTCCCTGAAAATCTAGTCCCATTGATTGCAGAGCTAGCTGCAGATGTGTCTTATTTAGTGGCTCCAGCAACAACGTTTGGTAAAAATCTGATGCCGGGGGTAGCTGCGTTGCTAGACGTTGCTCAGATTTCAGATGTTATCGAAATAAAGGCTCCAGATATATTTGTGAGACCGATCTATGCAGGTAACGCTATTGCAACAGTGCAGTCGGCTGATCAGGTAAAAGTATTGACTGTTAGGACCACAGCTTATCCGCCTTCGCCTGCTCAGGATAGTGCTAATATAAGGGATTGTGATACCGTAAAAGAACAATCAAAGGCTCACTTTGTCAAAGAAGAGCTTTCTGTTTCAGAGCGTCCGAGCCTTACTGCAGCATCTATAATTATTTCTGGTGGAAGGGGGATGCAGAACGGGGAAAATTTTGTTCTTCTTGAAAAAGTAGCGGATAAATTGGGAGCGGCTATTGGGGCTTCTCGTGCTGCAGTTGACGCAGGTTTTGTACCGAACGACTACCAAGTTGGGCAGACCGGTAAAATAGTAGCACCAGATTTGTACATAGCAGTAGGCATATCAGGCGCTATACAGCATCTAGCAGGAATGAAGGATAGTAAGATTATCGTTGCAATAAATAAAGACGAGGAGGCCCCTATCTTTCAGGTAGCTGACTACGGCCTCGTAACTGATTTATTTAAAGCACTGCCGGAACTCGAAGCAGCGCTTTAGTTTTTTATCACACGCGTTAATTAACAATTAGCTCTGATCATGTAATGCAATGGTCCTACTTTTGGTTTCTTTGGCTTCTATCGGGTTAGCTTTTCACCTTCTTTTGCTCTACGAGCTATCTCTCTCGGATCATTTGCGGCTCGTTGTTTCTTGGACACGCCCTGCGCACCTTTCATAGAAGAATTAGAGTCATCCTTGGAGTTCGTCGCTGGCCCTTTTATTTCAGTCTTTTCTTTTGTTGTGCTTGCTGGAGTGGGAGCGGTTTGAGCGGCTGATAATGAAGTGACAAAACCTGATGATTCTTTGTCCTTGGAACGTAAATCCTTTGAGCTTCTTTGAGCCCCAGTGTCCTTCATATGATCGGAATCCTTTGCATTTTTTGATCTGTTTGTTGGTTCCTCCGACTGCGTTGCTGCTATATTTTTATTGTCCTCGGGGCTTGTGTCGGCACTGGAAGACGCTCGAGGACCATCTTTTGATCTTGGGTTTCGTGATGGTTTGGTTGTATTCTCTTTGGCCTCGCTTGTGAAGGCTTTAGCGTCAATAATATTGCCATTAACGTCACCATTATCATCAAGGGGTTTAGGAGCGCTAGGTCGAGCATCACGCGGCCCTCGTCGACGGGAAGAAGTGTTTTTGGTTCTCTGATTAGGTGCGCGTCTCTCAAAAGCTTTATTATTATTTTCATTATCAGATTTAGGATGCGCCTCAGTTCGATCGTTTGATTTAGCCGTGCTGCGTGAATTAGAATCACTAAGGTTTGATTCATTGCTCGTATTTGAGTTGTTCTTCCTGTCACTTACGCTGTTACGGGTTCCAAGATTCTTATCGTGTCCTGAGCGAGAACGATTTTTTGTATTAGATGGAACAGGGCGTTGGCGCATATCACCCTTGCGCTCGTTTCGACGACCATTACGATTTTGTTGGTGACCGCGTGTTGATTGCCGATTTCTATTTCGGTGATTCGAGGATCTTTGGCTGGGTCTTTTCCTACGGGCTGGATTCCGGCTAAAAATGCTTTGAAGCGCAATCAAAAGTCGAGCAATTAGGCCTTTGCTTCGGTTAGAAGATTTATTCGGCGCGGGACCTGCCGGAATTGGGATGCTTCGGACAGCAGGCTTTTGAATTAAGGCGTCGGTCTGAGCAGGTTTGTTATTCGGACTGGGTTCCGGTAACGCAGTGACCTCGACTTCATATGTTTCTGAATTTTTGTTTACGCCGGTGATTTCATAATGAGGGGTTTCTAGTTTTGGATTCGCGCTAATTGTAACTCTAGTAGCGCTTTGCTTTTCAATCTCCGCTAGGGCAGCCCTTTTCTCGTTGAGCAGATAAGAGGATATGGCTAGTGGAACTGCTGCTTTTACTTCTTGGCATTTGTCTTTATTAGCTTCCTCTTGAACGATTCTCAATACGGACAGCGACAGTGATTCAATGTCCCGAATAAATCCTTGTCCGCTGCATCTCGGGCAAACAATAGCACTCGTTTCGCCAAGTGACGGTCTTAATCGTTGACGCGACATTTCCAGTAGACCGAACCTTGAAATCCTTCCGACTTGAACTCTTGCTCTGTCAGGTTCGAGGGCGTCACGCATCCTATTTTCAACCTGGCGTTGGTTGCTCGGTGAGAGCATGTCAATAAAGTCGATCACTGCCAATCCACCCATGTCGCGCAATCGAAGTTGGCGGGCTATTTCATCGGCAGCTTCTAAATTAGTGTTTAGGGCAGTTTCTTCGATGTCTGCGCCCCTTGTTGCTTTGGAAGAATTGATGTCAATGGAGATTAGCGCCTCAGTGGGATCAATAACGACAGAACCTCCCGAGGGTAATTTTACCTCACGCTCAAATGCGCTCTCTATTTGGCTTTCAATTTGATATCTGCTGAATAGTGGCAATTCGTCTGTGTAAAGCTTTATTTGCGGTTCATATTGCGGCATAACCTGCTTAACGAATGTAATCGCTTCATCAAAAGATTCTTTTGTATCGAAGAGGACCTCGCCAATATCTTTCCTCAAGTAATCTCGTATGGTGCGAATTATAACGTTGCTCTCTTGGTAGATCAGAAAAGGAGCTTGCTTGCTTTCGGCAGCACTTCCTATTGCTTCCCAGAGAGCCGTTAAATAGTTTAGGTCCCATTGCAATTCTTCTTGACCTTTTCCTATCCCCGCTGTTCTAACAATCATGCCCATTTCTTCTGGCAGAGTTAGATTTCTGAGTGCTTCTCGGAGCTCAGTTCTTTCGTCACCTTCAATGCGTCGCGAGATTCCACCAGCCTTAGGGTTGTTTGGCATCAAAACGAGATAACGTCCAGCTAAGCTAATGTAAGTGGTTAAAGCTGCACCTTTGTTCCCGCGCTCTTCTTTTTCAACCTGAACAATTACCTCAGTCCCTTCGGGAATCAGCTCTTTTATTTTTGTTCGCTCCCCATTGACTCGGGGTTCCTTCGCATAATAACTTGGCGAAATCTCTTTGAGCGGCAAAAAGCCATGTCTCTCCGCGCCAAAGTTTACGAACGCTGCCTCAAGACTCGGTTCGACGCGAGTGATTTTACCTTTATATATGTTTGCTTTTTTTTGAATTCTAGTGCGGTTCTCTATATCGAGATCGTAGAGACGCTGACCGTCGACGAGAGCTACTCTGAGCTCTTCTTCTTGGGTGGCATTGATAAGCATTCTTTTCATTGTAGTTTCACTTCCCTATTGTTCCAGAGAGTGAAAGTTGGGGCTATAACAGGAAAATTCTTCAAAAAATCGAATTTTCAGAAGGAACTGATCGAGTAAAAAAATAGTAATATTTTGCCAAGCAAGGAAATCCAAACCGCGGACTTTCTCCAAAGTTCAGTGTTTTCAGCAAGGGCTTACGAAAAAAACCCAACTCGACAACATAAAACTTCGAAACTCTTTGCCTCTTGATTTTACTCGTTCTAAATCAGTTACTCTGGCATCTCGCTATCTGTATCGTATATTGCGAGAGCCTCTAATTATTGGTCCAACTTTCTCTGGACTTGCCGTGTTTTACACGAGCATATGAATTTTGGTCGGTTACAAACATTTGCTGACGGTTTTATAAAATTGTAGGCCAAATGTTTCAGAGGTCTAAAACCTCGTTAATAAAGCCTTGCGTCAGTCTTATTATTCCTTACGACCATTTTTATTACATCGGCCAAAAGCCATTTTTGTTGTGCAATATTGCTGTTGTGGCTTTTGCTAATCGATTTACTGCTTTATTCTAGTTTTACGAATGACTTCTAATCTAGTCTGTTAATCTTCACCCAGCTCTAAATTTCTTACTCAGACGGGCAAAGGTCATCAATTCTTTATCGTGGTCTTCAAGCGTTACAAACCGAAGAAATTAACGCACTACATAGTTTCGTATTAATAGTGTACCAATATAAATCAGAAATCTCAATCGCCTTTACGACGCATATTAGTAGAAGTTGGCATTAAATTATTGATTTATATAAATATTATAATTTTTAAAGCAAAAAAACACAGTTTATTGCTTTGTTCAAGTTTGCGACCCCTTGATTCTCTGCCAGCTGACCGGCTAGAATAAGAGCGTTTTCGTGATCGAGCACTGACACGCCTCAAATTAGAGAGCCGTTAGTGTTAACTTTTCAATTCCCGAGTCATTGGCAGATTCTTCAAGGGGACCCATGACAGTATACGCGTATAGTTGCACCACTGAGCTAGAAGAAATTTTTAGGGGAAAAGAGTTTAGCGCCTGTTTGCAATCAGAGGAGCTAGAGATAAACACTTACTGCCTAGAGAAAGGTTGGTATTTAGCCCGGAGTTTTGCTGATCTTGGTTGCAACTTGAAGGATGGATTTTCGACTCGGCCTTCCGCTGTCGAAATGTTGAAGTGCCTCAAGCCGGGAGACGCAGTTCTTTGTAGTCAATTGCAGCGCATTTTTACCAACAGTGAGGAAGTTGTGAAGTCACTTAAAATTTTTTCAACCCTTGACGTTGCCCTCCATGTTCTAGATTTGGGTGGGAGTATGTTGAACGAAACGGACGGTGTGTTGTTTCCAAGAGTGGCTGAGTCCTTCGCAATGCTTGAGAAACGAAGATCAAAGGAAAGAATTAAGAAAGTTAAGAAGAGGCAAAAGGACGAAGGGCGATACCTCGGAGGGAGCCGACCGTTTGGGTTTTTAATTCATGATAATGGACGATTGATTGAAAACCCGATGGAGCAAAGAATTGTGAAGACTATCTTCAGTTTAAAAAAAGAAGGCAAATCTCTTCGAGCAATATCGAGCGCCGTTTCAACGCCGGTTATGCCGATCAGCTTTAAAACGGTGCAACGGGTGTTGCAGCGTCATCAAAATGAAAGTGGAATAAATTCGATCTAGCAGATTCATTCGGAAACGTTTACGAACGCGCCACGGAACTTACAGGGAGAGCCCATGCTACAGGCACTGCCCCTTTTTATTGGCTTGCGTTACATTTTTTCCAGCAAAAAACATACCTTTCTATCGATCGTGTCCTCAATTTCTATGCTAGGAATAGGCCTAGGTGTTGCAATCTTAATAATTGTGCTATCCATAATGAATGGCTCAATCACTACCCTTCGCTCGGAAGTGCTCAAATCTGTGCCCCATTTGACTGTAAGTTATAACAACCGATCGGTTTGGTCGGAGGAACTGATTCAGCTCCTGTTGGATCTTGACTATGTTGAGGCGGTTGCTCCATTCGTTGAGGGAGAAGCTGCAATCAGCAAAAATGGGGCAACCCAATTTGTTAGGGTTCGCGGTGTTGATCCCGCGAGAGAGAGGTCTGTAGTAACGAATGCGAATTCGACATACAGAGATCTGTTGGACGATTTAAGGCTTCATGATTCTGGACTGATTTTGGGATACCGTTTGTTGGGCATTGTTCGGCAATCTAATTCAGATGAAGTAAGGCTCAATTCGCTAAAGAGGCTGGTTCAGAGGGACTTAAAGAATACCAAGGCTTTTTCCGTTCTCGGAGGTGTTGATTTAGGGATATACGGAAGTGGGGATCTCGCGCTTATTGCGTTGTCGTCAGCAGAAAAGTTATTTAAAAATGCTGAACAAAATGGATTCCAGCTGCGCCTCAAACTCACGAACTTAGAAGCTCCTGGCCCTGCGAAAGTTCAAGTTATGACAGTTGTAAAAAAATTTCTAAGCAATCTTTCAGATAAAGACCAAGAGCTCGCAAGTCTTAAAGGAACGACATGGCGCGAGAGTGAAGCTAGTCTTTTTAACGCGTTACAAATGGAGAAGCTTCTTACCAGCATTATGCTTTTCATGATTGTAATTATTGGAGCGGTAAATATAATTTCGACCCTTGTTATGATGGTTTCGGAAAAAAAAGCTGATGTTGCTATCTTGAGGACGATGGGTATATCTCGATTTGAAGTATCGCTAGTCTTTATGATTCAAGGGTTTGTAGTTGGTTTATTGGGGGCTTTTTTAGGAGTGATTTTGGGTGTGCTGATAACGCTAAATCTAACTGATATTGGTCTTGCCCTCGAGACGCTGGTTGCAAGTTTTTCCTCTGAAAAACAGATCTATTTTTTATCCCATTTGAAAGCAGAGTTGATTTGGTCGGAATCAATGCTTGTTGCGGCCGGGGCACTTGGCGTTAGTATGGCCGCGACTTTATATCCGGCAGTAACCGCGAGTAAAGTTATGCCGGTTGATGTGCTTCGTTATGAATAAAGCAAGGTCGTACTGTAAAAGTGGTGTGCAATATGAAAAATCTTTCTGAGCACGACGACTTCGTGTTGGTATGTAACGGTCTCAGCAAAACATATGGTGAGGCTGGGTCCGAAATTAAGGTGCTGAGTAATATTGACTTTAGTGTTCGAAAGGGAGAAAGGCTCGCCGTAATGGGAACATCGGGGTCTGGTAAAACTACGTTACTTAATCTGTTGGGTGGTCTGGATGCACCGTCTGCTGGTGCAGTCCATGTCGCAGGAGTAAATCTCTCTCAAGCTGGAGAAACTGAGCTCAATAAGTTGCGTAATTTCGAGCTTGGGTTTGTGTATCAATTTCATCACCTACTTGATGAGTTTACCGCTTTAGAAAATACAGCAATGCCTCTCTTGATCCGCGGCTTGTCAAAAAAAGAGGCTCAGAGCGAAGCGAGGGCGGTCCTAGCAAGTGTGGGGCTCTCTGCTAGGCTAACACACAAACCTAGTCAGTTGTCTGGGGGCGAAAGGCAAAGAGTTGCAATCGCTCGAGCCTTAGTTGGAAAGCCGAGCTGTATTCTAATGGATGAGCCAACTGGGAATCTTGATAGAAAAACAGCAGTAGGGATCCACGATTTGCTCAATGAGCTAAATACTGCCTGCAATACAAGTTTTATAATCGTGACGCATGACGAGGTGTTTGCGTCGTCGATGGATCGTTGCTTCTTTTTAATTGACGGCAAGTTAACGATTTAAGCTTATGAGAAACTTATCATCGCACATCGCGTTGAGATACCTCGGTACTTCTAATCACAGTCACCTTTCTGTATTCATGTCGCGCCTCGCTGTGCTCGGACTTGTATCTAGTACAGCTATTTTAATACTGGTTTTGTCAGTGATGAATGGCTTCGATCGTGAAATGCGCGAAAGCATACTAGGCGTTATTCCTAACATATCCATTTCTACGGATGAAATAACCTCTGAGCATGATTGGGATGAGATTAAGGAGTTCGTTGAGGCCGATTCGCGTGTTATCTCAGCGGGCTATAGCGTCGAAGCTTTTGGCGTAGCCTCGAGTGCTAAAAATGTTAAGGCTGTGGCAATTAGTGGGATAGACCCGAAGTTTGAAGCTCGGAACTCTGTAATAGAAAAATTTATGATCGCTGGTGGTCTTCCAGGTTTGGAATCAAACTTATGGGGTATTGTTTTGGGGAGAACTCTTGGAGAGCTGCTTGAAGTTGAAATCGGCGAGAGTGTAGAGATTTTTTCGCCCCGATTACCACAAAATCCTGTCTCAGTAATGCCAACGTTTAAAAGATTCACGGTGGTAGGGATCTACGATGTTGGTACGCAGACGCTGGATTCAGGCATGGTGATGATCAACATTGAGGCTGCTAGAAGACTAATTCGCTCGCGATCGGAGCAAACTAATTTGAATGTCCGAATTGAGGATGTTTTGAATGCGGACGAGATTGCTCTAGACTTACTTAAGGCGCTTCCAGAGAACGTTTCAGTAGTAAGCTGGACGTCGTCACTCGGAAATATTTATGAAAATATTCGTTTGTCTAAAAGCATAGTAGGGTTAATGCTCTGGTTTCTTGTGATGATTGCTGTATTTAATTTAGTGGTCAGTCTTCGGATGGTCGTTAGAGAAAAAAGAGGGGATATTGCGATATTGAAAACGATGGGCGGCTCTCAATGGCTCGTGGCACAGGTCTTCCTTTTGCAGGGGTTGGGGATTGCGGTTCTAGGAGCTGGAGTTGGTCTTTTCCTTGGCGTTCTTGGTGCTCTTAATATTGATTCCTTTGTTTCGTTTTTGGACAACCAATTAGGGCGCCCTCTAATGAGCAAAGAGATTTATCCACTTGATTTCTTGCCGATTGACCTTCGGATATTTGATTTAGCTCTAATAATTATTGGAGTGGTTTTTCTTTCGGTTTGTGCTTCTTTAGTGCCGGCATATAAAGCGGCAAAAGGTAACCCGATTGTTATGCTTCGCGGAGGTGACTAAATTTTTAGAAGAGGTGCAGAATGCGCATAGTTGAAAAAATTTGGGATTCTAAGCCTATCGTTTCGATAGCACTTTGGCCTCTGGCTTTGATTTTTTGGGCGTTGTCGACAGTTCGCAAGAAGATACTCAAGAGATCAAAGAAAACTGAAACAACAGTGCCCGTTATTGTTATAGGAAACATAAGTGTTGGTGGCACTGGAAAAACGCCCATCCTACTAGAGCTTGCGCACTTTATTATTTCTCATGGATTTAAAGTTGGTATAGTCAGTCGAGGTTATGGTGGGAAGGACGCATCGTATCCAATGTCTGTGCTACCAGATTCTGACGTTGCTGAGGCGGGAGATGAGGCTTTAATGTTGGCGCAATCCATCAGCGTGCCTGTAGTCGTTGACCCTGATCGGTGTCGCGCATTAAAGGCGTTGGTTGATTTGAATGAGATTGATGTTGTGCTAAGTGATGATGGCCTTCAGCACTATCAGTTGAAAAGGACAATGGAGATTGTTGTAGTTGATGGTGATCGTCTTTTTGGGAATAAGTTATTCTTACCTGCTGGACCATTGAGAGAATCAATCAGCCGTTTAAATACGGTTGATTTTGTTTTGACGAATGGCTCGAATGATCAACTGAATATTGTGAAAGCTGAAGCAGAATGTTTTGACAACTTTGATGGCAGCTTGTTCTTTAACTCAATCGTCAAACCACTTTTTTTCCGTAACTTACTGAACAATGATCGTCGACCTTTTGCTGGTGCCCCATTTAAAATTGGTAGTGAGCTGCAAGTTATATCGGGCATCGGAAGCCCGCAAAGATTTTATAATCTTCTTCAAGAGCTACCATATGGATTAAAAATTTTTGAGTTTCCAGACCATCATCCATTCGTGCGGAAAGATTTGGAAAGGGCAGGCGTTGATTTCTTTCAACCCGTTGTAATGACGGATAAAGATGCCGTAAAGTGTGCTACCTTCGCCGAAGAAAATTTTTGGAGTTTGGTAGTAAAACCCGAGCTTGATTCTAAGTTCTTAAATGCGTTTATGAAAGGTCTCGCTAAGGCCATTCACTAACTCGCTGTAATATTCTGCTGAAGAGTGTGTGTGATGAGTTTTGTTGATGAAAAATTATTGGATTTGCTGTCGTGCCCGCGATGCAAAGGTGAGCTAATTTATGAAAGGGAAAAAGCTAGATTAGTTTGCTCGAAGGGCCGTCTATTTTATCCGATTAATGATGGTATTCCAGTGTTGCTGGTTGATCGAGCAGTCTCTTTGACGGTAGACGAGCCATAGGATTTTTTATGAGTTTTGTCGTTGTTATTCCAGCAAGATATGAATCTGCTCGCCTACCAGGGAAGCCTCTACTTGAAATTGCTGGTAAATCAATGATTGAAAGAGCTTGGGAAAGTGCTAAACAGAGTTCCGCCGCTGCAGTAATAATAGCAACTGATGATCGGCGAATTTATCAGGTTGCGCGTGATTTTGGAGCAGAAGTAGCAATGACATCTACGAAACATTCCTCGGGGAGTGACCGAGTTCAAGAAGTTGTTCAAAATCTTGAGTTGTCCTCGGATCAGATCGTTGTCAACGTTCAAGGAGATGAGCCTCTTTTACCACCGGAATTAATTGATCGAGTTGCGATTAATTTGGAGGAAAATCCATCCGCGGGTATAGCTACGCTTGCCTCGACACTAACCAATAACTCTGAGTTTAACGATCCAAATGTCGTCAAGGTTGTTAGAAATAAAGGCGAGTTTGCGCTTTACTTTAGTCGTTCAGCGGTACCTAGGTCATTGACTCTTAAAAACAGTGGTTTCGGACTAAAGCATATTGGTATTTACGCGTATAGAGTCGGGGTGTTAAATAAATTTGTCAAATGGCCTGTTGGGGATTTAGAAAAAATAGAGCAACTTGAGCAGTTAAGAGCGCTTGAAAATGGAACTCAAATTCATGTGGGCATGGTTGAGCACGAACTTCCTAAGGGCGTGGATACGCAGGCGGACTTGGAGCGAGTGCGCGATTATTTCTCAAGCGTTCAAGCGTGATCCCAGGAATATGATAATTAATCTGCAGACAGAGGTCGATCTTAGCCCGTTCCATACCTTCGGTACGCGGCAAGTCGCAAAATATTTAGTTAAAGTGAGTAATCTTCAAGAGCTAGAATCAGCTCTCGACTTTGCTGCAAAGGAAGAGGTTCCAATACAAATTTTAGGAGAGGGGAGTAACACTCTTTTCAAAAATGATTTTTCAGGCTTGATTATCGTTGTAGCATTTCGTGGAATTGTTTATGACTGCTCGCAAAACGTGCTGCAGATTTCCGCAGGTGAGAACTGGCACGGCTTGGTGAAACATACTTTAGGTCGGTCATTGTACGGCTTGGAAAATTTAGCATTAATCCCTGGTTCTGTAGGTGCTGCTCCCGTTCAAAATATAGGGGCGTACGGAGTAGAATTAAAAGATTTTTTTTTCTCGCTTTCAGCATATGATTTGGAACAAAGGCGAGTAGTTGAGTTTGATAAAACGGATTGCCAGTTTGAATATCGAGATAGTGTTTTCAAAAGAGAGGGTCTTGATAAATTCCTTATTACGAGAGTTAGTCTCAAGCTTTATGATGAGCCGCGTCCTATTCTTGGTTATCCGGATTTAAATGGACTCGACTCAGATGCTGATGGCGAGTCTGAAAATATTTCTCTAAAGATTTATGAGAGAGTCTGTGAGGTGCGTCGACGAAAATTACCAAACCCAGCAATTCTTGGAAATGCTGGCTCTTATTTTAAGAACCCCGTGATTCCATTAACCCACTTTTCGCTTCTTAGGCAGAAGTATCCGGAGATGCCAGCATTTAAAGCTGATAAACCGGATGAAGTTAAATTGTCGGCTGCCTGGCTTACGGATTTTGTTGGAGCAAAGCAAAAGAAAACTGGAGGCGCTGCAGTATATAAAGACCATTCGTTAGTGCTTATAAATGAAAGTAACGCACATGGCGAGGACGTCTACTTGTTGGGGCAAGAAATAAAAGCTGATGTGCGCAATGAATTTGGAGTATTGCTGCTAGAGGAAGTTCAAATAATTTAGCGCTGGAATATAGTTGATTAAAAGATGAATGGACTAAATCGTTGATGACTGCACCTTTCCTGTTTGATCATCAGAGTTTTTTAAAAAATCTCACGCGCCGCCCCGGCGTGTATCGTATGCTAAATGCTAACGGAAAGATCATCTATGTTGGAAAAGCGAAAAATTTAAAAAATCGTGTAACTAGTTATTTTCGTGCGTCAGGTTTGACCGCTAAAACCTTGGCAATGGTAAACAAAATTTCCGAGATTGAAGTTACGGTAACCAATACTGAAGTTGAGGCATTGCTTTTAGAGCAGACGCTCATTCAGACGCACAAGCCGAATTATAATATTCAGATGCGCGATGATAAATCCTATCCATTTATCCGTCTTACTGAACATCCGGAATATCCTCGTTTAATGTTCTTTCGTGGAAAGCGGCAGCGTACTGGTCAATTTTTTGGTCCTTATCCGAGCGCTCCGGCGACTCGAGAGACTCTTCAGCTCCTTCAAAAGGTTTTTAAAGTCAGGCAATGCCAGGAGAGCTATTTTAAGAATCGTTCACGGCCCTGTCTTCAGTATCAAATCGATCGTTGCACCGCGCCCTGTGTTGGGCTTATATCAAAGACCGAGTACGCAAAAGATGTAAAAAAATCGGTAATGTTTTTGAATGGAAAGAGTGATCAGTTGTTGAGAGAATTACGGGTTGAAATGGATGGTGCCGCTTTAAATCAAGAATTTGAAAAAGCGGTCGTGTTGCGAGATCAAATTGAGCGAATTCGCCTCATTCAGTCAGATCAGATAGTTACGAATAAAGGTGATGACGCAGATGTTATGGGGCTATCTATGCAGGGCATCTATGTATGTGTTCAAGTGATTTTTATACGAGATGGTAGGATTATTGGTAGCAAAAATTTCTTTCCTGTATCGAAGCTGAGTGCGGAACCTTCAGAGGTTATGGCGGCTTGTATCGCTCAATATTACTTGGCCGATGAAAATCGAAAAGCTAATATTCCGGCTGAAATAATATCATCTATAGATTTGTCTGCATTCGATGCGCTCAAGGAGGCATTATCATCGTTTGCCGGAAAAAAAATAAGGTTGTCGGTTAAAGTACGCGGTCATCGCCTAAAGTGGGTCCGACTAGCCGTTACCAATGCTGAGGAATCTCTTTTAAATTTCATTGGTAGCAAGAACAATAGCCATAAACGGTTCGCAGATTTGCAGGGGGTGCTTGGGTTTTCTAAATTTGATCGGGTGGAGTGTTTTGATGTAAGCCATACGTCAGGCGAGGGAACAGTTGCTTCGTGTGTTGTATTCGATAAAGACGGACCGATAAAGAATGATTATCGCCGTTTTAATATTGAGGGTGTGACTGGTGGTGATGATTACGCGGCGATGTCACAGGCCTTGAGTAGACGGTTTAGCCGTTTGAAAAAAGGAGAGGGGAAGGAACCAGATTTGCTTTTAGTTGATGGTGGGAAGGGTCAGCTAACTCAGGCGCGACGCATTTTAGATGATTTAGAATTGAATCAAATAGGTTTATTGGGTATAGCGAAAGGTATTTCGCGTCGGGCAGGGCAAGAGACCCTTTTCTTTATTAAGAATGACGGCTTTGACGAGCTAGTGTTACCTCAAGATTCTGGTGCTTTGCATTTATTGCAAAATATTCGAGACGAAGCTCATCGATTTGCAATAGCATCTCATCGACACAGGAGAGCAAAAGCAAGAAAGATTTCGCCTTTCGAACAGATTGCGGGGCTTGGCCCTAAAAGACGCAGAGCGTTGTTAAAGCATTTTGGGGGGCGACAAGGTGTGCAGTCCGCATCTCAGCAAGAATTGACCAATGTTGAAGGAATAAGCATGCGACTGGCGGCAGTGATTTATTCGGAATTACATTTGGATTAAGGCAACTTTTCCTCGACTTCAGAGCAATGCTCATTAATAATTTACCTCTTTAGGCATGGCATCACGATAGAGAATTAAAATTTTATGAACTGGGCTAACGTCGCAACCTATACAAGAATTTTATTTATTCCGCTCATTATTATGGTTTATCTCTCTGAAATGAAGATGGCGAATATCATGGGTGCAGGCGTCTTCCTTTTAGCCAGCATTACTGATTGGTTAGATGGTTATCTTGCCAGACGACTTAACCAAGGGAGCAGTTACGGTGCGTTTATTGATCCGGTTGCAGATAAGCTTTTGGTAGTTTCGGTGGTAACTCTTTTACTGTCTGTCTATCCATCTTTGCTTGTTCCTTGCTTGATTATAATTGTGCGCGAAGTTGTGGTATCTGCTTTGCGCGAGTGGATGGCCCAGCGTAAATCAAGCTCTCTAGTAGCAGTAGGGTTTGTCGGCAAGTTAAAAACCACGGTGCAGATGATTGCCTTGACAGTATTGCTTTTGGTTGGCTCTAGCTCACCTGCAATATTTTTGCAGCTTGGAATTTTCCTGCTTTGGCTGGCTGCGTTATTAAGTTTGATCTCAATGGGAATTTACTTCAGAGACGCTTGGCAAACGCTCAGCGAAGCTTGAGTCTCAAAGGTTCCATTCTCTTGCTTGCTATTAATAAAAATGTATCAAGGGCTGTATTGAGCTTGACTTGCCCAAGACAGTGGATAGAATGTGCTCGTATCGATCAGGCAATCGATAGCGACGTATCTAAGTAGGTTAGACTAGAAATATCCTCTAGCGGGAATAGCTCAGCTGGTAGAGCACGACCTTGCCAAGGTCGGGGTCGCGAGTTCGAATCTCGTTTCCCGCTCCA